>NZ_JBHXDC010000010.1:0-267926 GCF_042725135.1 Streptomyces sp. NPDC060366 | reverse complement strand
CCACGTTGTCGGCGATCGTGGTCGTGCCGCCCGGTCCCCCGTTTTTGGCGCTTGTACCGGTAGAGGTGCTGCTGGCGGTGTCGGTGCTGGCCATCTGATCCTCCAGAACGAAGAGGGGAAATGTCTGTGAGTGGCCCGGCGACGTGGCAGCGAGCGCTGCCCGCATCGCGGTGGGCACTCCCTCATCCACTGTCCTCCGGACCTCGCAAAGCCGCCATTCGTGTGGTTTCCGGTGGCCGCCCGTTCGGTCCATCACCGCATGCGGAGCCGCCACGGGGTCGGGAGGCTGGGGAACATGTCAGAGCAGCGTGCCGGGCATGCCCGGACCTCCCGATCCACCCGTTCCTCCGCGGGCAAGCAGCGCCTGAGGGGAGCGGAGGAGGCGGCCGAACGCGCGTGCCAGAGTCTGGGAAAGCTGATCAGGCACCGGCCCGAAGGCGTCTCCGCGGTCTCGCGGAACGACGACGGCTGGCACGTCGACGTCGATGTGCTGGAGCTCCCGCGCATCCCCGACACCACCAGCCTGCTCGCCACCTACGAGGTGGACATCGATGAGGACGGCTCACTGCTTCAGTACCGCAGAGTCCGTCGCTACCGCCGCGGCCAGGCGGACACGTGAGCGCTCAGAACTGGACCCAGATCCCGAGAGACGGTCATTCCTTGAGCACATACAGCGAGGAGGTTGTCCGCGTTCCCCGCGCCGGCACCCTCTACGACGTCCTGGAACTCATCCTCGACCGCGGCATGGTCATCGACATCTTCGTACGGGTGTCTCTGGTCGGCATCGAAATCCTGAAGATCGACGCGCGGATCGTCGTCGCCAGTGTCGACACCTACCTTCGCTTCGCCGAAGCCTGCAACCGGCTGGACCTGGAGAACGATTCGACCAGCAGGACGGTGCCGGAGCTGTTCGGCGGCGGTATGACGAAGAGCGTCGGCAAGGCCGGGGCGAAGAAGGCCGCGCGTTCCGTGGGCGAGAAGGTCAAGAAGGCCGTGGGCCCCGGCGGCGACGATGACGAGGACGAGGACGAGCCGGAGGAAGAGGAACGCCCCCGCAGGTCCAGGACATCCCGCTCCAGGAGCTCCGAACGAACCCGACGCCGCAAGGAAGAGCGCTGACCCATGACCGCTTCAGGTATCTACGTGTACGGCATCGTGGGCCGCTCCCATCCTCTTCCCCCCACCACCGACGGCATCGGCGAGCCGCCCGCACCGGTGCGGCTGCTGCCGGTCGGGGACCTCGCTGTCGTGGTCAGCGCCGCGCACCCGGGGCTCAGGGCCCGGCGACGCGATCTGATGGCACATCAGAGTGTCCTCCTGGCGCTGGCCGAAGCCGGCCCCGTGCTGCCGATGCGCTTCGGCATGGTGGCGCCCGACGAGGCGGCGGTAGTGGCGGGCGTCGCCGCACGCCGCGACGAGCACGCCGCCGTTCTGGAGCGGCTGGACTCCCGCGTCGAGATGAACGTCAAGATCATGCCGGTGCAGGACAACCTGGCCGCACTGATCCGTGAGGACCCGGTGGTCCGGGGAATTCGCGAGGAGACGCGCCGCCACCCCGGTTACGAGGCCAACGTCCGGCTCGGCGAGGCGGTGGCGGCGGGTCTGCGGCGCAGGGCCGCGGAGGCGGCGGCCCTGCTGCCGCCCCAATTCGCCGGGATCGCCGACGACATGTGTCCGGGGCCGGACGTGGAGGGGTGCGTCCTGAACGCGTCCTTCCTCGTGCCCCGGCGCGAAGAAGGACGTTTCCGCGGTGTCGCCGAGCGGTTCGCCGCGGACCATCCGGACCGTCTCGAACTGCGGGTGACCGGCCCGCTGCCCTGCTACAGCTTCGTGGCCCGCGAACCCGTCCCGGCCAGGGCCTGACATGGGTCTGCTCTCCGGTGTGCTCCTTCTCCCCCTGGCGCCGGTACGCGGCGTGGTCTGGATCTCCGACCGGCTCATCGACGCGGCGGAGGCGGAGCTCTACGACCCGGCGGTGATCCGCGTGCGGCTCTCCGAACTGAACCGCGCCCTGGACGACGGTGAGATCGACCTCGCGCGCTTCGAGGCCGAGGAGGAGCGCCTGCTGGACATTCTCGACAGGAAAACCCCGGTACCCGTATCTGGAGTGAGACCGTGACGGAACTGGACAGCTGGACCACGGAGTCCCGGTCGCACCCGCCCGCCACGGCCAACCTGGCCGAGATCCTGGAGCGGGTGCTGGACAAAGGCATCGTCATCGCCGGTGACATCAAGATCGACCTGCTGGACATCGAACTGCTGACCATTCGCCTGCGGCTGTTCATCTCGTCCGTGGAGACGGCGAAGAAGGCGGGCATCGACTGGTGGGAGACCGATCCCGCGCTGTCGTCGCGAGCCGCCCACGACGCGCTGTACGAGGAGAACAAGCAGCTGCGCGAGCGGATCGAGGCTCTGGAGGGCGACGACTCCCAGGAAGCCGACGGCATCCCGCGGGCCGGTGGCAGAAGGGAGCTGCGCCGCCGATGAACGCCGTCCCGCACCCCACGTCAGCGGCCACGTCAACGGCGACGACCTCGGCATCGGCCTCGGTCGAGGGCATCGGCTCTCACGCCACGTACGTCTTCGCCGTCTGCCGATCGGACCACCCCGGGGCCTTCTCCTCCGCCGACGGGCACCCAGGTGGCGGGCCGCTACGCCTCCTGGCAGTCGGCTCGCTGTCCGCCGTGGTCCAGGACGTACCGGCGGCGGAGTTCTCCGAATCGGCGCTGCGCGAGCGGCTCGGCGACGCAGCCGAACTCGAACGCTGCGCACGCGCCCACCACGGCGTCGTCACCGCCGCCTCCGCCTGCGGCCCCACCGTGCCGATGCCGCTGGCCACCCTCTACCTCGGCGACGAGCGGGTGCGCGCGGCCCTCGGGGAGAACCGGGAACGCTTCCGCCTGGCGCTGGACCGCATCGCGGGCCGGGCCGAATGGGCAGTCAAGGTCCACCTGACACACGCCGGCACGACGGCCACGTCCGCCGCGCCCGGCACTTGGGAGCCCGCCGCCCCCGGCGCGGACCCCGAACCTCGACGTGTCTCGGGCCGTGACTACCTGGAGCGTCTGCGCAGCCGCCGGCACCTGCGCGAGCAGCACCGGGAGAACGCAATGGCCGCGGCCGAGCAGGTGGACGTAGCCGTACGGAAACTGGCGGTCGGCACGGTCCCCCGCCGGCCGCACGGCCCCGGGGTCACCGGCAAGGACCGCACCCAGATCATGAACACGGCCTATCTGATCGCCGAGGACAGGAGCGAGGAACTGACGGCCACGATCGCCGGGCTCCGCGCGTCCCCGGAATTCGACGGCATCGAGATCGACGTCTCAGGGCCCTGGGCCCCTTACTCGTTCACGGACGGAGGAGATCTTGCAGGGCACCCGTAACCCCGTTCCGTGGCAGGGCCCGGAAGCCACGGCCCCCATCGGCGTCCCCCTGGTCGACCTGCTCGACAGAGTGCTCGGTACCGGTGTCGTCATCAGTGGGGATCTTGTGATCGCCATCGCGGACGTTCCGCTGGTCCGGCTCTCCCTGCACGCCCTGCTGGCATCCGTCAGCGAGCGCGTTCCCGCGCCGTGGGCCGACAGCGGGCCCCTGTGAGCGACACCCGTGTGGACATCGATCCGCACAGCGCGGGCCGCGATCTGGCCTCTCTGGTACTGACCGTCGTGGAACTGCTCAGACAGCTGATGGAACGCCAGGCGATCCGCCGCTTCGACAGCGGAGAGCTGACGGAGGAACAGGAAGAGCGCGTGGGGACCACCCTGATGCTCCTCGACGAGCGCATGACGGAACTCTGCGAACTGCACGGTCTGCGCCGCGAGGACCTCAACCTGGACCTCGGCCCGCTCGGAAATCTGCTCTCCCACGAAACGCGCTGACGGACCGCCGTCCCGGCCTCCCCGCGCGGGGGCGGTGTCAGCCGCCCGATACGTCCCGCGTCTCCAGCGGGCGGACGGCCGGCCCCTGGAGGACCGAGCCGTCGACGCCGAAACGCGAGCCGTGGCACGGACACTCCCACGCCGTCTCGGCACCGTTGAAGGCCACCAGGCACCCCAGATGCGTACACCGCGCGGATACGGCTTGAGCCACGCCATCCACGTCCCGGTAGACGGCGCAGCGCTGTCCGTTGACACGTACCACCGCTCCGGTGCCCGGCGGGACCTGCGCGACCGAGTCCACGTGCGTGGTGCGCAGCCGGTCGCCGACGAAGTGCCTGGCGACATCGGCCTGTTGCTTGAGCAGGGCGGGCGCTTCGCGGATGGTGCTCGCCAGCCGGCGCGGGTCGTAAAGGGCTGCCCACGGCGGCTCCTCGCCCCGGACGAGGTCGGTCAGCAGCCGACCTGCCATGACGCCGCCGCTCATCCCCCATCCGCCGAACCCGGTGGCCACGTACGTGTGGCGGGAGCCGACGTGGAAGGGGCCGACGAGGGGGACGGTGTCGGTGGAGTCGTTGTCCTGGGCGGCCCAGCGGTAGGCGGTGGCACCGACAGGGAATCTGGCGCGCATCCAGGCGTCCAGCCGCCGGAACCCCTCGCGGGGGTCGCCCGTGCCGGGCGTGAAGCTCTCGCCGGTGACGATGAGCAGGCGGCGGTCGTCGTCTAGCGGTGCGGTGCGCACCGACCGCTTGCCGTCCTCCCGCGTGATGTACATGCCGGTCGGCGCGATTCCGGCGGCGATCGGGGCGGCGACCACCAGTTCCCTGCGCGGGGAGAGCCGCGCGAAGGTCAGGGCCCTGTCGAAGACGGGGAAGTGAGTGGCGATCACCACGTCGCGCGCCGTGACGGTGTGGCCGGACTCGACGGTGACCCGGCAGGGGGTGCCTTCCGAGAGGCCGGTGGCGCGCGAGCGTTCGAAGATCAGACCGCCCTTGGCCCGGAGGTCGGCGGCAAGGGCGAGCAGGTACTTACGGGGGTGGAACTGCGCCTGCGCGTCCGCCCGGACGGCGCCGCTCACCTCGTAGGGCAGATCGGTGCGGTCCACGTACGCCGCCGCGAGCCCGGCCTCCGCGGCCGCTTCGGCCTCGGCCCGCAGTTCGGGAACGGCGGCGGGTTCGGTGGCGTAGGTGTAGGCGGGGGCGCGCTCCAGGTCGCAGGCGATGCCGAGCGTGGCGACGATCTCGGCCACCCGTTCCACCGCGCCCTGCTGCGAGCGCGCGTACAGCCGCGCGGCGTCCTGGTCACGTGTCCGGCGCAGCCGGTCGTATACCAAGGTGTGCAACGCCGAGACCTTCGCGGTGGTGTATCCGCTGACCCCGGCCGCGATCCGGTCGGCCTCCAGCACGGCGACCGTCCTGCCGGTGCCGGCCAGCTCCCACGCCGTGCTCAGCCCCGCGATGCCGCCACCCACCACGACCACGTCAACGGTGACGTTCTCGTCCAGCGCCGGGTGATCGGTGGCACCGGCGGTCGCCATCCAGAAGGATTCGGCCTGTCCGGGCAGGGGCTGTGACTCGGTCATGTCAGCCTTTCAGAACGTGCTTCCGATCGGTCGCGAGGCGTCCGCGACGGGCCATCCAGGTACCCGGCGCCCGGGTACCGACACACCGTAGGTCGTGGCCTCGCGCTGCTCCGGGACGCCGGGGCGTGGTGCCGGCGGATTGCCCCGCGGGAACGCGACCGCCCGGACGCGGCACGCGGGGGCCTGGAACCTGGATGGACCGACACGGACATGATCCGCGACGCCGACCAGCACTCCGTACTCCGCGAACTGCCGACCCTCGTCTCCAGGTTCGCGCGCCGGGAACTGACGCGCTCGGAGTTCTCGGCGACGGGCCTGCTCGGGCCCGGCGGCCGTGCGGCGGAAGCGCGCCGCGCCTCGTGAGGGCGGTGGGCCGCCCGGGCTCCCCGTACGCGAGCGGCTCGGACGGGTGTCATCCCCGTGGTTCCAGGCGGACGACGATGCCTTTGGAGGTCGGTGTGTTGCTGGTGTCGGCCACGCTGTCCAGCGGTACGAGGACGTTAGCCTCCGGGTAGTAGGCGGCGGCGCAGCCGGGGGCCGTGGGGTAGGAGACGAGGCGGAAGTCCTCGGCGCGGCGTTCGGTGCCGTCCTGCCAGACACTGACCACGTCCACCTGAGCACCGTCCTCGAATCCGAGGGCGCTCAGGTCGGCGGGGTGGACGAGCACGATCCGGCGGGATCCCTGGATGCCCCGGTACCGGTCGTCGGTGGTGTAGGGCACGGTGTTCCACTGGTCGTGCGAGCGCAGCGTCTGGAGCAGGAGATGGCCTTCCGGGGCGCTCAGCGCCTCGAATTCGTTGCGGGTGAACAGCGCTTTACCGCTGGGAGTGGGAAAAACGCCCTCGTTCACCGGGTTGGGAAGTTCGAAGCCGCCCGGCTTGCGGACCTTGGTGTTGAAGTTGTCGAAGCCGGGCACGACCCGCGCGATGCGGTCCCGGATGTTGCCGTAGTCCGCCTCGAAGTCCTCCCAGGGCACGGGCACTTTGTCGCCGAGTGTCCGGCGGGCCAGCCTGCTGAGGATCGCGACCTCGCTGAGCAGATGGCTGGACGCCGGTTCCAGGCGCCCGGACGAGGCGTGGACCTGGCTCATGGAGTCCTCGACGGTGATGAACTGCTCCTCGCCGTTCTGGCAGTCCTTCTCGCTGCGCCCGAGGGTCGGGAGGATCAGTGCGGTGTCGCCGCAGACCGTGTGGGAGCGGTTCAGTTTGGTGGAGATGTGCGCGGTGAGACGGCACCGGCGCATCGCCTTCTCGGTGAGGTCGCTGTCGGGGGCGGCCCGTACGAAGTTGCCCGCGAGTCCGAGGAAGACCCTGGCCCGGCCCTCCAGCATGGCCCGGATGGAGTCGACCGTGTCCAGCCCGTGGTGGGCGGGCGGGGTGAAGGAGAACTCGCGTTCCAGCGCGTCCAGGAACGCCTGGGGCATCTGCTCCCAGATGCCCATGGTCCGGTCGCCCTGGACGTTGCTGTGTCCGCGCACGGGGCAGACTCCCGCGCCGGGCCTGCCGATGTTCCCCCGCAGGAGCTGGAAGTTCACCAGCTCGCGGATGGTGGGCACGCCGTGCTTCTGCTGGGTGAGTCCCATCGCCCAGCAGACGATGACGCGCTCGCTGGCCAGGACGCGGTCCCGCAGCTCCTCGATCTGGTCCCGTGCCAGGCCGGTGGCCGCCAGGACGTCCGGCCAGGAGACGGTGGAGCGGATGTGCGCGGCGAACTCCTCGAATCCGGTGGTGTGCCGGTCGATGAAGTCCCGGTTCAGGACCGTCCCCGGCGCGGCGTCCTCGGCCTCCAGCAGGAGCAGGTTCAGTGCCTGGAAGAGGGCCAGGTCGCCGCCGAGCCGGATCTGGAGGAACTGGTCGGCGATGTTGGTGCCCCGGCCGACCACCCCGCGCGGTTTCTGCGGGTTCTTGAAGCGCATGAGGCCCGCTTCGGGCAGGGGATTGACGGCGACGATCCGCCCGCCCCCGCGCTTGGTCTCCTCCAGTGCGGAGAGCATCCGGGGGTGGTTGCTGCCCGGGTTCTGACCCACCGTCAGCACCAGATCGGCGTGGTGGATGTCCAGCAGGCTCACGTCGCCCTTGCCGATGCCCAGCGTCTCGTGCAGCGCCGCGCCGCTCGACTCGTGGCACATGTTGGAGCAGTCCGGCAGGTTGTTGGTCCCCAGGGCACGGGCGAAGAGCTGGAGCACGAAGGCGGGTTCGTTGCCGGCCCGGCCCGACGTGTAGAAGATCGCCTCGTCCGGGGAGTCCATGGACCGCAGCTCGTCGGCGATCAGGCCCAGGGCGTCGTGCCAGCTGATCGGCTCGTAGTGGTCCGCGCCCGGCCGCTTGACCATGGGCCGGGTGAGCCGGCCCTGCTGGTTCAGCCACCGGTCCGAGGCGCGCGCCAGCTCGGAGACGGAATGCCGCCGGAAGAACTCGGGGGTCACGCGTCGCGTCGTGGCGTCGTCGTTCGCGTGCTTGGCGCCGTTCTCGCAGTACTCGTTTCTGTGGCGCTGCCCCGGCGCGGGGTCGGGCCAGGCGCAGCCGGGGCAGTCGAAGCCCTTGGTCTGGTTGATGTCGAGCAGGTTCAGCGCCGTACGGCGGGCCGACGTCTCCCCGAGGGAGTACTGGACGGCGTGGGCGACCGCCGGGACACCGGCGGCCCATGTCTTCGGCGGGGTGATCTTCGCCTTTTCGCCGCCCGGGTCACCGTTCGATGATTCCCTCAACGCCTCAACCTTCCGTTTCGGCACTTCACTCTCGTACGGGGTGTCTCAGCCGGTCGGCCAGTCCGGCACCTGCGGCGGCGGATGGTCCGAGTCCGGTTTCACATGGCCGTCGCTGATGGTTCCCCGCCACTGCCCGGTCTCCCGGCCCTGGCCCTCGATGTACTCCTTGAAGCGCCGGAGATCGTCGTACACCTGCCTGCGGATCACGCCGAGGGCGTCCCCGACCCGCTCGGCGGGGCCGCGCGGAGTGAAATCGATGCGGAAATCGACCCGGCAGCGGGTGTCGCCCAGCGACCGGAAGCGCACCGAACCGGTCAGGTGGGGCGTGCCGACCGTGCGCCACACCACGCGGTCGTCGGGACGCTGCTCGGTGATCTCCGCGTCGAACTCACGGGTCACGCCGCCGAATCTGGTCACCCAGTGCGTCATGGAGGAGCGTGAGCGCTCCACCCGCCGTACGCCACGCATGAACTGGGGGAAGCACTCGAACTGAGTCCACTGGTTGTAGGCCATACGGACCGGGACATCGACGTCGACAGCGCCTTCGATGACGCTCATAGCTGCCCTGCCTCTCCACGACGGACCTGGGACGCGGTACACCCGGCCGTACACCACGCGACCGGGTGCCCGATCCGGGGACTCTCAACCGGGCGATGCCGTTCCGCGGCCGACGGCCAGCGACGAGGATTCCCCTCCGCGGCCGTCTCACCTCCTGAACTCGCCGAACACGGGCACCGTGACCGTCCGTCTGGTCGTACGGGCCGCCGGGTGGAACGGGCCGTACGGGCCGGCCTCCGGGCGGCGGACCGGAGCGTGTGGGGCACCGGAGCACATCAGCGCTCCACGTACTCCCAGTGCTCCCCCAGGACGTCCGTCGTGTGCTCCAGTTCCTCCATCAGGCGGGTCGCCTCGACCACCAGCACCCCGTAGGGGCGCGCCGGGTCCATCAGCGGGAGGGACCGGTGTTCGGCCTCCTCGGTCATCTCGCGCCGACGGCGCCGCGCCCGGGCGACGAGTCCGTAGAGCTGCTGTCCCTGGCCGTCCAGGGCGTCCTCGTCGAGACTCCCCAGAAGCCGGGTGATCTCCGCGAGCGCGTCGAGGAAAGCGCCGTAACGTGTCAGGAAGGGGCCGTAGTGGTATTCGTGCTCCTCCTTGCGCCACTGGTCCAAGCTCCGTGTCAGCGAGGCCAGTTGGTACAGAGCGCGCTCCAGCGCCGACAGCACGGCGGCGTACCCGTGGAAGGTGGCACGGGTGTGCTTGCGGGTCCGGCGGCTGCCGAACAGCCGCAGTGGGTTGTAGAGCAGGCTCTCCTCGGCGGTCCGCAGGTCGGTCCGGGCCTGGTCGATGCTGGCTCCGATCCCCTCGGCGCGCGAGCGCCATCGCGCCGTGTGCTCCCGGTCGGCCCGCCCGTCGCCGAGTACGGGTCCGATGTCTTCGAGGAGGTCGCTCATGGCGTCCGCGAGCAGGTGGATGCCGTACTCGGCGCCTCGGTAACGAAGGGGCGGCACGATCGTGCCGTTGACGACGACGGCCACGACGGCGCCGATGAACACCAGCAGGATGATCTGTCCGAGCTGGAGAGCGGTGTCGCGTTCGTCACCCGCGCTGGTGTAGGTGGAGAAGGCGAAGAACGCCGCCGTGGCGACCTGGTTGCCCTGAGGGCCGAGCGCGGGCCACCGCCCGATGAACAGGGCGATCAGAGCCACCAGGACGAAGGTGAAGAGGTCGGGGCCGGCGAGATACACGAGTCCCGCCTGCACCAGTACACCCGCGGTGACGGCCCCCACGTAACGCAGCGCCTGCGCCAGCGACCGGTAGATGGTCACGTGCATGAGCAGGACCGCAGAGAACGGGGCGAACGCCGGCGACGTCGCGTCCAGCAGGTAGTAGGCGATCACCCACGCCACGGTGGCCGCCAGGACACTCTTGGCGGTCAGCAGCAGCGACCGCCGCTCGTCACCCGCCCCGTCCCGAGCGCGCCGGAGCCACTGGCTAGCGCGCCGTACGACGCCCTTCCCCCGGTCCGCGATCCGCGCGCGGCGCTCCGGGGAGCGCCGCCCGTCCCGTACGCCCGCCGTCAATTCGGACCCTCGAAGGGGACGGGGGCCGGGGGTTTCGTGTCGTCCATGTCCCCCGAGTACCCGTACGCGTCGGTGCAAACGTCCGTTGGATTCACTCAGCGGCAGCACGTCCGCCCACCCCGGCCCCGCAGTGCGGCGCGGGCAGCGGATGCGCCAGGACTCGCGGTGCGTGCTCCCGGTCGAGCCCCTCCCGCTGAAGCCATGGTCGGGATGGACACCCCGATCGCTGCGGACCGCCCCCGCGCGATCGCTGCGGACCGCCCCCGCGCGGTCGCTTCAGACGGCCCCGCGCGCGTGCGACGGAGCGCTCTCCACCGCTTCCGCCAACCGGGCGAGCATGCTCCGGTGACGCAGCTGGATCAAGGCGTCCACGGCCGTGTTGTGGAGCAGCCCGCCCGGCCCGCGCAGCGGGTGTTCGTCAATGATCACCAGGGCGTTCTCGCCCCAGGGCCGGACCTCGACCGCGATCCGCGCCGTGCCGAGCCGGCCGCTGTCGGCCTCCAGCTCCAGCACACCGGGCTCCTCGCACCGCCGCACGACAGTGCTGCCCGACGCCGACCACCGCCCCAGCCGGATCGTGTACGTGATGCTGGAGCCGACCTCCGGCCACGCCCCTTCCTCCGGGCGCGACTCGGACGTGCCGACCACCCAGTCGCCGTAGCGCGAACCGTCGGCGAGCACCGCCCACACATCCGCCACGGGCCGCTCGATCAATCGATGTCGTACGGCCATCGGCCCTCCAGCCCTGGACAACGGCCCCGAGTGGGCCGGCCGCCAGGTACCCGGCGCGCTCGACCGCATGTCTCCCACTGTCCCAGGGGTTCGGGAAACCCGCCGCCCGTCGGATACCGAACGTACGGGTCCCGCGGGCAATCCGGAGGCCATAGCGTTGCAGACAGTTGCCTCGGGGAAATTTTCGGCATCTCACCTGCGAAGACGGGGCGGATCGTTGTGGCCGGGACCGAATTCATTCCGTGGAGCGCGTGTGTGAGACCTGAATCGCCGGGCACGTGACGGCCAGGAGAAAGCGTCACCGCCCCGAACGGCGGAGCGTGAATCTCGCCCGGTCCATAGCGCTTTTGGTGCCGGGAAAGCATTTCTATGCATGAGGGAGACGTTTCATGAGTGACGACATCTGGGGTTACCAGCCGACCACCGGCCACACCGCGGGAACCGACCTGATCGGATACAAGGTCGAGGCGACCGACGGCAGCGTCGGCAAGGTCGACAAGCACTCCGACGACGTCAACTCCTCGTACCTCGTGGTGGACACGGGCGTCTGGATCTTCGGCAAGCACGTTCTGCTGCCGGCCGGCGTCGTACGGGCGGTCGACGAGGCCACGCGTACGGTCTTCGTCGACCTCACCAAGGAGCGGATCAAGGGCTCCCCGGAGTTCGACAAGGACAAGCACGTCGGCGACGTGGGCTATCACCAGCAGCTCGGCGGCTACTACGAAGGCCACCGCCCTCGCTGACGCGGCACACCATGACGGGCACGACACGAGTGGGGCGGACCGGGTACCTTCCGGTCCGCCCCACTCGCATGTCGTCCCGCGTTACCCGGCGGGCATATGCGGTTCACCGGCGAGGATTGGCCATGTCCTTAATTTCGACTTGATTCAATCGCCGATTGACCGGAAGTCTCTTTTCCTTTCCGTCCGCCGGGTCGATGTGACAGCTTTTCCGAGAGAGGACAGGGACCGGATATAACCAGGGGGGCGTACTGGGGAGCACGAGCGCATGCCGGGGGCTCACGGCAATCTGAAAAGTGCCTCAGCTTCCGGTCGGCAAGGAGTTCCCGTCGGCGTATGACGGGCAGTGGATGTGATGCCGACCGGCGACCCACCACCTACAAGGGGACGTGCATGATCCATGTTCAAGTCGTACACAGGGTCGGACTGTTCCGTTCAGCTCTTGTGGCGCTGTTGCGCTGCGAGGAGACACTCCATGTGTCGGCGTCCCACAAGCGCCCGGCCCATCAGGAGGCGCTCTGTCCATCACCGCATGTATGGGTGAGCGATATCGACTGTCTCGATGACCCGGCGCGCACGGGAATGCCCGGACCCGGCAACGGGCAGGGCGGCATGGGGGCGTTATTGGTGCTCACGTCGGAGAGAAAGCCCGGAGCGCTGATGAGGGCATTCGAGGCGGGGGCGCTGGGGTATGTCAACAGAGACGGGGACCCCAGCCGGTTGATCGAGGGGATTCACCGGGTGGCGCGCGGTGAGCGGTATGTCGACGACTCCCTCGCCTGTGATTTCCTCCAGGCGACCAAACTGCCCCTGACGCCAAGGGAGTTGAGCGTTCTGGCGCTCGCGGCGCAGGGCTCGCCGATCGGCGACATCGCGGCCTCGCTGCATCTGTCGAGCGGGACGATACGCAACTACCTGGCCTCCGCGATACGCAAGGTCGGCGGGCGCAACCGCATGGACGCGATACGCATCTCCCAGGACGCGGGGTGGCTGTAGCTCCCGCCGGGCTCCCGCCCTCGGCCGTTCAGCGGCCGACGGGCGGCGGTGTGTGCTGCCAGTGGCCAAACAGGTCGCGGTAGAGCGCCGAGCTCGTCAGCAGTTCCTCGTGCGTGCCGAACCGCGGCGTGGTGCCGTCCAGTACGAGCACCCGGTCCGCCCGGCGCGCGGACGACAGCCGGTGGGCCACGACGATCAGGGCGCCGTCACGGGCGCGGATCCCGTCGGTGAAGGCCCGCTCGGCGAAGGCGCGTTCGGCGCGAGCTTCCGCGGCCGGGTCCAGATGGCAGGTGGCCTCGTCGAGCAGGACGAGTGGCGCGCAGGAGAGATACGCGCGGCACAGCGCCAGGAGTTGGCGCTCACCTTGGGACAGGCCCCGGGGGTCGAGTACGGCGTCCGGGCCGCCGAGCCGGTGGACGAGTGGCCCGGCGCCCAACGTCCGTACCGCGTGCGCCAGTTCGCCGCTCGTGGCGTCCGGCCGCAGATGCAGGAGGTTGTCGCGGACACTGCCGGTGAAGACGTACGCCTGCTGCGGGATGAGGACGCGCCGGTCCGCGAGGTCCTGAGCGGTCCTGCCGGTCACCGGTTCCCCGCCGAGCAGCACCGTTCCGCTGTCGGGGGCGACGAGCCCGGAGACGACACCCGCCAGCGTCGACTTGCCGATACCGCTCGGGCCGACGACGGCGATGTGCTCACCGCGGCGGACGGTGAGGTGGAGGCGTTCCAGCACGGGAGGTGAGTCGGGGCCGTAGGCGTGGGTGACGGCGCGGACCTCGACCGCCGGCGCGGTGCGCGAGGGGCGTCGGCCGCTCGGGCGGTCGGCGTCGGCGGCCGGGGCCGGGTTCGGGGCCGGAGCCTTCGGGGGCACGGGAACGGCAGTGGCGTCGTGGAAACGGTCGACCACGACCAGCAGCCTCGTCCCCGCCGCTCCCAGCGCGGTCATCATGCTGTGCAGCGCGGGAAGCAGCGCCTGAAGCAGATACGTGAGCGCCCCCGCCAGCGCGCCAGTCGTCACCCCCTGCCGCAGCAGCCACGGAGTGGCGACGAGCAGGAGGAGTACGGGCAGTTGGCCCGCGACGCCGAGCGCCACCGTACGCAGCGCGGCCCACCGCGCGAGCACGCGCGACGTCCTCTCCGCGGTGTCGATGAGCCGCCCCGTACGCTCCGCCGCGTCCGCCTGCGCGCCGCAGGCCACGAGGTCACGATGGCCGGCCGACACCGCGCCCACGCCTTCGGCCACCGCCTCGTCCGCGTCCAGGAAGGAGCGCTGGGCCGAGGCCATCGGGAGCAGCGTGGCGAGGAAGAGCGCGATGCCCAGGACGAGCGGGGGCAATACGACGAGGAGCAGTTCGGGGGCGAGGGCCAGCAGGCCGACCAGTGCGCCGACGGCGTTGAAGACGAACGCCCTTACGGTGAGGACGAGTCCGGCGAAGCTGTCGCGGACGATCTCGGTCTGATGGGTGAGCCTGGAGACGGCGCCGGTGTCCGAGCGGTCGTCGGTGCGGGCCGGATCGGTGACCGCCCGGCGCAACGCCTGGCGGACCGCGCGCCGTACGAGCGCGTCCCGCAACGGCTCGGTCAGCTCGGCGAGTTGGGCGAAGACGCCGCGCATCGGAGGTCCGGCGCCGAGGATCGACACGGCGGCGACGGCGAGCCAGAGAAGACCTGTCCCCGTCTGTCCGGCGAGGAACCCGCGGTCGAGGGCCTGGGCGAGGCAGTACCCGCCGAGGAACGTCTGCGCGGACTCCAGCAGCGACCACCCGCCGAGCCGTAGGAGGACCCGCTTCCTGGCCGCCAGGAACCGCCGCGCCGGAGGCAGGTTCCGGCGCAGCGCCCCCCTGCCGGGGGAGGTGTCGGCGGTCGGCGGCTCGGCGGCGACCGGTGACTTGGCGGCGGCGCTCACCGGTCGGCCCGTTCGGCGGCGGTGTGTCCGGGGGCGGGTACGGGTGCGCGGTGCGCGTACTCGTCCGTCTGCGAGGCCGCCGCCGGCACGAGATCCGGAGCGGCGGGTTCCGTGGGTGCACCGTGCGGGGGTGCGAGTTCCGGAGACGCCAGTTCCGGAGACGTCAGTTCCGGTGGCGCGAACAGGGCGCGGTACTCCTCGGAGCGCCACAACTCCTCGTGCGGGCCCGTCGCCCGCACCCGGCCCTCCTCCAGCCAGATCACCAGGTCACAGCGGGCAGCCGAGGAGAGGCGGTGGGCGACGATCAGCCGGGTGCCGTGCCGGACGTCCCGTGCCAGTGCGCGCTCCACCTGATGCTCCGTCACGGTGTCCAGGCTGGACGTCGCGTCGTCGAGCACCAGCAGCCGTCCGGCCCGCGCGAACGCCCTTGCCAGGCCCAGGCGTTGAAGCTCTCCCCCGGAGAGCGGCGCGGCATGCGGCGCGGTCGCGTAACCCCGCGGCAGGAGCCGTACGAACGAGTCCGCGCTCGCCGCGCGTGCCGCCGCACGGACACGTTCCTCCGTCATCGGCGAACCGCCTGCCAGCGCCTCGCCGAGCGTGGCACCGAAGAGGACGGGGCGCTCGAAGGCATGGCCGACCTCGCGGCGCAGCTCGTCCCGCCGGAGGGCGCCGAGCGGGACGCCGTCCAGCAGGACCGTCCCCCCGTCCGGTTCCGTGAGCCGCCCGGCCACCGCCGCCAGCGTGGACTTCCCCGCCCCCGAGCGGCCGACCACCGCCACGGACGTGCCGCCGGGAATCGTCAGATCCACCCCGGCGAGGACGGTGCGGTCCTCGCGCCGCACGCTCACTCCGCGCAGCTCCAGCGTCCCGCGCCCCTCGGGCGGCAGTGTCCGGGCTCCGTACGTCATGGCGGGCAGCGCCATCAGTTCGGCCGCCCGGCGGGCCGCCGAGCGGCTGCGGATCAGGGAGCCGAGCAGGCCGGCGGCCGTACCGACGCCGGCGGCGAGCGCCGCGTACCGGCCGACGGCCAGCAGCTCACCGACGCTCATGTCGCCGGACGCGAGCCTGATGCCACCGACCGCCAGGACCGCGACCGTGAGCAACGGCATGAGCACACCGCTGCGAGCGACGGCCGCGCCGTGGATCCGCCACATCCGGCTGCCCTGTGCGGCCAGTTCGGGCAGCGGGGCGAGGACGCGGTCGCGGTCGCGTGCCTCCGTTCCGGCGGCGGCGATCGTACGGGCCCCGGCCAGCGCCTCCACCAGACGAGTGGCGATGTCGGCCTGGACGCGCTGGTAGCTCGCGACGCTGTCGGAGGAGCCGCGGGCGAAGGCCCGCAGGACCAGCACCAGCAGCGGAAGCCCCGCGAGGAACGTGAGAGCGGTCCACGGGTCGATCAGGAACAGCGCGACGACCGCTCCCGCGGGCGCGAGTATCGATGCCCCGAGCGTCGCGGCGGAGACGGGCGCGGTGGACGCCTCGGTGGCGTTCGCCGTGAGCCGGACGGCCACGTCGCCGGGCGGGAAGCGGGAGGCGTGGCCGGGCCACGCGGCGAGCAGACGGCCCACGCCGCGGGCGCGGAGCCAGGCGGCGGAGCGGGCGCTGGTCGTACCGCCGAGCAGGGCCACCGCGGCGTCCAGCAAAACTTCGGCGATGATCACGGCGGCGCAGGCGAGCAGCCAGGGGTCGGCGTCCGGGCTCCGCCGGAGCAGGAGGTCGAGTGTGCGGCCGAGGACGGCCGGCAGCGCGAGGGACGCGACGGCGGAGGCGGCGGAACAGAGGAAGACCGCCGTGGTCCGGCCCGCGCTGTGGCGCGCGGCGCCCAGCAGGAGACCGGCGGCTGTCGCTTCACGGTCCTCCGGGACGGACGGCGTCTTCAAGAAGGGGTCCCCTCGGTTCGGGCGGCGGCCGGTGCTGATGTCCCCGGTGGGTGAAGCGGGCAACGCGCGTGCGGTGCGTGGTGCGCGCCGCGTGTACGTGCGAGATGTGCGCGCGTCGCGCAGGACGTACGTGTACGGACGGACGCCCGCGAGCGCCGGACGGGCTCGGAAGCCCGTCCGGCGCTGCAACAGGTCATCGGCCTGCCGACGACCAGCGGTGTCAGTTACAGGTGGTGATGCTCAGGCTGCTGTCACCGCAGAGCAGCAGGCTCGCCCGGCTGCCGGTGGCGACGTCGCCCGTGGCCTCTTCCTTCGGGGTCTCCATCGACTGCAGGTCAAGAAGGTTCATGACAGTGCCTCTCTTTTTTGGGGACGGTGTGCTGGTCACGACTCCAGGAGGAGCCGGTTCATGGGCCGCTTCTTCAGCGGCGGGAGGAACGGCAGTCGCGCGGGTTCGTCCGCGTGGGCGGCGGCGACTGCCAGCAGACAACCGGCGGTGCCGGTCGCGAGGTCCATGGAGAGCCGCATCATCTGCTCTCCGGGGAAGGCGAGATGCCCCTGGTAGGGCAGGGCGTGCCAGGCGAGCGCGTCCATCTGCCGTGCGATGTCGGCCGGTTCGGTGCCTGGGCCCGTCGCCGACGTACGGCTGAGGTGGAGCACCATGCCGGCCGCGCCGCGGAAGAGTCCGGGCTGCGCGTAGAAGGTCGCCTGCGCCGCCCACACGATGTCGCCGCGCGCCCGCGCGAATCGCTCGTCGGCGCGGTGGACGAGATAG
The DNA here is from genome assembly GCF_042725135.1 of Streptomyces sp. NPDC060366. Lineage (NCBI taxonomy): Bacteria > Bacillati > Actinomycetota > Actinomycetes > Kitasatosporales > Streptomycetaceae > Streptomyces > Streptomyces sp. NPDC060366. Next base: position 250,655 of record NZ_JBHXDC010000010.1, on the reverse strand, counting down.
TCGTCGAGGACCATCCCGATACCGACGCTGCCCGCGCCCAGGTAGGGCATGGTGCGCCAGCCCTCGTCCACCTGGAGCGTGCCGCCCGCGCTCTGCACGCACCGGTCGAGGTCGTTGTGGAGCGCCTTGGCCGCGAGGTCGAGCAGCGCGGTGTCGCCGGTGCGTTCGTACAGGCGGATGAAGAGGAGGGCCGTGCCCGCGCCGCCGTACAGCAGCCCGGCCCGGCGCGTGCCGTCGGCGGCCGTGTCTCCGGGAGCCGCGTCCATGGCACGGGCGGCGAGCTGTGCGCAGCGCATGGCCCCGTCGGCCAGTCCGCTCTCGCCGGTCGCCGCGCCGAGAGAGTCGAGCGCGAGTCCCAGGCCGGCGGCGCCGCCGTGCAGATCGGCGGGCAGCTCGTCCCAGGATTGACGGAGCGTCAGTTCGGCGAGTTCCAGGGCACGGTGGGGATGGCCGAGTCGGTGCAGAGTCCAACTGAGGCCCGCGAGACCGTCGTAGAAGCCCAGCGGGGTGCCCGACTCGGGCTGCTTGGTCCGCTCCAGCAGCCATTCCTCGGCGTGCGGGCAGGGGTCGGCGCCGCTCTCGGCGAGGGCGTAGAGGACACCGGCCGCGCCGTATCCGAAGGAGAGACCCCCGCCGGTGGTGGCGAACTGGGCGATGTCACCCGGGAAGTAGCGGTCGTCACGTTCGGGGGTCGCGGAGGCCAGGATCGCGCGGACCATGGAGTCGCGGCTGTACGGCCAGTCGGCCGGCTCGGCCGGCAGATAGGGGCCGGACGTGGCGGGTACCGGGATACGGAGCCCGGTCGCCACGGTCGTACCGATGCCGGTACCGATACCGGTGCTGGTGTCGCGGCCCGGCTCGCGCACGATCTCCGCCACCGCCGCGTCCAGGAAGCCACGGTCGACGGGGAACTCCCGTGCCACCACCTCCGCCAGATGCGCCGCCTTGCCACGGTCGATGGCGAAGAGGCTGGTCAGCGGTATGAAGAGGGCCAGGCGCAGACAGGCGAGGGCGTAGCGGTCGACGTCGAATCCGCGTCGGCCGGCAGGAGCGACGAACGCCGGATTGGCGACGGTCTGCCGCCCGTTGTCGGCGGCGGGCGCCGCGGCCTCGAAGTCCAGCAGCACGACGGAGGTCTCGTCCTCGGAGACCATGATGTTGAACAGGTGCAGGTCGTTGAAGACGATCCCGCGTGCGTGCACCGCCTGGACGGCCTCTTCCACCAGCCCGTACACGCGCAGCGCCCACTCGGTGTATTCGGCGAGCCGCTCCGCGCCGGGGTCCGCGTCGATCAGCGGATGTCTGCGGGCGAAGAAGGTGTTGAGGGGTCTGCCCTCGATGAACTCCAGCACCAGGAAGTGGTGGCCACCGAGCTCGAACGCGTCGAGGACCTCCGGGGTGCAGGCGAGCCCCGACAGCTGTTCCAGCGCGTACCGCTCCCGGGCGAGCCGGGTCACCGCGTCGGCGCCGTCCGCCGCCAGACCGGCGTGCGGCCTGGCCTCCTTGAGGACCACCTTCGCGCCGGTCCTGCTGTCGCGGCCGACGTACACACCACCGCCGTTGGAGAAGTGCAGGGCCTGTTCGACGACGTACGGCGACGCCTCGACGGTCGTCGCGGCGCGCGCTTCGAGATGGGGCCGCAGGACGTCGGGCGGGGTGATCCAGTCGGGCGTCCGGAAGACGGGGCCGCGGGGATCGGGTACAAGCTTGCCCTCGGCGTTCTCGATCGCCGGGCGCAGCATGCCGCCGGCGTAGCAGTCCCGACGCGTGAAGCTGCCGTAGCGGACGTGGACGGGGCCGGCGTTCCACCGGAGGTCGCTCAGGATGTACGGGCCGGGCTCGCCGGCCAGCAGTGCGTCGAGTTCACCGGCAATGCGCCCGAACTGCTCGTCGTCCGCCGGGTAGATGGTGATGAATTTTCCGCTGGCGCCGCGGTCGGCGTATTTGGCGTTCCGCGTATGCAGCAGATATCTGCTCGGCACGAATTTGAAAGCGATGCGACGGTCGACGCAGTAGGCCATCGTCCGGTCGAGAATCGACTCGGCGTTGTCCAGACAGGCTGAGACATGAATCTTCCAGCCCTGGGCCGGGAGTTCGTGCTCCACCGGACGGAAAGCCAGCCAGTCACCGCTGTGATGACGCTGCCATCCGTCGGGCACGGGGCGCCGGGCGGCCTCGTACCACTCGCCCGTCCTGGGCGAGGAGGTGCCCGCAGATTCGGCGGCGCCCGGTGCTTTGGCATTGCCTGTCGATATGGCGGTGCCCGTTGATTCGGAGGCCGCCGATTCGGCGGTTCCGGTCGGTTCATCAGCCGGGGAAAGGTGGTGCGGCGAGTCGTAGAATTGCCGGTCCGCATCGCAGAACACGGCGTAACCCTTGTTCACACACCCTCCCTCGTCGGCGACAACGCCAACGTTGCCACGGTGCCGAGGGCGGCCCATAGTCGCCGATGTCACCGACACGGCGTGCATTACGCACGAGTAACAAGGGTGTTTCGTCGAGCGTCCTTCCGGCACCGCGAAGGCGGCCACACCCGAACGCCCGCTCCGCCTCCGGCGGCCCGACCCCTCCGATCACGCCCGCGAACGCGCCGCCCGCACGAACGACGGGCCGACGGGCAGCACAGGGACAATGCCGCCCAACACGGCGCGCGCGAACCGGAGTCCAGCATTTCCGTCGCGCCTACGAGGCCGGGCTGGATGTGAGGCCGGCCCGGAGGATGCCGAGGTAGGCGTCGATCGCGGCGGGCTGTCGGCCCGCCGGGTGTTCGTTGATGGCGTGGATCAGTCCGCACAGGAGTTTCAGCAGGTTCTCGCCGGTGAGGGCGGGGGCCGGGCGGATGCGGCCAAGCAAGCGGGAGGTGACAGCGGCCAGTTCGGCCTTCGCCTGGCGCAAGGAGTCCGTCTCGTCGGTCGCGGTGATCAGGACGTCGATGAGGCCGGGCCGGGCGAGCGCGGCCAGCAGTGCCGTGTGGAGCACGTCGACGAGGGCCTGGACGGGCTCCGGGCGGTGCTCCGCCTCGGTCGCCGCGGCGCTGAGGTCGCGTACCGAGTCCTCCAGGACGGCCTCGAGCATCGCGCGCCGGGTCGGGAAGAGGCGGTAGACCGTGCCGACCCCCACGTCGGACCGGCGCGCCAGTTCGTTGAGGGTGAGCGTGATCTCCCCCGCCCTGACGGCACGTTGGGCCTCGTCGAAGATCCTCTGCCTGTTCCGCACGGCGTCGACCCGCACATTCCCTCCCTCACGATGCGATGTGGATAGGTTATCAGTTTGGGTGCTACGGTGAAGTCGATAGCTTATCCACTTCTCCCCCGGGGGCAGCCCTGACCGTCGCGTTCGCGCACGGAGTGCCGGAGACACCGACCATCTGGAACGACATCCGGGAACGGATCGAGCAGCCGAGCGTGGCCCTTCGGCTGCCCGGCTTCGGCAGTCCTCGCCCGGCCGGCCTACGGGACAAGGAAACGTACGCGGCCTGGCTCGCCGACCAACTGCGCGCCGTCGACGGGCCGGTCGACATCGTCGGCCACGACTGGGGCGGCCACCTCGCGATGCGGGTCGTCTCCGCGTACGACGTACCCGTACGCAGCTGGGTGTCCGACGTCGCCCACGGCTGGCACCCCGACTACCAGTGGCACGAGGCGGCCACCCTGTGGCAGCGGAGCCCTGAGGGCGAGGAGTCGCTCGCCGGACTGCGCAAGTCGCCCACCGGCGGCGGATACACCTTCGGCGACATGCTCCAGCCGCGGGGCATGAGCCCCCAACTGGCAAAGGAGGTCGACGACATCCACGACGAGGAGATGAGCGCGGCCATCCTGGCGCTCTACCGCTCGACCTGGCCCAACTTCCACGCCGACTGGGGCCGAGACTTCGACCGCCCCGTCACGGCCCGGGGACTGATCCTGACCCCGGCCGGCGACCCCGGGGCCCAACCCGCACGGGACCGCGACATGACCGCCCGGCTCAGGACCCAACTGACGGAACTGGACGGCCTCACCCACTACTGGATGCTCCAGGACCCCGAACGCGGCGCCGGCGCACTGCGCCACTTCTGGGCATCACTCCCCGACTGAGAACCGCGGCGCTTGGGGGCGTTGCCGCGTATGAGGCGGCGCGGGGTCCGCCCCTTGCGCGCGAGCACGGGGCGGAGTTCCGCCAGGAATGGCGGTTTGGCTCCGTACGCACACTTACCCGCGGTAGAACTGCCGCACATCTTGACGTTAATGGTCCAGACCAATACGTTCCTGTGCGCACCGCTCCCTTCCGGCACGCGCACAGGAAACGAGCCTCATGCCTCGAAAGAACCTTTCCCGGCTGGCCATCGCCGCCCTCTCCCTCGGCCTTGTGGCCACCCTCGCCCCCTCCGCGGGCGCCGACCCCGCCTCGCGCGGCGACAAGCACGGCTCGCACCCCTCACACGGCTCGTACAAGCAGGTCGGCTACTTCGCCCAATGGGGTGTCTACGGGCGGAACTACCAGGTCAAGGACATGGACACCAGTGGGGCGGCAGCAAGGCTGACCCACATCAACTACGCCTTCGGGAACGTGAGCGCCGAAGGCAAGTGCTTCACCGGCAACACCCCGGGAGAGGCGGACGCCTGGGCCGACTACGCGCGCCCGCTGGACGCGGCCGGCTCCGTCGACGGCGTGGCCGACACCGACGACCAGCGCCTCGCCGGCAACTTCAATCAGCTGCGCGAGCTGAAGGCGAAGCATCCCGGTCTCAAGGTCCTGATCTCGTTGGGAGGTTGGAGCTGGTCGAAGCACTTCTCGGACGCGGCACTCACTCCCGCCTCCCGCCGTGCGCTGGTCTCCTCCTGCATCGACCTCTACATCAAGGGCAATCTGCCCGTCGACGGCACTCGCGGCGGCGCGGGAGCCGCTGCGGGTCTCTTCGACGGAATCGACCTCGACTGGGAGTGGCCCGGTTCCGCCGGCGATGTCGGCACCGTGTTCCGCCCCGAGGACAAGAAGAACTTCACAGCGCTCGTGCGGGAGTTCCGCAAGCAACTCGACATGTACGCCAAGTCCCGGAAGGGCCACGCGAAGCGCAAGCACTACGAGCTGACCGCGTTCGTCCCCACGGCCCCGGCCAAGATCGACGCGGGTTTCGAAGTCTCAAAGATCATGCGGGACTTCGACTTCGTGAACCTCCAGGGATACGACTTCCACGGCACCTGGGAGCCCACGACCGCCCAGCAGTCCGCGCTCTTCGCCGAGCCCGACGACTTCAGCGTCAGCCAGACGGTCAACGACTGGCTGCGGCGCGGCGCGCCGGCGCGCAAGCTCGTGGTCGGCATGCCCTTCTACGGCCAGGGCTGGACCGGCGTCTCGGGCGGCGGCACCGGCATGGGCCAGCCCGCGACCGGCCCCGCCCCGGGCACCTGGGCGAACGGGAACGAGGACTACAAGGCACTGAAGAAGCTCGCGGACTCGGGGGCGTACACCGTGCACCGCGACGCGAAGAACGGCCACGCCTGGCTGTTCGACGGCAAGACGCTGTGGACGTACGACGACCCGCAGGTACTGCGAACCAAGTCGGCGTATGTCCGGGCCAAGGGACTCGGCGGCGCGATGTTCTGGTCGCTGGACGGGGACACCCCCGACGGCGAGCTGATCAAGGCCGTCGACCGCACCCTCGGTCGCCGCTGATGGTCTGAGTATCGAAGAATCCCCAACTCGGTTCACTGGCAAGGGATCCCCGGTTACCGCAACCGGGGATCCCTCGCGCACTCCTCGCGAACCCCGGCCTCAGCGGCGTGCCTTGGCGCGATCGAGAGCGACGACGCCGACCGCGGCGAGGCCGATCTGGATGAGCCATTCGATCCAGTCGGGACCGTCCGTGTCGCCGACGCCGAGAGCCGAGGCGAGAGCCGTACCGATCAGAGCGGCCACGATGCCGACCGCGATGGTCCAGAGAACACCGATGCGCTGGCGCCCGGGGACGACGAGCCGCCCCAGGACGCCGATGATGATGCCGATGATGACCGCGGTGATGATGCCTGAGATCTCCACGTCGTCTCTCCCGTCGCACGCGAGTTATGTGTCGGTTCGTCTTCCCGCCGCACCGCTGTTCAGTCAAGGGCAGAGGCTTTTCGGACTTTTCCCGGCGACCCGGCGGGATGCGAGGTCCACGCGAGGTGCCACCTCTATTGTTCTACAGACTTGTAGAGGTGCCCAGACCTTGGTCGCACCCGGACTCGGCGGTTCGCGCTGCCACGAATCGCGCGTATGTGAAGGAGTGAACGCCACGATGGTGTTCAAACGGCTACTCGGCTCACTCGGTGTCGGCGGTCCCACGGTGGACACGGTCCTGGACCCCGGTGTGGCGGTGCCAGGTGGGACCCTGCGAGGCCAGGTACACCTCAAGGGTGGAAGCTCCAGCTTCGACATCGAGCAGATCACCCTCGAACTCGTCGCCCGGGTCGAGGCGGAGACCGAGGACACGGAACACGAGGGCACCGTCGTCTTCGACCGGTTCACGGTCGGCGGCGGCTTCCGGCTCGCCGAGGGCGAGCAGCACAGCGTCCTCTTCTCCGTGACGCTGCCGTGGGAGACACCGGTCACGGAGCTGTACGGCCAGCCGCTCGGGGTCGTGCTCGGACTGCGTACCGAACTGGCGGTGGCCGGCGCGAAGGACAAGGGCGATCTGGATCCGCTCGCGGTGGGGCCGCTGCCGGCCCAGGAGGCGATCCTGGAGGCACTGGGGCAGCTCGGTTTCGACTTCAGGTCGGCGGATCTGGAGTACGGCCGAATCGGCGGCACGGGTCAGCAACTGCCGTTCTACCAGGAGATCGAGCTCTCACCGGCCGCGCGGTACGCGCACGCCGTGAATGAGATCGAGGTGACCTTCCTCGCCCATCCCGGCGGCATGGAGGTGGTGTTGGAGGCCGACAAGCGCGGCGGTCTCTTCTTGGGCGGCCATGACGCGCTCACCAGCCACACCGTGAGCCACAGTGACGTCACTCAGCAGGACTGGAACACGGAAGTCGACGCGTGGGTGCGCCAACTCGTCGAGCACCGGGCCTCGTACGGCACCCACAGCGGGTTCGGCCACGGCGACGCCCACGGCGGGTACGCGGACAAGGATGACCACGGACACGGCGGGCACGGGCACGGCGAACACGGCGGTCACCGCTCCGGTCCTGGTATGGGCACCGTCGTCGCCGCGGGCGCCGCGGGCCTCGCGGTGGGAGTCGTCGGTGGGATGGTCGCCGCCGAAGTGGTAGACGAAGTGGGCGACTTCTTCGAGGGGGACGAGGAGGAGGAAGAGGGCGACGAGGGCTGAGGTGGGGCGGCGGCGGGCGTACCGGGCTCGCGCGTCCACCGGTGGGGTGCGGGGGCCATGGAGCCGCCCGCGCCCCGTCCGGGCGCCGGTGTTCAGCTCGCCGGAGTGGGCATCTGCTTGATGCCGTCCGGCCGCGGCGCGGTAACGCCAGCTGCTGCGCGTGTGGTTGCGGGCGCCACGTTGGTGGCGACGCCCAGCAGCCACGGACGCAGCGACCCACCGTCCGCGTCCGTCCTCTCCCGCGTACGCCAAGCCGCCACGAACGTCCCCGACATGACGTCCTCCTCGACGGACCAGTCAGCCGTCAGCCGGAAGGTGCGGTTGTACACGACGCGCGCGTGGCGTCGAACAGCTCCGCGAAGGCGTCTGGGTCGCCGCACGCGGCTGCGGCCGGCCCGTCCCCACGCCGCGCCGCACCCGGCGGGAGATGCGACCGTCGTCACAGAGGTCGTTGTGTCGAGAACGTCGCGCCCGCTCCGTCCCGGGGGCACGAGCGGCCACGGCCGGCCGCGTGACACGGGAGGCACTTCGCCGTTGGTGACATCCCCGGTACTGCACGTCCGCGGCCCCGACGGCATCATCATCGGACTGGTCGAGAAGCTCAACTGAAGTGGATCGCCGGTCAGCACGTTCCGAATCCAGACTTCCCTTCCAGAAAGGACCGCCTGTCATGGCTGTCGCCGATGACCTTGACCACGCCACCGATTCGCAGTGGGACTGGGTCGCTGAGCAGACCCGTACGTATCTGGCCTCGGGTGGCACCGAGGGACACGAATCGAACGGCGTCTACACGCTCGTGCTCGCCACGACCGGACGCAGGACCGGCACCGCGCGCCGCACGTGCCTGATCTACGGCACCGCGGGCGAGGACTTCGTCGTCGTCGCCTCCAAAGGTGGTGCCGACGAGGACCCTGCGTGGTTCAAGAACCTCCAGGCGGAGCCGAGCGTCGGGGTGCAGGTCGGCGGCCGTCGGTTCACCGCTCGCGCCCGGGTCGCGTCCCCGGCCGAACGTGAGCCGCTCTGGCTCCAGATGGCGGGCATCTTCCCGTTGTACGACGAGTACGCGCAGAAGACCGACCGCGAAATCCCGATCGTCCTGCTCACTCCCCAGGACTGACCCCGACAACCGCCCCGCCGCCTGTCGTTCCCTCCCACCGCCCGCTCCTGCGCGCCGCCCGGCCGGGAGGGCACCACAGGCGGCTCCTTCAACTCCCCCGGCGCCGGATCGACTTGGCGGGACATCGAGGACCGGGCCGACGGCCGCCGACGGGGTCTTCGCCGGTGAGTCACTGACGGACACCGGTCTGCGCGGCCCGGCCGACCCGGGCGATCAGGCGGCTGTTGTGGGCGGCGTGCTTGAACCCCGGGGTGTGGTGGGTCCCGTTCGCGATGTCGCGGGCAAGACTGGAGTACACCTCGCCCACATTGATGGACGCACCCGTCCAGATCTCGGCGGCAGTGGGTCCGGTGCCGGTGGCGACGGGGCTGTCCGGTACCGCGAAGTCCACGCTCGACGACAGCACGAGGTCGCCGACCTGAACGCCCGCGGGGTGACTGCCGGTCAGCTTCAGCCAGCCGTCCGATCCACGGACCTCCATACTGAATCGGGCGTCCGGCACAGGCACGCCGGCCAGGATCTGCACTCCCACCGGGGCGCCCGACGAGGTCTTCATGATGGCGTCGAGGTGATCCGGGACCTCCCGGACGGTCGTCGTGCCGGTGTCGACCAGCTTGACCTCCGGCCACAGGAGTTCCGTGCGGGCATCGATTTCGGTGATGTCACCGAGCACCGCCTCGATCACATCCAGAACGTGGCCGACCGCGATCGTCAGGAAGCCGGCACCGGCCGCCGCCTTGTCGAAGTACTCGTAGGTGCTCACCGACTCCGGGCCGTTTCCGAATGTCGTCGCGGTGACCCGCGCCGAGAGCGGTCGCCCGAGCCGGCCCTGCGCGATGATCTCCGCCGCGCGACGTACCGACGGATTGAGCCGGCCCTGCAGACCGATCGCGGTGTGCAGCGAACCGGCCGCGTCGGCCATCTCCTCCGCCTCCGCCACGGTCGTGCCCAGCGGGGACTCCGAGTACACGGCCTTGTCCGCCGCCAGGGCGGCGAGCACGAGTTCGCGGTGGGCCGGGACCTTCACCGCGACCGTGACGAGGTCGATCGAAGGGTCGCCGATGAGCTCGTAGGGGTCCGCGAACCACCTCTTGGCACCGAAGGTCTCGGCGGCGCGGCGTGCGCTCTCTTCGTGCCGGGTCGCCACGGCCTCCAGGGAGAACTGCGGCTGCGCCGCGAGTGCGGGAATGTGGGATGCCCCCGCCCAGCTCGCTTTCGTATCGGCTCCGATGATGCCGACACGAATCATGTTGCTCCGCACGCTGTCCAGCTCCATTCATTGGTCTTCGATCGCGGCACGGCCGATCCGTGCCGCGAGGGTCGTCACTGAGTCACCGGGTCACCGGGTCACTGGGTCACTGGTTCGATCACGGCCATGTCGGGCTCCGCGTGGCGAGCGCCGGACGCCGGCGCCAGATCCTTCAGACGGGCGAGGTGGCCGGGGGTGAGCCGGATGCTGTCGGCGGCGCTGTTCTCCTCGAGCCGGTCGACACGCTTCGTTCCCGGAATGGGCGCGATGCCTTCTCCTTGTGCGAGCAGCCAGGCCAGAGCGACCTGGGCGGGCGTCGCTCCGACGTCGGCGGCGATCTCGCTCACCTCGTCGACGATGCGCAGGTTGCGCGTGAGGTTGTCCCCGGTGAAACGGGGATTGGTGCGCCGCCAGTCGGCGGCGTCCAGGCCGTCGAGGGTGCGGATGTCACCGGTGAGGAAGCCGTGCCCCAGCGGCGAGTAGGGAACCAGTCCGATCCCGAGTTCACGCAGTGTGGGGAGCACGTCCGCTTCAGGGTCGCGGGTCCACAGCGAGTATTCGCTCTGGACGGCGGACACCGGATGAACGGCGTGCGCCCGGCGGATCGTCGCCGCGGACGCCTCCGACAGTCCGATGTGGCGCACCTTGCCCGCCGCCACCAACTCACTCAACGCTCCCACCGTCTCCTCGATGGGGGTGCCGGGGTCGACCCGGTGCTGGTAGTACAGGTCGATGTGACCGGTTCCCAGCCGCCGCAGCGAGCCCTCGACGGCGGCTCGGACGTTGGCGGGGGTGCTGTCCGGGCCCGGTCGCCCGGTGTGGGAGACGAGGCCGAACTTGGTGGCGAGCACGACCTCGTCCCGGCGGTCCTTGATCGCGCGACCCACCAGTTCCTCGTTCACGTAGGGCCCGTACACCTCTGCGGTGTCCAGGTGCGTGACGCCGAGGTCCAGAGCGCGATGAATCGTGCGGATCGACTCGGCGTCCTCACGTCCGGCGCCCGTGTAGAACGCCGACATACCCATCGCCCCGAGTCCGATGCGTGAGACCTCGAGCCCGCCCAGCGACGTGACCTGCATTCGACAGTCCTTTCCTGGATTTTGTGTGCCGGTCGGCACATCGATGCGCGGACCGGCTTTGAGACGGCCGAACCATGGCTTTCAGTCGTGGTGCCGCGTCGGTGGCGTACCGCATCCCCAGTGCGCGGACGGCGCCGGATACCGGGCGAACTGTCTAGGCATGTCGGGTGCTCCTGAGATCGACGCGAACTTGATGCGTCAACATCTACACCCTTCGACTTGAAGCGTCAACAACTTGCTACTGTTGACCCATGTCAGACACCACAGCGGGAGGCAAGGGGCGACGCCGCGGCCGGGCGCGGGAAGAGCCGGCAGCCGGCGAGCCCGCACCTGCCGTAGAAGCAGAAGGGGCTGGTGCGGCGGAGCCCACCGGACCGGCTGCCGCGACGCGATGGCTGAGCAGCGAGGAGCGGGAGGCGTGGCTCGCCAACTCCGCGATCATGATCAGCTTGCCGGCCGCCCTGGACGCACGGATGCAGCGCGAGACCCGGCTGACCTTCTTCGAGTACATGGTGCTCTCGGTCCTGTCCGAGGAGCCGGCGCGCACCCTCCAGATGAGCGATCTGGCGGCGCGAACGTCGGCATCGCTGTCACGCTTGTCGCATGTCGTCGGCCGGTTGGAGAAGCGCGGGCTGCTCGCACGGGCCCGGATCCCCGGCCCCGGCAGACGCACCAACACGACACTGACCGAGGCCGGTTTCGAGGAGGTCGTGGCAGCGGCACCAGGACACGTCGCCGCGGTCCGCGAGTATCTGATGGACGAGCTCGAGCCTCACGAACTGTCGACACTGCGCCGCATCGGCGCCGCGGTCGATGCCGCGATCAAGCGAGGGAAACTCGACGCGGCCTCTGCGGCGCCGACCACTCCCGAGACATTAGCCCCGACTCGCACGCCCCCGGACACGGAAGCCGGTGGGCCGACAACTGACAGCCCCCCAGGAGACGTCCACGGTCCATGACGCACCCGAGCCCCGCTCCGGGCCCGCCCGACCGGTCGTAGTACGGCCGCGACGCCTGGTTCGCGGCGGCGGCGGTCATCGCGGTCGATGTGCGGTGCTCGGACCCCGACGACCCGCCTTTCATATGCCGGATCAGTCGCAGACCTGATCCGTCCTGCTTCCCGGCGGAGCCAGAGACTTCTCCCCCGGCGAGAGGCCACGCCCCGCCACCACGCACAGTTTCTCCAGCCATTTCTCCGGATCCAGTTCGAGGATGTGGCCTGCCGACCCGTCCACCAGACCCATGAACTCGCCGTCCTCGGTCAGATCGGCGGTGGCGTCGTACCCCGGTGTGAAGTGATAGCGCTCGATGCCACTGCGAACATCCCAGGTGGTGTACTCGTTCAGCGTGCTCTGGGTGCTCAGGGTGGACTCCGAGGCGAAGGCGCCGAGCCACTGGACACCCTGATACGCCAGCGGCTCGAGCCACCTCTCCTCGCCCTCCTTGTCCATGTCCCACACCCGTACGCCGCCGTCATAGGTCAGCACCGCAAGGAGCCGTCCCGTCGGGTCGAAGCCCAACTGCTTGACGGCGCCGGGCCCCTTGAGGTCGATCGAATCGGCCTCCCGGCCTTCTTCGAAGTCCCAGATCACGATGTCGTATTTCCCGGCGGGTGTGCGTACCGCCGCCTGCCCGTGACCCGGGCGCGCCACCGCCCATGTGCCGGCGGCCGCGAACGAGACCTCGACCGACTCCTGGGCCCTGGGCCGGTAGGCCGTACCCGCTTCCCGGCCCCGCGCAAGGTCCCATCGCACGACGTACGACAATGCCGAGATCACCACATGGTCCGGGCCGTCGAAGGTGATGTTGACCCACGCCGGTGTGCGCCCGGAGCGCGGGTCCGGGCCTGTGGGGTCGATGTTCGGCGGTCGTGGCAGATCGATCCGGTCCAGCTCTTTCAGCGTGCTCCCGCCCATCTCCCAGACGAGGACGGTGCGGCCGTCCTCCGCCGGCGTGAGGACCCGTCTGCCGTCCGGGCTGTAGGCGCTGTACAGGCCGGCCAGCGGACGGGACGGCCGCACCGCCGCCAGCATTTTGTGCGTACGCAGGTCCCACAGCCGCAGCCCTTTGCCGTCGGCGTCGACGCTGATGACGCGGTTGTGGTCTGCGTCCACGGTCCTGATCCGGGCGGTGAGCATCGCGCCGTCGAACGTGGACGGTTCCGGAACACGCGCCACCATCACCGTCGCCCCGACACCGACCGCGGCCCGGAGCTTCTCAGGCGGCCCGGTGAGTGCCACGGCGGGCATCTGCGAGCTGCCGGTGAATGTCTCGTCCTGCTGTGCGGGCGCGGGCAGGTCAAGGGTGGCAGGGCGCCCCTCGACCAGGTCCAGGACCAGGAACCGGAACCTGCCGAACGAGGTACCGAAGCGCTGCACCGGGTTGATGAGGAAGCGACCGGACCGGTCCAGGCGTGGCACGAACAGCGGGCAGACGAGGCCCAGTTCCCGCGTGCTGTACTGATGGCGCACTTTCGGCCCACCGGTCAGGTCCCAGGACTCCAGGAGCCCTTCCGGGGTGCACCGCACGAGCGTCCGGCCGTCGCCGCTCACCGTGACGGCGCCGGTCCGGTCCGTTCCCCACACGGCAGAGTCCGGTCGGCCGTTGCCGAGGCTCCAGCGAACCAGGCGACCCTCGGCCCCTTCGGCCGCGCCTTCCTGAGTGATCCGGCCGATCACTGTTCCCTCGGGACCGAACCACGCCTCGGCCGTCTCCCATCCCTCCGGTGCGCGCAGCGTCTTGCCCACGCGCCGGCCGCTCTCGGACTCCCAGGCCAGGACCCCTTCGCCGGGCAGTGCCGCGAGCACTCTGCGCCCGGTGCCGTCGAAGCGGAGGTCGACGGCGGCACGAGCGTTCTCCCGTACGGCGTCACCGTCCCGCAGGACCACCGTGCGCCAGTCGCCCCCGGCCCCGGCTTCCGTGGAGATTCCCAGGGACACCTTCCCGTTGACGGACGCCCGCGCGGAGATGCGCCCGTCAGGCGAGAGCGTGACGATCCTCGATCCTGTCGGCAGACCGCGCTCGTGCACCTCATCCGTGCCGAGCGTCAGACCGGCGGCGTCTCCGGAGGTCATGCCGACATTGATCCGCCTGCCGTCCTCGCTCATCGCGACATCACGGACGGGAGCGTGGTTGTCCCACACGACCCGCTCCACGTGCCGCAGCCGCAGATACTGCCTGATCAACGCGCTGCGGGCCTCCGGTTCCTGAGCCGTCCGATACGCCGCCCCCGAGAGCAGCGCCGACGTCACCATCGACACATCGTCGAGTTGCTCGGCTCGCACCGCCAATTGCTCGGACGCCGCCCGCCGCAGTTGCCCGTCCAGCTCCGCGTTACGCAACAAGAAGAGCCCGGAGGCGACCACCGCGAGCACCGTCAGGACTGCGAGTCCGCCGATGAACCACCGCTTCTGCCGCACCCGCCGCCGGACACGCTCCTCCTGCGCCGCCCGCCTCCTGGCCGAGCGGTCGATGAACTGCCGTTCCGTGTCGCTCAGTTCGGGCCCCCGAAGGGCCGCCCACTGTTCCGCCTCCGTGAGCCGCTCACGCTCCAGGAGCTGCCCACGCTCCACGTCGTGCCGCAGCTCCGCCCGCCAGGCCAGGAACTTCCGGTCCTGCCGTACCCGCGCCTCAAGCCGCTTCCAGGCGCCGATCAGTGCCTCGTGGGCGAGTTCGACGGTCGCGGCCTCCCCGTCACCGCCGCGCAGTACGAGCAGCCGCCGCTCGGCGAGCGCGGCCGCGATCCGCCACCGCCCCGCACCGGCCTCCTCCCGGCTCAGGGCGTTGCGTATCGGAGCCTCGCCGCCGGGCAGGAACCGGACGAGATCGGTGAGCAGCCGCATGGCCTCCGTCTCGTCGGCCTCGCGGACGCACTGCCGCCAGACGGTCTCGGCGTACCGCCCCAACGCACCCTGAACGCCGCCGACTTCACGGTACGTATCGAATCTCAGCCGTCCCGCGGCCTGCCCGTCCCACAGCTGCGCCAAGACGAAGCCGAGCAGTGGCAGCGCGCCGGGGCCGTCCCCCGCGTCGTCGAGCATCCGCTCAACGAGCCCGTCGTCGTACGTCACGGCAGGTGTGACCTCGAGCGGGCTGCGGATCACCTGCTCCAGCTGTGCACGGGACATCGGAGCGAGCAGCCGCACCTGGCCGCGGCCGAGTGCCGGGCCGAGCAGCGGATGATTGAGGGCCGTGTCCGTGAAGTCCGACCTGAGGGTGACGCACACCCGCAGTCCGTCAGGCTGGTGCGCGGGAAACAGCAGTCTGACGGCCTCCTCGACCTCGCGGTCCGGTCCGGCGAGCAGCTCCTCACCTTGATCGAGCAGGACGAGCAGCCGCCGCTCCCCCTCACCGCCGGTCATGCGCAGGGCGTCCATGAGACCGCGCTCCGCGAGGAGATCCTCCAGCTGCCGCACCTCCTGTGCCCTCGCGGCTCCGCGCAGCCGGGGACGTACGGCGGTAACGAGCTCCGAGGCGAGCGCCGCCCGCAGAGAGGTGCCCTCACCGGGGCGCACCACCAGGACGACATGGCCCCGCTCGCGCATCTGCGGCGCCACGCCCGCGCGGACGAGTGAGGACTTGCCGCAGCCGGAGGGACCGACGAGGGTGACACATGGGTGAGAGCCGACGAGCAGGGCGGTGACGTCGTCGATGTCGTCCTGCCGCCCGAAGTAGACGTCCGCGTCGGCCTCTTGGAAGGTGGACAGGCCGCGGAACGGCGACGCGGGGCGGACCACAGGCGCCAGTTCGGGCAGTTCGGCGACCAGCGTGCGGGTGGGTATCAGAAAGCTCTGCTGGACCCCGCCGGGCTGGACCACGACGACCATGCCGGTCACGGCCCGCAACTGTTCGTCCCAGACCGGGCTGCCGCTGAACCCCTTCTCGACGGGTATGCCGTGCGGATCCGCCTGCGACAGCTGGACCCAGCCCTCGGCGGTGCCACCGCGCAGCCGTCCGTGGTGCCAGACCCCGCCCGGGGAACGGCGCGGGAAGCCCGGCACGCGTACGTCGTGGCCCCACACCCGTTCGGTGTCGGCCATGTTCACCGGGCGGGCCCCGGGGATCGCCGTACGCAGCCGGAGGACCGCGATATCGCCGGTCTGGTCCGCCCTTACCGGCACCCAGCGCTCGACCTCCGCCGCGCCGCCGCCCTCGGCGAAGGGCAGATCGACGAAGACCTCGGTGCCCGCCGCCACCTCCTCCTCGCGGGGCCGGTCGAGGGCGTCGTTCACCACGTGGGCGCAGGTCAACACCATTTGCGGGGCGACGAGAAACCCGGCGCCCGCGAGTTCACCGTCGAGGCCCTTGACCCGGACCACGGCAGCGGCCAGTGCCTCCTCGGGGCTCCGTGACCCGGCCCCCGCGCCCCTCCCCGCAGCCGTCACCCCGTCCTCCGCCCCTTGGGTCAACTCACCTGCCCAGTATTGCCGTTGGCGTCCGCGCGGTCACTTCTGTTCCAGGTCAGGGTGACGGCGAAGTTGGCCGCTGTCGCGGTGCTGGCGATCACGACATCCGCCTCGGCGGACAGGGAGACGCCGAATTCGAGAGTCAGCTCGTCCGGCGGGTTCACCATCCCGCGGAACCGCCCCACGAAGCTCTCCGCCACGGGCCGCACCGTGTCCAGCATCTGCCCAAGCGACCGCTCGGCCCGCGCCACGGTCCGGCCACCGCGACCGACCCGGATGAGACTCTCGTCCACCTCGCGAATCTGCACCCGCACCACATCGTCGCCACCATCGTTCAACGGCACTTCAACGGTGTGCACAGGACGATTGGTCATGACAGTTCTCCTTCACTCCGGCACAGGGTGCGGTGATCGTAACGGGCCCTGCGTGAAGGCAGGTTGAGAAGGGCGCGAACCGCCTCTCCCCAACTCCGGTACCACCGCGTCAACTTGCCCGGCCGCTCGGCGGGACCTGGAGCCGATACGCACCCGGGGATCACCAATGGGGAAGCACGGGTACTCACGCCAGGTCCGCTGAGCCTCGCCTGTCTTCAACGTGGACGACGTGAAGTTCAGTGCCGTCCAGGTGGCGCTTGGAGCGTCCGAGCAACCCGACAGCGATCTCCGACTGATCCTGAGGCTCGTCAGGGCCGACACAGGGTGTTGGCCAGCAGTCGGCCGGGGCGACCATCCGTCGGGTCCGGGATTGCTCTGCGAGCGTCAGGTGGTCACAGGTCGGCCGGGTGCCAGGAAGCCGGAATCACGTCCGCTTCTCTCAGGTCCGACCACAGCCGGGCGGGGATGGGGCGTGCGAGCAGGGTGGCCGACTCCTCGATCTCTTCCGGTGAGCGGGCTCCCACGACGATGGCGGTCACGGCGGGGTGTCCGAAAGGGAATTGCAGCGCGGCCGCCCTCGGGGGGACTCCGTGGCGTGCGCACACCTCGTGGATGGTTCTCAGCCGGGCCGCCAACGCCGGCGCGAGGTTCTCCTGCCCGTGCGGTGCGCCCGGCCCGGGGTCGGCGAGTAGTCCGCCCTGAAGGACACCGGCGGCCAGGACCGCCACGCCGCGTTCTTGGCACAGGGGCAGCAGTTCGTTGAGGCCTGACTGGTCGAGAAGGGTCCATCGCCCGGCAAGCATCACACAGTCGAGGCCGGGCGCGGGAACCTCGCGGAGGAAACGCGCGGCGACGTCGGCGTGGTTCACGCCGAGCGACACGGCGCGGATGACACCGGCGCGACGCAGGTCGTCCAGTGCGTGGTAGGCGTCGCCGACGGAGCGGGGGAAGTCCTGCTCGGGGTCGTGGATGTGGAGCACGTCGACTCTGTCCAGGCCCAGCCGCTCCAGGCTCTCCTTCAGCGAACGGACGACGCCCTTGTGGGAGTAGTCCAGGCGTACGCCGAGGCCCGGGGGCGGATCGGCCCAGATCGGCTGAGTGTCCGGTCCGCCCGGTTCGACGAGCCGCCCGACCTTGGTGCACAGCACATACGCGTCGCGCGGTTCGTCGCGCAGGGCTGTGCCGGTACGGGTTTCGGAGAGCCCGTACCCGTAGACGGGCGCGGTGTCGAACAGCCGTACGCCGAGCTCTCTCGCACGGCGGACGGTCGCCAGAGCCTGTTCCTGGGGCACGGACCGGAAGAGTCCCCCGATGGAGGCCAGCCCGAGACCGAGCCGGCTGACCGTCAGACCGGTCCGGCCCAGCGGAACCAAGTCCTCAGCACGCATGAAACTCCTCACTGGTCGGCACCGGCCTTGCAGTTCAAGCCGTACGGAGGCTGGAAAGGCCCCGCTGAAGAGAGACGTCCGGGGTCTGTCGGCACGTGCGGCTGGGGCCGGATCATGTGTCGGCAAGTCCCCTGCCCCCGGTCAGTCTCGGCAAATGCAGAAGGGATGACCAGCCGGATCAGTGAGAACGCGCGCCTTGGTCGCGTCATGAGGCTGGTGGTCCGGCTTGCCCGCGCCCAGCTCCAGTAGCCGGGCCTCGGCCTCGTCGAGATCCAGGACATCGAAGCAGAGGTGCAGCTGTTGGGGAACCGTCTGCTCGGGCCAGCGCGGAGCCCGGTAGCCGTCGACGCGCTGAAAACCGATGAAGACGCCGTCTTCACGGTTGAGAGCCGCGAAGTCGCCGTCCGACTTCAAGTGGGGTTCGAGGCCGGTGGCCTGCTGATAGAACGCCGCCAGGGCCAACGGATCAGGGCAGTCGAGTGTTATCGCGCTCAGCTTCATCTGCAGGGGCATGACACCTCCGGGGTCGGCGACCGGACTTCCACAATGAACATCCTAGAGACGGCTGCCCACGGATGAGTGGGGCAGAGGCCGCCACAGTGGCTCCTCAGGCGTACAGATCGACGGGACGCCGCCGGCACGCTGGTATGTGCCACCAACAATTCCTGCAAGGCAGGTCATCAACGACGTCAACCTCTTCAGTGCCAAGCTCCAGGAGTGGGAGGACCACTTCGATTACGATCACCCTCGCCGGCCGGACACTCTACGAACGACTCCGACAGAAAGCGTTTTGGGACCGGAGAGACCAGAAGGTGAGTGAGGTGCACAGACAAACCCCTCTACGCCGAGCGCTCGCGCTCGTAGCAGGAGTGGCGCTGGTACTCATCGGTATCGCACTGCTCGTTCTGCCCGGGCCGGGCCTGCTGCTCGTACTCGCTGGGCTGCTGGTCCTCTCTGATCAGTTCCCTGCCGCGGCTCGCTACGTCGACCCGGTACGGGAGCGCGCCATGCGCGCGGCCAGGGAAAGCGTCGCCTCCGCGCTTCGGATCACCGGAGCCGCCCTCACCGCGGCGGCCCTCCTGGCGGCCGGCCTGTTCTGGGGCCTGATGCCTGAATTGCCCTTCGGTGGCTGGCCCACCGGTGCCGGGTTGATTCTGTCGAGTCTGCTCCTCGTCGCCCTGTTGGTGTACAGCTACCGCACGACGCGTGGCAGCCGCCGCAGTTAGCAGCCGGCGGAGGGGGCGGCCACGGCGGCGACGGGCCGGCACCGTGCAGGCGGCTTGTCGGGGCTTCCCCCGGCAGGCATGGCGAAGCCGGGAACGGAACGGTGACCGTCCTTGTGCGAGAGATGCGCCGGTAGGCCAAGCGTCAGGTGCGCCTCTTGCGGAACTTGTCCGGAGAAGCCCCGTCAGCCGACATGCGCGGCCGCCCGGCTTGAGCTATCACCCCTCTGGCTGCGGAGCAGGGGCCAACTTCGGAGTCTTCCCATACGTTCGCCATAGTTGATCATTCCGGGGAAGGATGCCTGATGGATCTCCAGTTGAGCGGTAAGGTCGCCGTCGTCACCGGGGCCAGCAAGGGCATCGGCCTGGCCATCGTCGAGGCGTTCGGTCGTGAAGGCGTACGCGTCATTGCCGGCAGTCGCACCACCACATCCGAGCTCGAAGCCCTGCGTGGCACCTACGACGTCACCGTCGTCAACGTCGACCTGTCTCAGCCAGAGGGGCCGGCCTCACTCGTGCAGCATGCTGTCGACCAGCACGGGACGATCGACATTCTGGTCAACAACGTAGGAGTCGGCGGTCCCCGTTCCGGCTTCCTGGACGTGGACGATGCCGAGTGGCAGCACGTCTTCGACCTCAACCTGTTCTGCGCAGTCCGTGCCAGCCGGGCAGCACTGCCCCATCTGCTCAAAACCGGCAATGGCTCAATCGTCAACATCACCTCCATCAACGCCCGTCTCCCGTTCCCCATGGTCGTGGACTACTCGGCGGCCAAGGCCGGCCTGGCCTGTCTGACCAAGTGCCTTTCCGAGGAGTTCGCACCCCGCGGCGTACGCGTCAACGCTGTCGCTCCCGGCCCTGTCCGCACTCCTTTCTGGACTGCCCCGGGCGGTTTCGCCGATGCCGCAGCGTCCGCGGCCGGCACCACTGCTCAGGAAGCCGTCGACGAGGTCGTGCCCCGCAACATGGGCATCTCCACCGGGCGCTTCACCGAGGCCCGCGAAGTCGCCGACCTGACCGCCTTCCTCGCCTCACCGCGAGCCGCGAACATCACCGGCTCCGAATTCGCTGTCAACGGCGGCCAGCTCAAGACCGTCTGAACCTCACGGCCATAACAGCGAGTCACGCCCCAGGGACACCTCCGGCTTCGCCGGCCCGCCGTACGCGAGCACTATGCCGGTCCCTCTCGACGGGACGGCGGGCTTACTCCATCATGACTGTCATGGCCACGACACGAAGCTTGGGTATCGCGCTGTCCCTGACCGCTGCCCTCGCCCTGATCTCCACCGGCTCCGCCCAGGCGGAGCCGACCGTGCCGGAACACGCCGTCATCGTCTGCGACAGCGCCAGCTTCTACGCGAACTACGACAGCTCCTCCGGACCGGTCGGACTCAAACGGACCCTCCCGCGCGGCGACAAGGTCGGACACACCCGCGGCGCCCACCCCGTCTACAACGGGTGGGCTGCCACCTTCGACTTCGGCCCCAACGACTGGGGCTTCGTCAGGCAGGAATGCCTGGGCGGTTTCGGATCCTGGTGACCCCGCAACTCACACCCGCGAAGGACCGCCCATGACCCGCACCAGCAGGCGCATCACCCTCATCCTGGCCCTGACCGCCGCCATGGCCGCCCTGACCACCAACCCCGCCACCGCGGCCAACGGCACCGCGGGGCAACGCGAAACCGTCTGCGCCCAAGACCTCGCAGTCCGGGTCACCGCCCCCCACGGAGCCTGGATGGGCACCCTGTTCCGCGGTCAGACCTTCCTCGTCGAACAGGCGGGCGGAGAGTGGGTCTACGGCTTCGCCTACGGCGACATCAACCGCCGGGGCTGGGTCCAGAACGGCTGGTTCTGCTGACTCCGCCACCCTGGCGCTCCGGAGAGGACTCGGTCCGCCGGAGCGCTGTGTGCTGACAGCATGTCCGCCAGAGCTATCCCGTTGGGCCTCCAAAGCCTCGTCCGGCAGACGGAAAAAACTGAGCCATTCGGACCGGAAGCAAGATCGGTCGGCCGAAGCGGAGCCGGAGAGCCCTCGCTGGCGTCCTTCTCAGCAGGTACCACCACGCAGAGAGGGAGGCCCGATGGATCAGCGAACGTCCGACCGGAACGCCGGCGCGACCACCGAGTTCGAGAGGGACGTCGTCCAGCTGTTGCTGGAGACGATGAGCAAGGTGGCCAAGGAGGAACGCGAGGACGTCGGTACGGAGAGCCTGCTGAACGCGCTCGTGTCGGGTGACTCGGCCGCGGGTTCCGCGATCGCCCCCGGAATGAGGGCCTCAGGCTCGCTCGCTGGTTCGATCGGGTGCCGGGGGACATCCGTGTGGGTCAGTGACGACGCGGGTGACGGCGCAGAGGGAGCCCCGGACGACGAGCGGGAGATCGACGCGTTGTGGCGGGAGGTCAGGCAGGAGGAGGCCAAGAGGCTGCGCTGGAAGAATCGGAAGAAGAAGGACGAGGAGCAGGAAAGCATTGAACTCCCGCCGATGACCGGTGCGTTGCGATCCTGCCTGGGCAAGGCGCTGGAGGCCGCACGGGAGGAGGGCACCCTTTCGGTGCGTGTCAGCCATGTGGCGCGCGCACTGGTCGAGCTGCCTGATACGCGTGCCCGCGAGGCCATGCAGGTGGAGAAGCTGGACGTCCCCGCCGCCGCGACCGCGCTCGACGCGTTGCGGGGCAGCGACGAAGCACCTGAGTCCGGCACGGTGTTGGTGCTGCGCAAGGCGGGGACGTTCGGGAAGAGCGGTAATCCGCTGACCCGGAAGTTCACCGCCTGGGTCTTCGGGGGCGGCGCGGGGTTCGGCTCCGCGGTCGTGGGTGTGGTGCGCTCGGAGGCACAACGGAGT
Organism: Streptomyces sp. NPDC060366; assembly: GCF_042725135.1. Taxonomy (NCBI): domain Bacteria; kingdom Bacillati; phylum Actinomycetota; class Actinomycetes; order Kitasatosporales; family Streptomycetaceae; genus Streptomyces; species Streptomyces sp. NPDC060366. The sequence goes on along the minus strand of NZ_JBHXDC010000010.1, from coordinate 228,688 downwards.
GCGGTACGGCGCGGGGCGCCGAAGACGGAACCCGTCGATGTGCTGCTGGGCATCCTGGCGCTGGACCGGTCGTTGAGCGTGTCGCGGCGTGAGCTGCCCGAGCAGTTGACGGGAGCGAACCGGGGGGCGGAACTCCTGCGCCGATACGGCGCACGGCAGGATGCTGTCGCCCGAGTGCTGCTTCCCTCCACCGGGGTCGCCGAGGAGGAGCCCGCGGAGGTCGACGGCACCGCCGACTTCGACCGGCGTCTCCTGCACGTCACTCAGCTCACCGCCTCCGCCCAGGACTCGCCCACGGTCGGCACGACCCACCTGCTGGCCGCGCTGTTGGACAAGACCGGGACGAACGCGGAGTCCGCGGCGGAGATCGAGCGTGTTCTGACCGAGAGCGGTGTGGACGTCGCCGGGCTGCGGGCGGAGCCGGAGCTCCAGGTCCCAGGAGGAGCGGCACGAGCTGCCTGAGGCCGCAGCGGTCCCCCATCACAGAGGAGACCATGAGCCCGGCGGCGTGACCGCGAAGGCGGATGCGCCGCGAGACCGCTGACGCCGTGGACCACGGCCGCTGGCCCTGCTGCCTGTGCCCCTCGTTCCGTGCGGGCACGGCGCAGGGCCGCCTCTCGGACGGTGTCGGCGTCGCGGCGGCGCATCGCACGGGTCTGCCGCTCCACCGCCGCCGACCCGCCGTACGGGTGTGCCGGCCGGGCGCGCCCTTCAACTGCGCCAACACGAGGTTGGGGCGGATCCGCCCCAAGCCGCTCCGCTCCGCGCCGCGCCGCGCCGACCAGGCCCCCCGTATGCGAATCACGCCGGTCACCGGCCCCGAGGGGCGGGCATCCGTGCGGCCGACTCGTCAACGCGCCCCCCTCAAGGCACCCCGTGCGTATCCGCTCGGCACAGCGACGACCATGGTGGCGGATCGGAGCGGGCACACCGGGCGACGCTGTCGAGCCCCAACCGAGTGAACCGCTGGTGAGCCCGCCCCGAGCCGCCTCCTCATCTCTGTCTCGGCGTCCTGGAGCCGGTCATCTGTCGCTCCACGAGCACCTGGAGGGTGAGGACCAGGGTCGTGATCCGCGTGCCGGGCAGCGTTCCGCAGCTGTCGTGCCCGGCGCGCACAGCTTCCTCGATGCCGGAGTCGGCACTCAAGAAGCCGGTTAGGCAGATCTCGCACTGCGTTTCGGCAACCCGGACCAGCCGGAGTTGGGCGCAGGCGGCGAGACCGCCCTGGAGGCGTTCTGCCGGGCCGCCGTCAACGGGGCCACCGCACCGCCGTTGCCCCTCGTAGGCGCGTCGGCGAGCGCTACGCGCCGGGCGACTCCGCCCGCCCGACCCCTAACGGTGCGGCAGGTGACCAGCTGGCCGGGCGCGACTATCCGATCCGGCTACTGATCGGGCTTGAATCTCAAGCCGCTTGAGATCGCATAGTGTGCGTCGTGGACATGAACGAGCTGTACCCCATCGGAGATGTCGCCCGGCGGACCGGCCTGAACGTCAGCGCCGTCCGGTACTACGCGGACGCCGGCGTCGTCACACCGGCCGCCAGCACCGCGGCCGGCCACCGTCTGTACGACGTGTCGGCCATCGCCCGGCTGGAACTGGTCCGGACGCTACGGGAACTCGACGCCGGCCTGGACGAGATCCGGCGGGTGCTGGCCGGCGAGGCGACGCTGCGCGAGCTGGCCGCCACCCACCTGGCCCTGCTGGCACGGCAGGAGGCGCGGCTGCGCAGCCGTCGCGCGGTGTTGTCGGCCATTCTGCGGCAGGACTCCACGGCCGAGCAGGTCACGCTCATGCACAAGCTGGCAGGCATGTCGGACGAGGAGCGTGACCGGCTGATCGACGAGTTCTGGACCGAGGTCTCCACCGGCTGGGAGCCGCCGGAGCGGATGGTCGAGTGGTGGCGGGCTGCCCGGCCGGAGCTGCCCGAAAATCCCACCGCGGCCCAGTTGGAGGCGTGGATCGAGCTGGCCGAGCTCATCCGGGACACCGAGGTCCGGCAGGCGGTGCGCCGTGAGCTGTACGAGGCGTGCACCACCGGGGCCGGGCCGCTGATGGGGCTTTCGCCGATGCTGGACGCCCTGGAGGCGGCCACGCCGATCGGCCAGGCGGTGATGGACGCGGCGCGGGAGCAGGTGCCGCCGGACTCGCCGCGGGGACGGGAGAACGCCGACCGGTGGATCGGGTGGCTGACCGGCATATTCGCGACACCGGACAGCCCCGGGATCCCGGACACGCCCGAGTTCCGGATCGAGACGGCCGACCACATGCTGGCGGGCGCGGAGTGGGACCGCACACCACCGGATCCGGAGGGACCGTTCGACCGGTACATGACGCTTGTCACCGCCGTGAACGACCTGCCGCCGGAACGGTTCCCATACGAGTGGCTGGCCGCGGCACTGCGTGCGTCCGCCCAACCGGTTCGCCAGGTGCCTGGTCCGAAATCCCTCTAAGACGTGACCACAGGCCGCAACACAGCCGGCCTCGCCGGCACCCTGGTGACGTCGTTGGTCCTCGGCCCCGACGGCCACACCCTCGCGACCGCGAGCCGTCCAAGGTGCGCTTCGGAAGACGCGACGCCTACGGGGGCAACCCCACAACACCCGCTCCCGGCAGGTCGGTTGACTTGGGGCACCTCGGGGTCGGGCACCTCCTCGCCGATGATCCGCGGGTGACGCGCACTCGGCACGATGAACTCCGTACGCAGCACAACGTCCACACCACAGCACACCACGGAGCATCCTTTGAGTACCCGCACCCGTACCCGCATGCGCACACGTCCCGCCGTCGGCCCGCCGCGCCCGCGGTGGCCGACGTGCCCGGCCCGCATGCCACGGCGGGCCGACCGGACGTGCCGAACGAGAAGGCACTGCGCGGGCTCCCCGGCAAGGACGCGACCGCCGCCCTCGTACGCGTCGGTGGCAGCGGCTCCTGGCACGGAAGCGCGTGGCGTACGCGACCTCCGCAGCGGCAGCAAGGCCCTGGAAAACGCCCGGTTCCGGGCAGGGTCCACCACCAAGGTGGTCACGTCCGCGCTCGTGTTGCAACTCGCGGCGGAGAGACGGGTGGACCTGGACGCCACCCTTCAGGAGTATCTGCCCGGTCTGCTGACCGAGGCCTTCGAGCCCATCACCGTAGGGCAGTTACTCACCTACACCAGCGGGCTCCAGGCCGGTTCCCTCTCGGCCCGGAGAATGCCGAGGGTTACGACAACCGGTTCAGGACGCTCACGCCCGAGGCCGTCGTCGCGGCCTCCGTCGACAAAGGCCCCGACCCGCGTATCCACGGCCCCCACAATCGTGGCTACCAGAAGCTGGCGGACGGCAGGCTCGTGGACGCCACCGCGTGGAACATGTCGGACCGGTGGGCGGCGGGCGACCTGATCTCCACCACCGAGGATCTGGAGAAGTTCCTCTTCGCGCTGTTCAGGGGCGAACTGGTGCCCCAACCCCTCCTGGACGCCGAGATGTTCACCATCCCGGACATCGAAGGGGCCGGGACCTCTCCCGTACGCTCGTCCACTCCGTCAACGCGACCGACGCCAAGGCCCAGAGTGTGAATCCGGTCGCCGAACGCATCCTGCACGCCACCTTTCTGGCCCCCGCCGACGAGAACCCCGCCGACACCCCGTAGGGCCTGTCGTTTGGATCAGGCCCTGGCCCTCAGGCGCGGAGCGCCTCGACCGCGTCGTCGAAGAGCCGCACGGGGTCGGCCGCTCCGTCGGATTCGCACCATGCGTCGACCGCCGCGTCGAGGCAGGCGAGTGCCGCCGCGACGAAGGCGCGGGCCCGGGGGTCCGGCGAGGCCGAGTCGGGCAGGCCGAGGCGGCGCTGGACGTCGGGGGCGAGCAGGACCTGCCAGCGCAGGTGCTTCTCCAGATGCCTCGCCCGCAACGAGGGCGCTTCGTGGTACATCCGGGCGACCGTGAGCCCGTCCGTCCCCATCTCCTTCTCCGTCCGGAGAGCGAGGAACGCCGCCCGGATCGCCGCCCAGGCCGACTCCTCCTCCGGACGCGCCTCCAACGCGGCGCGAACCGTCTCGCCGAGGGCCTCGGTGTCGCCGAGAACGAGGTCTTCCTTGCTGCCGAAGTAGTGGAAGAACGAGCGACGGGAGATGCCCGACGCCGTGGCGATCTGGTCGACCGTCGTCGCGTCGAAGCCGTTCTCCGCGAAGAGGCTCATCGCTGTTTCCGTGATCTCCGCCCGCACCGCACGTCGTGTGCGCTCACGAAGACTGAGTGATTCGGCCATTCGCCCAGCGTACGTCATTCGCACTTGGTTCGATTCTTGCACTCGGTGCAAGTACTTGCTTATGGTGCAGCCATGACTGCTATCAACTACGCGCACCAGACCACCGTCGTCACCGGCGCGAGTTCCGGTATAGGCGCGGCCTTCGCCCGCGAGGTCGCACGCCGCGGCTCCCACGTCGTGCTGGTGGCCCGGCGACTCGACCGCCTGGAGACGCTCGCCGCCGAACTCCGCGAGGCGCACGGCATCCGGGCCACCCCGATCGCCGTCGACCTCAGCGAGCCGAGGGCTGGCCGGGCACTCGCCGCCGCTCTGGCGGAGCGGAAGATATCCGCCACCGGCCTGGTGAACAACGCCGGATTCGCCACCGACAACGCCTTCCACAGCGAAGACCCCGAGCGCCTCACCGACGAGATCAACGTGAACGTGGCGAACCTCGTCGACATCACGCGCGCGCTCATCGAACCGCTGCGCTCCGCCGGCACCGACATCCTCGTCAATGTCGCGAGCATGGCGGCTTACACACCGGCCCCGGGCATGGCGGTCTACGCGGCGAGCAAGGCGTTCGTGCTCAACTTCACCGAGGCCCTGTGGTCCGAATCCCGCGGAACCGGCCTGCGGGTCCTCTGCCTCGCACCCGGCCTCACCCGCACCGAGTTCTTCGACTCTCTCAGCGGCGGCACCTACAAGGGCAGGTACCAGACCCCGGAGCAGGTGGTCAGGACCGCCATGCGGGTGCTCGACCGCGGCCGGCGTCCGAGCGTGGCGTCAGGGCGGCTCAACGCGTTCACCACGACGCTTCCCCGTCTCCTCACCCGACGGCGCTCAGCGATCATCAGCGGCGCGATCTCGGCCCGATCGGGCGCCGCACGGGTTACAGGCCGGGACTCGTCCGCATCGCCGGGGGCCCGGAGTCGTTGAGTTCGAGGGGGAGGGGGATGGCCGCCGGAGTACGTCTGCCGCACTCCGAACCGATGAGGAGAGAACCATTTCAATTCCCCGTTTCCTGGGCGCGGTTCTGGCCGCCGCCACCGTGACCCTCGCGTTGTCTGCCGCCCCTGCGGGGTCGGCGCGTTCACCGCGGGCCACCGTCATCAAGTTGACCAATGAAGAACGTGCCCGAGCCGGCTGTCCGAAACTGAACAGCGACGTCGCCCTCGGCAGGGCCGCCCAGCGGCACTCCATGGACATGGCCAAACATGACTTCGTCGGCCACACCGGTTCGCACGGCAGCACCATGGAGACCAGGGCGCAGGACGCCGGCTACTCCGGCTGGAGGTCGCTCGCGGAGAACGTCGCAGCGGGCCAGAGGAGCCCCGCGGCGGTGGTCCGGAGCTGGATGGACTCGCCGGACCACCGAGCCAACATGCTCAACTGCTCACTCACCCACATGGGCGTCGGCTACGTGAAGAAGGACGGCACCGCCCACGGCCGGTACTGGACACAGGACCTCGGCAAGAAGCCCTGACCACCGGACGGTGGAGTACGAACCCGCCGCGCAACCACCGCCGATCCGCCCCGGGCAGGCCGAGGCCCTCGCACTGGCCACTCATTCGGCCGGGACGCCTCGGCGGGGGTCGCGGAGCCGTTCGCTCTCTCGCTCAGCTCCCGGCCCTGGACCGCACGGGAGGCAGCCGCCTCACGCCGAGAACACTCTGGGGATCTCCGCGTGACCCAGGTCACATGTTACACGACATATATGTCGTGTAACTTATCTGGCATGAATACTGACGTGAATACTGCGGAGAGAAACCCGACCCTCGTCTTCATCCCCTGCCTTTCGGGCGCCCCGTGGAGTGCCGAACAGCTCGCCCCCTACGGCGAGGCGCCCAAGCGCGCGCTGCGCCTGCCCGAAGGCGTGAACGACATCGAGCGCTACGCCGACCACATCGAGACCGCGATCGCGGACCTCGACGACTACGTGCTGGTCGGCGACTCGTTCGGCGCGAACATCGCGCTCGCGCTGGCCACCCGCCGCCCGCAGGGCCTGCGCGCCCTGATCCTGTCCGGCGGATTCGCGGCCAACCCGGTCGACTCGAAGCCGTGGAAGGCCCTGATGCGGGCGATCGGCAAGGCCCGCGGGCCGTTCTACCGGCAGTTGGCGCTACGAGCCCATGCCCATCGCCTCGCCTCCCCGTTCGACGGCGAGGGACAGGTGCCCTGGAGCGAGGCGCGCAGCCGGGAACTGTTCCTCACCGGCACCCCCGCCGCCTCCTTCGGCGCGCGAGTGGAGGCCAGTCTTACCGCCGACTACGTCGACGTGCTCGGCCAGGTCCAGGTCCCAACCCTGATCCTGACCCCGTCGCACGACGTGCTGATCGGCGAGAACGCTTCCAAGATCATGCTCGCGGGCATCTCCGACGCCCGGGAGGTCGTGCTGCCACGCACCGGCCACATGTTCCGCTTCTCCCACCCGGCCACCTACGCCGCCGCGGTCAAGGGCTACCTCGCCGCCCTGCCGACCACCCGACAGAGCGCCGATGCGTAAGGCCGAACACCTGCGCTTCGCGATCCTGGCAGCCCAACGCGAAGGCAACCGGCTGCTGATCCAGGCCCTCAAACCCCACGGCATCACCCCGTCGCAGGCCGAGGTGCTGCGCCTGCTCCAGCAGCACGGCACCTTGAGCCTCAACGGGCTCGGACAGCTCCTGGTGTGCGAGAGCGGCACCAACCCCAGCCGGCTGGTCGATCGCGCCGTCGCGGCCGGGCTGGTCGAGCGCCGTACCGACGCCGAGGACCGCCGCTACCTCCAACTCAGCCTCACCCCCGAGGGCGAACGCCTGGCCATTGCGGTGGCCAGGATCGAAGAAGACCTCTACACGTCGATCGACGCCGCCTCCGAGGGCCTGGAGACCGACGCGCTCCTCGAGTTCCTGCACAACTTCGTCGACACCCTGCCTTCGGGCAAGGCCCTCAACAAACGCCTCAGCCTCGAAGGTTGACGGTCCCGACCGGGTCCTGAAGGCGGCGACGGTCCCAGCCGAAGGTGCCGGTCGGCTCGGACCGGTGGCGCCTGGGGGACTTCCGCAGCCGTCTGACGGGGCTCGACCCGGCCGGCCCGCCGGGGCGGGCGCGTTGTACATGCGCTGCGCCGGCGGACCGTTGTCGTCGTGCCCGGGTGTTCAAGCCGGCCTTCACTCACCGGTGGGCATCAGGCTGCTGCCAGGAAGGCGGTCAGGCCGTCCAGGAGCATGTTGCTGCCGAACTCGGACTGGTCACGCTCCTCGACGCTTCCGAGCGTCTGGGACAGGGTGATCCGGGTGTGGTCGCCGTCGGCGGCCAGGTCGACGGTCATCAGCACGAGCTCCTCGCTACCCGGAACACTCATGCCGACCACCAGTCGCTTGTTCTCCACGACCTCGGTGTAGCGGCCGGACAGCGGAACGCGGGTGCCGCCGGGGATGACCATGACGGAGCTCCAGGCACCGCCGGGCCGGACATCCAGGACGACCTCCTCGGCGCTTGCCCACTGCCCGTACTCCTCGGCGCGGGTCCAAGCGGCCCAGACCTGCCCGACCGGCGCCTCCAGGGTGCGGGTGATGACGTAGTCGAAACCGGCGGTGCTCATATCCGTCTCCTTCTGTTCGACCCCGCAAGTACGGGGCCAGGACTCTCTTTCAAAGAGAACGTCGGAGCCGACGGCACCTTCTCGACACCGCCCCGAAGAAACTTTTCCCAGTTGCCCGCCGCCGCCCGTCGCACGGCCCACCCGCCGACCGGTCAGCGGCGGGACAAACCCCCCGGCCTGCACACCCATCCGGGTGAGAGTCGGCGTTTCCTCCACAGGAACAAGGCCCCGTCGCGTCCCGCCTGTGCCATGAAGGTGTCAGAACCGGGGAGTCCCCGGATGCTCACCGACAACACGAGGAAATCACCATGAGCGCACCGCACGCCCGGCACGGAATCGTCTCCGTGCTCGCCGGGGTCCTGCTGGCCGGCACGGCCCTTGCCGCCCCCGCCGTCGCCGCCGACCAGGAGGCAGGCACGGGACCGGCCTCCTTCACCGCGCAGACGGACCAGGCCCCGGCGGCCGTCGTCTTCAGGGGCCGGGTCATCGCCCACCCGGCGCTCAACGTGCGCAAGACCCCGAACACGAAATACAAGCCGATCCGCTCGATCCCGTACGGCACCGTCGTCGACATCAAATGCAAGTCCAACGGCGAGGTCGTGGACGGCAATCCCCGCTGGTACCTGCTGAAGAACGGCGGCTGGGTCGCCGCCCGCTGGGTCGAGAACATCAACGGCACCCCTCCGTGGTGCTGAACACGACACACTGACCGCCACCCAAGAGCCCGGCGCTTCCCCCTGACCAGGTGCGGAGCGCCGGGCTCTTTCGTTGCCCCGGATCTTCGAGGTCCAGGGCACTTCTGTGCAGCCACCTGTCCTTTGGTGGTCCCTTTGAGATGATGGGCGGCCGACAGAGGTGAGGTTGACATGGACCCAATGGTCTTAGCCGCGGGGACGGCGTTGGTGAGCGCGATGGCCACGGATTCCTGGCAGCAGGTCCGAGACGCGACGGTGAGATGGTGGCGCGGGGCTGACGCGACGGACGCCGACGCTGTCGGGGCTCAGCTCGACGAGGTCAGGCCGCAGGTTCTGACGGCACGGCAGGCGGGCGACGAGGACAGCGAGCGGGTACTGGCGGAGGCCTGGCGGGTTCGGCTCCAGCAAGCGCTGCGTGACCGGCCGGACTTGGCCGCCGAACTGCGCGGCCTCCTGGACGAGCAGGTGATACCCGCGCTGCCGGACAGCGAGCGGCCTCAACTGGGTTCGCCGGTGATGAAGGCCACGGCATCGGGCAACGGGCGGGTGTACCAGGCGGGCCGAGACCAGCACATCACCGAACGTTGAGCGCGGAAGCCGACGAACCGAGGGACGACGGGCAGGACAGTGGCCCCCGACTGCGGGCCGAGGCGTCCGGCGAGGCCCGGATCTTCCAGGCGGCCAGAGACCAGGTCATCGCGGAGCAGGGCGACGTTCACCTGCACTATCTGGACGGTGTGCGCGAGACCCGGCGGGTCTCCGCGGGGACGACCGCTCCCCCGGACTGCCCCTACCCCGGCCTGGCGGCGTTCCAGCGGGACGACGCCCGGTGGTTCTTCGGCCGGGACTCCCTGATCGCCGATGTATTGACGGTTTTGGACGAACGGTCCGGCGGCGGTGGCCCGTTGGTGATCGTCGCCCCCTCGGGCGCCGGCAAGTCCTCCCTCCTGAGGGCCGGTGTACTGCCCGCTCTCGATCGCGGCATGGTGCCGGGCTCCGCCGGTTGGCCGCAGTTGCTGTTCACTCCCTCGGCGACTCCGCTCGCGGCCCTGGCCGGGCAACTGGCAGAGGTCACCGGCGTCGATACCGAACGAGCCGAAGCAGCCGTGGCCGCGGGGCCGGCGGCCTGTGCCGCCCTGGTGCGTGAAGCCTCTCCCCGCCGGTTCGTGGTCGTGGTCGACCAGCTAGAGGAGCTTTTCACGCTGTGTGAGAACGAACCCGAGCGGCGGACGTTCCTTGACGTACTGGCCTCGATGGCCGTCGGCCCCGACCCGGCGGCACTCGTTGTCTACGGATTGCGGTCGGACTTCTACACCCGCTGCACCGACTACCCACAGCTCCGGTCGGCCTTGCAGAACCGGCAGATCGTCGTCGGCCCGCTGTCGGCGACCGGCGTGCGAGAAGCAATCATCTTCCCCGCCCGGCAGGTTGGTCTGACGATCGAACCCGGGCTCGTCGAACTGCTCCTGACAGACCTGGGCGGTCCCACCTACGAGGCCGGGCGGCTGCCGCTGCTGGCCCATGCGCTGCGTACGACGTGGCAGCAGCGGCACGGCAGCACGCTGACCGTCGACGGCTACCGGGCGACCGGTGGCATCCGGCACGCGGTCGCCACCAGCGCGGAGCGGGTCTTCTCCGGTCTGGACCCGTCGGTCCAGCAGGGCGCGCGGGCCATGTTCCTGCGGCTGGTCAGAATCGGTGACAGCGCCGACGGTACGGACGACACCCGCCGCCGCCTTCCCGTGGGCGACGACCTGTCCCCCGCCGCACTGGAGGCGTTCACCGCCGGCCGTCAGCTGACCCGTGAAGGCGACACCGCCACCATCACTCACGAGGTCCTGATCCACGCCTGGCCCCGGCTGCGTACCTGGATCGAAAGGGACCGGGAAGAGCGCCTGGTCCGCCAGCGACTCGAAGAGGCGGCGGCCGCCTGGGAGAACAGCGCTCGCGACCCGGACATGCTGCACCGCGGCAGCCAGCTCGAGGCGGCCCGCGGGTGGGCCGGCCACACCAGTTCGGTCGCGGCCGCCTTCCTCGCAGCCTCTGTGCGACGCGCGCGCCGCACCACCCTGCTGGCCCGCGCCGTCATCGCCGCGCTGACCGCCCTGACCCTGATCGCCGGTGCCGCCGCCGTTGTCGCCTTCGCTCAGCGTGGAACCGCCGAGGCCGAACGGGACACCGCCCGCTTCCGCCAGCTCATGGCCACGGCCGAGGAACTCCGCGACAGCGATCCCTCCCTGGCGGCGCAATTCGACCTCGCGGCCCATCGCGCGAACCCGAACAATCCCGACGCCTACACACGGGTACTCAACGATGCCAACGCCACACTGTCCACCGCGCTCACAGGATTCCCCGATCCCGTGTACGAGGTGGCGTTCAGTCCGAACGGACGCACGCTGGCCGCCGTCGGTGGGAACGGGGCTATCCGCTTGTGGGACACGAGCGATCCGAAGCGCCCGGTGTCCTTGGGAGACCCGCTGCCCGGACGCGACAAAGGCATCACCGGGCTGGCGTTCAGCCCGCAAGGAGACAAGCTGGTCGCCGCCGGCAGTGAGGAGACGGGCTGGCTCTGGGACGTCACCGACCCGACCCGCCCGGTGCGCCTGGGCGCGCCCCTCACGGGACATTCCGGCGGTGTGTTCGCCATCGCGTTCAGCCCGGACGGCGACATGGTGGCGACCACCGATGAACTGACCATCCGGCTCTGGGACGTGAGCACTCCAAGCGGCCCCGAGCTCGTCGGCGGCCCGCTGACCGGGCACGGCGAAACCATCGCGTCGGCGGTGTTCACCCCGGACGGCAACACACTGATAACCGGTAGTTTCGACGGCACAGTACGGTTGTGGGACACCACGGAGCCGTCCGACGCGGCCCAGTTGGGACGCCCGCTACGGGGAGACGACCACTTCTACAGCTGGCTGAGCCAGAACGGCGAAACCCTGGCCGTTCCCGACAACGCCGGGAAAGTCTGGCTCTGGGACATCACCGAGCCGGCCAAGCCGAAACCGCTGGGCAAGTCCCTGCCGGGTCACGGCAAGAGCGCGACGTCGTTGGTCTTCAGCCCGGACGGCAACATACTCGCCGTGGCCGGAGACGACCGTACGATCCGGCTCTGGGACATCACCAATCCCGCCCGACCCAAACTGCGGGGTAACCCTCTGCCCGGCGCCGCTCTGGCCAACGGCGAACTGCCCAGCGAATCGTGGGGATACGGACATGAGCTGGTGTTCAGTCCGGACGGCAAGACGCTCGCCGCAGGCGGCAACGACGGAACCGTGCGTCTGTGGAACGTGGCGCTGCCGGACAAGACCACCCCGCTCGGCAACCTTCTGACCGGACACACCGACGACATCCGGTCGATGGCGTTCAATCCCAACGGCACCACACTGGCCACGGGCAGTACGGACGCCACAGTTCGGCTGTGGAGCGTTCCCGACCCCGGACTGACCGGACACGTCGGCTTCGGCGACTCCACCATGTTCAGCCACAGCGGAAAGACACTGGCTACTGACCACTTCGGCGACAACTGGGCTGTCTCCATGTGGGACGTCGACGATCCGGCAGCGCCTGAATCGCTGGACAACAGATTGACCGGCTACACCAAGGACGTCGGATCGGTACTCTTCAGCCCGGACGGCACCACGCTCGCCGCCGCGACCTATGAAGCGACAGTACAACTGTGGGACGCCCGCGACCCCGAGCACCCGAAACTCACCGGCGCCCCCCTGACCGGCCACACGAATCATGTGGCCTACATGGCATTCACTCCGGGCGGCACCACACTCGCCACGAGTGACGGTGCAACGGTGCGTCTGTGGGACACAAGCGAGCCGGCCCATCCCACGGCGCTCGACGAGATCGTCACCGAAGAGGAGTTGATCCATGTCAGTGACCTGTCGATCAGTCCGGACGGCGCCACCCTGGCCGTAGCGACCGAAAAGGCATGGGCCTCGCGAGTGCAGTTGTGGGACATCAGCAACCCTGCCCACCCGAAGCCCTTGAACGAGCCCGTCACACTGAACGACGCCAAGCCGGGCAACTCCGACGGATTCAGACGACTGTTGATCACCGGCAGCACGCTGGTGACCGGTGGCTCCGACGGGACCGTACGGTTGTGGGACATCAGCAACCCGGCCCGCCCGCAGGCGCTGGGTGATCCCCTGACCGGCCACGCGGACAAGGTGACGTCCATGGCCCTCAGTCCGGACGGCCGCACACTGGCCACCGCCGGCCAGGACCACACGGTACGGCTGTGGGACATCAGCGACCCGACCCACCCCGCAGCACACGGTGAACCCCTGAACGGCCACGCCGGCCCCGTGAGCTCGGTGGTGTTCAATCCCGACGGCAACCTCCTCGCCAGCACAAGCGAGGACGGGACGATCCGACTCTGGACGATGGACGCCGATCGAGCCACCGACCGGATCTGCAACGCCACCCGTGCCGCCCTCACCCCCGAGACATGGAAACGGCACCTGCCCGGGCTTTCCTACGAGCCTCCGTGCGACTGAGAAGGAGCACCACACGGCGGTATGCCCGCTCCCCCGTCCGCACATCCGCGCCCAGCGGGGGACGATGCCAAGCTCCACGATGCTCAACCGTTGACGGACATCAACAACCTCATGGCCGTTCGGGCTTGTGGGCAAGAAAGGTGGCGAAAAGCCTCTCAGTCCCTTCGACGGGTTCCTCCACCAGGCGTGCCGTGAGGACGAGCCCGGCCTGCTTCAGGAGTTCGGCGATCCGATCAGGCGGCAGCAGGTAGGACTCGTAAGACACGGGATGACCGCCGTACGCCTGTGTCGGACGGAGATGCAGGTCGGCACCGGCGTGACCGGCCAGCATCAGAGAGCCGCCGGGCGCGAGAGTGCGGTGGAACTCGCCGAACACCACCGGCAGCAGCGTCGGCGGTGTGTGGTGGGTGGAGTAGTACGCGAGGACGCCTCCGAGGCTGTTGTCCGCGATCGGGAGCGAGGTCATCGAGCCGACGCTGAAACGCAAGTTCGGGTACGCACTGCGAGCCAGCCCGACCATGGCGGGCGACAGGTCCATCCCGAACACGGGCAATTGCCGCTCGGCGAGGTACGCCGTGACTCTGCCGGGCCCACATCCCACGTCTGCGACGGGCCCGAGGCCGGCCGTTCGCACCACCTCCGTGAAGACGCCCAGCATCCCTCGTGACAGCGGATCCAACTCCGCCGGAGACTTGACCCGTTCGACGTAGTCGGAGGCGACCGTGTCGTACGACTCCCGGACAGCGGCGAGGTAGGAGAGATCAGGCATACGGGCGACTCTAGTGAGGGCCCGCGGCCCACGTGGCCTCCGGGACCGCCGACGGGCAGCCGAGAGGAGCCCCCCCCAACCACCCAAGCAGACCACCGGGTGCCTGCTGCTCCTGCTGTAGTTCGTGATGATCCGTGGGGCAGAGTGGAGGCATGACTACGTACGACACGATGCCCTTCCACCTTGAGACCGAGCGGCTGATACTGCGGCCGTGGAACGAGTCGGACGCCGCCGAGTTCTGCGCCCTCCTCTCCGAACGCGGCAAGGGAACTCCCACGGTTGAGCACATCCGTACGTCCATCACGGAGCTGCTCACCGCGACGGCGACAACGGGGATCGCTCTGCTGCCCATCCAGCGCCGTGACGAAGGCGACTTCATCGGCTACTGCGGGTTGATCACCGGCCGCTCCACGTTGGAGGAGCCCGAAATCGCGTATGAGCTGTTCCAGCGCGCGCATGGGCGTGGCTACGCCACCGAGGCGGCCGGCGCGGTGCTCGATGCCGCAATCGCGACCGGGCGGAAACGGCTCTGGTCGACCGTCGGCACGTGGAACACGCCGTCGCTCCGCGTCCTTGAGAAGCTCGGGTTCGAGCGGGATCACGTTTCCATGGAAGACAACGGTGAAGTGGTCTGGCTCACACGCTCGTTGCCGTGACTCGGGAGCACACCTCCGATGCTTCATGCCCGCATGATCGAGTGCCGGGTCGCCGAGCCGCGTTCACCGATTGGCGGCCAGCACCGCCGCGAGGCCCTCTTGTAGATCTTTGACGAAATACTCGGGAACCTCCAGCGACGGGAAATGTCCCCCGTTTTCGGGCGACCCCCATCGGACGATCTGTCGATATCGCTCCTGTGCCCAGGGGCGCGGACACTTCTCGACATCGCGGGGATACATACTGATCGCCGACGGGACGTCGACCCGAAGTTCGGGATCGAGCGAGTTGTGGCTTTCGTAGTAAATTCGAGCCGCCGACGCCCCGGTCCGGGTCAGCCAATACAGGGTGACATCGTCAAGAATGCGGTCTCTGGAAATCGTCTCGAACGGGCTGTCCTCGGTGTCCGACCACTCGGCGAACTTGTCGAGGATCCAGGCAAGAAGCCCGATCGGTGAGTCGACGAGCGAGTAGCCGATGGTCTGCGGTCGGGTCGCCTGCTGCTTCGCGTACGCCGCGCGGTGGTGCCAGAAATCGCGGGTCTCCTCGGTCCACTCTCGCTCATCCGCCGTCAGCCCGTCCGTCGTCAAACCGGGCGGTCCCTCCGCGAACGTTGTGTGGATGCCGAGAACGTGCTCCGGGAACCTGCCGCCGAGAACGGTGGTGATATTGCCTCCCCAGTCGCCGCCGTGGGCTGCGAACTTGCCGTAGCCGAGCCTTCCCATCAGTTCCACCCATGCGGCCGCGATCTTCTCGGTTCCCCACCCGGTGGTGGCCGGCTTGTCGCTGTAACCGAAGCCCGGTAGCGACGGGATCACGACGTGGAACGCCGGCGCGTCCGCATCTTTCGGATCTGCCAGCTCGTCCACCACATCGATGAACTCGGCAATGCTGCCCGGCCAGCCGTGCGTCAAGATCAGAGGAGTGGCATCCGCGCGCGCGGATCGGCGGTGCAGGAAGTGGATTCCCAGATCGTCAATGGTCGTGCGGAACTGGCCGATCCGGTTGATGCGATCTTCGAACGACCGCCAGTTGTACCCGGTGCGCCAGTAGTTCACGACGTCCACGAGGTCGGCGAGAGGAACGCCCTGCTCCCATCGGCGAGGGTCGGGCGCGGCGCGACAGACCGTCTCGGCCTCCGGCAGCCGCGCCGCGGCCAGTCGCGCGCGCAGATCGTCGAGGTCGGCGTCAGTTGCGTGGGCTTCAAATGCTTGTACGTCGCTGGTTGGACGGGGCATGAGACCTCCTGGCCATCGCGGAACCGGCTAAGACGGTTCTAACAGTTCCCCGAGCCACGCTGCAACCCCCTAAGGTGGTTCCATGCACGCTCGGTTCCCTGACTTCCGCCTCGGCAATGTGCTGGCGACCAGCTTCACGGGGACTCTGTCGGAGCGTCATGGCAGCGCTGTGGAGCGCATTCCCGTGCCGCACCGACTCGTCGACTGGCTGGCGGTGAACGGCCTCGCCGTGGACTCCTGTACCGCTGCCCAGCTCGACCTCGCCCGGGAACTGAGGGAGTCGATTCACGCCGCCGCGACGGCGGCCGCGATCCAGGACGCTCTCCCCGCGCCTGCTGTCCAAGTCATCAATGACCGCAGCGCTCAGGGTCGGGCCGCGGCCATCCTGACGCCCGAGGGCCAGCGGCGATGGCTACTTGGCTCGGCTTCCTGCGTGGAGGATGCCCTCAGCGTGATCGCCGCCGACGCGATCAGCATCATCGCAGGCGAACGAGACGGAAAATTGGCCCTGTGTGCATCACCAACCTGCCGAGCCGCCTTCTTCGACACCAGCCAAAGCCGCACCCGCAAATGGTGTGACATGAACACGTGCGGGAATCGTCAGAAGAAAGCACGCTTCAATGCCAACCAGCGCAAAAAGCCCAGATCAGCGGAGTGATCGTTACCTCGGTCCATCCAAGTGGGTGGCCTGCTCGATTTGCCAGAGCGCACTCACAGCAGTCAGGAGCGCAGCCTCACATCCGGGATCTCAGCACGTCGACCTCACAGCCCGGCGCGAACGGGTCGAAGCCGTGCTCGGCCAGCCAGCGAACCACCAGCAGGCTTCGCACCGACCACCACGCGTGGATCACGTCGAGGTCGACGTCGGTGCCGTAGCCGGCGATGACGTCGGCGAGGTGCTCCTCGTGTCCGAGCGTGAAGGTGGCGAGGTCGTACAGGGCGTCACCCCGGCCCGCCTCGGACCAGTCGATGATGCCGGTGACCTCGTCGCCGTCGACGAACACATGAGTGACCTGAAGGTCGCCGTGCGTGAACGCCGGAGTCCACGGCCGGAGCGCGGCCTCGGCAACCTGGCGGTTGCGGGTGACCAGGTCGGCGGGCAGGGAGCCGTTCGTCACGAGCCGCTCGCACTCGCTGTCGAGATCGGCCGCCAACTCGGCGAGGTCCCGGCCGGCCCCGCCGGTCCAGGGCGGCAACGGCGCGTCGTGCAACTTCCGGATGGCGGCACCTGCCGCGGCCCACGCCGCAGGCGGCGCGGTCGACGGCTCGCCGAGGCGGCCGAGCGCCGTCCCTGGGACAGCGGCGATCGCGAGCACAGGCGGCTTGCGCCAGAGAACCTCCGGAGTCGGGACCGGCACCAGGGCCATCGCCTGGACCTCGACGTCAATGCGTGCCTGATCGGCGTCCACCTTCAGGAACACGTCACCGACGCGCAGGGTCGCGCGCTCGGAATGGGCGACGACGAGTTCGACCTCATCCATGGTGACCAGTATTCCGGGGATGATTGCCGACGTCACCGGGTTTATCGCGTGCGATGGCGCGGCTGACCGCGTCCCGATACCCGGCAACCTCGTGCGCGACATCGCACTCTGCGCAGGTCAAGTCCACCACTGCCCCGTGCGGTGCCGCCCTGCTGCGGCGATGCGTCAGCTCTGTGCGGTGTCGTCGCCCGCCTGCCCGGCGCCCTCAGCTGTGCCCGTCTTCTCGCGCATCTTGCGCACCAGCTCCGCCTTTTGGTCGGCTGCACCCTTGCGGTCGAGGTTGCGGTGCGGGCCGTTGTTCTGCCGTTCGGCGCGGGACAGCCTCTTGCGCTGGCCGCCGCCCATGCCCACGGGGTTGTTGATGTTCTTGCTCACGGTCACGGGTTCTCCCGGTAATGATGTGAAGTGATCTACGGATTCATCGGCGGGGGACGGGCGGCGACGTCGAAGGATGTCAGCAGGGGCCCATCACGCTCTCACTCGGAAATCGGCGTCCGGAAGAACATGACAAAGACGTTACCCGGTTCCGCCGACCCTGCACACCAACCCTTTCGCCGCCCCGGCGTCGGCCGGGGCCTTCGGCGAGCGACCGGGGCAGGTCCAGATGGCGTTACCGGGCCGCCGCGGGCGTTGTCAGTGGTCGCGAGCACACCGCGTACTCAGCCGCGAGGCAAGACCGTGCCTGCTTCATCCCGCTGTTGCCGCCGGCACACCCCGACCAGGATCAGTCCTTGGCCGAGGTGTCCTGATCGTCGTCCAGGAGAGTGATGAGGCGGCCAGTGATGTCACCGAGCGCGAAGGTGCCGAGGGCGCCGAGGCCGTCGAAGATCGGGTCACGGATCTCGCGGCGCTGGGCGCGGAGCACGCGGACCACGAGCAGACGTCCATCGGGTGTGAGTGTGGCTTCGGAGGCGCGCCTGCCGCCTGTCGTGGGGCGGCGGGTGACAAGGCCTTGGGCCTCGAGGGTGGTGAGGGCGTGGCTGATGCGGCTCTGGGAGAACCGGAGGGTGTCGGCGAGGCTTTTCAGGGCGAGGGTCTGGTTTGCGGCTGCGCTGAGAAGGACGAGGAGCTTGAAGTGTCCGTGGGTGAGGCCGCCGTCGCGCTGGGCTTGCCGCTCGAGGGCTGTCTCGAGCAGGTGGGTGGCGAGGATCAGGTCTTGCCACACCGCAATACGGTCCAAGCGGTTGTCGTCCTCGGTTCCGGCATGCAGGCCACGCTCGGGGTCCGATGATCTCGTCATGCTTCTTGTCCTCCCCGGCGGATCCTCGGACACGTGTGGTGCCGCTGCGGTGAGCGCGACGATGCTGCCGGGCGCGCGGCGCATCGCCGCCAATCTATCCGGTGATCACCACGCGTCGTCGCGGAGCCGGCGGTCGGCAAGGCCCCCCTCGGCATGACGCGCCTTGCAGCGGTCCCCCCTCAGCGGCGCCACACAGCATCGCGAGACACCGAACGCCGTTCGGCAGGGAGGAACGGCGCTGGTGTGCCGTTCCTGCCTGCCTGCCTGCCTGGTGTCAGACCATCGGGTTGCCGTCGACGGTCGCCTCGGGGGAGGTGAGGTCCTGGATGACGTCCCAGTGCTCGACGATACGGCCGTTGTCCAGCCGGAATATGTCGACGATGACGACGGGGTTCGGTGCCCAGCCGTGGACGATGCTGTGGGTGAATACGAGGTCGCCCTGCGCGGCGATCCGCTGAGGCTCCCACGAGAAGCCCTCCAGGCCCGGCACCGCAGCACGGAGCGTGTCCAGACCGCTGGGCATCTGAGGACTGTGCTGTACGTAGGGCTCGGCCCAGTACCGGTCGAGCGCGGTGATGTCCTTCTCGGTGAAGAGCTCCCGCATGGCGGTGAGCACGATATCGGTGTTGCGCTGAGCCTGGTCGGCTGCGGTATTGCCAGTCACGGTCGTGCCTCCTCGATAGTTCCGACAAACCTGTGAAGAGTGCCGCCGACAGTCACGTTGGAATGCAGCGTCCCGTTGGCGAAGTCCTCGACGTGGGTGACGGTGGCGCCGCCGGCCTCGGTCCACGAGTTCAGGTAGACGCCGTCGCGGATCTTCTTCAGGTCGATCTTTACGGTCTCCGCGTGACCGTCGGGCGCGAGCCCGCCGCCCTCCTCGACGACGAAGCTGCCCTGCGTCTGCGAGTCGAAGGTGAACCGCACCTTCAGTGCGCCCAGGTCGAACTTGTAGCTCTTGCCGACCACCTGCTCGGTCATGGCGCTCCTTCCATCTTGTTGCCGGAACCCCCGACTATTGACTTGAACGTTCAAGTCATGAAATGCATTCCCGGACACGTGTCAGGGGCGCTCCGGCTCCTGACTCGTGCGCGGCGGCGATGGCGGTGTCACAGCGGTGCGCAGCGCCGCCGCGTACGCGTCGTCCGGGTCGAGACGGCGCAGTTCCTCGGCGATCAGCTCGGCCGTGCTCCGCACGCGCAGGGCGAGGGTGCGGGTGGGCCGGCCGGTGATGGAAAGGGTCGCCACCACTCCGACCGGGCGATCGATGTGGATCTCGCCCAACCCGGTGTACAGCCGGACCCCTGTCACCACGGGGCCGTCGGTGTCCAGCTGCTCGACCGGTACGCGGAGGCGGTCGGTGAGCCAGCGGGCCAGCAACTCGGCGCTGGGGTTGCCGGGTTCGCTCTCCACCACCGCCGAAGTGACGGTGGTGCGGACCTGGTCGAGGGCGGCGGCCAGCATGGAACGCCACGGGGTGAGGCGTGTCCAGGCCAGATCCGTGTCGCCGGGGGCGTAGGAGGCCGCACGCGCGGCCGGTTCCCGCAGCGGTTCCCCGACGGCGTGCATGTCGGTGATCCGGCGCTGCGCGAGCGCGCCCAGCGGGTCTTTGGCGGGCGCCGCCGGCGCGTCGGTCGGCCACCAGACGACGACGGGGGCGTCCGGCAACAGCAGCGGCAGGACCACCGACTCGGCGTGGTCGACCGCCTCGTCGTACAACCGGAGCAGCACGGTCTCACCGCTGCCGGCGTCGGCGCCGATACGGACCTCGGCGTCGACGCGGGGCTCGCTGCGGTGCCGGAAGCCGTGGGCCGGCCGCTTGATGACGGCCAGGATCCGGGAGGGATGTTCACGGGAAGCCTCGGTCGCGGCCTTCACCGCGTCATGTGCGTTCTCCTCGTCGGTGACGATGACGAGAGTGAGCACCATGCCGAAAGCGGCGGTGCCGTTGGCCCTGCCCTCGATCAGGGCCTTGTTGATCCGGCCGGCCGTCGTGTACGTGAGGTCGGTGATCATGGCCTGCGCCACCTCCGTCCGTCTCGTGCGAGCATCTGGTCGGCCTCGGCAGGGCCCCAGCCGCCCGAGGTATACTGCGCGGGCCTGGCGTGCGTCTCCCAGTGCTCCTCGATCGGGTCGAGGATCCGCCAGGACTCCTCGACCTCCTCGGTACGCGGGAAGAGGTTCGCGTCGCCGAGCAGGACGTCGAGGATCAGGCGCTCGTACGCCTCGGGGCTCTCCTCGGTGAAGGACTCGCCGTAGGTGAAGTCCATCGTCACGTCACGGATCTCCATCGAGGTGCCGGGCACCTTCGAACCGAATCGGATGGTCATGCCCTCGTCGGGCTGCACCCGGATGACCAGGACGTTCGTGCCGAGTTCCGCGGTCGCGGTCGAGTCGAACGGCGAGTGCGGGGCACGCTGGAAGACCACCGCGATCTCCGTGACCCGGCGGCCCAGTCGCTTGCCGGTGCGCAGGTAGAACGGGACACCCGCCCAGCGGCGGTTGTCCACCTCCAGCTTGACGGCCGCGTACGTGTCGGTCTTCGACGCGGGATCGATGCCGTCTTCCTGGAGATAGCCGAGGGCCTTCTCGCCGCCCTGCCAGCCGGCCGCGTACTGGCCGAACACGGTGTGCGCGCCGAGTTCTTCCGGCAGCCGCACGGACTTCAGGACCTTGAGCTTCTCGGTGAGCAGCGACTCGGCGTCGAAAGCGATGGGCTCCTCCATGGCGGTCAGGGCGAGGAGTTGGAGGAGGTGGTTCTGGATGACGTCACGCGCCGCGCCGATGCCGTCGTAGTAGCCGGCCCGGCCGCCGATGCCGATGTCCTCGGCCATCGTGATCTGCACGTGGTCGACGTACGACCGGTTCCAGATCGGCTCGTACATCTGGTTGGCGAAGCGCAGCGCCAGGATGTTCTGGACGGTCTCCTTGCCCAGGTAGTGGTCGATGCGGAACACCTGGTCCGGCTCGAACACGTCGTGCACGAGCGCGTTCAGCTCACGGGCGCTCCTCAGATCGTGTCCGAAGGGCTTCTCGATCACCGCCCGCCGCCAGGAGTCCTCGGGTGCGTCGGCCAGCCCGTGCTTCTTCAGCTGCCGGACGACGTCGGGGAAGAATTTCGGCGGCACGGACAGGTAGAAAGCGAAGTTGCCGCTGGTGCCCCGGGACGCGTCAAGGTCGTCGACGGTCTCCCGGAGCTTCTTGAACGCCTCGTCATCACCGAAGTCGCCCACGATGAAACGCATGCCCTCGGCGAGCTGCCGCCAGGTTTCCTCCCGGAACTCCGTACGGGCGTGCTCACGCACCGAGTCGTGGACCAACTGTGCGAAGTCCTCGTCCTCCCGGTCCCGCCGGGCGAAGCCGATGAGCGAGAAGCCCGGCGGCAGCAGCCCGCGGTTGGCGAGGTCGTACACGGCGGGCATCAGCTTCTTGCGGGACAGGTCACCGGTGACACCAAAAATGACCAGGCCCGACGGGCCCGCGATACGCGGCAGACGGCGGTCGGAGGCAGTGCGCAGAGGGTTCGTCCAACTGTCCGCCCCAGGCGTCGGGGTCATGTCCGGCATCGCGTCAATCCCCTTTCGCGGCAAGGCGCTTCAGCTCCTTCTCGGTGGACGCGAGCAGTTCGATCCAGGCCTCCTCGAACTTCGCGACGCCCTCGTCCTCCAGCGTCTGTACGACATCGGCGTAGGAGATACCGAGCCGCTCGACGGCATCGAGGGCGGCGCGGGCCTGGTCATAGGTGCCGGCGATGGTGTCGCCCGTGACCTCGCCATGGTGGGCGGTGGCGTGGAGCGTGGCCTCCGGCATCGTGTTGACCGTGTTCGGCGCGACCAGCTCGACGACGTAGAGAGTGTCCTTGTACGCGGGGTCCTTGACGCCGGTCGAAGCCCAGAGGGGGCGCTGCTTGTTGGCTCCCGCCTGCTCCAGGGCGGCCCAGCGCTCCTCCGCGAACGTCTCCTCGTAGGCCTGATGGGCGAGCCGGGCATTGGCCAGCGCGGCGGTGCCCTTGAGTGCCTTGGCCTCATGAGTGCCGAGCGTCTCCAGCCTCTTGTCGACCTCGCTGTCGACACGGGAGACGAAGAAGGAAGCGACGGAGTGGATGGCCGCGAGATTGGCGCCTGCGGCCCGCGCCTTCTCCAGGCCCGCCAGGTAGGCGTCCATGACCTCGCGGTAGCGCTCCAGGGAGAAGATCAGCGTGACGTTGACGCTGATGCCGCTACCGATGACCTCGGTGATCGCGGGCAGGCCCGCCTTGGTCGCCGGGATCTTGATGAGAGTGTTGGGGCGGTCCACCAGCCAGGCCAGCTGCTTGGCCTCGGCCACGGTCGCGGCGGTGTTGTGCGCCAGACGCGGGTCCACCTCGATGGAGACGCGGCCGTCCCGGCCCTGTGCCGAATCGTGGACCGGGCGCAGGATATCGGCGGCGTCGCGGACGTCCGCCGTGGTGATCATGCGGAGGGCTTCTTCGACGGTGACCTCGCGGGCAGCGAGGTCGGTGAGCTGCTGCTCGTAACCATCGCCGCCACTGATGGCCTTCTGGAAGATCGACGGGTTGGTGGTGACGCCCACGACGTACTGCCGGTCGATCAGTTCGGCGAGGCTGCCGGATGTGATTCGCCGGCGCGACAGGTCGTCCAACCAGATCGAGACGCCTTCCTCCGAGAGGCGCTTCAGTGCACTCACGTTGTCAGTCATCGAATAGAACTCCTGCTCGGCGTAAGGGGGTTCAGCGCGCGACGGCGAGGGGCTCGCGAGCAGCTTCGGCCACAGATCCGGGGTGAGGCCGAACTCGCGGAACAGCACCTGGCCCGGCTCAGAGATTAGATGACGCATCAACCGTTACCGAGGCTCAACCTACATGACTGGGTGACACGTCAACAAACCCCTCTACCCTTGCACGTATGAATGAGGAACCAAGCCGACTCACCCCGGCCGAGGAGCACGCCTGGCGCAACTTCGTCCGGCTGCAGAGCAAGCTCATCGGCCGGCTCTCCCGCGATCTGCAGACCGAGTCCAACCTGTCCGCCGCCGACTACACGGTCCTCGTCAATCTCACCGAGGTACCCGAGGGCCGACTCCGCTTCCTGGACCTGACCAGAGCGGTGGAATGGGAGAAGAGCCGTATGTCCCACCACATAGCCCGGATGACGAAACGTGGGCTGGTGGCTCGTGAGGCGTGCCCCGAGGACGGCCGCGGCGCTTATGTGGTCGCCACCCCGGCCGGCCGGGAGGCGATCGCGGCAGCGGCCCCACGTCACGCCGGAGCCGTGCGCCGCCTGTTCATCGCCCCCTTCACACCACAGGAGCTGAACACGTTCAGCGAACTCTCGAAGTGCCTTCTGGAGCAGCTGGAAAAGGATGACGACGACAGGGAATTCACCGCCGCCGGCGACGAGACCTCTGCGGAAAGAACGCCCCGCCGTGCGCGGTCAGCGAGTACGGCCGCGTGGCTTGAGCGGGGTCGCCGGCAGTTCGGGAGCGGGCAACGGCGAGCCGTCGTAGCCGCGGACCGTCCCGAAACGGTCACCTGACATCCAGGCCGCACGCCCCTCGGCGATCTCCTCCTGAGTTCGTCCGATGAGGTTCCACCACATGATGATCTTCTCCTGGAACGGCTCTCCCCCGATGAGCAGCAGCCCCGAGTCGTTGAGGGCGCGCAGCGGCAGCTCGGTACGTCCGGACCCCAGATAGAGCATGGAGCCGGGGTCGAGGCGCGCGCCGTCCACCTCGGTGGCTCCGGACATCGTCAGCACGGCGTACTCGAAGTCCGGCTCCACAGGCAGCCGTACGTCCGCGCCTTCGGCGAGCGCGAGGTCCGCGCCGACCAGCGGCGTATACGTCGTACCCGGCGATACCGCACCGTCCAGTCCGCCCAGGACGACGGTGGCTGTCAGCCCCGGACCCGTGACGACCGGCAGGTCGGCGTGGTGCTCGAAGGCGGGCGCGGTGTGCCGGTGGGCGTCGGGCAGCGCGACCCACAACTGGGCGCCGTGAAGCAGCCGGGGATGTGGCGCGGTGCTCTGCTCGGCGTGCGCGATGGCCCGCCCCGACGTCATCAGACCGAGTTGGCGAGGACGCAGGACCTGCACGCTGCCGACGCTGTCGCGGTGCAGGACCTCGCCCTCGTGCAGCCAGCTCACCGTCTGCAGGCCCATGTGCGGGTGGGGCGGTACCTGCATGCCGGGCTCGTCGGCGATGTCGTCGGGCCCGTAGTGGTCGACGAAGCACCAGGCGCCCACCATGCGCCGCCCCAGATTCGGCAGCAGTCTGCGCACGACCGTGGCGCCCACGCTTGCCTCGCGGGGGTTCAGCAGCTCCCTGACGGGCCGCCCTGACACATCGGCCCGGCCTCCGCACTCACGGAGGCTGGGCTGGAGGTCGAGGTCGCTCATGACGACTGCGTCCCTTCTGTTGCGGCGGGCCGCGGCACGGAGTTGTGCCGTCCCGGGCGTTCGGGCGCGGGCACGATGGGCACTTCACCCCGTACCGCCCGCGTGACGGGGGTCCGGTCGGCGATCTCCAGCAGCCGGGCGCGCCGGGCATCGTCGAGGTCGCCCGTCAGCTCGATGCGCCGGGTGATGCGGGCCGCCCGGTCCGGCCCTTTCTCGTACGCCAGGTGCACCCGGACTTCGGGCAGGGGCCACTGCTTGCGCTGGGCGTACATGCGCAGGGTGATGACCGTGCAGGAGCCCAGGGCCGACAACAGCAGGCCGACGGGAGTGGGCGCGGTGTCGGCCCCACCGACGGACTCCGGCTCATCGGCGGCGAGCGGGTGGCGACCCGCGCGTATGTCTACTCGGTAGTCCGACTCGGAACTGGTGGCGACCACGGCCGCGGCTCGTACGTAGACGGGCCGGCCGGCGTCGGTTGTCTCGGTCCGCTCCGCCTGCTCCGCCTGCGGCACGGTCCGGCTCACAGTCCGAACCGCGCCCGCTGCCCCTGCGGCACCAGGTCGGCGTACTCCAAGTGCTTGCCGATCCAGCCACGGATGAAAGGGCAGAAGGGAAGCACCCCGAGCCCTTGCTCCCTGGCCGCGCCGAGGGCCGCGCGGGCGAGTACGCCGCCGAGGCCGCGGCCCGCGAACCGCGGATCGATTTCCGTATGGATGAAGGCGATCTCGTCCTGGTACCGGTGGTACTCGGCAAAGCCGGCGAGTTCGTCGCCGTCGAAGACCTCGAAACGTGATCGGCCGGGGTTGTCCGCCACGCGGGATTCCATCGCTCCTCCTCGGGATGGTCGCTGCGCAGTCGCTCCTCCGCACGAGGAGGAGACTTCCGCGGCAAGACAACCACCAGGGTAGTTGATTAGTCAACCGAGTCCCATGGCGACGACCCGCGAGTCGCCAACGCGCCCGCCGGGCGGCGCAAATGGATACGCGACGACTCCTGTTGCGGCATGATGTTGACACATCCACCACATGAAGGTGACCATGCGGTTCGGGATCACCGCCGTCGGCGATGTCACGCCGGACCCGGTGACGGGCCGTTCGCCGACCGAGCGTGAGGCGGATCAAGGCCATGGCCGCTATCGCGCTGAAGGCCGAGGAGGTCGGGCTCGACGTGTTCGCGATCGGCCGGGCACGTGCCCGCCCGGTCACAGCGGCCGGTTGCGACCTGGCCCTTGCTCTATTCGATCTCAGAAGTTGACGGAGACTCCGATGCCACTGTTGCGGCTGCCCGACGGGCGCGATCTCGAGTACGAAGTCCGAGGACCGAGCACGGGACCGGTCGCCCTGTTCCATCACGGCATGCCGGGCTCGGCCGTCCCGATGGACACGGTCCTGGATTCGATGACAGCGCGCGGGTTCCGGGTGATCACGTACTCGAGGGCGGGTTACGGCGCATCAAGCCACGCCACCGGCAGGACTGTTGCCGATACGGCCGCCGACTGTGCCTTCCTGCTCGGCCGACTTGGCGTCGAGCGGTACCTCGTTGTCGGGTGGTCCGCCGGCGGACCACATGCGCTGGCCGGCGCGGCGGTGGCCCCTGAGAGCGTTGAAGGCGTACTGCTCGTCTCCTCGTTCGCGCCGTTCGACGCCGACGGCCTCGACTACACCGAGGGCATGGGCGCACAGAACGTCGCGCAGTTCGGGACGGTCGGACACGGCGAATCGGCTATGCGCGAGCTCGTGGCGCAGATGGCTTCGGCTGTCCGGGGCAACAAGTCGGCGGATGTCGCGACCGAGATGGCCTCCTTGCTTCCACCCGTGGACCTGGCGGTACTGACCGCCGAGTACGGTGCGGACAACGCGGCCAACATGGACCACGGTCTGTCCCGAGGGGACGAGGGGTGGGTCGCGGACCTGGCCGCGCTCACCAGCCCGTGGGGTTTCGACTTCGGTGGTGTCGTGGCGCCGATCGAGCTGTGGCACGGCGCCGTGGACCAGATGGTCCCTGTCACGCACGGCCAGTGGTTGGGCGAGCACCTGCCCACGGCTGAGGTTCATCTGGAACCCGGGCAGGGACACCTCTCCATTGCGATCGGCAGTCTGGGAGAGAAGCTCGAGGTTCTGCGAGGGCGCGTCGCCGACCACGCCACGTCCTGACCGACTCTTCCGGTACGGCGACGCCGACCGGGTCGACCGGGTCGACCGGCGTCGGCGGTCGACGGCACGGTCCTGGGTGGTGTGGCCACCGAGCAGTGCGAGTTGCTCGGCGGCCACAGCACCGGGCGCGGGTGTGAACCACTCGGGGTGAGCTCGCTTGCGGCGGCCTGTGCGGCACACCAGGCACACGACCGAGGCGGTCTTCCCCGGGGATCCAGAGGGATGGGGCCGGTCAGACCAAGTCCGGGTAACTGCCGTCTCCCAGATCGGGGTCCGGCAGCACGCCCGAGGGGTCGCGGACGGCGACCTTGCGTCCGTCCAGGCGCAGTCGGCGCAGCCCTTCGAGCGACATGCGACGGCCGAGATCGGAGAAGGAATGCACCCGGGTGACGTCCAGAACCACGTCGGCCGCGCCGTCCGAGTCGGCCATCAGATCCAAGAGCTCCGACGCGGCGGTGAGTTGGACGTTGCCTTGCAGGGCGAAGGTGACCGTGCCCCGTGTCTCGCTCACGTCGACGGCGTCGAGCCGGCCCCGGTCGGAGGAAAACAGGTGCATCCCCATGTCGCGGGAGAGCCGCTCGAAGACGAGACGCCCTCTCTTGCTGTTGCCGTAGGAGTCCAGGCGCGGGGAGAAAGTTCCGATGCCCACCATGTCGGGCAGGACGCCGACGATGCCCCCGGCGACCCCGCTCTTGGCGGGGATGCCCACGCGGGTGAGCCAGTCGCCTGCCGCGTCGTACATCCCGGCGGTGGCCATCACGGCCATGACGTGCCGGGCGATGGCGGGGTCCATCACCCGTTCGCCGGTGACGGGCTGGATTCCTCCGGTGGCGAGCGTCGCGGCCATCACGGAGAGGTCCCGGACGCTGACCAGGATCGAGCACTGGCGCGTATACCCCTCAACGACGGCGGGCACGTCCCCGTCGAGAATGCCGTAGGTGCGCAGCATGTAGGCGAGGGCAAGGTTGCGGTGCGCGGAGCCGAGCTCCGAGGCGCACACACGCTCGTCGACGCGCAGATCCCGGCCCGCGAGGCGGGAGAAGAACGTCACGGTACGGTCGACGCGATCGTCCTGGCCGGCCTCCGCGCCGACCAGGAGCGAATGCGCGGTGATGGCTCCGGCGTTGATCATGGGATTCTTGGGCCGGTGGGTGCCCCCTTCGAGGGAGAGCTCGTTGAAGGCCTCGCCGGACGGCTCGACCCCGACGGCATCCAGGACGCGGTCGAGGCCACGATCGATGATGGCGGCCGCATAGGCGAACGGCTTGGAGATCGACTGGATGGAGAACTCCGTGTCGGCGTCCCCGGCGGCGTAGGTGCGACCGAGCGTCGTGGTCAGCGCCATGCCGAAACGTTCCGGATCGGCTTCGGCGAGCTCGGGGATGTAGTCGGCGTTGGCGCCGCTGGTGTCGTCACGCAGGCTGTCGAGCACTTCGTCCAGGTAGTCGGGCACGGGAGTCTTCATAAGGCAGGTCCTTGGCTTCGGTGCGCGCTATTGCGGTTCAGCGCAGAGTCGCGGTGCGTGGAGAACTACTTCTTGACGTAGGGACGGACTGTCGCGCGCCGATACCGCTCCGAGGTCCTTCGCTCGTCCATGCGGGAACAACACATCGAAGGGGATGGCGAGTTGATCGATGGTTGGCGGTTCCAGGCAAGCGGCCCCCCGTAGCGGCGCTCCCCGGGCGAAGACGCGATACCCGAGACGCCCTCGACAAAGAAATGCCCAATAGCAAACCTGCCAACATTCGTTGCCCAACTGCCCCCGCTCCCATTGGAAGCGGGGGTAACCGTTCTCGTCACGGATGAATCTAGCCGAGGAAGGAGCGCAGGGCTGAATTGACCTCATCCGCGTGCGTCCAGAGCAACCCGTGCGGGGCACCCTCGATCTCCACATACTGCGCCTCGGGCAAGTCCCGTCGAAAGCGGCGGGCGGTAGCGTCGATGGGCAGGATCTTGTCGGCTGTGCCGTGCAAGATCAGAGCGGGCTTACCGCTGTCGCGGACCGCTTCGACGTCGGCGCGGAAGTCTTCGATCCAAGCGGAAACGACCGCGTAGGCCGCCACGGGGGCACTCGACGTCGCCACGTTCCAGCTCGCGGTGACGGCCTCCTGGCTGATCCGACTACCCAGGTTCTCCTCAAGATTGTAGAAGTTCGAGAAGAATTGCGTGTACCAGGCGTACCGATCGCCTTTCGCCGCCGCCTCGATTCCGTCGAAGACTTCCTGCGGTACACCCTCGGGGTTGTCGTCCCGGGCGACGAGGAAAGGCTCCAGCGAGGCCAGGAACGCGAGCTTGGCGACCCTCTCATGTCCGAATCTTGAGACGTAACGGGCGACCTCGCCGGTACCCATCGAGAAGCCCACCAGAACGACGTCGCGAAGGTCGAGCGTCTCCAGCACGGTGTTCAGGTCTGCGGCGAAGGTGTCGTAGTCATACCCGGAATTCACCTTCGACGACTTGCCGAAGCCCCGGCGGTCGTAGGTGATGACGCGATATCCGGCGGCCAGGAGATTCCGCGTCTGGCGCTCCCAGCTGTGACCGTTCAGTGGGTATCCGTGGATAAGGACGACGGCCTGACCCGCGCCCTGATCCTCGTAGTAGAGATCGACCGGAGTGCTGTTCTCATTCCCTACGGTGATGTACCCCATTTGCTTGTACCTTCCTAGTCGCTGTGGGCGTCAAGGCCCGGAGACGTGGGTGACGGTTGCACCGCCGGCCTTGGTCCGGACGCCGTCGCGGATCTTCAGGTCGCGCGCTCCACGGTGCCGCAACCCCCGACTGTTGACTTGAATGCTCAAGTCGGAGTGAGAGCGGTACGAGCTTGCCGCCCAGGTGCCCCGACCGGCCGACCTCCAGTGCGGCCGCCACCTCGCCGAGGGGGTACGTCCGCTGGACCGGCACCCGCAGCCGCACAGGAGGACCCTGGTCTCGACGCGCCGGCCTTCCGGCGTGCTCCGCGCTCAACTCGCCGCGCTCGATCAGCTGTTGCGCGCGATCTACGCGGGCCGGTCCGGGGTCTCCATCCCGCCGTCCGCGAGTTCGTACCGCAGCGCACCCGAGGGGCAGCGCCGCACCACTTCGGCCAGGCGCTCGGCCTCGGCACCGTCGGGCCGGATCCACGGGCGCTTGGCCGTGTCGAAGACCTCCGGCAGGCCGTTGACGCATTCGGCGGCGTGCAAGCAGCGCCTGGCTTCGAAGGTCACGGTGATCGACCGGCCCTCGTACGCCTTCTTCTCGGTTCCGCCGCCCATACCGGCCTCCGTCGATTCTGTCGCTTCCGTGCCCGGCTGTTCAGTCGCTGACCTTGCTGCGGGACTGGTACAGCAGGTCCTGATAGTCGGGGTGCCGGGCGATCCACCCCGCGAAGAACGGGCAGGTGGCCAGCACCCGCAGGTTCGCGGCGCGCGCCTCGTCGAGTGCGGTGCGGGCGAGCGCCGACCCGACTCCCCTGCCCTCGTACTCCGGCGAGACCTCGGTGTGTACGAACGCGACGAGTTCCGTCGTACGGATGTACTGCGCGACACCCGCGACCTCGGCCTTTCCGTCGACCCGGGCCTCGTACCGCTTGGCTTCGGGAACGTCACTCACTTCCACGGCCATGTCGTGTCCTCCACTACTTCCTCCGTATGAGCCGTGCTCCACACTAGCCCCATTCGGTTGACGCATCAACTTATTCATGCCGTGAGCGTCGAAGTAGGTACTCACGAAATGCCGGTGCACCTACTGCGCCGAAGAAGCGCTCCCGCTCCACCATCAACGGCATGGCCGGCAGCACGGTGTTGGTGCCGTATCCACCGATGACGAGATCCGCGTTCCCCTGATCGTCGTAGCAGACGAGTTCGACCGGGCGGCCGAGCAGGCCGCCCCGGCTGTTGATCGCTTCCCGCCAGATCTCATGGGCGAGACGGGCCGACCGGCTGTTGTCCGCGAGCGGACCGCTCAGCGACAGGCAGTACCCGATACGGATCGGTGCCGGGGCGGCAGCGTTGTCAGGCCCCGCTTCCGGTGGGCGTGGCCAGGAGCTGCATCTCCCAGGCGAAGGCCACACCGGTGGCACCGCCGTGCTGGAGCTGGACCTCGGCGGCGCCCGCCACGGTCTTCTCACGGGCCCAGTCGCGCTGCCACTCGCCCAGCACGGCCATCCAGGTGATCGGAACCACGCCCGCCTGGACCATGCGCCGCACGGCCATGTCGTGGGCCTCCTTCGAGACACCGCCCGAGGCATCGGTGACGGCAAAGACCTCGAAGCCCTCCCCCGCGGCCTGTATGGCCGGCATCGCCAGACAGATCTCCGTCCAGAGGCCGGCGAGGATCAGTTTCTTGCGCCCGGTCGCCTTGACGGCATCCACGACCCGCTCGTCCTCCCAGGTGTTGATGAAGGTCCTGTTGATCGGTTTCTGCTCCGGGAACACGTCCTGCAGACCCTGGACGAGCAGGCCGCCACGCTCCTCCAGGACGGTCGTCAGAATGGTCGGGACGTCGAACACCTTGGCGCTCTTGGCGAGTCCGACGACGTTGTTGACGACCATCGTCGGTTCGTGGCTGTTCAGGTTGGCGAACTGGAACGGCTGGTGGTCGATCAGTACGAGGACGCTCTCCTCGGGCGTCAGCAGTGCGTTGAGTCCGGCCTTGTTCTCAGTGCTCATGGGATCTCTCTCCGGGTGTTCGTGTCTGCGGGCATGGACGGGACACCGTCGATCTCACGCCGGCGATACAGCCGCACGCTGAATCGGTTCATACAGCCCACTACTTGGGCGGCCTCCGCATCAGTAGCGGTCTATCCCCATCCGATTAGGTGATGCGTCACCTAAATTAATGACGATGTGTTGATGTGTCAACCAGATGCCGACCTGCGGGCGTTCGGGCCCGCTGGGGCACTGACGCGTGGTGAAGGACGAGGACGGCTTTCACCACGTCGTTGACGCGGCTACCTGCGCCGACAAGGGCCCCGATGACCCCGCGC
Organism: Streptomyces sp. NPDC060366; assembly: GCF_042725135.1. NCBI lineage: Bacteria > Bacillati > Actinomycetota > Actinomycetes > Kitasatosporales > Streptomycetaceae > Streptomyces > Streptomyces sp. NPDC060366. The sequence continues at coordinate 196,780 of NZ_JBHXDC010000010.1, read as the reverse complement.
TGTCGCGCGGCGGTGTGGCTCCGAGCCGCCCGAACGGATCGGCGAGGCCTGGACGGCTTCGCGTATGCAGCGGCAGGCGGTCGCGGCCCCGATGCCGAATCCGGCGGCAAGCCGGGCGCAGGCATCCCGGCACCGCAGGTGGACCAGAGCGAGGAGGACCTGACGTACCGAGGAGAGACAGTCCGGAGCGGAGGACACCTTCCGTGACCGACCGCAAGCCGTGAGGCGTCAAGGATGCCGACGCTCGCAGAGCCCCCGGACATTCCGGGCATCGGTCGGAATCGGCCACGTCAACGGAATAGATGAGCTGTCAACGTTCTCGTTAGACTCTCTCCATGAACGCAACGCCTCGCTGGCTGACCTCGGAGCAGAAGGCCGCCTGGGACAGTTTCATCCGCATGCAGGAGACGCTCATCGGACGACTCTCCCGCCGGATCCAGGCCGACTCCCGTATGTCCGCCTCCGACTACATCGTGTTGGCGAGTCTCACCGAAAGGGGCGGCGGCCGGATGCGCTTCCTGGACCTCGCCAAGCTGGTGGAGTGGGAGAAGAGCCGCATGTCCCACCAGGTCGGGCGGATGACGAAGCGCGGGCTCCTGACCAGGGAGGAATGTCCCGACGACGGACGCGGAGCGTTCATCGTGGCCACCCCGGCCGGCTACAAGGCGATCGAAGACGCCGCACCCATGCACGTCGCACACGTCCGCCGACTGTTCGTCGACGCCCTCACCCAGCAAGAACTCGACACGCTCGCCCGGATCTCGAACCGCATCCTCGCGCATATGGAGAAGCAGCCCGACTGACCGATCAGAGTCCCGACGAGTTCACGGCCGGGCGAAGTCAGTCCCACACCGGCCCAGCCGCTTGCGCCCGCACGCCAGTAGAGGTGAACGACCGGACCCACCGGCTGAGTCCGATGTCAGAGGGGTCCCCTAGTGTCAGTCGGCATGAGGAAGATGACTTTCGCCGACGAGACGACCAGAGGTGGCCGCTCCGACGGCTGGGAGCTGGAGATCACCGAAGAGCGGCTGACCGTACGTGAGCTGATCCGGCGGCGGGTCTTCCAGAAGCCCGAGGACGCCGAGGTGACCCTTCCGAACCTGGTTCCGCTGGTGGGGGGTTGAGCGAGATGCAAGATGTTCCGAACCACATCGCCGCAGGTGACATCGGGCTCGCGGACAGGACTCTCAACGCCATGGGAGTCACCGACAGCGGCTATCGGGGCGTCGGCTGGTCGGTGCAGCTTCTGGACCAGCTGCGCGATCTCCCTCAAGAGCGTCGTCGCGGCCTCGCCCGTTCCCTGATCGAGCGTTACCACCGCCTCGATGAGGCCGCCGAGTTCAGGGCGCGGACACTGCTTCTGGCGGGGATCCTCGCCGCGGATCTCCCCGAGGACCCACTGTCCGCCGAGCGCATCGAGGTGCTCGACGACCTCGGCCAATGCCACTCCTTCTGGTACGAGGACCATTTCTCGGTTCTGGTGGAGGCGGAGCTGGCCGCCGGCCGTGCCCTCACGCCGGCCGCGATTGCCGCCTTCCGCCGCAGTGGCATGGAATACGGCTTCCCGGCCGCGCCGCTCGGCCGCGCTGGTGAGAAACCCACCGACCCGGTCCTCAACGTGGGTGAGAAGTGGGCCGAGCGTGCCCTGGAGCAGGTGGGTCCCGGTCCCGACGACCCGTGGCGGGCGCTGCTCGCGCACGCCCTCACCGCCACGTCCGCCAAGCCCAGCGCGAAGTGGGACAGGCTGGCCCGTCAGCTCGTCGAGCCGCTGGGCCCTGAGCAGGTGCGGGAGAAGGTGGTGTCCTGGCTCGCTCTGGTGGGCGTTCCGCGTACCTTCCGGGTGAGAGCCGTGTTCTGCGAAGACCGGAACTTCAACGAGGTCTTCGACCCCTACAACGCCCTCGCGCTGCGTGGCCTCGCCTGGCTGTTGTCGCTGCTGCCACCGCATTCCGACTCGGCTCGTGCGCTTGGGGCGCTGGTGGAGACCTCGCTGACGAAGGTGCCCGGGCGGGGCCCGCGCAGTGCGAAGGTGGCGCATGCGGGGGCTCTCGCCCTGGGCCGGGTCGACAGTGGGCCCGCGCTGGCCGAACTGGACCGCCTCGCCGCCCGGGTGACGCACAAGGCCACCGCGAAGGTGATCGCCACCGCTTTGGAAGCACACGCGACTGCCTGACGGCGGCGGCGTGGGAGACGGCCGCGTCGAGGCGGCGCTGCGCACGAGTCGCGTCGAGAGCCGTCCCGGCTCAGCCGGAGCCCGTGGCCAGGCTTTCCAGGAGGGCGGGCAGCGCGGCGAAGGAGTCGATGACGTGGTCGGGTGTGCCCGTGGCCGCCCGGTGGGTCTCGGGCGTGTACTTGCCGGTCTTGACGAGGACGCCGGTGATCCCGCCCCGCTGTGCGGCGAGTACGTCGGACTCGATGTCGTCCCCGACCATGACCGCCGTCGACGGCTCGGCGCCGAGGTGGTCGAGCGCGGCGGCGAAGAACGCCCCCGCCGGTTTGCCGGTGATCTCCGCCTCGACCCGGGCAGCCCGCTCCAGGCCCAGGAGAAAGGCTCCGCTGTCGAGGCTGAGGCCGTCGGCGGTGCGCCAGAAGAGGTTGCGGTGCATCGCCACGAGGCGGACTCCGCGCCGCAGGTGGCGGAACACGCGGTTGAGGGCCGGGTAACCGAACTCCTCGCCGGCCCCTCCGACGACGATCACGTCCACGTCGGCGTCCGGATCCGTGTCGTCGACGAGCGTCACACCCCGCAGATCGTCCCGGATGTCACCGGCGTTGAGCAGCAGACAACGAGCGCGCGGACAGTGCTCGCGCAGATACACGGCGGTGACGGCCGGCGCGGTGAGGATGTCGTCGACCGTGACAGGGAACCCCGCCCCGGCCAGACGCTCGGCAATCGAGGCACGAGTCCGCGAGGTCGTGTTCGTGACCAGTGCGAAGGGGCGCCCCGAGGCGCGCAGCCGCTCCATGGCCGCGACGGTGCCGGGCAGCGGCTCCCAGGACACCGTGAGTACTCCGTCGATGTCGATCAGGACCGCGCCGCCTCGTTCCATACGATCGACGGTAGCCACCCTCGTACGGCATCGCAGCGCGTACGGAACCCGCGGCACATTCCGCCCCGCGTTGCGGAACACCGCGAACAGAGTCAATGTCCCAGACCCCGGACAGGGCCTGGGCCCCTGACGAGCCCTGCACGTTGCCACCGGCGTCGCGACCGTCAGGAAGGGCAGATGTCGGTGGGCACGCTGAGGACGAGTCCGCGGCGCTCGTCCGCGGTGAGTTCCCGGCCGAGGACCTTGCACACATGGCGTTTCCAGAGGGCGGGGTCGAGGCGGAGCAGGTCGTGGGGTTCAAGGTTCGCGGGGTCGCGGAGTATCGCCTTGCCGTCACTGGTCGCTGCCGGGAAAGCTTGTTCTTCGCCGAATTCGTAGATGTCCTGGTATCCGGGTTCGTCCGCCTTGAGGAAGTGGATGGAGCCCTTGTAGGCGAGGAGGAATCCGGTTCCCTCGGTAGGGCGCAGCGACCACTCCTGTGACCACTCGTGGTCGGTGAGTGGCCCGAACGGCCCCACTACTCTCCTCGCCGGCTGCCCGGGGTGGACCGACCAGAGCTCCGCCATCTGGGCCGTGGTCAGGACGGTTACGTACTCCGGGTCAGCCAGGAAGGATGCCGAATAGAGGTCATCGGCGAGACGTACGCGGAGCTTTTTCTCGGGTTTTCCTGTACGGAGGTCGACGGCGTGCATGTACGGCTCACCGGCCACCGTTACGCTCACAAACCCCGGCTTGGGATGGTCTCGCACAGTGAAGGTGGACCGGTTCTTCTTGGTCAGGCGTACATCGCGCAGATCAATGGGCCGCGACAGACGTCGACCACTTCGGGCGTCCCAGCTTTCCACGACGGAACCGGACGTTGTAACGACCCGGTTGTCGCCATGGAAGCTGAGAAAGATCGCCTGCCGTTTCCGTGATTCCGGAGCGGGGGGCTTCGCGGTGCGAAACTCCGCCACCCGGCGTAGAGATGGAAGCGCACGGACCACGACCCGGTGCCTTTCCAAGACATCCGCCACTAGCGTCCCTGGCGCGTTTACTTCAAGGGGCACATATGGTTCTGGAACGGGGCTGGACTTGACCTCGGACAGAGTCCCCCCTTCGCCCTCGGTCTCCACGACCCGCAGCAGATCGGCTTCGTCTTTTCTTGCCCTTATGACCATCCTGCTGCCGTCGCCGAGCAGCTGCGGCTCCGGGTCCGTGCTGTCGTTGTACAGCGTTCGCGCCCACCCTTTGAGCGCGTTTCCTTCGTTCGTCACCAAGGTTGGTGTATGAGGAGTCCCGACAAGGAAGGGGGGAGCGTCGACGGTCGCGGAGTACTCGGCGCGGTTGGAGTAACTCAGCGGATCGGGGCCGAGGAAATACGTCCGCGTCGCGATACCGGGGTGAGTACCGACAAGGTCCCAGTAGTTGGAAGATTTGTTCACGACCGCGAAGTAGTCACCGGTGCCGTCGACAGCGATGTCGGAGAGCGTGCAGTCATACCTATATTTGTCCATGCTGACGGTTCTCAATACCTGTCCGTCCGATACACGAACAACGCGAAACCGTGCCTGCGGACCCGTACCCGTGCAGAAGACCGCCACGGCGGCGTTCCCCGAAACTGCGACTGCTGCTCCACGGGACAACTCGTGTATGGCGCCTGTGGCGATGTCGACCTTCACCAGCGAGGGGCGGGGAAGAAGTCGTTTGGCCACAACCGTGTTCTCGTCGGGCCCGAACCACACGCTGTCCAGGCCACGGAATTGCTTGGGCAGGGCCCGGGGCCGCCCGGTCGTCAGGTCCCACAGTCGCACGGGCCGTGTCGACACGGACGCGGCAACCAGGAAACGGGAGTCCCGAGAGAAGTCCATGGTGTTACGGCGGTCCGCGTCAGGCAGCGATTCGGGCTCCATGAGCGCGCCTCGGAGGACGCCCATCGGTCCCGCCAGTCGCTTTCCCGTGGGTGTCACGTCGTGCCAGACCACCACGCCGTCCTCGCCACGCACGTAGGCGATCCGGCTGCCGTCGGAGCTGACCACAGGGGACAGGAGGTCGTCCGCGAAACGGAGTTGCTCATGCCGGACGCTGCCGTCGGCCGTACGGACGAACAACGTCGCGCGGCCCGTCACGCTCGTCACGAGGGCCACCGTTCCCTCATCGCTGACGTCCGCCTCCACTATCTTTCCCTGAGTTCCCGCCAGCACCCACGCCGCACCCTTCAGCTCCGCGTACCGCCGCATCAGCGCGCTGCGGGCCTCCTGTGTGGGTGCGATGTCGTACGCCGCGAGAGCTGCCAGGCCTGCCTGAGCGGGGTTGCTGTCCGTCAGTTCGTCCGACTGAATCGCAAGAGACCTCGACTGGCCCTCCGCCGCCCGTTTCGCGCTCACCTGAGACTGTTGTATGAGGAATGTGCCGAGCCCGGCGATCAGCACGAGGGTCAACGCCACCACGATCCACCCCGTTCGCACCCGGGCGCGCCGCGCCTGCCGGCGTCGGCGGGCAAGCGCGAGGAAATCCCGTTGCTCCTCGGTCAGGTCCGCCTCGCGACCCCGTAACCTCACCTTCAGGGCGGCGAGTTGAAGGTCGCCGGGCAGCAGGTCCGCCGAGCTGTCCGCCTTCTTCCACCGCTCCAGGTCGTGCTGCACCTCCGCCCGGGAGGCGAGGAAGTCGGCGTCGGCACGGACCAGATCGGCCAGTGTCGGCCATGCGGTGATCAGTGCCTCGTGCGCCAACTCGGCGCTCTCCGGGCGCCCTTCGTCCCCGTGCAGGACCAGCAGGCGCCGCTCCGCCAGCGCCTGTGCCAGGCGCCAGCGTCCCTCTCCGGCCTCGTCGCGGGTCAGCCGGCGGCGCAGTGGAGCCTCGCCACCCGGCAGCACCCGCACCAGCCCGGTCAGCAGCGCCAGCGCCTCAGCCTCGTTCCCGGACGGGACGCAGTGCCGCCACGCCGTCTCCGCGTGGCGGCGCAGCGCACCGGACACCCCGCCGATGTCGTCGTACGTCGTGGCCAGAAGACGGCCGGCCACCTGGTGCTCCCACAACTGCTCCAGGACGAAGCCGAGCAGCGGGAGGACGCCTGGTTCGCCGCCTGTGTCGTTCAGTACGCGCCCGGCGAGCCCCGGGTCGTACTCCACCGCCGGTACGGTCTCGACCGGCTTGGTGATCACCTCTCGGAGCTGGTCACGGGACATCGGCGTGAGCGGCAGCGTGGTGCCACCACGCAGGACAGGTCCCAGGCGCGGGTGTTCGAGGGCGGCGTTCATGAAGTCCGCGCGGAGGGTGAGCAGCACTCGTCCGGCCGTGGCCGGCAGACGGTCGGGGAAGAGCAGTTCCACGAGTTCGCCGAGTTCGGCTTCCGTGCGGTCCAGGAGCGCCTCGGCCTGATCGAGGACGATCAGCAGCTTGCCGGCGGCCGTGCCGCGGAGCCGGTGGAGCGTGTCCGTGAGCCCCTTGTCCGCGAGCCACGCCTCCACCTGGTCCACGCTGTCCGCCCGCGCCGGCCCGAACCGGCCGGTACGGACGGCCTCGTGGAGTTCGGTGGCGAGCGCGGAACGAAGGGACGAGACCTGTCCGGCGTTCACCACGAACACCTCGTACCCGGCCCGCCGCATCCGCGGAGCCACCCCGGCCAGCGCCAGTGACGACTTCCCGCAGCCCGACGGCCCGTACAGGGTGACAGCGGTGTCGGCACCGTGCAGTGCGGTGACTACGCGCTCGATGTCGCCGTCACGGCCGAAGTAGACGTCCGCGTCGTGTTCCTGGAAGGGCGCCAGGCCGCGGAAAGGTGTGGGCGGACTCACGACGGCGGCGAGCGAGGGAACCTCCTGCAGCACGCTCCTGGTACGCAGCACGTACGCCTGCTGCGCGTCCTGCTGCGGCTGTGCGGCCACGAGCAGCCCGACCACCGCGCCCAGTTCGTTGTCCCAGACCGGGCTGCCGCTGAATCCGCGCTGGACGTACGCGGCCTGCCCGTCCGCCCGGGAGAGCTGGAGCCAGCCCTCGCTGGTGGCACCGCTGAGCTTTCCGCGGAACCAGGTCTCCCCGGGCTCGCCACCCGTGAACCCCACCGCACGCGCTCCGTGATCCCATACGCTCGCCGCGTCGACCATCGGCAGGGGACGGGCGGAGGGGATCGCCTCTCGAAGCCGCAGCACCGCGATGTCGCCCGCGTGGCCGGTCCTGATCGGCACCCACTGCTCGACCTCGGCCGGCCATACCCCGGGTCCGGCATCCTCCCGGCGCTCGGCCAGCGGCAGCTCGACGTTGACCACCCTCCCGGCGGGCACCGTCTCGTGACGGGGCTGGTCCAACGCGTCCGACACCACGTGGGCGCAGGTCAGCACCAGATCCGCGGCGACGAGGAAACCCGCGCCGCTCGGCGACCCGTTCTGCCCCGTGATCCGGACGACCGACGAGGCCAGGGCCTCGTCCGGACTCGACGACGCCCCGTACGCGGTCCCTGACATCGTGCCCCCGGTCTGGACGTCTCGGTCAACTCCTCCGAGGATCCTCTCCAGTTGATTCCTCGGTGTCACGGCGGCTCCAGCTCAGACTCACCGTGAAATTGGCCGTGGTCGCCGTGCGTACACCCGGTGCGCGGCGACCAGCAGGACCCGGTCCGACGCCGTGATCGCACCGGCCGTGCGGCAGATCATTTCAGTTGCCGGCGTGCTTCCTACGCCCGATCCTGGGCACCGGACGAACGGGGAGGGCAGGATGGGGATCGTGCTCTTCCCCGGAGACGGGGATGTGACCAGCCCCGACGTCTCGTGGTCCTACACAGGATTCGGCGTGTTCAGGGAGTGGCTGGCCCGGGCCGAGGGGTTCAGCCTCCCCAAGAAGTGCGGCTTCGGCGGAGACCGCCCGTGGAGCAGCGTCTCCACAACATTGGCTCCACTTCTCGACCATCCAGATGACGACGGTCCGGACCTTACGCCCGCTCAATGCGCGGCCATGCTGCCCCCGCTGGAAGCAATCATCTGCCGGCGGCAACACGATGACAGCGAACCCGTTCTCCAAGGACGCTTCGACGACACCCGCCGGCTGGTCACCGTCATGGAGTTCTGCTTGGACAGGGACGTTGAGCTCGTCTTCGGCTGACCATGACGAGCCCGCTCGCTCTGGACGGCGTGGGTGTACACGAAAGCGGCCGGTCAGATCGGGGCAGGCAGGACTCGCCGGTCTCGTCTGATGGGGAAGACTGAGTCCATGAGAGACATCGTTTTCACCCGTAGGAGCGGCTGGATCCCGAACGTGATCCGCGAGGACGGTGAGTTGAAGCTGATGCTCGGTGCCGGGGCCGACGCCAACCATGAGCCTCGCACGTTCACGTTCTCGATCGGGGAAGCCCATCTCGCGGTGATCCGGGAGGACCTGGCCAGACACCTGCTGCTGTGGAGTGCGGTCCTTCCGCTGTGCGACGACGCCGGAACCCGGGGCCGGCTCGACGAGAACGCCGCCGTCGCGCTCCTGGACCCGATCCTCATTGCCGCGCCCGCGGACGTCGACGCGCTCCTCCAACGCATCCGGTGGGACAGGGGCCGGCTCATCGCCCACGGCGCCGACATCGGTCTGCTCGAGCGCGGTCAGGTCTACGCGGCGATGCGCGCGGCGACAGAGACGTCCAACGGGAAACGAGCTCAGGAATACCAATCGAACCGCCGTCGCGCCGAGCGGGGAGCAGTACTCGGTCCACTCGACGCCGCGATTCTGAAGTACACGGGCCAGTACCTGCACGGCGCGACGGTTCCGAGGCGGATGCCCGATGCCGTCGACCCCGCGCTGCTGCCCGAGGTCATGCGGGTGATCGCCACCGCGGAGCAGGCGTGCGCCGGGATGCGGATCGGCCGCGATCCGCGACGGGGAAAGCGCGCCACGGACAAGCGCGACTGGGACCGGATGGCGACGACGGTCGACGCGGCCGTGCGCCGTGCACACCCTGAGCTCGTCGACGACGCGGTGCGTACCGTGAGCTTCCTGATGTGCTCGGAGGCCACGGACCGCTCCAGGAGCACACCCATGGAAGACGACGAGGAGGCCGGCGGCGACCGCGCCGGCTTCGGCGAGAGTGCGAGGAAGACGATCCTGTCGTTCACCGACGACAAGGGTGTCGAGAAGAAGTGGCTCTCGGACGGTCCCCGCACTGCCTCCGCGGAGTTCTGGGAGTTCGTCGGCGATCGCTCCGCCGGAGACAACGAAGTGTTCACCATCGAGGACGAGGAGATGGGCGAAGGGATCCAGCTCCACTTCTACGCGGACTCCATCGCCCGGATCACGACGGTGCACGAGGGTGAAGGCGGGTCGGATCCCGAGTACCGGGTCGAGTACAGCCTGGTCGACGGAATCGGCGGGTACCGGAACCTGGTGAGCACCTTCGTCCGCGGCGGCTGCGCCGCACTCGAACAGCACGGCCCCTGGATATCGGATGTCGATGAGTTCGAGCGCGCGCGCCGCCGGCGCGACGCCCAGTAGTCCCAGCGGGAGCCCGCGCACCTGTCGCTGTCCTGCATCAGGACATCGCGGGCAACTCCTGCCGCTGGAGACTCGAAGGCCGTACACCGGGAACTGCGGAGTCGCACGATCATGCCGGTGATCTCCCGGAGGGGCGCCCCGAACATCAAGGGCGTGGGGAAGCTCCACTACGTCGTCGAGCAGTCCCCCGCCCTGCTGCACCAGTTCAAGCGCCTGGCCGTGCGCTGGAGCGGCGCGCCTCGAACTCCACCAAACGTTCGCCTCGTTGGCCTGCAACATCATCTGCCGGCTGCGACTGAAGAAGCACCGATCGTGATCGTGTGGCGAGCTCTGAGGCTTGTCCCGTAATGAACTTCAAGTCGAGGTAGACGCCGCGGTCCCCCCGCCCAGGCTGGAAGAGCCGCCGGGGAAGGGGTGGTTGGGGGTGCTACCGCCGCCTATGCTCGTTGTGTGCAGTGGCAACAGGTACTCGGCTTCGTGGCCGCAGTCACACCTCTCACGTTGATTCCCGGCACCAGCTTCACCCTTGTCACACAGCGGGTGATCGCTGGCTCGCGGTCCGACGGTGTGCTCGTCACGTACGGCTCAGCGTGTGGGCTCCTGGTGCATGCAGCGTTCGCCGCAGTGGGCTTGTCGGCCCTTGTCATGTCGTCGGCGCACGCGTTGACGGTGGTGAAGATCCTGGGCGGGATCTATCTCATCTGGTTGGGCGTGACCACGTGGCGCTCAGCACGTCGAGGCATCGATGCAACGAGACGGGTGCGGTGGCACCTGCCGTGGGCTCGGTTTGGGGGCTTCGGGCAAGGTCTGTGGTCCAACGTCCTCAACCCGAAGGCGGCGTCGGTCTATCTCACCCTCGTTCCGCAGTTCCTCACGTCCAGCCGTCCCATCGCGCCGCAGATCGCGGCGCTTGCGATCGCACATGTGGTCGTCGTCGTTGTCTGGCTGCTGTTCTGGACGTCTGTGGTAGCCGCCGCGCGCTCGGCAATCGACACGCCCCGGTTCCGCCGTGGGATGAGTCGTCTGGCGGGAGCTGTGCTGGTCAGCTTGGGGATTCGAACCGCAACGGCAAGGTAAGCGCCCCGCACCCATTGCCTGCCCCGTAGAACCGACTCCCGACGCTACGAACAGCAGACCGTCGGTGAACGGCGCCGCTCCGACGACAGGGCGATCAGCCGACTTGAGCCGCGTCCGCAACACATACTTCGAGTCGGTCGCAGGTGCTTCCGGGCCCCTTCAGACAACTGCCGGCCGAAGAACGGAACCGTCTCGGCGCATGATGAACGGGGTCAGTCGAACCGCTCAAGCGTGCCTTGTGGCGGCATCGCCTCCAAGCTGCCACATCTCATAGTTCCCACATTCCGCCGTGATCTCGGCCGTCGACTGAGCCGCAGTGACGAAGTCATCCACTACCAGCGAGGTGTGCGATGCCGCCACCGCGAGGCACACCTGTTCGGGCACCAGATCCGGGATGGGCACATAGACGACATCTGGATGCGAGTAGAACACGGACGCCGAACGAGCCAGGAAGGAGATTCCCCGTCCGGCCCCGACATGCTCGAGCGTCTCGTCCACCCCGCGCACCGGGTACCCGGCATTGCGGAGCGGGCGCCTGGTGGGCTGCGTGCTCGGGTCACCGTGCCAGACCAGCGGTTCACCGGCCAGGTCGGCCTCGGTGACCTCCTCCTTGCCGGCCAACCGGTGACCGGCCGGCAGTACCGCTACCCGCGGCTCGGTGTACAGCGGGGTGACGCGCAGGCCGGCCTCGTCGATGGGCAGCCGCACATAGCCGACGTCGATGCGGCCGTCGAGCAGCATCGCAGCCTGGTCGTCCCCTTCGATCCGCTGCACGTCCACGACCACGTCCGGGTGCCGGTCCTCGAACGCACGGGCCGCCGGGGTGACGGCAATGCCGGCGCGGAAACCGACCATCAGCCGCCGCTTGCCGCTGGCGGCCGCGGACACCCGGCGGCGGACCGCGTGGGTCGAGGCGAGCAACGGACCGGCGTCGGCCAGCAGTTGCCGACCCGCGTCTGTCAGCTCTACGCCGTGGCGATCCCTGGTGAAAAGCGAGGCCCCGAGATCCTGCTCAAGCGCGCGGATCTGCCGGCTGAGCACCGGCTGCGCAATATGGAGCTCATCGGCGGCGCGGCCGAAATGCAGCCGGTCGGCCACGGTGACGAAGTAACGCAGTTTCCGCAGATCGAGATCCATGGCACCTCCCGGCCCGGTGATGCCTTCAGGGTATCACCGCAGCTTAAAGAGGTCTTGGACACCCACTCGGACTCGATGGCAGCCTGAAAACAAGCGCTAGAGGGCGCCGAAGTGAATTCGACCCAAGAATTCGACAGCGGAAGTTGACAGCAGGGGCCAAGCCCGGAAAGCAGGAACACCGATGAGCAGCATCAGCATTATCGGACTGGGAAACATGGCCAGTGCTTTGGCCGGCCGGGCGCTCGCCGGCGGCAACGCCGTCGAAATCATCGGCCGTGACCCGGCCAAGGCCAAGGAATTGGCCGCCACGCTCGGCGGCGCCACTGTCGGGACGGCCGGGGCCGCCCCGACCGGGGACATCGTTATCCTCGCCACGCCGTACGCCGGCGCGGCGGCGGTGGTGAGGGAGTACGGGAACGCGCTGCGCGGCAAGGTCATCGTCGACATCACCAACCCCGTAACCCCCGACTTGCAGCGCTTCGTCGTCCCCGACGGCAGTTCCGGCGCACAGGAGATCGCCAAGGCGGCTCCCGACGACGCGCATGTCGTCAAGGCGTTCAACACCGTGTTCTCCCACGTTCTGACGGCCGACCCGGCCGAGGACCGCCCTCTGGACGTGTTCATCGCCGGCGACGACGCGCAGGCGAAGGCACGCGTGTCGGCGTTCGTCGAGAGCCTGGGGCTACGCCCCTGGGACACCGGGAAGCTGAACATGGCGCGGGCACTGGAGAACGTCGGCCTGCTGGAGCTGGGCCTCATGAACCACTCCGTCAAGCACACCAATTTCTCCCTCGGCATCACCATTCTCGGCTGAGCACACCCCTACCGCTACCTCTCGTGCCGCATTACGCCATTTCACTTACGGCACGAAAAGACCCTGCACCTACGCTCACAAGGACAGTTAGATGCGCGTTTTCGTCGCTGGGGGGACCGGCCATTCCGGTTCGTACATCATCCCCGAGCTCATCGCCGCCGGGCACGAGGTCACCGGCCTGGCCCGGTCGGACGCTTCCGCGGCGGCCGTGTCCGCGCTCGGCGCGAAGGTGCGTCGGGGCGACCTCCAGGATCTCGACGAGCTCAAGGAGGCAGCCTCGGGCTCCGACGGCGTTATCCACGTCGCGCACAGGCAGGATCTGCTGTCCTCCGGCGGGATGGACGCCGTGGCCGCTGCGGAGCTCCCGATCATGCTCGCGTACGGCGAGGCACTCGCGGGAACTGGAAAGCCGCTGATCACGGCGGGAAGCATCGGCTCGCCCGGGAACCTGGAGCGGCCGGCCACCGAGGAGGACCCGGCCCTCCCCGTCGGCGAGGAGCACAAGGGCACCCTGCTGGCCCGCAACATCGTGGAAAGGGCCGTTGTGGACCTCGCCGAGCAGGGGGTGCGGTCTTCGGTCGTGCGGATCGCCAACATCGCGCACAGCACGACCGATCGCGCCGGCTTCCTCCCCACGCTGATCGCGCTCGCGAAGGAAAAGGGGTTCGTCGGCTACCACGGCGACGGCGCGAACCTGTGGAACGCCGTGCACATCCGCGATGCCGCCGCCTTGTTCCGCCTGGCGCTGGAGAAGGGGCCCGCCGGCAAATACTGGCACGCGGTCGACGACGGGGGCATCACGTTCCGCGACATCGCCGAGGCCATCGCCAGCCGCCTGGGCCTGCCCGCCGTGAGCGTTCCCAACGATGCCCTGATGACGCCGGGGCACTTCGGGTTCCTCACGAACATCGTCACGCGGAGCTACCCGGCGTCCAACCTCATCACTCGCCGGACCCTCGGCTGGGAACCCGCCGGGCCCGGCCTGCTCGCCGATCTGGACAACGGCTATTACTTCCCCACCGGCTGACGACGGGAACCCGGATCGTAACGAGACCGGCAATCGGCAAGTTCGGCTCTTCTGAAGGACGTTGAGATTATGACGACTGTGGGATTCATCGGAAGCGGAAGCATCGGCAGGACCCTCGCGCGACTCGCTGTCGGGGCCGGGCACCAGGTGGTGCTCAGCAACTCGCGCGGTCCCGAAACGCTCGTGGACACGGCCGGGGAACTGGGACCGCGGGCGTCCGCGGCGACGAGCGAAGAGGCCGCGGCGGCCGGTGACATTGTCGTGGTCACGGTGCCGGTCAGCGCCTTCCCCCACGTGCCCGCCGCGCCACTGGCCGGGAAGACGGTCATCGACACCTGCAACTACGGCCCCGAGCGTGACGGGCACATCCCCGAGCTCGACAGCAAGTCCCTCACCTCGAGCGAGCTGCTTCTGCGGTACGTCCCGGACGCCCTGCTCATAAAGGCGTTCAACAACATCTTCTTCAAGCACCTGCTGTCACTCGCACGCCCGGCTGGGGCCGCCGACCGCTCCTACCTGCCGATCGCCGGTGACTCCGCACCGGCGAAGGCGGCGGTGACCGAATTCATCGACTCCATCGGCTACAGCGTGGTGGACGCGGGAACGCTGGCCGACAGCTGGCGGCAGGCGACGGGCACGCCGGTGTGGGGAACCCCGTACGGGCCGTTCTCGAACGAGAAGGGCCGGCCGGTCGGCGAGGACGCCATCCGCGCGGCACTGGCCACCGCAACGCGGTAACCGTCAACTATCGCGGACCGTGATGCGGTCCGGCCGTGCCAGGCCCCCGCCCGGTGGATACCGGGCGGGGGCATGTCTCGCACGCAAGGCGTCGAATCCGACGACGGGTTGCCCCTGCGTCTCGTCGCGCGGAGTCGGGTTCGACCTCGCAGGGTCAGGTCGCGACTGCTCCCTGGGGAGATTGCTTGACAAACGTGTCTTGGACCTAATCTCCAGCGAGTTGTGGCGGTCTCACCTCCTGGATCCGAAGACGGGACGATCCGGCGACATCAACTCGTCGTCGGGCACGCCGATGTTCTGGCAAGCCGTCAGGAGCCACCGTCCGTCTTCCTTCGCCATGATCCACAGCGGAGAGCCCACGTCCGGTCCTTCCGGTGTCTGGTACATCTGGCGCAGCTTGACTGCGGCGACGTCGGGGCGGATGAACAGCACGTGTTCCAACTCGAACGTCATCGTCAGGCCCTGCATCCCGCCAGGAAGCACCTGGTGCGTGAAGGCCGAGATCGCATCGTGGCCGAAGAGGCGCTTGCCATCGCCCGTTGTCCAGATCGCGTCGGCCCGGAACAGGCTGAGGAACTCGTCAGGGAGCTCGTTGTTCTGGGCGTGTTCGACCGTGGCGACGACCTGCTTGATCGCTTCGATCTCGGCCTCGCGTGTCCGTGCATCGATGTCTGTACTCATGGGGCAACGGTGAAGCGTTAACCTCACTTGAGGTCAAGGCTTCTCAGCGGCCTCAAGCAAACTGGCTCCGCGTCAGTCTCGGCGACTTCCTTACCCAGTTGACCGGACCGGACGGGCAGCGCCACCCGCCGCTCCATGCGGACCGCTACTCGGCAAACCCTGGTATTCAGTCGGTTGCGGCGACGCCCACTCCGATGGCGACTGAAGAGCCACCGGTGGTCACGTCCCACCGGTGCCCAAACACCGGTCGGCTCAACAGGACGCGCAGTCTGCCCGCGACGCTCACCAGAGCAAGCCGGTAGACGACGCCGATCAGTACATCCAGCGCCCCTGGATAGCGCCGTTCACCGGGCTGAGCCCGCGTGGTTTTCCGTTGGCGGTTCTAAGTGGCGATGGTCAGTTCGGGCCGGCGTAAGCCCCGGCAGAGCCAGATCAGCGCAGAACGGCCGCCGTTCGCCGAACGATCAGTCTTCCCCCGGATAGAAGGTGCGGTTCCCGGGGCGATACACGCCGACCTCATCACCGTTGGCAGAGCCCCAGTCGCCAGCGATAGGTACGTCCCCTCTGTTGCCGAAGGCGAGGGAGACGACACTGCCGTTGTCGCGGCGGAGGTGGAAAGTGCTGTCACTGGGCCGGTAGACGCCGACCTCATCACCCCTGCTGTTGTCCCAGCTCCCGGTGATGAGCACATCGCCGGTGTTGCCGAAGGCGATGGTGAACGTGGCGTCGGCGTCGACACGTTCATAGAAGGTGCTCGTACTCGGCCGATACACACCGATCTCGTCGCCACCGTTGCCGTCCCAGTCGCCGGCAAGGGGCACATCGCCGGGATTGCCGAAGGCGACATTCGTGAGGAGGTCGGCGCTCGCCGGCCCGGTGGACATGATGACGCCAGCCGTGATGCCGAGCGCGAAGACCGTCAGGCGTCGCGTTGCACGCAGTCTGGGCATGGTGCCTCCTTCCATCGCGGACAGTTGTCCGTCTTGCCCGAGAAGCAGTTTCTTTTTCCCGGATCATTCGGGTCCGCGGTCTGTGATGAGGGCCCTGCTCATGTGCGGGAGACGTCGTAGAGCAGGTGCGTCACCCGGTCGCCCTGGACCACGCGGGCGGGGTTTGTCCAGCGGGACGGCGGCTCCGGTATCCCTCTCACCGAAGAACGGGCGGCCCGATCCGAACACGACCGGGACGACGTTCACCACGACCTGGTCGACCAGCCCGAGCCGCAGCGCCTGGCCACCGACATGGCCGGCGGCGAGATCGACGATCCGGTCGGGCCCCGCGAACGCCCGCGCCCGTTCGATCGCCGACTCGATCCCGTCCGTGACGAACGTGAACGGGGCGGTCCCGGCGTGTTTCCAGTTCGTCGGCGGCTCGTGCGTCACGACGAAGACATGCTCACCGGCGGCCGGTGCCCCGCCCCAGCCGTCCGTGAGGTCGAACAGGCGGCGGCCGATCACCACACAGCCGATGCGCGGGTAGACGGCTCGGATGAACTCGATGGAGCTGCGAGTACTGCGCATTGGATGTTCTTCCGGGTCACCGGTCCAGGTCCACTCGGTGTCGCCGTTCCCCGCCCAGTCGAACATCGGGCCGACCGAGTCGTTCTCGTCGGCGATGAAACCGTCCACCGAGACGGCGGCACAGCCCATGATTACCTTGCTCACGGAGTCTCCTCGCGTCGTGATGTGCCGATTCTGCGGGCGAGGCCGGCCCGCGCTCTTGTAAGAAATCGAACGCCCGCGAGGGATCGAACGACCGGGCGGTGTCCGTCGTCCGATCAGGGTTTGGCGGCCTCAAGGGACCAATCGCCCGGCAGCAGCCCAACGTCCAGCGCGTTCCCCGGATGTTCCGCCAGGAACCGGCGCCGCAGCGCCAGATACTCCGTCGGCGTGCAGCCGGTGAAGGTCTGGAATTCCTTGATGAAGTGCGACTGGTCGAAGTAGCCCGCGCGAAGCGCCAGATCGGTCCAGCCGACCGCCGTCACGGTGATGTCGAGGCTCAGCGCGACCCTCGCGAACCGATAGGTGCGTGCCAGCCGCTTCGGTGTGATGCCGACGATCCGTCGGAAGCCGCGGGCCAGGTGTGTGGTGCTCACTCCGGCGTCCTCGCTCAGGCCCCGGATCGGCACCGCGCCCCAGGCGGCGGCGATTCTGCTGCTCGTGTGCCGCACCAGCCCCAGGTCCGGCACGCCCGCACCCGCGTCCCGGAACCGCCGCCGAAGTTCCCGCTCCAGCAGGGCGAGCATGTGCGCGGGGGTGGATGCCGCGTCGAGCCGGTCGCGCAGCTCGTTGCCGCGGCCTCCCCATGTCTGTTCCAGGGTCAGCTGGAGATCACGGACCTCCGAGCCCGGTATCCCGACGAACGGTGCCCAGCCCCACGGCTTGAAATGCACCCCGACCGAGCGCGTGACCGCCGGGTACGAGAAGGCGAGCCGGCGGGTGCCCGTGGTCAACAGGCATCCGTCGGTGAACTCCGCCGGCCGCGCTCCCGGTTCACCGATCAGCAAGCGGTCGCCGAGATTGAGGATCAGTACTGCGGACGGCATGGGGGGCAACGTCAGGAATGCGTAGGGCGGGGGGCCTTCGAGGTAGTAGAGGTCGTGGATCAGCTTGTCCAGCGGGGGCCTGGGACTCGCGACACGTACTTCACGGGAGCCAGTGTCCCCGGTCAGGTGAGAAAGTTGGCGGGGTTCGATGACGATCCCGGATGCGAGGTGACCCGGGTCGGGAACCGGTGCCGCGGCCTGCTCACCCAGATCCACTCGCTGGCTGGACCTAGGCCGTGTGTCGGAAGTGTTCTGAGAACGGCTACCGGCGCGAGTTTCTGGGATTGACCGCCCAGGGTGGGGTGTCGGCAGGCGGCATGTGACGGCGCGAAAGATCTGATCATTTAGCTCGATCGGGGATGGTAGATCCGATTCTCCAATCGGGCAGGCCGATGACGTGAATTCTTGGCCGAGGTGCCTTCCGCCCTGGGCCACGTTCCGGCCCTGGGGCGTCTTTTGCTGATCCTGGAGGATCCATGCGACACCCTGTCTCCCGTCTGCGCACGCGCGCGCTTGCCGTCGGGCTCGCGCTGGCGGCGTCCACGCTTGTGCCCGTGGGTTCCGCCGGCGCGGCCGATCAGTACGAGTGGGCCGCGCTGGGCGACTCGTACACCGCCGGCGTCTTCGTCGGTGACCCGCAGCCCGCACTCGGTGACGCGTCGCGCGACGGCTGCGACCGCACCACCAACGCCTACCCCGACGTCGTCGAGCGGGAGCTCGCCGAGTTCCCGCCGGGCAGGTTCGTCAGCCTGACCAACGTCAGCTGCGGCGCCGCCACCATCGCCGACATCGCCACGGCGAAGCAGACGCCGATCAGCCCTGTCCAGCCCCCGGAGGGCGGCTGGCCGGCGGTGGCCCCGCAGACCGAGCGGGCCGGCCTGGGCGACCAGACCGACGTCGTCACCATCGGCGTCGGCGGCAACAGCCTGCCCTTCGGCGGCATTCTCCTGAAGTGCCTCGAACAGGGCGTGGCCGGCAAGTCCTGCCGCGACCACTACACCAACCCGCCCGAGGGGGAGGAGAGCATCGAGGACAAGCTCGCCCGGGTCCAGGACGAGTACATCGAGATGCTGGCCAACGTGCACCAGGCCGCGCCCAACGCCAAGGTGATCACGGTGGGCTACCCGGCCGTCCTGCCGGACAGCGGCAGCGCCTGCAACCGCCTCTCCCTCACCGAAGTCGGCTCGATCACCCACGCCGACGTCGACTGGCTCCGTGACGACGTCCTCAAGAAGCTGAACAGCACGATCCGGCAGGTCACGGACTTCTTCGGTGACCGCTACGTCGACGTCTACTCCTCCAGCGTGGGCCACGACGCCTGCCAGCCCGCGGACACCAAGTGGGTCGAGGGCATCTGCGGCGACGCCGAGAACTACTGGCCCTCCAAGCTCCCCGGCACCCTGCTGAACTGCGCGATCATCGGCAAGCGCGCCACCCTGGTCCACCCCAACGCCGCTGGCCACGCCAACACCGCCGCCCACGTCGAACGGGCCATCCGCATCGCCCTCCTCGAACGCTGACCGACCGGCCCGAACCCCGGCACCGGAGCCCCGGCACCCGCGCGCAAGCGCGGCCCGGGGCATCCCGCCCGGCGAACGCGAGGGGCCGCCGCCCTTCGGCGGACGGCATCTGCCGGGCGCGCGCGCCGAGCACACCCGGCGCGCGGCGTACCCCGAAGCCCGGGCAGGCCGCGGCACGCCGACTTCGCCGCCCTCACCGGCGGCGAACGGGGTGGCCGTAGAAGCCGTTCTCGTCGTAGGTGGCGACCACATCGGGCCGGTAGTGCCGCATGAGTTCCGCGAGCCGGGTGGCGCCTTCCTCTACGAGGGTCTGCCAGAAGGACCCGGGGGCGTCGTTGCTCGGCCAGAGCGCCATCCCGGAGTCTGCATGGTCCAGCATCTCCAGATCGCTGATCTTCAGGACGCTGATCTTCAGGAGGTCACAGCTCTTGACGGCGCATCAAGGCGACGGCCGCGAACATCGTGTCCACCGGGAGACCGCGTCCCGCCACGGTGAAGGCAGATCATGTTGACGTTCTCGTGGCACTTGGCGAGGACGCCCGCCCCCGGAGTGTGTGAACCGGAGGCGGGCGTCTGTGCAGCAGGAGTGTGTGTTGGAAGTTCATCTTCGAAGGGTCGAACTGTCCGACGCTGCCACCGAGCAGCTCGACGGCCGATCACGCGGGGATGGTCCCGCTGCGGAGATCTTGAGAACGGGCGTCAGGACGTGCTGCTCTGTTCGCCCTGCCGGCACGACGGCTGGGTGAGTGGTGAGGTTTGGGGGCGTGCCGGGCGTAGTGGCTGGAAGTAGTGGGTGAGCGTCCAGGCGCCGACGTCGCTGCCGGCGTGGCACCCGTTGACGTCCGCTGTGCGGGAGTGGATTCCGGCCCAGACGCGGGCGTTGATCATGTCCTCGTTGAGCTGGTCGGCGTATTCGTAGTGCCGTGTGGTGCCGGTGGCATCGGAGGGGATGGTGAGGTCGAGGCGGGTGGTGCCGAGGATCCCGGTCAGGGTCCGGGTCACGGCGCCGGTGACCGCGGCGTGGCCGCTGAGGTAGTCGGGGTGTGGTGGCGTGACGAGCAGCGGCTCCCAGCGCGGGTCGGCTTCGGTGGCGGGGTTGCCGTCGGTGTCGGCCAGGTGGATGGCGGTGATCGGCCGCCAGAATCCGTAGTGGAGTTTGGCGTCCCATGCGGTGACAACGGCGTCACTCGCCGACGCGTTCGCGGCGGCGAACATCCGTGCTGTCTCGGCGATGCGGAAGTGGTGACGGGCGGTGTAGTCCTGGAACGCCGTCTGGAGCTGCACCACGAGGTTGCCCCCGAAGAACAGGGCGGTCTCGGTCTGATGCGCGGTACGGGCCGAGCCGGTCTTCGCCCCCATTGTCTTCACCTCGTTCACATCCTGGGCATAGCGGGCCGAGGACAGGGCGGGCGGCTTGCCGGGACGGAACTGGTCCGGTGAGGTGAGTGTCAGGGGGCGCAGTCTGGCGAGCCAGGTGTCCACGAAGGGCAGGTGTGCGGGCGGGGTGGGCCGCCAGACTCCGGGCGCGGGCGCGGCGGTGAACTCCACCGGCGCGAACCGGCCGTCTCCCTCGCGCAGCTCGATGAGGTGGTCGGCGGCGCGTTTGCCGAAGGTCACGCCTTGGGTCTTCGCGCTGCCGTCGGGGATCTTGGCGAGGGAGTCGGCGTACGCGGCGTCGAGCGGGGCCCGGGAGGCGGGAAAGTAGGTGAGCAGTACGCGGTGTGCGGCGGTCACGGCCGCCGCCTCGGGCGATGCGGTGGAGGGCCCGCGCGCCCGCCACTTGTACGGGGCGTAGTGGCCCTGGATGCCGACCACGGCGTTGTAGACGGCGGCCGAGACGAAGCCGTGCCAGATGGCGGCCTGCCCGGAGGGGTGGGTGGCGCCGAGGTTGGTGTTGATGGTGTCGGTGGCGATGGTGTTCCAGTCGCGGATTGCCTGGGGGTCGGCTGAGGGCGACGGGCGGTTGTCGGCGGTGGCTGTGGGGCCTGCCACGGCGGTGAGGGCGAGCAGTAGGAGTGATGTGACAGCGCCGATGACGGCCCGTCTGCTCGGGCGAAAAGTACGCATAATTGACTTAACAGTCAATTGGGTAGATGGTCAAGCCGATTCGCCCGGGAGCCGTGCGTGCACCGGCTGAGTGGACGAACAGCTCATCCGGTGCACGCACATGACTGAGATTGGCAAGTCTGCGCAACCGACCCTGCTGGGCGCGGACCTCGACCCGGCGACCCGATTCACGGGCACGCTTAGGGGCCCCGTACCGGTGTGACACGCCCGCCCGAGTCCGGAGGGGGTTCAGAAACCTGCGCGCGAGGACCGGCTCCCCGGCCGGTGCACCGAAACCGGCCCGCCCCGGCCAAGGCCGGGCGCTCGGCACGAAGAACCACCGCACGGCACCCGTCGCGGCGTGGGCCGAGTCCTCGCCACCGGCCAGGCATACACCCGCCCCGCCCACCACAAGAAGGGCACCGAACCACGGCGCTCTACATAAACGACGACAAGCAGAGTATGAGGTGAAGCAGGCGGCTCTCGTCGCGCCGACGACATCCGTGAGCGGCGTTTCGTCGGTGCGGAATCAGCCATGAGCATGCCGTCTTCGGTCACCAGCCGCCTATGGTGACGACGCCGTGGCCGCCGGCGGCGGCCCGCTCGAGCAGTGTGATGTGCGAGAGCGTGAATTGGTGGAAGTCGTCAAACCACAGCACCGCTCCGTGCGGTGGTTCGCGCCGCTCCAGCGGTATCGCGTCGCATTCCTCACCGAGACGGGTCAGGAGATCCCATGGCAGCCGGTGGGCCGCGTCGAGCAACTCGCGCACACCGGCGGGGCGCAAGGTGTAGTTCAGCAGGTATCGCCAGTCCTCCGGCTCCGGCTGAGCGTGAGGTCCCGCGTCTGACGCCAGGTCATCGCGGCGCTTCGGTTCCCACTCTTCGCCGAAGACATAGCCGGTGGTCAGCGTGCCGAGCACGGTATCGGTGAGTGTGCGGGCCTCTGGGGTGAGCTGTGGGCGCAGGCAGTCGCCGTAGTACCAGAGGCTGTTCCAATGGCCTTTGGTGCCGGGCATGTCCTCCACGGACAGGAACGGAGCCATCGGCTCGCACGTCTCGTCCCACAGCCACACCTTCCCCCACTCGGGTTCACGGGTGAGGGCGATCAATGGATCCCACTCGACCACCGCTCCATAGGCGTTGTATCCCATGTGGTGAGTATCGCCGAACCACTGCGCTCTACATAAAGCGGCGTTCGTCGTCTTTTCTCATGGGGTTGCGTGAGTGGGATTCCGGGCGCTGCCTGCGGCGAGCTGGACCGGCCCCGCTGCGCGATCGACTCCGTGAACATGCGAGCCCTGAAGAGGGGACCGACGGGCCGAATCCTGTGGACCGGGGCAAGTAGGACTGGAACTTGATCACCGACGAAGATGACGAATACGGAATGCCCGCGCTGGTCGCTCCGCTCCTGCGAACGGGTCCGCAACCGCTGGCCGGAACGCTGGTCGCAGCGGGAACTGCCCTTGTGGGCGCACCCCGTTCCGGGCCGTGCGACCAGGTCACTCGCCGGCGCCGCCTCCTGGCACGCCGTACAGCTTCAGGAACGCCCACACGGCGCCGCGCACGTACTCTTCGGCCTCGTCGGCGCCCATCGGCAAGGCCCCGAAGTACGTCTCCAGCATCACGCCCCCGACCAGCAGGCTCAGATGCCGCGCCGCGACCATCTCGGCGCCGGCGGCGATGTCGAGCAGCCCGGCGTCGGCGAGTTCACGCAGCCGCCGCGCCAGGTTCCGCCGTACGGCCCGCGGGCCGGTGCGCTGCCACTCGTCGATGACGGCGGCCGGCATCCGCGAACCCTCGGTGACGATCTGCCGGACGAGGGCGAAGTGGTCGGGGTGTGCGGAGCCCTGGCCGACCCAGTCACGCGCGTAGGCGAGGAAGTCGTCCTCGACGTCCTCGACCCGGCGGAGCTTGCGCAGGTGCCGGTCGAGCAGTTCCTGGGACGCCGCGGTGACCGACGCGGTGCTCTCCAGGAAGACGGAGCCGAAGAGTTCTTCCTTGTCGGCGAAGTGGTTGTAGATGGTCCGGGTGGAGACGCCGGCCTCGGCGGCGATCGCGTCGATGCTCGCCCGCGTGTAGCCCTCACGGCCGAAAACGGTGCGCGCGCCGCCCTGGATGGCCTCGCGCTTCTCCTTGAGCCCCTTTCGCAGGGCGCGTGCGGGCCTACCTGCGGCCTCCTGCTCCCGCCCCGGCGAGGGTCCGACCTGATCCACCATCTCAGCCTCTTCCGTAACCCATGGTCCGCAGCCCGTGGCCCAGAACCAGGAAAACCAAAAAAGTACAACGTGCGTTGCACTCATTGCCATGTGCGTTGTACTTTACTCGTATGTCCAGCACTCCGCAGGACCCCGATCCAACGCGGCAGCCACTACCGCGGACCCGGGCCGCCGCCACCCTCACCGTCGTACTCCTCGGCTATCTCACCCTCCCCATGGCGATGTCCGGGATCACCGTCGCCCTCCCCCGGATCGGCGCAGACCTCGACGCCTCAGGCGCCGCCCTGAACTGGGTCGTCGTCGGCTACTTCCTCGCCGCCTCGTCCTTCACACTCGTCGCGGGCTCGCTCGGCGACCTCTTCGGCCGCCGCTGCCTCTTCGCCGTCGGCGCCGCCGTCTACACGGCCGGCACCCTGACCTCCGCCTTCTCGCACCACATCCTCCTGCTCGACGCCGCCCGCGTCCTGTCCGGGGTCGGCGCGGCGGGCGTCATGGCGAGCGGCGGCGCGCTGCTCGCCGCCACCTTCACCGGCGCCGCCCGCTCCCGCGCCTTCGCCTCGGTCGCTACGGCAGTGGGCATCGGGCTCGCGACCGGCCCGACGTTCGCGGGCACGATGGTCGACGCGCTCGACTGGCGCGCCACCTTCCTCGTCTTCGCCGCCGTCGGCGTCCTGATCCTCCTCTGCACGGCCTTCGTGCCGGAGTCACGGGCCGACGTACGGCCGCGTGTCGACCACGCGGGCGCGATCACCTTCATCGGCGGTTTCGCGCTGGCCCTTTTCGCCGTCACACAGGGCTCCAGGGCCGGGTGGCTCGCCCCGCCCACCCTGCTGCCACTGACCGCCGGTGCCGCGCTGCTCGTCGCCTTCGTACGGATCGAGCGGCGCACCGCGCTCGGCACCGGGCAGCCGATCCTCGACCTCTCTCTGGCCCGTGACCGCGCCTTCGCCGGCTGGCTCGTCGGCGCCTTCGGACTCGGCGCGGGCACCACGGGCATCCTGGTCTTCCTGCCCAGCTACCTCCAGGGCACCGGCGGCAGCACGGCCAGGGACGCGGGCCTGGTGCTCCTGCTGCTCAGTACGCCGCTGCTGATCCTGCCCCCGGTCGGCGCGCGGCTCGTCAACCTCGGCGTCCCCGCCCGCCGCGTGCTCGTCCTGTCCCTCCTGCTGACGTCGTCCGGAAACGGCTGGCTCACCACGCTCCACCCCGGCATCTCCGCCCTCGCTCTCGCCGGCCCGCTGCTGACCATCGGCATCGGACAGGGCCTGTCCGTGGGCATCATCGACGCCCAGGCGCTCGGCATGATCGAACCCGCCCGGACCGGCATGGCCTCCGGCGTCCTGAACACGGTCAAGGGCGGCACCGCCGCCGCTGTCCTGGCGCTATTCGGCGCCCTGCTGCTCACCCTGCTCGAAGCCCGCACGGGCTCGGCCGACCTGGCGGGGCGGATCGCGGCGGGCAACCTCGCCCCCGGCCCCGAACAGGCCCTGCACGCGGCCCAGTTCACCGACGCGATGCGCATAGTCCTGTGGTGCGTGTCGGGCCTCGGCCTGGCAGTCGCGCTGGTCGTCCAGTTGCTGCTCAGCCCTCGGAGCCGTACGCCCGGGAAAGCCGCCGCATTCGCCGGCGGACCCCTCCCCCTCTGAACCGCCCACTCCCTCAGCCCACTTCACGAGGAGATTCCCATGTCCGACACAACCAGCACCCCTACCCCTCCCGCCGTTCCCCTCCGGATTGCCTTCATCATCGGCAGCAGTCGCGAGGGCCGCTTCGCGCCGGTCGTCGCCGACTGGTTCACCACCCAGGCGGCGGAGTACGGCGGCATCGAACTCGACACCATCGACGTGGCGGGCCTCCAACTGCCGACCGTCCACCCCGACTGGGGCACCCCACCCACCCCCGAACTGGCCGCGCTCGCCGCCCGGGTGGCCGACGCCGACGGATACGTCATACTCACGCCCGAGTACAACCACAGCTTCCCCGCCTCACTCAAGACCTTCATCGACCTGCACCACACCGAGTGGGAGGCCAAGGCGGTCGGCTTCGTCTCGTACGGCGGGGTCGGCGGCGGGCTCCGCGCGGTCGAGCAACTGCGTCTGGTTTTGACCGAGTTGCACTGCGCGAGCGTTCGGGAAATCGTCAGCTTCCATAACGGCTGGGACCACTTCGATGAGGGCGGCAAGGCATACGAGGTGGACGGCGCGATCGGTACGGCAAAGGTCATGCTGGACCAACTGACCTGGTGGGCACGGGCGTTGCGCACGGCCCGCGCCTCGCACCCGTACAAGAGCTGACAACGGACCCGCCCGCCTCAGCACTCAGGACAGGCTGCGGCGCTCAGGCTCCAGACCTCAAGTCACGTCACCGCCGGCTCGAACTCCTGCGGTCCCTTTTCAACAGCCGGTCTCCCCGGTCGGCTCGAATCCGAGCTTTCGGTACACCGCCAGCCACCGCCAGGAAGCAGTCTCTGCAAGCCGGCCCGTAACCCACTAGCAGGAGAGCAGTCGAGCGGCCGCGTCGGCAAAGGATCACACACACGGGCCGTATGTGCGCCCGATCTGCCCGAGGAGTCCTTGCGCGCCCCTCGCTCCACCCAGCTCCAGCGGCCCGCCCGGGGACCTTCACGTTGCCCAGGCGCCGAGGCCCTGAACCGGCCGGTGGACCACGGCTGTGGCTGGTGCTGAGGTCGTTCCTCGAGCGAGGAGCGTATGGAGGCAGCGGGTGGACACAGCTGATCGTCAAACGCCCGGCGAAGCAAACTGTCGGCAGGACCTCAGGCAAGTCACCCGTTGGCCGGCCCTTTCGAGGTCCGTGTCGGCGATCGAGAGAGGAGACCACGATCGGCCCCCAGCCCCGACCGAGCTGCGGCGCCACAGCACCTGAGTTCGTATCAGCCGAGTAGGCCCCGTCTGTAGCTGAATATGTCATTCCGCTGGGCCCCGGGTTGGGCCCCAGGGCCCTGCGTATAGGCCCTGACGATCCGTAGTGTTCCGGCAGCTGGGGGCGATTGGTAGGACGAAGGGGTCCAGAGGATGCGCACGCACAGCTCTCGGAGAACGCTGCGACCCAACGAGTGGGGCCAGGGCGGTGTTGAGTACGTCGCGCTCATTGGTGTCGTCGCGGCGATCGTCGGTGCGATTCTGGCTCTGACGGTCCCGACCGACACTGCCGTGGCCCTGGAGGACGCGGTGTGCCGGATCGTCAACGCGGGTGACGGCGGGGAGGGCTGTGACTCCGGCGACGGTGGCGGGGACGACGGCGGAGGGGGCGACGACGGGGACGGGGAGATACCCGAGGGGCCGCCGGGCGATCCCTTCCAGCCCGCGAAGTGCCTGCTCTCCCAGGATCAGACCAAGACCACGGTCGTGATCCAGATTATTTTCATCAAGATCAGTGGCTCTGAGCAGCTCAAGGTCCAGCAGTGGTCGGACGGCACCGTCACCCTTGAGCGGGTCACCGACAGCAGTGTGGGTGTCACGGCCAGCGTCTCGGCCGGTATTCCGGGGCTGAAGGACTGGGGCGGCAGTGCCTCGCTGAACGGCACATATAGCAAGGGCAAGGGCCAGGGCGGGCAGTGGGTGTTCGCCTCCAACAAGAGCGATGACCCGCAGGCCGACCTCGCCGCGAACCTTTCCGACGCGGAGGAGTTCGCTGCCGCGCTCAAGCAGTCGGACGTATGCGACGCGATGATCGGCTCGCCCGTTTCGCCGATCAGCCAAGTCGGGTGCAAGAACAGCGCCGTGTCGCAGATGCAGGCGGCCAACCCGGAGCGGATGCCGGACGTCGACATCACCAAGACCAGCACCGAGGTGTCGGGGGGTGTGAGCTTCGGCAAGGGGTTCAAGAAGGGCGGTGGCGGCAAGGACGAGAACGGCAAGTCCAAGGATCTCGGCAGCATCTCGGCGGACGGGCTGAGCGGTTCGATGACCGAGGACGTCGTGGTCTTGCGTACCAACACCGGGGTGGACGCGGGGAAGATCACCTTCGTCTACACCTTCAGTGTCGACGGCAAGGGTGGTCAGGGCGCCCAGGGGAAGGCGACCCGGATGCAGCAGGTGGCCGTCACGTACGACGCCGCGACGTTCGACCAGGAGGAGAAGGACGGCAAGGAGCACCGGCCGGAGAAGCTGGTGATCACGACCAGTCAGGAGAATGGTGAAGGTGCCGGTGTGCAGGTCGGTGTGGGGGCCAATGTTCCCGGTACGCCGGTGACGATCGATGTGGGCGGTGGTGGCGGCAATATCAAGTCGCAGATCCACACCGAGTCGGCCGAGGTTGTCCTCGACAACGACACCGACAGCAAGACGGTCGAGGACTGGCTGCGCGGCCGGGGCGACTTCCCCGCCAGTGACGTCCTGCCCACTCCCTCGGACGCGGCGGAAGTCCCCGGCAGCGACGCCGGACCCCTGGAGCGCCTGCTCCACGACAAGGGCAAGCTGTCGCGCCTGGACTACAACGCCAACACCGACTGGTGGAACGCCTCCCTCGGCATCGGCTTCGGCATCTCCGCCGGTCAAGTGACGATGGGCTTCAAGCTGTTCGGCATCGACATCACGCACGAGGAGAAGAACCAGACGATCACCGGCGATCCGACGTACGCCACCGGCCCGAAGAACGGCGGGGCCCGGCCGTGGGTGGAGTGGAAGAACTGCACCCGGACCACGCCGATCTAGTAGGAAGCCACACCCGGCGCCCATTGGCTGGGGCGACCATGCACGCGGTGGAGCAACCAGCCTCCGTCAAGCCTGAGTTCGACGTCGGCGACCGCCACAGCGGCTTCTCGTTGCCCTGGTAGGGGTTCCGCGTCCGATCAAGGGGCGGCCGGTGCAGAGGTGTGGCGTGTGTCCCGCTCGATGATGATCATTGCCGCGTCGTCGGCCAGACGCCCTCTTGTGTGGTGGAGGAGGGATGTGTGCAGGCGGTCCAGCAGCGCCTGTGGGGTGAAGTCGTACAGCTGTGCCAGGTGTGTGGGCAGGTCGAAGAAGCTTCTGGCGGGGTCGCGGGCCTCCAGTACTCCGTCGGTGTAAAGCAGCAGTCGGTCGCCGTGTTCGAAAGGGTATTTCTCGGCTGGCACGGGAGATGTGCTGAGGAGTCCCTCCAGGCCGAGCGGTGGCAATGGGCTGGCGGTTTCCAGGGAGGTGGTCTCACCTCTGCGGAGCAGCAGCGGTGGGGGGTGGCCGCGGCTGACGAGTTCGATGACGGGTGCGTCCGTTATCTGGGCGATGATCACCGTGACGAACTCTTCCGCCGGGTCTCTGGGGGGTTCCGTCGTTCCGCCGTGGCTCTGAGTGCGGGTCAGCTCCCGTCGTAGTGCGGCCTCGCACCGCGTTACCGTGTCGGGTAGTTCGGGTTCGTAGTCGGCCGCCTCGCGGAAGGCACCGAGTACAGCGGCGGCCCTCCTGATGGAGGACCGCCTGGGGCGGCCGGGGCGGCCGGTTACTTCGAGGGGCTCCGGCCGCCCCGACCGGCCAGTTAGGTTGGGGGAATGAACGGTCAACAGAATGTCGGGGAAGCCTGGCGCTCCCTCACCGGTTGGCTGCAGTTGAATGCTCCGGTCTCCTACGCCTCGCTGCTGCCTCCGGCCGACGAGCAGGCCATCGAGGCCGCCGACACTCAGCTGAAGCACCACCTCGGGTTTGGGCTCCCCGACGAGTTGGCCTCGTTGTGGCGGCTGTGCGGCGGCGTGGATCATCAGGAGATTGAACATGACGAGGAAGGCGAGGTCGGTTCGGGGGCATTCCTCCCCGGCGGGGTGATCATGTCGCCGGTAGATGCGCTGCGCCCGCGCCTGCCGGACCATACCGGAAAGGATTGGTGGCAAGGCGCGCCGGTGGTGCCGTGGCTGACCGGGGATGAGTCAGGGCCCGAGTCCGGCCACTGGGTGGGCGCCATCGGTGTCGGCCGGTGGGGCTTGGACAGCTTGCCCGGTGTCGGCGCCGAGCCCGCGTTCCCGTCGATCGCCGCCTACCTGGATGCCGTCTTGCGCACCGTGACCGAAGGGCCGGCCGATGCGATGGGCCCGGATGTGCCCGGCCTGGCGTGGGGCTGCCTCATCTGGGAGAACCCGGAGTATCCCCTGTTGGACGAAGCCCTCCCGCACTGGACGCCGATCCACTGACCTGCCTGCGGCCCCGTCCGGCTGACGGGGCCGCAGGGATGTGCTGCTAGTGGCTCGGCTCGCATCGTTGGCCGGGTAATCGACATGCTGCCCGGTGGTCAGCAGACTGTCGGCAGGCAAACGTCGGCGTCCGGGAGGCGACATCCTTTGCTGTTTACGATTGGCGGTATCGTCATCGCCCTTTGGCTTGTCCTCTTCACGTGGGTCGGCTGGCGTCGGCGCAATCATGGCGGCGGGGGAGCGTCGGCCGTTGAGGCGTGGGCCGAGCTTTTCCATCCATCACAGCGGCACGTCCAACAAGAGCGGTAACGCCAACTCGTCCTCCGAGACGACGCCGACTCTGGTGCACCGCCCAACTCTGTCGACCTCGACTCCGGCAAGGTGTTCATCCGCCCCGGGCAGGGCCGCGCGAGCAGGCACGACGCGTCCTAATGGCCCGCCCCGTGAACTTGGCCGGGTCATCGACGCGCTGCTCGTCGGCCAGCAGACTGTCTCCAAGTCCTGATCTTGGAGGTGGTCGTGGGACGTCGACCGAGTGTGTTCGTCCGGCCGGTCGGCATGGAGGAAGGCCGGAAGTTGCAGCGGATCAGCCGGACCGCGAAGGACCCGGTTCGGCTGCGCCGGGCGGTCGTGGTGCTGATGTCCGCCCAGGGTCAGACGGTCAAGGACATCACCACGCTGATGCAGGTCGGCGAGGACTACGTGCGCGATGTCATCCACGCTTTCAACGAGCGGGGGTTCGACGCGCTGGACCCAAAATGGAGCGGGGGACGACCCAGCACGATCAGTGACGAGGTGCGCGAGCACATCTGCCTGATCGCCCGGACGTCCCCCGCCGACTGGAAGATCGCCGCCTTCTCCACCTGGAGCCTGAGGAAGCTCGCCGAACACCTCATCAAGCAGAAGGTGACCGCGGCCATCAGCCGGGAGACCCTGCGCCGGATCCTGCGTGAAGGCAAGGTTTCCCGGAAGACCACCACCACGTGGAAGGCGTCCACTGACCCGGAGTTCATCGCCAAAATGCACCGGGTCCTGGCGCAGTACGACACCCCGCCGACGGATGGACGGGTGATATGCGTCGATGAGTTCGGGCCGCTGAACCTGATGCCCCGCAAGGGCAAGGGGTGGGGCCCGGTGCGCTGTCCGCGCCGGCTGCGAGCTACCTACAACCGGTACGGGGGTGTGATGCACATGCTCGCCGCCCTCGACCTGGCCACCGGGAAGATCTACTACCGCATCCGCAAGCGCAAACGGTGGCGCGAGTTCCGCGGCCTGCTCAAGAGCATGCGGGCCCGCTGGCCAGGCGAGAAGCTGTACGTGGTGTCGGACAACTCCTCCCCGCACAAGCACGTCGACGTCCGCACCTGGACCGTAGACAACGACGTCGACCTGGCCTTCCTGCCGACCTATGGATCCTGGCTGAACTGGATCGAGGCCGAGTTCGCGGCCCTGCGCTACTTCGCACTCAACGGCACCGACCACCGCACCCACGCAGAGCAGAACGCCGCCATCGCCGCCTATGTCCGCTGGCGCAACACCCGCGCCGAACCGAAATCCAACTTCGCGCCCGACTCCCCGATCCGCCAGTGGACCGAATACCCGGCCAAGGCAGCGTGACAAGCCACTAGGAGGCTCTCGGTGTTCATGGCGCCGTGCTCCCCGCGCCCGCGGAGATGGTCCCCGGGTCGAGGCGTACGACGTCCGGACCGGCACGTGCTCCCCGCGCCCGCGGAGATGGTCCTAGGGTGAAGCCGGGTGGGCGGGCGAGCGGATCGTGCCCCGTACGCATCGACCTCGCCCGCTCGGCCAGCACCCCAATTCCATCGGATCATGCTGAGTCTCGGCTCGGCCGTCGCTGCGGCCTCCCCTCACGGGGTGGCGGTCAGCCTGCTCCGGCCCAGACGGGCGAGGGCGCGGTCGTGGACGCGGCTCAGGAGTAGCAGGGCGCAGGTGGCGCCGATCAGGGCGCAGAACATGTCCCACTGGGTGTCCCAGACGTCTCCCTGGGTGCCCAGGAAAGCGTCTGCGGCCTCGCCTCCGGTGACCGCCGCGAACCATTCCAGCATCTCGAAGGCGGCGCTGAAGGCGAGGCAGGCGCAGACGGTGAGCGGGGCGAGCCAGCGGCTGCCGCGCAACGGGGAGGTGCGGACGAGGAGTTCGCGTACCAGGATGGCCGGGACGAAGCCCTGGACGAGGTGGCCGAAGCGGTCGTAGGGGTTGCGGTCCCATCCGAGCCAGTCGCGCACCCAGTCCCCCGCGGGCACCTCCGCGTAGGTGTAGTGACCGCCCGCGATGAGGACCAGGGCGTGCGCCGCCAGCAGCCCGCACA
Source organism: Streptomyces sp. NPDC060366 (assembly GCF_042725135.1). Taxonomy (NCBI): domain Bacteria; kingdom Bacillati; phylum Actinomycetota; class Actinomycetes; order Kitasatosporales; family Streptomycetaceae; genus Streptomyces; species Streptomyces sp. NPDC060366. The sequence continues at coordinate 165,035 of NZ_JBHXDC010000010.1, read as the reverse complement.
GCAGACCGCTCAGCGGGAAGCGGTGGCGCAGCAAGATCGCCAGCGGCAGGCCCGCCATCACCCACACTGTCTCCAGCAGCCAGGTCGTCGGATCGGCCGCGCCGAACCTCGACACGACGAGCGCCGCGGTCACCGCGACGGCCAGGGCGGCCGGCAGACGGCGCCGGGGCGACATCCTCGCGTCCAGCGTCGGGGCGGGGGCGGGGCGGGTGACGGTCACGGACTGCTCCTCGCATTCGGGGCGGGCCCTCACTATCGGGCCCGCCCGCGACCGCCCTCATGAGTACGTGTACTCAACCCACCGCGTCGCACCACCCGGTCAGGGTGAGTTAGGGCGGAAGACAACCCATGCGGGAGGCGGCGCGTCCTCTCACACGACATCGACGGTGGAAGCTGCTGCCCCGCGCCCGCGGGGATGGTCCCAGTCCCGGTTTTTCCATTCCGCCTGCTCCTCGCGCGAGTTGTCGCTTCACTGGTCATCGAGGGATGGCTGTCGGGCGAGGAACTCCTCGAACGCCGCCTTCTGCTTCGGATCCATAAAGCCCTGGCGGACGTTGCGGGCCTGCTCTTGGAGCCAGTGCGCCTCCTCGGGGCCCAGGAGCTCGGCGACGACCGCGCCTCCGCGAGCGACCGCGGTGCGCCCTCCTACGCGACGACGAAAGAGCGTAAACGCGCCGAATCCCGCTGGGTAGGCCAGTTCCGGCTTCTCCGTTTCGTCCCGGTTCTCGTCCCCAGCGTCACCCGCCGAGTAGGTGGTGGGGGCCCAATGCTCCCAGAGCGCCAGCGTGGCCGCAGGCACCAGAACGGCGCGCTCCGCCTCTTCACGCCCCTCCCAGATGAACGTGACAGTGACGGGCTCGCCGACCGCCTCGGCCAGCCCGAGCACCCTCTCAATCTCATCGTTGACCGGGTAACCCGCCACTACATCGATCTGAATTCCCATGGCGCCTGAGGCTACTGACCGCTTCCGACGCGCCAGGCCGACATCGTCCCCGGTCTGCTGCCCGCGACGCGGGGATGGCCCCGTCGCCGAGGACCGGAAGCACGTCAGGACCTACTGTCCGCCCGTGCACGCGAGGTTCTGTCCACCGTCGATCGACCTCGAAGACAGAGGTGAGTCGTATCCTTTAGCTGTCCTGAGACCAGCGTTCCGTCCAAGGCGACTTACTGCGTGAGTTCCGATTTGGCGGTTTCGGTGAAACTACGCTCAAACGACAACAGTCCCTGACGAATCGCCAGGTCACCGAGCCTGCTGCCCCGCGCCCGCGGGGATGGTCCCTCCCGCAAGTCGGTGAAGCGCGTGCGCTGCTCCTCGTAAGCGGGGGGCTCGGAGCGGGTGATCAGCGACGCCCGCCGCCCGTGTACGTCCGCGGCGAGCCATACGCGGTCATCTGCCCCGTGGCCAGCCGCGTCCCCGCCCTGCGCCGCAGCCTGGCCCCGCTCGTCCTCTTTGCCGACTCCGAGCGAGAGCGCAGCGGCATCGCCGCCCAGGCCAACGCGTCGAGATGCTCACGGTTGCGCAGGTTCCCACCCAGCGAGGACGAGGCGGTCTAACCGTCAAACAGGCCGTGATCCGGATGTCCGACCTCCACCGGATGTAGCGCCCGGCTCTTCAGGAAACCGCCGTAGCGCAGCGCGCGCCACGGCTCGCCAGGCTTCCATCCCTCGCCGCAGGGAGTCTGTTCAAGCTCTTACCACTGGCGGCTCAGCTGGACGCATTGCGTATGAATCTCGGCGAGTAGGCCGGCGTCATCGTCCGCTGTGGGACGGTTGAGACGTTGTAGCAGTTCACGGTGCAGGCGTAGCGCATCCTCGCTGCCGGTGGCGGCGAGGACGGTTGACCACAGGGGACGGTCGGAAGGAGTCTCTTTCTCTACGATCTCCAGGATCGCCAGTCTGTCCTGATTGGTGAGGCAGCCAAGTTCACGCTGACCGGTCTTGTCCTGGATCTCATGCAAGGTGGTGGCGCGCTTCTCGCGGGCCGCCTTCTTCAATGCACCCAGGAGAAAGGGCGCCAGGTAGCTGAGCTTCTCGGCCCGCTCACGCTGTTCCGCCCGCTCACGCTCCGTCCGCGCACGCTGCTCCTGTTCCCGCCGGGCCTCGCGCAGCATACGTTTTCTGTCCAGTTCGCGTTGCGCGGCTTCCTGCTCCTCGCGGAGCCGCACTCGCGCGGCACGGACCGTCTCCCGCTCCTCGGCCGTCACATCAAGGTCCCGCATCATCTGGTCGGCCCTGGCAAGGAGGATGGCGTTGGGCTGTTGCCGCAGTTGTGCCAGAACGTCCCGGCGCTCCTGGGCTCGCTTCTCGAGCGCGGCCTGACCGCGGCCGAGCGCCAGGCGCAGCCGACCGACGTTCTCCTGGAACTTCTCCTCCTCCAGCAGCCGCTGGATCGATCTCAGCGCGCTGAACAGGTGCTCCGGCTGGTCCCGCAGAGCACGGTCGAGATGCATCAGTGCACGTTTTACCGGGTCGTCCTGACGGGCGGTACTCGCCGCCTGCGAACGGGCAAGTGTCGGCAACCCTTCACAGTCGCCGCCTCGGCGCTGGGCCGACCGTGCTCACCACGACACCCATTGTGCGTCTGGCCTCGGTCGGTGGTCGCCGCTTCGAGCCGTCCGTCACAATCATCCGTGGCGGGGCCCGGCAGCCGGTAGGGCGTGGCTGGTTGAGTTCGCGGAGGGCGTGGTCCCCGGAGCCGGGAAGGCCCGGCGTCACCGTTCGCGCGTCGTCGTCTGCCAGCCGACGGCTTGCGCGGCGGCCGGTCCACCTGCCGCAGCACGGCGGCCCGGTGGGCGGAGAGCGCGGCCTCGTAGCCGGGATTCCGTGGGCAGGTGCCGGCCGGCTCGGCGGGTGCCGCCCCGGTGCGGGCAGGGGCCTTCGCGGGTGGGAGGGCGGCGGGGGCGTCGACGTGGCCGGGGGCGAGAATCATCAGGCGACGTACGGTGTCGTCGCCGGTGATCGTGTTGACTTTCCCGATGATCTGCCGCTGGTAGAGGTCTAGGCCGTTTTTTTCGGATCATCTGATCGTTGGTTGATGCGTGTCGTTGACTGACGCCCAGTGGGCGCGGATTGAGCCGCTGTTGCCGGATCGGGCTCCTCGGCGGGGTGGGCGGTGGCGTGATCATCGGCAGGTGATCGACGCGATCGTCTGGAAGTACCGGACCGGTTCGCCCTGGATGGACATGCCCGCCGAGTTCGGGCCCCGGCCGGCGAGCCGGCCGACCATGCCATCGGGCGTTCCCGCGGCGGGCTGACCACGAAGATCCACCTCGCGTCCGACGGCAACTGCCGCCCCTGACCTTCGCTCTCACCACGACATGCCGGTGACGGCCCCGGACAAACAGACGATGCTGATGCAGTGCGGTGCGACGTGAACGACCTGAACGGTGAGAGGGCCCCGGCGGCGGCGCCGGGGCCCTCGGCCGTCAGCCGAGCTGCCTTGCCCGGCGGTTCCGGTTGAAGACCAGCGCGCCACTGGCGAAGACGACTGCCCCCAGGCCCGCCACTACCGAGGGCACGGCGACGGCCGACTCGTTGCTGGAGGCTGCCAGCTTCTCGCCGGCCGCGGCGTGTTCGGTATGTCCGGCGGCGTGGATCGGGTCGGCCTTGGTGTTCTCGACGTCCGCCCCGAGCGCCTCGACCTCGGCGGCCGACCGCTCGCCGCCCGCCAGACCGGTGACCTCACCGTTGCCGCCGTCGAAGACGATGTCGGAGCAGGAGAAGAAGTTCTCCTGGCTGTCGGAGCGGATCCACTGGACGAAGAGCATGTGCTGACCGCTCCGTTGCGGTAACTGTTGGTTCCAGTAGTAGTGGCCTTCGTTCGTGCCCACACCACCGTTCTGCGGCGGGTTGGTCACCGTCTGAAGGTGGTCCAGGTCGCCCCACGCGAGGGCCTTGGTGGGGCTCCACCCGCTCTTGGTGAGGTACACCTCGAACTTGCCTGGGTGGGCGGCCCAGTTGCTGTACTTGAGCTGGATGTTCGCACCCGAGGTCAGGTGCGTCTTCGGCCAGTCGGTGCGGACCGCGTTGTACGCGGAGAAGTTGTACGGGCTGCGGTCGCCCGCACTGCACAGCTTCCCGTCCGGGACGTAACCCGCGCCCCTGCCACCGGCGTTGGAGTCCAGAACGGCGAACCAGTTGTACAGCGGGGTGGTACCGGTCTGCCGGACCGCGGCGGCGCAGGCGGGGTTGGACGGCATCTGGGTCGAGCCGTTCTGGAGCAGGTCCTTGTAGCACAGGTTGGTCCGCGAGCCGGGCATGATGCTGACGCCGTGCGCCGATGCCGGGGACGGCACGGACAGCACCGCGGCGACAACGCCCGCGGCCCCGGCTAGGGCCAGCGTGCGCCGGGCACGGACCGAGTTGATGGCCATGAGTGGTCTCCTTCGTGAAGGTTCTCTTTCGAGCACCGACCGATCGGCCGGGACCTGTCGCGGGCGTCGCCCCATGCTGCGGGAGCCGACCGTTCGGGCCCGGCGATCGACCTGCAAGAGGGTCTGGCGTGGATGGTGGGGGGTTGACGGGGCTATGGGAGCGCTCCCATCTGCAACGTAGCGCGTGGGGGTGGAGTAGTAAATGGCCTCGTCGCGTCCAAGCATTGACAGGTCTCGGTCAAGGCTTGACGATGGGAGCGCTCCCATTGTTAAGAACGTGCAACTGAACCGGGCAAATCACACGTCTTCCCCCTTAGGGGTGAAGACCCAAATCCTCCGGAGGTAGTTCGCACATGACACCCCCCACCCCCTCAGTCGCCTTACCCCAACGACGAGTCCACCGCGGCCTGGTCGCTCTCACCGTCGGCGCGATGCTGCTCACCGGCGGCGCGGTCACCCAGCTCACCACCACCCCCGCCTCCGCGTCCGCAAAGGCCGCCGCAAAGGCCGCCGCCCGCGTGGACAACCCGTACGCGGGTGCCAAGGTGTACGTGAACCCGCTGTGGTCCGCGAAGGCCGCGGCCGAGCCCGGCGGCAGCAGAATCTCCGACCAGCCCACCGCCGTGTGGCTCGACCGCATCGCCGCGATCAAGGGTGTGGCCGGCGGAATGGGCCTGGAGGCCCACCTCAACAGGGCCGTCAACCAGGGCGCGCAGACGATCCAGCTGGTCATCTACAACTTGCCCGGCCGTGACTGTTCCGCCCTCGCCTCGAACGGCGAGCTCGGCCAGACGGATCTCCCCCGGTACAAGAGCGAGTACATCGACCCGATCGCGGCGATCCTGGCCAAGCCGGCCTACGCCAACCTGCGCATCGTGAACATCGTCGAGATCGACTCGCTGCCGAACCTGGTCACCAACGTCTCGCCCCGCCCGACCGCGGTCCCGAACTGCGACACCATGAAGGCGAACGGAAACTACGTCAAGGGTGTCGGCTACGCGCTGGCCAAGCTGGGCGCGATCCCGAACGCGTACAACTACGTCGACGCGGGTCACCACGGCTGGATCGGCTGGGACGACAACTTCAACGCCTCCGCGAAGCAGATCGCCGAAGCCGCGAAGGCCGAGGGCAGCACACTGGCCAACGTGCACGGCTTCATCGCCAACACCGCGAACTACGGCGCCACCACCGAGCCGTTCTTCAAGATCGGCGACACCGCCAACGACGGTCCGATCCGCGAAAAGTCCAAGTGGATCGACTGGAACCGCTACGTGGACGAGCAGTCGTTCGCCCAGGCGTTCCGTACCGAGGTCCAGAAGGAAGGCTTCTCCCCGGACGTCGGCATGCTGATCGACACCTCCCGCAACGGCTGGGGCGGCGCGGCCCGGCCGACCGCCGCGGGCCCGAAGACCACCTCGGACACGTACGTCAACGGAGGCCGCACCGACCGCCGGATCCACCTGGGCAACTGGTGCAACCAGAAGGGCGCCGGTCTCGGCGCACGGCCACAGGCGGCCCCGGCACCCGGTATCGACGCGTACGTCTGGGTCAAGCCCCCGGGTGAGTCGGACGGCGCCAGCAAGGTGATCGAGAACGACGAGGGCAAGGGCTTCGACCGGATGTGCGACCCGACGTACACCGGTAACCCCCTCAACGGGAACAACATGTCCGGCGCCCTGCCGGACGCGCCGCTCTCCGGCCACTGGTTCCCGGCCCAGTTCCAGGAGCTCATGAGGAACGCCTACCCGGCGCTCTGACCGACGCCCCGAGCAGTTGCGATATCCGTGTCACCGCGTGAAAGCGGAAGGGTGCGGGCCCGGTCTCCGATCCGGCCCGCACCCTTCCCGGGCCGACGACCTCCCCGTCCCGGAGGCCGTACCAAATCAGAGGGGCGCCGGGCCGCAGGCCGTTAACGTGCCCGTACGGAACTGACCGTCACCACCCTCGCCGAACGTCCCGAACTCGTCGGTCCGATGTGGCGGATGCTCGACACCTGGCCCGCCTTCATGCTCCACGACCCGGTGGGCTGGGCGAACATCGGCCGGATCGTCGCCGAACTGCCCGAGTACGTCCTCGTCGGCACCGACGAGGAAGGGACCGTCGTGGCCCGCGCCTTCAGCGTCCCCTTCCAACTCCGCACCGAGGGGCGCGAGACGCTGCCGGCCACCGGCTGGGACGATCAGGAACTCCTGTGGGCGTTCTCCGATCTGCGCCACGGCAGGAAGCCCGACACCGTCGACGCCGTCGAGATCACGGTCGCCACCGGCCGGCAGATGTTCCGAAAGAAACGGCCTAGTTGGGTCCGGTAGGCGGGCGAGACGGGCCGCAGGTGCGGGGGGCGGGATGGTCCCAACGACCCCGAACTCGCAGGTCTCGGCTACGACTGCTCCCCGCGCCCGCCGGGACGGTCTCTTCACGGTCGGGTCCCACATCAGGGGGCCGAAGTGCTCCCCGCGCCCGCGGGGATGGTCGACGCCCTGCTCGGACTCGGCGCCGACCGGCGCAAGGCCACCCTTCACCGCCTCGGACATGCTCAACCTGGCGGCCCGCTCGGGTGAAATTGCCGGATGCGGCTGAGTTCATGCCGCGGCGGTGCGGCGCAGCGTGAACCAGAAGGTCGGGACCGGGTTCGTGCCGGGTGTCACGTCGGCCAGATGCCACCCAGCGAACCTGGCGCTGAGTTCGTCCGCGGTGACGCCGGACCACGAGTCGTCAAACGCCCCGGGCCCGTATCCGAACATCAGCAGTCGTGCGCCGGGGGCGGCACGCTTGGTGAGGCCGGCGGCGTAGGCGTCGCGGCGGTGCGGTGGGATCCCGCAGTAGCAGCTCAGGTCGAAGAACAGGTCGTAGGGGCCGGGCACGCCCACCTCGTCGAGTCGGGTGGCGTCCCCGCACAGCACCGTGACGTCCGCTTCGGCCGCGTCGGCCTTCTCCCTCGCCTGTCGGACCGCGCGGTCGACCAGGTCGACGGCCGTCACTCGCCAGCCGTGCCGGGCCAAATACACCGCGTTGGTCCCGGTGCCGCAGCCGAGTTCGAGTACCCGGCCCGCCATGAGCGCGCCGGGCCCCTCTATCAGGGCCACCAGCTCGGGCGGCGTGATGCCGCTGTCCCACGGCGGCTTGCCGTCCCGGTAGAAGTCCTCCAGCACGCGGCGTACAGCGGCCTCTTGGTCGAGCTCCGCAGCCGTCCGAGTTTCGCTGATCTCGACCCCTCAAGAAATTAGAGTTCATCTCTAGTGACTGACTCTAGAGATAGACTCTCGGCATGGATGCGGTCAAGGGATCCGACGGACAGAACGTCAAGCGCCCCGACAAGCGGGCCGAGCGCTCGCGGCGTACCCGCGAGAAGATCGTCGTGGCGGCGCGGGAGCTGTTCGTCGCGCAGGGGTACGGTGCGACAAGTCTTCAAGAGGTCGCGGATCGGGCGGGTGTGGCCGTCCAGACCGTGTATTTCGTGTTCCGCAACAAGCGCGCGCTGTTCAAGGACGTCGTCGACACATCCATCGCGGGCGACGTCGAACCGGTCGCCACGATGGACCGCGACTGGTTCCGCGCCGCGTGCGCCGAGCCCACCGCGGCCGGGCAACTGCGCGCCCACGTACGGGGCGTACGCGACATCCTCGGCCGTGTCGCCCCGATCGTGCCGTTGATCGCGGCTGCCGCAGCCACGGACCCGGAGATCGCAGCCCAGTGGCCCGCCGGCCCCGACCCGCGCTACACCGTCCAGCACGCCGCGGCGAAGGGACTGACCTCCAAGCCCGACGCCCGCCCCGACATCGACACCGCCCGCGCCGCCGACCTGCTCTACGGACTTCTCAGCCCGGAGCTGTACCTGATCTTCGTCCGCGACCGGGGCTGGTCCCCCGACGCCTGGGAGAAGTGGGCCTGCACAGCCCTGATTGCCCAGCTCTGCACCGAACACGAGTAAGCCACCGACCTTCGGCGGCAACTGACGAGGCAAGGCCTGCGGCCGGCTGCGGCTGGCCGAGACCAATCGGGACGCTCAACTCCGCTGCACCGTAGCCGTCGTCGCGAGCGCTGCGGCGTCCGATGCGCTTCCCGCGCCTCAGGGATGGCCTACGAGGCCGCCGGCCCTGATCCCCGTACGCGCGGGGAGGTGTCCTGGCTGCGGCTCGTCGGGCGGTTGCGGCCTGGGGCTTTCGGTCCGGTTGAGGAGTCCGGCGACGCTGGTGGTGCGGGTCGGAATAGAGTCGGAGCAACGGTCCGTGACGGTCAATCATGCCCGTGCTCTGCTGGACCCGCTCGAATCGCGCGCCGGCCCTTCGCTCACCCTCTGGCAACACGCGGTTCAACCAACTTGCCTGACCGGTAGAGAATTTTCCGGGGCGTCCGCGTGGACTGCGCAGCGGCGCGAGGCGTACGCGAACGACCTGGACGCCGACCGCAGCCTGGTCGCGGTCACCGTGAAGACAAACCGTAGCAAGTCGGATCAGGACCCGGCCGAGTGGATGCCGTCGTCGGCCGACGCGCGCTGCACGTACATCGCGGACTGGGTGTCCACCAAGCTCCGCTGGCAGCTCGCCGCCGACCAGACCGAGCGGGACGCGCTCGCCCGGATCGCCGAGGGCTGCGGCCAGCAGCAGGTGGACTACACCGTCGCACCATAGCCATCTGCGCGGTGCGCAGGAGATTCAAGATTTACCGAAGGAGTCCTCAAAGGTGTGTTGCGAGGCTTCCCTCAACCGACTCAAGGGGGAACAACATGCGCATCCGACGTGCACTTGCCGTCGCCGGTGTCACAGCCGCACTCAGCACCGGGCTCGCCGCCACGCCAGCCACTGCCGCAGATGCCGCCGCTGTCACCTGTTCTTGGCCCAAACCCACCAACACCGGGTACACCTACCACGAAGTGAACGACGAGGGCCCCATCAGAAAGGGTCCGTACGGCGTGTGCGACCCGGTGGGCACCGGTTGGCAGGGGGGTGCCCTGCAGCTCGTGTGCTATGCCGCCAACGATTACGGCAACACGTGGTCCTACGTCCGGGGTATCGGCTGGATGTTTGACGACTACTTCGACGACGGCGGTTCCCAGGAACGGTGCACCTACTAACACGCCCACGTGACTGCGCCCACCCTCGTAATGAGGTGGGGCGCTGTGCGTCATACCGTGCACTCGTGCGCCTGGCCACCCCGCCACTCCACCCACGACGGGTCGTCCAGGTTCATGTCCGGATCCGTCAGCCCAGCCGCTTCGAGGAAAACCACCAGGTCGTGGTCCGAGTGCGCCAGACCGAGGATCTGCCCACGGGCGGTGACCCGCCGGCCGCCGGATGGTGACAGATGGTGCACGACTATCGGCGCTGCCATACCTCCAGGGTGCGCTCCGCTCGTCACTCCAGCACGCCGAGTTCCTTGTCAGGCTTACACCGGGCGCAGGGCGGGACGCCGCCGCGCGTCAGGGCCTCGATCGCCTGCTCCCGGGTGATGGCCTGCATGAAGAACTCGCTCCAGCACTCGCCGGTGTGGACCAGCTTGGGGAGTGCGCGCTCTCCGCGTTCGAGTGCCCAGTCCGGTGTGGGCGAGGGTGGCCGGCGTCGGGCGTGCTCGGCGGCGCGCTGCTCGGCGTCCTGGATCCACCGGTCGGTGCGCGCGAGGTCGGCCTCTTGGACGCGGCGTAGGAAGTGGAGCGCGTCGAGGCGTTCCTCCGGATTGGATTCGGACACGCGTTCGAGTGTAGGTGGCAGGCACCCGAGCAGCACGAAGCCCCCGACCGTGATGGCCGGGGGCGGGTTCGTGTGCGCGAGCTGCGGGCGCCACACCTCGGGAAATACCAAAAGCTATTGGCCCTGACGGCGAGGCGCCTCAGAGAGACCGGCTTCGGCGAGCGCGAGCCGCAGCACTTCGGTCATGGGCACGTCGACCGCCTCGGGGGTGAGGTCGGGTTCGCGGGCACGGCCGTACCAGACATCGCTCATGTCGACGCCGTCCACAGCATCTAGCACCGCTTCAACGTGGCCCTCGAAGACCCGTTACTGCCCGTTGGACAGCATCGGGCCGCCGCGATAGATGGAGAGGCGGGTTTGCCCGGCCGCGTCCTTCCAACCAGGATCTGGGTGCCGATGCCAGGATCCGGATGGCACTCAGCACAGGGGACGGCGAAGTCTCCTTCGGCTGATGTGGAGCCGATGTCCAGGTGGTGGCGGAACCGTGAGTCCTTGCACTACCCGCACCAGAGTTTCGGCTGATCCGGTGCCTGCCCCGGCGCCATGGCGGTGGTTCGATCGGTCAGCATCGCCGCCATGCGAAGCGCGGCGGGAGCGGGGGCTTGGTAGGGCCTGCCCAGAAGGCAGCATGCGGTGGCGGGGTCGCGACCGGTCGTCTCTGCGGCGGCGGTTATGGAGAGGCGGGATATCTGGCAGCGAACTGCGAGCTGCTGAGGCGGATTTCGCTGCCCAACGGCCACGTCGAGTACCGAGAGCGGATCAGCGACCTCATCGCGAACCGAGCCGCGGCCAGCGGGGAAAGCTCCCCGTCATCTGGGCGTGGTCTCCGACCCAGTCGCCAGCACGGGAATCATTACTTCTGCGGACCGTTCTCCCGTGTTGCCGCCTGGCTGGCGGCGCTGTCAGAGCGATGAGTGCGTGGATGAGAAGCGCGTGTTGAGGAGGTCCTGCCGCTCATGGAAGTTTCGCGGGCACCTGAGCCGCAAGTCCGGACGTGGGCGCAGGAGCGTGCGGCCCTGGCCGCCACGTGCACGAGTTCGTCAGGCGTCGGCGAGAAGTGGGTCGTACGGGGTGCTTGTGCGGCGGCCCGACATGAAGGAGAGGAAGTCCCCCACGAAGGTGCTCCGGCCGTAGGCGCCGTCGGTGGGGTTGAGGTCGCGGTGGAAGGCGGTGCGGAAGAGGGTTCGGTGCTCGTCGGCATCAATGCTCCCGCTGCCGTCCTTGTCGGTGGCGTCGAAGAGCACCTCGGCGACGCGGATGAGCGCGGGTCCGGCGAGGGAGGGGATGGCGGCGGCGTACTCGTCGGCGCTGACGCGGCCGTCGCCGTCCGTGTCGAGAGCGGCCTGGAGCTCGCGCCACCAGGCGGCGAAGGCGTCGTAGAGCCGGGTCTCCTCGGGCTCGTCCAGGTCGAGGCGGGTGGACAGTTCGCGTGCCATGGCGGCGAGGTCAGGCCAGTCGAGGTAGCCGTCGCCGGTCTGGTCCAGCACTTGGCGGAAAAACTCCCCCGCTGAGCGTCGGCCCTCTCCCGTGCCCGCGGAAGGCGCCGGGCCCGGGCCTGGGCCGGCGTCGCCGCCCAGCGGTGTGAGGAGACGGAGCAGGGCCGACGCCCGCTTCATGCGGGCGCGCAGGCCGGCCACGGTCCGGGCACGGGGGTCGTCACTGCCAGGGGAGAGGGAGAGGACTTCGATGACGCTTTCGGCGCTGATCCAGCCCTCGGGCAGGAAGCGGGCGAGCCCGGCGGCGAGGTAGGCACCCTGCATGAGGGTCTGGGCGCCGGGCATCTCCGGCAGCCCGGCCCTGCGCCGGTATGGCTCGGGGAGCGAGGCGACAGTGATCGCGCCGAGGAGCGGGCCGGCGACGGCCCGGCCGGCCGCCCACAGCGTCGGCGCGCCCGCGAGCAGCGCCGGGGCGGGCAGGTGGTCGAAGAGCCGGTAGAGGATGACGCGGGCCGCTTCGGTGTTCTCGAGCTCGTTTTCGACGACCCGGTCGAAGTACCGCCAGAAGTCGTCCAGGTCCGCGGGGAGTTCTGCGGCGTCGCCGTCGAGCGCGGCGAGGAACGTGCGGTACTCGGCGTACATCCGCTCCATCGTGTCCTGGTCGAGCGGCTGGCCGCTCAGCCGGCACATGGTGACAGCGCTCTCGAAGAGGGTGGCGACCACCCAGGCCCGGGCCGCGCGGTCCATCGCGTCGTAGGCGCGGCCTCGGGAGTCGGACCCGCTCATGCGGGCGTGCAGCCGGTTGAGCCGAGCGGCCTCCCATTCGCGTACCGCGGGGTCGGCGCCGAACATGCGCCGCATGCTGAGGAAGGTGTTGCGCAGCCGGCGCCAGGGGTGGGCGACGAAGGTGGAGTTGTCGACGAGGGCGGCGCCGATCTGCGGGTGAGCGGCCTCCAGCACGGTGGCGCGGATCATGGCCAGCGCCCAGCGCGGGTCGTCGAAGAAGGCGCTGAACTGCGATTCCGGGCCGAACAGGGATGCCTCGTCGGCCGTGCCCGTGGTTTCGGTGGTCATGATGGGTCTCCGTCGGTCAGGGGCGGCACGCCGCCGAAGCGGCGGTCGCGGCACCGGTAGGTGTGCAGGCACGCGAGGAACTCGGGGGCCCGGAAGTCCGGCCAGAGCACCTCGGGGAAGACCCACTCGGCGTAGGCAACCTGCCAGAGCATGAAGTTGGAGATGCGCTGCTCGCCGGAGGTGCGGATGACGAGGTCCACGTCGGGGGTGTCGGGGAACGGCAGGTGGTCCGCGAAGAGCCGCTCGGTCACCTCATCAGCGGGCGTCCTGCTGCGGATCAGCGACCTTGCGGCCTCCACGATGTCCCGGCGCCCGCCGTGGTCGAAGGCCACGGTCAGTGTCATCCCGCGGTTGTCGGCGGTCAGCGCCGCCAGATCGTCGAAGTCCCGGGCCAGTTGACGGGGGATACGCGGGTCGGCGACCCCGAGGAAGCGACAGCGGATGCCACGGGCCAGCAGCAACGGCGCATGCTTCCGAACGACCCGGCGGACCAGGCGCATCAGATAGTCGACCTCCGCGCCAGGGCGGTTCCAGTTCTCAGTGGAGAAGGCGTACAGGCTGAGCCACTCGACACCGGCGGCCCGGGCCGCCTCGATGATGTCGATGACGGTAGTCTCCGCAGCCCGGTGGCCCGCCGTCCGGGGAAGCGAACGCCGCTGCGCCCAGCGGCCGTTGCCGTCCATCACGCAGGCAACGTGCCGCGGCACCGCACGCACCGGCCCGTCGTCCTGCCGCAGCTCGTCGCCGTACTGTCGCCCGCCCGGCCGGTCCTTCGTCGCCGGGCGGGCGTGCGGGACGCCGTGGTCCGTCACGCTCAGCCCCCTCTCCCCCGGAACGGCACGGTCGGCCCTACCGCGCTCGGCCACGCCCACCCCGTCTCGCCCATACCCACGCCCCACCGGCGCGTTCCCTCCCAAGAGCCTGACGGCGCGAAAGAGTCCTGACCGGCCAATCGGGTGACTGTCACCCTTGGCTCATATGTCCGATTCTCGCGTTCCGGCATCGGCAGCTTCTCCGCTGACCGCGATCGACAACCTCGTCCGCGCCAGCACCACCTGTCTCCCGTCGAGGTAGACGATGTGGTCCATGCGCCCTGCCCGAAGTAGGCGTAGTCGACCTGTGCTGCGATCGAGGTCGGTTCGCTCGAGGTGGACGATCTGTCCGGGAAATTGGGCGTAGAGGGCGATCATGAGACGTTCGCGGGAGCGTCGAGCGGTCCAAGGGACGCCGGCCCCCGTCAGACCGCCCCCGGCGCCCTCGGCGAACTCCTCGAACGGACCTGGTCAACCTGGCGGAAAGCCCTCCGTGAAGAAGAAGACCAGTACACCGCCCGCGTGTTCACCCCCTTCACCCGTGAGGGAAAACCCGTCGGCGCCTTCGAACTCGCCTCCGGCTCCGGACACGGCGACGGAGACGACGACGGCCTGGGCGGAATCAAAGCCCTCTCCCGCCTCGGCGACCACGACCCGTTCGGGCTGTCGCCCTTCCACCTCCACGCACTGATCCGCTCCACCATCCGCGGCGCCGAGGACGACACGGACGACCGCTGGTCGGAGCGCGACCGGAAGCGTGCCGCAGAGCGGGCTCTCGCCGCGCTGGGCGAGCGGTGGAGGGCCGGCGGCCGGAGACCGTCTGCTGCTGAGCGGCTGCCTGCGCCAAGGCCTCGCGCTGGCCCGTGACTTCGCCCTGGAGCCGGGCTGGCTCACCGACGCCGCATGGGTGTACGTCGGCGACTCCGTCTGGGAAACGCTCGCCACGCCCACCCGGAACGACGCCGACGGCATGCGGAGTACAGCGGCTGCTTGTCCAACGACTGCGGCAGACACCAAGCGCCGACCCTGCGGCTGATGGAGCGGCCCTTCGTCCGCGAGAACGCCTTCGGGCTGTGGCCGTACCACCTGCACGGACTGATCCGCTCCACCGTCCGCAGCGCCGACGACGGCGGCCCACGCCCTCGTCGAGTTCCTGGCCGTGCTCGCCCGTCGCCAGCACGAACACCGCTCGATCACCGGCTCCCGCCTCACCGCTGTGCCGAGCGCCGGATTGCTCTCGGCCGACCGGCGGGGCCTCGCACACCTGGCGCCTCTCGCGCGGCTGTGGAGCAGGCCGGTACTGCTGCATGGCCGCCCAAACTTTGAGAATGCGTCAGCCTTCAAGTGCCAAATTCGCGGGGCTCATGGGTGCTGCGCCAGGATTTCGGTCTCCACGCCCTTATTCGGAGCGTGGAGACCGAAGTCATGCGGGAGCGCGGTCTACCGACATTGCGGTGTCTCCGCTGCGATCGCGCTCGACCTTCAGCCGCTGTTCTGGACGGCTCGGATCACGACGTCGGTGACGTCCTTGGGGTTGGACACCATCGACAGGTGCGGTGCCTTCACACTGACGGTGTGGGAGCCGGCCCGTGCGGTCATGACTCTCTGCTCTGCCGGGGGGATGACCTTGTCCGCCGTGCCGATCAGGGCCCAGGACGGAATGGTCTTCCAGGCCGGTTTCCCAGAGGGCTCGTCCAGAGTGCTGGCAGCGAGGGGCCTCTGACCCGCTGCCAGCACCGCCGCCTTGTTGAGCGGGACACCTGCGGCGAAGATCTGAGGAAACAGCTTCGGCTTCACGTACAGGTCTACGTCTCCGCCTTGGTTGGGGATGGGCACGGTGTTGAATACCGTGCTGGGGTCGGCCACGGCCAGCGCCGATCCGGGCTTGGCAGCCGTCAGCTGCCCCACCGTTTCCCCCTTGTCGGGGATGTAGGCATCGATGTAGACGAGCGCCTTGACATTCTTATTGCCTGTCGCGGCGTTGGAGATGACGAATCCACCGTAGGAGTGCCCCGCCAGCACTACGGGCCCGGTGAGTGTCTGGAGGAAGGCCTTCAGATTGGCTGTGTCCGGGCGGACACCACGCAGCGTGTTGGGAGGAGCCAGGACGGTGAATCCTTGCTTCTGGAGACGCTCGGTGACCTCGGCCCAACTGGAGGCGTCCGCCCACGCTCCGTGCACCAGAACGATCGTCGGCGTCCGGCCATTTGACGGTCCACCGGCAGGCGCATGGCTGGTGCTGGCGGACGCGGAGCTTACCGCCAGAGTGAGTGCTGCGGTCGTCGCCAGCGATGCCAGAGTGAGCTGTCGCTTGTTCTTCACGTGAGTCTCTCTTTCATGGGATTCATCTGCCGAGATCCACTAGGACAGCGTCCACACCAGCCGCAGTGCTTTTGGTGAACGCGATAGCGCCGCACTCGACCTGAGTGGAAAGGCGCAGATTTCGGAACGGTCCGGTAATTCACGAACGAGATCCGAAGTCGAAGGACAGTGCCGCATCAGTGGGGTCCGGCATTTTGGCGCCGATCCGCCCTTGACCCGGCAGGCGGATTCCATAACCGCTATCCGTGTCCAGACAATTCATTGGGGACGCGAAAGTCCGGAAAACTTAACCTCCTGACTGCACCTCAACGGGGCCGCACCTTCCGATCGGCAGGGTCAGATTACTTCAGCACTCTTCAGTCTGCGCGTCGGGAAATCAAATGGAGTAGTCGACAGCCAAACGGCGCAGTAAAGCTGCAATATCGGCATTGAGAGAAGGTCTGGGTGTCGCCGCATGGAGAGCAAACCCTCGGAGTAACTGGACGCTTTGCGGACAGGGAAGCCGTCGCGGATTCGGGGCCTGCGCATCGTCCGGGACGACGAGGGATCGGCGGGCACTGCGTGACCCGGCACAATGTCCCGGTGACCCTCTTCACCTGCGCAAACTGCGAGCACCCTCTCACCGGCGATCTCCAGGAATCACAGGCCTCCCCGGCCAGCGATCACCTCTCCAACCATCACATCGCCGACCCGCGGATGGCGCAGGGCACCTACGCGATCAACTACGACGCCACGCTTCATCCTGAACCCTGACGACGTGCCAGGCACCGCTCTGCATCCCGACTCCGCGCGCCGCAGTGGCTGCTGCGGACTCCACGGCCAGGACGGCCCCAACCTCGTCTGCACAGACTGCGGGGTCGAGGTCGCCACCAAAGAATCGGACTGCTGGACCGACAACCTGGTAGCGCTGATAGGCGCCGCAGTCGTCAGCGGCTCGGAACCTCCGTCTTGAACCCGTTGACTTTCGGCGCTGCCTCGCACACGTTCGCCGGAACATGCGCGCTTTGCCGAAGGACTCGTTGGAGGCGAGGCGACGCTGTTCTTCTCTTCGCGTTCGGTCAGGACCTGGAAGAGGAGTTCGGCGCCGTGGCGGTCGAGTTCCATGTAGCCCAGCTCGTCAATGCAGAGAAGATCGACGCGGCCTCCGGCGGGTGGTCGTTCTCACCGGTTCCTGCTGGTCGGGGCACCGAGGTTCCTGAGCCTCGCCTTCGCGTCCTGCCAGCGAAGCATGTCCGGCCGGACCTTCACACCGGCGGTCCGGACGCCGACTGCCAGCAGCTGCGCGTACCGCCGGTGCGCGGCCCTGTAGAGATCCCGTCCGATGCGCGCTGCGCGCCCCGGTGGTCCATCATCGCTTGGACCAGGTTCGCAATCTGCGTCTTCCGCAGGCGCGGGCGACTTCGGCATGTTCGGTGATGAGTCCCGCAGTCCGCCGAGCGCCAGGACCGTCATCACCACCGCGGCCCCCGCCGCAATACCGAAACCGCCGTGCGCACCGCCAGCGTCCACCACCCTCCCCGCAACCGCCGCGGCGCCTGCTATTCCTGCCGCGCTTGCGGAGTTGCCCCAGGTGAACGCCTGGGTGAGGACGGCGCGCGGGACCGACGACTCTGTGAGCACGGAGGTGCGGATCAGTAGGACGGGCACGGCGAGTCCGGTCAGGGCGAGGGTGGCGCCGACCGCGAGGGGCGCGTCGAGGAATGTCAGCGGGAGGCTCGCGAGGGTGAGGCAGGCAGCGGCCGCGGCCTGGTGGCGCCGGGGTGAGCCGCCGTGGCGCCAGGCTCCGTAGGCCCAACCACCCACCAGGTTGGTGCAGTTGGAGGCGAAATAGAGCAGGGCCGCCGCGTCCGGCGTGCCGCGTCCGACAGCGTACGCGGCGACGGATACCTGCATCGCGCCGAAGAACACCCCGAGCGTGAGGCCGAGCGCGACCTGCCGCAGGAATGCGGAGCGGAGCAGGGCACGCCCGGCGTGCCGGCGTTCGGCGGGGCCGGTGAGGGGCGGCATGGTGCGGCGCTGGGCCGCGAGGGCGAGCCCGCCGACGACGACGAGCGCGGCGGCGAGCAGCACCCCGGCGCCCGGGCGGCCCGCCGCACCGAGGACGCTCACCAGGGCCGGGCCGGCCATGTAGGACACGCCGTTGGCGAGGGCCTCCAGAGCGAAGGCGGTGGGCAGCGCGGCAGCCCGTTCGCCGGACAGCAGGGCGGACCAGCGAGCGGCGGACAGGGCACTGAGCTGGGGCAGCGTTGCGCCGACGAGCACTCCGGCGACGAGGTCCGGAACGGCGCCGGCGAGCAGCAGCGCCACGGCCCCGGCATGTGCGCCCAGCGCGCAGGGAAGCACCCGCGCCTGCCCGAAACGGTCGACAAGGCGCCCGATTTGGGGCCCGGCGACGGCGTCCGCGACAGCGAATCCGCCGGTGACGAGACCCGCGGCGGCATACGACCCGGTGCGCGCGTGCACCAGCCAGACGATGCCGATCCCCGTCATGGCGATGCCCAGACGCCCGACAACGGCGGGAAGGAAGAAGGCCGCAGCACCCGAAGTGCGCAGCAGAGTACGGTAGTTCGCCGAAGCCGAAGGCACGACGCATCCCTTTCGCCGCCCGGCGGGACGCGCCACACGAGGTCGTCGGCGTCCGGATGTGCCGACCCGTGGCTGCGCCTGAAGCCGTCCAGTGGTGGCGTGGAGCGGGGACGCGCACCCCACGCCGACTCCGTCACCGGGCAGATGTCATGCGGTAGTTGATGACCTCAACGAGCGTAGAGGAACGGCGGAGCCCGTGGTCCTCGATCGTCCAGTTCCAGCGGGAGAGCTGTTGGCTGCGCTTCTGCGAGCAGGTGCGTTCGGAGGTCGGCGGCAGGGGGCTCTCGCAGACAGCACAGATGTGGGGTTCGTCCGCGAGCACCCGGTCGAGCACTCGGTCGAACGGGCGGTCCTCGCGAGCTGCCCACGGCCGACCACGGTGACGGCCCCCCGGTCGCGCAGTGCGCGTCTGGCCGGACGACCCGCCGCGCGCCGAACCGGCGGGCACCGCGGCGGCGTCGACGACGGCCCGAGGCTCCGGCGGGCGTCTGGCCGGGCTTGATCCGCTCGACCACCGGGGCGAGCGCGGTTTGGAGTGGGGTGGGTGCTGTCAGTCGGGTCGTGCGATCGTGTCGAGCTGGGCCTCGAGGGCGGCGAGGTCGGGATGGTCCCGGAGCTCGGCCGTCATCCGCTCGCGCATCTCGCCGGTGTACGCGGCGGTCAGCTCTTCCTCCGTCACCGCGAGCGTGCGGGCCAGGTCAGCGATCAGTTCGGGACTCAGGCCGTCGGACAGGGCGATGGACGCCACGATGATGACCGATCCGTGAACGCCGGCGCGCAGCCGGGCGACGACCGCGTCGTCCTCCTCGTCGGCGGTCGTCGTGGACAGCGACCGCCATGCGACGACCAGCTGCAGCCGGTCCGCCGGCGCCGCCCCGATCTCCGCCAGACGCTGCGGGTCACCGCCCAGCGCCTCGCGTACGCCGTCGATCGTCGCCGGAATCCGTACGGGTTCACCACCGATCGACGTCGTCCACGTCGCCGTGGACCGCGCCTTCTATCGCTACCGCGATCTCACTCGACGCCCTTCACGCAGTCGCGCGGACACCCGCCGGGGCACGGGGACGGGTCGGCCGTCACGCGGGCCTTGCTCCAGGCTGACCTCGGCCTGGCCGTGTTGTCGCTCGGGGCCGGTGCGGTGTCCTTGTGCGCAACACCCTCGTCCTGGGCACTGCCTGACGGGCAGTGGACCGAAGCAGCTGTCGGGCCGAGCACGATGTGCGCGAGGTGCTGTGTGCCAGGATGTGCTGGTGGACGACCTCAGTCGCGCCTGGGAGCACATCGAGACCTGGCTTCGAGGGCACCAGTGCACCGTTGCCCTGTACGAGCTGCATCCGGCTGCCTCCGAAGAGGCCGTCCAGGCCCTCCAGGACGCGATCCCGTACCCGCTCCATCCCCACCTCGTGCAGTGGCTCCGAATCCACGGCGGCGCCCCCATGTATGACGCACCCATCTGGCCGGGCGGCCACGTCCCGTACGACGTCGAAGCGCTCAAGGGCGGTCCGGATTACATGCGGGAGATGCTCGAAGAGTTCCACGACCAATTTGGCGAGGACCCCGAGGAATGGGCGATGAGCCCGTGGGCAGACCCGCTGTGGCTCCCCATCGCCGGTACGAACACCGGCGAGAGTCTCCTCATCGACCACCGGCCCGGCGCCACCTACGGCGACATCATCGAGATCGACTACGAGGGCAACGAGGTCACCGCGGTCCGCTGGAAGAGCCTGGGAGAGATGATCAGGCTGATGGCCCAGTCGCTGTAGACCGGCACCCCCATGCCGTACTCGCGCCGGTACTCGCGCGTTCCTCAACTGAACGATGGCCCGCCCAGCCATCTCACCTGGGTGCTGGAGGAAACCCGGGCCCATCAGCCCGAGGGCGAGCGGGCCACTCCCGAGGACCAGCTGGTCACCGCGGCGTGGGAGCGGCTGAGGGTCTGGCTGAGGCTGCGCGCGCCGGAGTCCTATGCATCGCTGCGGCCGGGCGCCTCCGGTCGCCGGATCGAGCAGGCCGAGCAGCGGCTGGGCTTCCCACTACCCGCTCCCCTGCGTGCCCTGTGGACGCTGAACGATGGTGTCACCGGCTCAGGTGCGGGCGCGTTCCTCAACGGGCTGGCGCTGATGCCGATCGAAACCGCCCTGGAGACCCGTGAGTTCCTCGCCGACGAGATGCCGGGCTGGGGCCCACGTTGGGTTCCCTTCACCGCCGACACGGTGGACGAGCCAAGGGCCGGCGATTTCATCGACTGCGACACCGGCCTGACCGGTACCTGGGCCAGGGACGAAGAACCTCGCATGCACCACACACCCGAGGGCGGTTTGACTCTGCCGGGGGCACTGGCACACATCGTTGAGGTTGTGATGGCGGGACCGGACCTGTCGATGCCGTTGATGGGCCGGGGCGGCGCCCGCACTGTGGCGGTGGGCCTACTTTTGGTGAAAGAGCCCCGGGATTAGGACATGGAAAGCCCCCTCCCGCTCGTCTGCGGGAGGGGGCTTTCCCTACTAGGGCGTTTCGTTCGGATCATCAGGCGGACCAGAGGAAGATGCCTGCGATGTGGAGTCCGGCGAGGTAGATGGTGGCGGTCTTGTCGTAGCGGGTGGCGATGCCGCGCCATTGCTTCAGCTTGTTGATGCAGCGCTCGACGGTGTTTCGCTGCTTGTATGCGTTGCGGTCGAAGGCAGGTGGCCTGCCGCCCTGGCTTCCCCGGCGAAGCCGGTGGCCCTGCTGGTCCGCCGGGACGGGGATCACCGCCCGGATGCCGCGCTTGCGCAGGTGGTCGCGGATGGCGCGTGATGAGTACGCCTTGTCGGCCAGGACCACGTCTGGCCTGGTGCGGGGCCGTCCTCGTCGGCGGGGAACGCGCAGACGGGCCATTACGTCGGTGAAGGCGGGCGCGTCGCCGGCCTGGCCGGCGGTGAGGACGAAGGCCAGGGGGCGGCAGTGGCCGTCGGCGGCAAGGTGGATCTTCGTGGTCAGTCCGCCGCGGGACCGACCGATGGCGCGGTCGTGCGGTTCGCCGGCCGGGGCCCCTTTTCGCGGGCACCGGCGGAGTGCTGGTGAGCGCGCACAATCGTGGAGTCCACCGAGACGGCCCAGTTGAGGTCCTCATCCGCGTCGGCCTGGGCCATCAGCGCGGTGAAGACCCGCTCCCAGGTGCCGTCAATGGCCCACATCCGCAGCCGGTTGTAGACGCCTCTCCAGTTGCCGTACTTCTCCGGCAGGTGGACCCACTGTGTTCCGGTCTGGAACTTGAAGGCGATCGCGTCGATCACCTCCCGGTGATCCCTCCATCGACCACCCCGCTTCGGCGTCCGGTCCGGGAGCAACGGCTCAATCCGCGCCCACTGCGCGTCAGTCAACGGCACACCCGGACCAACGATCAGATGATCCGAACGACAGGCCCTAGGCCGCCCAGAACACGACGCGGTCGCCGGGGGCGTCGGTGGATTGCTCCGCCGAGGTGACACCGGGCCGGAGGGCCCGGTGTCTTCCCGTTTCGCTGTCTCGTGCTCCCGGTCCCGAGGGGCCGGAAGTCTGACGGAGACTCCACGGGCGTTTTGCGTCTCCCCTGCACCGGGGGCGACGGGTCAAGCGGGTCAGCGACGGCAAGGAAGGACCGCCTGCGGCTGCCCCGCAGTCGAACCGTTTCGATCAAAGTCGGCCGACTTCGCTGGTCCACCTCGGCGGGACGTTCAGCTCCATCGGTGCGCGCGAGGGGGCGGCATGACACGGAGTCACAGGACGAGCCCGAGTACGGGCCCAACAGCCCCGACTACGGCCTGTCGTACGAGCCGGACACGTGGGCCGACCCTGAACCCATCGACGATCCGGCCCGCCCCCGCCGCGACAAGCCGGCGCCTCCTGCCGGCGCGGGCTACATCGTGGTGGCCGATCCGGAGGGAAACGAGTTCTGCTTGAACTGAACGACGGGGAACTTCACCCCGGTGAGGTCTTCGGAGACCGCCCACAGCCGCTGCTGGACGGCCACCTCGTACGACTGCGGGCTGGAGGTGACCAGCCGGGGGTGGCCCATGACCTCGTTGCGCCCGCCGGGACCGTAGTACTGGCCGCCGAGCGCGGCGGGATCGGTGGCGGCGCGCAGGGTCGGCAGCGCGCCCATCGCCGGCGTCTGGGTGATCAGCGGCGCGAGCCAGGTGAGGGGAAGCCGGAGGGCCGCAGGGGTGTTCCGTGCGAGCTCGGTGCTGGACATGCCGGGGTGCGCGGCCACCGCGACGGTGGTGCCGTGCGTGGCGAGCCGGCGCTGCAGCTCGTACGTGAACATCAGGTTGGCCAGCTTGGACTGACCATAGGCGGCGGCCCGGCCGTACGACCGCTCCCACTGCAGGTCGTCGAAGTGGATCGCGGCCCGGATGCGGTGGCCGGTGCTGCTGACCGTCACCACGCGCGAGCCGGGCACCGGCAGCATCAGGTCCAGCAGCAGCCCGGTGAACGCGAAGTGGCCGAGGTGGTTGGTGCCGAACTGCATCTCGAAGCCGTCCCGCGTGGTCTGCTTCGGGGTGTACATCACGCCGGCGTTGTTGATCAGCAGGTCGATCCGGTCGAACCGGGACCGCAGCGCCGCCGCCGAGGTCCGGACGGAGTCGAGCGAGGTCAGGTCCAGCGCCTGCACGGTCACGTCGCCGGTCATGCGGGCCGCGGCCTGCTCGCCCTTCTCGACGTTGCGCACGGCGAGCACCACGGACGCCCCGCGCTCGGCGAGCGCCTTGGCGGTCTCGTACCCCAGTCCGGTGTTGGCCCCGGTCACCACGGCCACCCGCCCGCGCTGGTCCGGAATGTTCGCCGTCGTCCACTTCTCGCTCATGTCAGGCTCCCAAATAGCTAACGTACCGAAGGTATCTTGTGTCGACGACGTTAAAGTACTTTCGGTACGTTGTCAACGTACCGCCGGTACCTAAGCTAGGCTGGTGATCGTGACTTTCCAGCGGGCGCGAACCGAAGAGCAGCGGGAGATCCGCCGACGGGCGATCCTCGACATGGCGTCGGCGATGCTCGACGAGATGCCTGTGGCCGCGGTCACCCTGAACGAGCTCAGCCGCCGCGTAGGCCTGGCGAAGCCGAACGTGCTGCGCTACTTCGAGTCTCGCGAGGCGGTGCTGCTGGAGCTGCTGGACCACTTCCTACAGGAGTGGCTGACGGAACTGGCAGGCGAGTTGGCCGCCGACATCGACGAGAATCTGCCCATGGCCGAGCGAGCGGCAGCGGTGGCCGAGGTCCTCAGCCGCTCACTCTCCGCCCGAGTGGTGATGTGCGACCTCTTCGGCGCACAGGGCAGCGTCCTGGAACACAACGTCTCCGTCGAGGTCGTGGCACGCTACAAGCGCGCCTCCCTGGACCGCCTGACAACCATGACCGCCCTCATCCAGAAGTACCTGCCGGAGCTGGGCGAGAACGCAACACTGTTCAGCCTGCAGACCATGGTCATGGCCGGCGCACTGTCGGCATACAGCACACCCCCGCCCAGCCTCCAGGCGGCCTACCAGGCCGAGCCCGACCTGGCCCGCTTCCACTTGGAGCTGGAGGACTCCTTGAAGCTGGCCCTGACCGCAACCCTCCTGGGCGTGCTACCCCGCCGCTGACCTGCGTTGCACAAACCAGGCCAGAACCTCTGCATTTCTCGCGCTCGGACGGTGGAGGGGCCAGGGCTCCTCTCGGGTCGATCTCCGCGGGCGCGGGAAGCACGTGCGGAGCCCAGGGCTGGTCCATCAGGCCGCCCGGAGCGTCAAGGTGCCCTCCGGGTCCGGCGCGGCGCACGGGCGGAAACCGTCGGAGAGCCGGTCGAGGAGGGATCGCAGCCACCGGCAGTCGTCGGATGGGGCGTGGCACAGGCGCATGCGCCGGGTCTGCAGCGGAGTGATGCGCAGCTCGGTGAGCTTGCCCGTGCCGGGCTCGAGCGAGGGGAGGTAGAGGAGCCGCAGGTCGTCACGGTACTGCTCGTGGCCGGTGATTCCCTCGTAGTCGTTGATGAGGTCGCCGCAGCCGTAAAGGATGAGCTTGCCCCGGTACAACTCCAGGGGGCGGGGGTGGTGCGAGGAGTGGCCGTGCACGAGGTCCGCTCCGGCGTCGATCAGGGCGTGGGCGGAGGCGACTTGGTCCCGGGGTATGCGATAGCCCCAGTTGGAGCCCCAGTGGACCGAGATCACCGCGATGTCGCCGGGACGCTTCATCCGCCGTATACGGTCGGCCACTTCGGCCGCGGCGGCGTCCGAAGGACCGGTCACGAAGCCGACTCCGCCGCGCGACCCGGTCGCGGCCCAGGACTGCGGGACGCCGCCGGACGGCATGCCGAAGGAGAAGACCAGGAGCCGTCGGCCCCCTTCGAGGAGGACGATCGCCGGGCGGCTCGCCCCGGCGGCGTCCCGGCCCGCGCCGGCCGTCCGCAGGTCCGCGCCGGCCAGCGAGTCGAGTGTCTCCGCGAGGCCGCGGCGGCCGAAGTCCAGGACGTGGTTGTTGGCCAGTACGCAGACATCGGGGCGGGCGGCCGACAGACAGGGGAGGTTGGCGGGGTGCATCCGGTAGTGGATCTCCTTGCCGGGGGCGAACGAGTCGCTGCGCGTGACGCTGGTCTCCAGATTGATCACGCGGGCGTCGGGCGCGGCCGACTCGAGGACCTCCAGTGCGTCCCCCCAGGGCCAGGAGAAGTCGACCGGACGCGGGATGGGGCCATTCGCCGCCTCCGCCAGACCGACGTACTCCCGGGCGTCCCTTACGTACCTCTCGCGGAGTTCCGGGTCACCGGGGTGCGGCAGGATCTGGTCCACGCCGCGGCCGAGCATGACGTCGCCGCAGACGAACAGCGTGATCAAGCCGGTCCTCCGTTCTGTCGTGTACGTCGTGTCTTTCAGGTGTCTGCTGTGTCGGCTGTCTCGGCGTGTCTGGCATGTCTGACGTGGGGCCCCGGCGTCGGCTGTTCGAGGAGGTCGATCAGCGCGAGCGTGATGTTGTCGGGGGCGCCTGCCTCGATGGCGGATTTCCACAGTTCGAAGACCGCCCGGCCGTCGTCGTGGGTGCTCAGCAGGTCGTCGAGCTTTTCCTCGGGCACGGGGTCGGTGAGTCCGTCGGTGCACACCAAGTAGCGCTTCCCCGCGGTGAGCGGCGCCGTGCTGACGTGCGGCACGATCCGGCTGAACCGCGGAGCGCCGCCGAGCGCCTGCGTGATGACCGACGTGGTGCGCCGGCCCGGCGCCAAGGGCGGGCTGTCGTCGACACTCACCCGGTGGAGGGTTGTGCCTCCGCCCTCGCCGGGCCCGTTCGGACTCGCGTCGAGCACTCTGCTGTCGCCGACGTTGAACACCAGCAGTTCCTTCGCGAGGACCACGACACCCGCGACCGTCGTGCCCATGGTGGCCAGCTCCGGATCACGCTCGGCAGCCGCGTACACGGCGTGATTGCAGACGTCCAGGGCGTCCCGCACGGCCTGTTCGCTGTCCAGCGCCGGCCCGAGCGACGCGAGGTGCCGGACGACGAGGCCACTGGCCACCTCGCCGGCCGGCTGGCCGCCGATGCCATCGGCGACCGCGACGACGAGTGGGCTGCCGAGCGGGAACCCCAGCGTCTGAGCTCTCTCGGTCATGGTCCCGCACAGCGTCCACGGCCCGACAACCAGACTGTCCTCGTTGTGATCGCGTACAAGACCTCGATGACTCAGGGCACTGACGGTTATATACGGCATTTCCGTCCCGCCTCTCCGTAACGGCAGGCGTGCTCCACACCACCATTGTCGCGCCGAGAGCCGTCCCGGCTCAGCCGGAGCCCGTGGCCAGGCGTCCCAGGAGGGCGGGCAGCGCGGCGAAGGAGTCGATGACATGGTCGGGTGTGCCCGTGGCCGCCCGGTGGGTCTCGGGCGTGTACTTGCCGGTCTTGACGAGGACGCCGGTGATCCCGCCCCGCTGTGCGGCGAGTACGTCGGACTCGATGTCGTCCCCGACCATGACCGCCGCCGACGGCTCCGCGCCGAGGTGGTCGAGCGCGGCGGCGAAGAACGCCCCCGCCGGTTTGCCGGTGATCTCCGCCTCGACCCGGGCAGCCCGCTCCAGGCCCAGGAGAAAGGCCCCGCTGTCGAGGCTGAGGCCGTCGGCGGTGCGCCAGAACAGGTTGCGGTGCATCGCCACGAGGCGCACTCCGCGCCGCAGGTGGCGGAACACGCGGTTGAGGGCCGGGTAACCGAACTCCTCGCCGGCCCCTCCGACGACGATCACGTCCACACCGGCGTCCGGATCCGTGTCGTCGACGAGCGTCACACCCCACAGATCGTCCCGGATGTCACCGGCGTTGAGCAGCAGACAACGAGCACGCGGACAGTGCTCGCGCAGATACACGGCGGTGACGGCCGGCGCGGTGAGGATGTCGTCGACGGTGACAGGGAACCCCGCCCCGGCCAGACGCTCGGCAATCGAGGCACGAGTCCGCGAGATCGTGTTCGCGACCAGCGCGAAGGGGCCAGAAACCTCTGGATCAGCGGAACCGACCACATTCTCCCAGCACCGCCTCAGGGCGCCTCGTGGGTCTCCACTCGGACGCAGGTGACCACCCGGGGCCCGTCGTCCGTGTACTCGGGGAACGTCAGCATCAATTTGTCCTTGCCACCGCTGACCTGCATCTTCGAGTAGCCCGCGTCCTGGCCGTCGATCAGTCCCCCTGACAGGGTGTGCCCGCCCTCGATCGTCTTCTCCACCCTTTCGGGAACGTCGTGGACCACGTACGAGGGGCGCTGGTCGAACGTCACGGAGAGGCGTCCGCCCTCAAAGGACCAGCTGCCTTCCTCCGACCACGCAGTCTCCGTGCTCGTCAGTAGGAACGGGCCGTCTTCGGATACGTCAATCCGGGCCCCCATGCCGTTCTCTGCCTCGAACTGCCAACTGCCCTTGAGGAACGCCCCCAAGGTCTGGGATCTGACGCTGGTGGAACCATTACCCGAACAGGCAGCCACGGCCGCGGCCGCGACGCCCGCCAGCGCGTATCGGAGCGCCGCACGGCGCCCGACCACCCGGACGAATCCCTCGGTGCCCATTGGATTTCCCATCCTGTCTCCTCTCTCGCGTCCGAGGGTGGCGTGTACCCGACAACATTGCAGCATTGCCAGTCTCAAGCCGGAGGAATAACCGGCCATGACCTCCCCGGGGTAGGCCTCGGGCCGCTGTCCCGTCCGTCGATGGGGTAGACCCCTGCCCGGACGCCGGGCTGTCCCTGGCCCACAAGGGAGGACATCGCACCGGGTGTCATCGCGACCGTACGACGCCGGCCGGGCCGGACCCGCGCTCGCCAAGATCGCCTGGGCGACGCGGACACCTCACCGCAGGGTGGCGCGGGCTGTCGGAGTACTTCCCTCCAATACGGCCCGGACACGCTGCTCCAGAACACTGGCCCACTCCTGTGCTGTCGGCTTGCCGTCGACGGGCGCATGGACAACTACCTCCACCGGTCCCACGGGTACGAAAATGTGGGTGAAGCGTTGCGTGTCGAAGGTCAGCCCGTTGCCGCCATCGTCGGCAGCCGGCTTCGGGCCCCAGCAGGCATACAGCTTCTGTTTCAGCGGGAGGTTTTCCTCGATCATCCTGGTTGCCTCGGCAACGCTCGACGGGGGTTCAATGCCGTCCTCACCGGTAGGCACGTTGAGCTGGAAGAACGCGCCGTCGCCCTTGTCCTCATTGCCGGCACTGATGGCGTCCTCGATCCGTAGGCCGACTTCAGCAGCCTCCAACGGGCTCGCACCGCACCCGAAAGGCCCGGCAGCGTTCTGAGCTTCGGCGGCGTCCCGCCAGCCCACCGAATCCGCCCCTGAGAGCTTCCAGCCGGCGGGAAGCTCCTCCGCGGTGGGCAGCATGCTATTGACCTCGTCCGAACTGGGCAGACCGTTGCCGGAAGGGGTGACCAACTCCGGCGTCTGCTCGCCCTGGTGGTCGTCCATCTCCTGGGATGGCGCGGATGGCTCGGCGTTGCCGCCGTCGGAACAAGCGGCGACGGATGCGGTGAGCAGGACAGCGAGGGCTGCCCCGGCGATCATCCGAGTCGCGACGGTGCCTTTGCGCCACATCTTCATACCCATCCACGCATCGTGACGGGCGCCATCGGTCGCGAGTTGGCGATGCGTGCGGCCTTACTTGTCGCTCAGCGCAGCCCATTGCTCATCCGGCTGACTGAGCGACGCCGCCTGCCGGAGCTCTCTGGGCGTCATGCCGTACGCGGCGCGGAACGCCCGGCTGAAGTCCGCCGGGCGCGGGATCCCCCACCGGGCGGCGATGGCGCTGATGGACCGCCGCCGCAGCCGGGGGTCGGTGAGGTCGGCATGGCAGCGTTCCAGGCGGCGCCGGCGTATCGAGGCGCTGACGGTTTCCGGTTCGCTTCGGAACAGCAGGTGGAGGGTGCGTACGGAGACGTGGTGGTGGGCGGCGATGGCCGCAGGGTTCAACTCGGGGTCGCCCAGCTGGTGGTCGATGAAGGCGTTGATCCGGGCCAGCAGAACCGCATTGCGTGTCTCGGCGGGCAGGGTGTCCTGGGCTCCGAGCCTGGCCGCCACCAGGGTGGCGGCCAGGTCCACCCCGATGGCGCCGAGCCGGGCCAGCTCCACCGGACCGCAGGTGCGGGCGGCCTGCGGCAGCTGTGCCAGGTACAGGCCGAGCAGGGCCGCCGACCCGGCCAGGGGCGGCAGCGGCTCGGCCAGCAGCCGGTCGGCCCGGCCGTCGGCCAGCGGCGGGACGGGGCGCGGCAGCCGCATCAGCGTCAGGCGGGTCTGCCGACCGTGGTCGAGGAACTCGCAGACCAGCGGACGCGATGTGGAGAACAGGGCCATGTCGCCGGCTTGGAGGCAGGCGACGCCGCGCGCCTGCTCCAGCCGGACCGAGCTGTCTCGAACCAGGAGCAGATAGTAGTTCTCGGGGTCGTGGCGGCGGATGTGGACCGGCGAGCGGCGGGCAGTCATCGGGGAGAAATCGAAGGTCGTCACCTGACTGTGCGGCAGCACGACGGCTTCCGCCCGGCCCCGGAAGACGGCCGTGTGCGCGCTGCGTACCGCCACGGGCATGACTTCGTGGCCGACCATTTCGGACCACCAACCAAACCGCTCCAGCGCCGGGACGGAATCGGTGCCCACCGTCACCACCGGCCCCGTGCCGCCCTGGCCTGGCATCTCCGCGAAAACGGGCATGCAACTGATACTGCCTGGCAGGACATCGATCGAGAAGACCCCCCGCTCGCCCGCGCCCGGCCGATCAGCCGGTGACGTACAGGTCCCCCGGCGCTCCGCCGTGCTTTCCCGGCGCGCCGAGTTCCCTGATTCGGACCACCTGCCCGCCCTTGACGCCGACGGGGATACGGACCTTGTAGGTGTGCTGCTTCCGAACGACCCTCCGGGTCCTTGGCCAGGAGCCGGCTGGCCGCCATCGCGCCGAGATACACCGCGATCTGGTGGTGTTCCATCCGCTCGACCAGACCTGGTCATGGAACTGCTCCAGCACCCCCCTGGCGGAAAGGGCGCCCGGCTCTGCCGGACGCCCTGTACATCGCAGCGGTCGCCTACGTCCGCCTCATCCCCCACCTCGTCCCGGCGGCAAAAAAGCCACCGCGCTGACCAGGAAAAACGCAGGTCATGGGCCTCTGGATGACCAACGCATGACCAACTCGTAGCCTGAAAGGCCATGGAATGGCTCCAGCGAAGCACCTGCCGGTCCGCACCCGAGCCGAACGCCTATCGCCGGTCAGCGCCCCAGCCAGACGTTGTGAGGACCGGCGACCAGAAGACGATGAGCCCCGCCTCCTCGAGTCGGGTCAGCCGGCGTCGAACGACAACGGGGCTCCAGGGAAAGCCGGTGCGGAACTTGAAGACGATGCCGTCAAGAATTTGACGGTGACCCCGCCACCGGCCACGAGCCCGCCCCGCAGGCGGCAGCAACGGCTCGATCACCGCGAAATGCTCACCGGGCCGTCCGGTGGGACGGTTCGTCCTCAAGCGCCGGACGGGCCTGCTGTGTCCTCGGTCGCCCCGCGATCGAGGACCGGCACCGGTGTCTCGGAGAGCAGGCGGCGGGCTCGTCGGACGACCGCCTCGTCGACCATGCGGCCCCCCTCGTCCAACATCGCTCCGCCATGGGCGGATTCGAAGCGGGCTACAAGATCGCGGGCGCGGGCCAGTTCGTCGGGGGTCGGGGTGAACACCCCGTGGACCACCGGCAATTGGGCGGGATGCACACAGGTACGTCCGCGGAAGCCGAGCCGTTTCAACGCCTCCGTGCTGGCCTTCAGCGCCCCGAGGTCACGTACGTCTGTGCTGGCCGGTGCCATGGGTGGGGCGAGGCCCGCCGCCGCCGATGCGAGGACCACATGGGACCGGGCCCAGAGCAGTTCGGGCTCTCCGGGGCCGGGCGAGACCCCGAGGTCCGCCCGTAGATCGGCCTCCCCCAGCTGAAGACGCGCGACGCGTGGACAGCTGGCGATGCGGGGGGCCGCCAGGACGGCCGCCGCGCTTTCCAGGACGGGGCAGAGCACCGCCGACGGGTCGTCCGCGAGCAGGCCGGCCACGGCATCGATGTCCTCCGGCGACTCCGCCTTGGCCACGAAGAAGCCGGTGACTCCCCTGCCGAGCAGGGCACGAACGTCGTCGTGCCCGCGCTCCCCGGGGTTGACCCGTACCCAGATCCCGGGTCCCGCCGGGTCGGTCTTCCGCCCGGCGAGCCAGGCCGCGACCGTCGATCTGGCCCGGTCCTTGCCCGCGGGCGGGACGGCGTCCTCCAGGTCGACAATGAGGGCGTCGGCGCCCCGGGACGGCGCCTTGGCCAGCATGTCCGGCCGGTCGCCTGGGACGTACAGTGCGGATCTCACGGCCCGGCCCCCTCCCGCGCCATTCCGCGCGGCAGGGCCGCTTGGCGTGTCACGGCCGTGCCACCGGCCGATGCAGGTAGCGACCGGACGGTTCGCCGACCGGCTTGCCCGCCCGGAGGATTTGGCGGCCCCTCAGGAAGGTGTCGGTGACCTGTGCAGTGAGACCGAAGCCCTCGAACGGCGTGTACTCCTGGGCCGATTCGGAATCCGCGGCCCGTACGGTCCAGTGCGCGTCAGGGTCCACCAGACAGAAGTCGGCGTCGTGGCCCGCGGCGATCGCTCCTTTGGTACCGAGACCGTAGCGCTGGGCCGGGTTCCAGGAAGTAAGAGCGGCTATCCGGCCGTAGGACAGGCCCCGTTTGCTCCCTTCGGTGATCAGTCCGGGCAGCAGGTACTCGGCGCCGCCGAAACCGGACTTGGCGAGGAACACGTCGTCCTTCGGCTCGCCGAATTTCAGCTCCTCGCGGCAGCAGGCGTGGTCGCTCACGACCCAGTCGACGGTGCCGTCCAGGACGTACTCCCACAGCGCCTCGACGTCCTCGCGAGGCCGCAGCGGCGGGTTGACCTTGCCACCGATCCCATGTGCGGTGGTGATGTCGGCGAGCAGGTGTCCGACCGTGACCTCGCGGCGGAAGTCGATGTGCGGGAAGGCCCGCGCCATCCGGACGGCCGCGTCCACCGCCTTGCGCGAGGAGAGGTGCAGCAGGTTGATCGTCGGCAGCTCGGTCTCGTGCGCCAGGTAGGCGGCGATGGAGACGGCCAGCCCTTCCGAGTGCGGGGGCCGGGACGCGTGGTAGGCGGCCAGGCCGGTCAACTCCCCCGCTTCCTCGACCAGTTGGGTATACGCGCTCATGATTTCCGCCGTCTCGCAGTGCAGCGACAGCGAGATCCGGTCGGCGAGATCCGGGAAGCGCTCGCGCGCCGCCTGGATGCCGCGCATCACGAATTCGAAGTGCGCGTAGTCGTAACGCTCGCCCTCCGGAGTCATCAGGAAGGAGTTCTGGTCGGCGGAGCGCCCGTGCAGTCCGTGGCTGCCGTAGAACATGAAGATTTTGAACGAACTCACCCCGAACCGCTCGATGAGATCGGGGATCTCGTCGATGTGGCCGCGGCTCATCGGCGCCAGATGGAACGCGTAGTCGATGTGGGCGCGCCCCTCAGCCGCCGCGAGCACCTCTGGGAAGAAGTCCGCGTACGGGCCTCCCTTGTTGAGGTAGTACTGCCCGGTCCGCATATAGGTGAGCGCCGTGGTCACACCGCCCTGCGCGCCGGCCCGGCTCTCCGAAGCGGCGTCCTGCGCCAGCTCGTTGTAAATGCCCCAGTGCTGGTGCGCGTCCACCACACCGGGGAAGGCGAGCCTGCCGCCGGCGTCGACCACCTCGGTGCCGGGACCGGCGCCTGTCTCAGGCGCCACCAGGGCGATACGGCCGTCGCGGACCGCGATGTCCGCCGTGACGGGCTCGTCCCGCTCGTGGCTGACCACTCGGGCGTTCTTCACCACAAGGTCGTAGTCGCTCATCTCACTGCCTCCCGCTGTCGCTGTCGAACTCCGCCAAGAGGCGGGTGAGTTCATGGATGTCGTCAAGCTTTTCGAGCCCCCGGGCCCGCGCCGTCACGGCGTCGGCGGTGGCCGGGGACAGCCGACCCGCCGTGTTGTCCCGGAACTTCGTCTCCAGCTCACCGTCGGTGAGCGGACGGTCGGTGCCGCCCCGGTTGGTGAGCATCTCCGTGTGCCAGGTCCGGCCGCGGGTGTCGCGGACGGTCAGCGTGGCGGGGAACTGGTACGGGAAGCCGGCGGTGGCCCGCGCGTCAGCCACCACGTCGATCTTCGCCATCAGTGCGCGCCGCCGCGGCTCGCGGGCCAGCGTGTCGGTGTAGTCGCCGAGGCCGACACCCAGCCCCTCGCCCGCTCCGTAGAGCGCGGCGGCCACGGCGTAGGGGCCGCTGAACTGAGCCTCGTATCCGTTCTCCGGCGCGCGCTTGCGCTCCAGGGGCTGGCCGATGGTCCGCAGGACCGGGGAGGGCACCCCGAGGACGGCGGACTCCACCTCGTCGGGGACCAGTCCCCGGCGGCGCAGTTCCAGGGCCGCGTCCACTGCGGTATGGGTGAAGTGGTTGGCGGGGTAGGGCTTGAAGAAGATGCCGGGTACGGCCCAGTCGGTGCCGAGGCCGCGGGTGATCTCCTGCGGCGCGTAGACACCGTGCAGGAACGCCTGGAAGAAGCCGAACCTGCCCTCCAGTACGGTCGGCGGTCCGGTGAAGCCCCGGGCCACCAACTGTGCCGCGGTGACGGCGGAGTGCGCCGCCCACCCGCAGTGCAGCCGTTTGACGGTGCCGCCGGTGCGGTTGGCCTCGATGATGCCGGACGCGGTGGACGCGGCGATGCCCAGCACATCCGTGAGACCGCGCTCGTCCAGGCCGAGCAGGGTCCCCGCGGCGACGGCACCGCCCAGTGTCCCGCAGATGGACGTCGCGTGCTGGCCGTGCTCGAAGAAAGTCGAGTTGCCCGCTTCCGGGTCGTAGCCGGCCATCCCGAGCCGGACGCACACCTCCAGGCCGATGGCGACGGCGCGTACGGTCTCCCGGCCAGAGGCACCGGCCAGTTCGGCGGCGGCGAGCGCGGCGGGAACGACGGAGGCGCTGGGGTGCAGCACGGACGGCAGATGGGTGTCGTCGTAGTCCAGGGAGTGGGCGAGTACGCCGTTGGCGAGCGCGGCCAGCGGGGCCGGCAGCGCCTCTGGACCGCCGCCGACCGCGTGGGCCTGCGGGCGTCCGCCCTGCTCGGTGACGTGCGCGATGATCGCGCCGCTGGTGGGCAGGCGGTGGGCGGCGACGCACAGTCCGAGGATGTCCAGGACCCGTCGCCCGACGCTGTGGGTCACATCGGCGGGCAGCGCGTCGTACGGGGTGCCCGCGGCGAAGGCCGCCAGCTCACCGGCGAGTGTCGGCTCAGCCATCGGTGGCCCTCCCGGTCGTCGGCCGGTCGTCACCGACCAGCGCCAGCGGACGCACCGGCGACCCGGTGGCGCCGTACAGCGGCAGTGGCGCGAGGACGAACGTGAACTCGTACACCCGCTTTTCGGCGATCTCCTCCAGCGCCAGCGTCTCGATGATGTAGATGCCGGACTCCACCAGGAGCACCCGGTGCGCGGGCAGCACGCTGTGTCCCTGACCGGGCGCCAGCCTTTCGAAGGCGATGGTGTCGGCGCCCGCCGCGTGGACGCGCCGGGCGGCCAGCAGGCGCGCTCCCGCCTCCGAGATCCCCGGCACACCCGACTCCCCTCCTGTGTAGGTGCGGGTGTCGGGGTCGTGGAAGTGGCGCCCCCAGCCGCTGCGGATCAGCACCACGTCGCCTTCGCCGATCGCGGTGCCCTGCCGCCGCGCGGCCGCTTCGAGATCGGCCGGGGTGATCTCGTAACCCGGCGGGCAGCACTCCTCCCCGCGCACGGCGGGGATGTCGAGCAGGACGCCGCGGCGGACCATGGGCTCGATGGTGTGGACACCGTGGTCGGCGTAGAACCCGCCGGCTCCCGCCTCCGCCGCGTCGGCCCCGCCGTGCAGCAGGCCGTTGTGGGAGACATGGGCGAGTGCGTCGATATGGGTGCCCACGTGCGTGCCCATCACGAGCATGTCGTTGGCGGCCGAGCCCCCGTCGGATCTGATCCGGTCCCCGTGGCGGCGCGGCAGGGTGTGCCAGTAGGCCGGGTGGTTGGGGGACTGCGGCATACCGATGAACATCGGCCGCGCAAGGTCGTAGGCCCGTACACCGTCCCGCAGCGCGTCCAGGAGGCGGTCCCTCCCGGGTCGGGCCAGCGGGCCCGATGATGTCGTGGTGCTGCTCACTGGAGTATCCGTTTCTGATCGAAGTGCGGCTCCCGGCACGGGGCCGGGTACGTGCGGTCGTTGGCGGCCGGGGCGCCCGGCCTCCCCGACGTTGTTCAGGCGACGGTGCGTTCCTCCCGGAGCCGCGCCACCTCGGCGGGGTCCAGGCCGAGTTCGTCCACCAGGACGCTCTCCGTGTCCGCCCCCAGGGACCGGCCGGTGAAGCGGATCGATCCAGGCGAACGCGACATGCGCCACATGACGTTGTGCATCAGCAGCGGTCCGAGGTCGTCGTCGGCCACCTCGGTGATCATCCGGGTCTCCCGGATGTGCTGGTCCTCGACGATGTCGCGGGCGTCGTAGACGGGTGCCACCGCCGCGCCGGCGGCCGTGAACTCCTCGATCACCTTGTCGCGGGTACGGGCCGCGATCCAGTCGCCGACCATGCCGTCGAGGAGATCGGCGTGCGCGGCCCGGCCACCCCCGGAGGCGAACCACGGCTCGTCGATGACCTCCGGGTGGCCGACGAGGCGCAGTACTCGCTCGGCGATGACCTGGGCGCTGGTGGACACCGCGACCCAGTGGCCGTCGGAGGTGAGATAGGTGTTGCGGGGCGCGTTGTTGGTGGAGCGGTTGCCGTGCCGCCTTTCCACCAGGCCGAGTTGGTCGTAGACCGTGGGCGAGGGACCGACCGCGGCCATCAGCGGCTCCAGCAGACTCATGTCCACGACCTGGCCGCGGCGGTGCGGGTCGCGTTCACGGGCGAAGAGGGCCATGGCCGCCGCCGACGACGCGGCGATACCGCAGAGGCTGTCGGCGAGCCCGAACGCCGGCAGGGTGGGCGGCCCGTCGTCCGCCCCGGTCAGATGGGCGAAACCGCTCATGGCCTCGGCCAGGGTGCCGAATCCCGCCCGGCCGGCGTAGGGGCCGGTCTGTCCGAAGCCGGTGATCCGGACGATGACGAGACCCGGGTTGACGCGATGCAGTTCCTCGGGGCCCAGGCCCCAGCGCTCCAACGTGCCGGGGCGGAAGTTCTCGACAAGGACGTCGGCACGGGCGATCAGGGAGCGGAAGATCTTCGCTCCCCCGGGAACGGAGAGACTGAGGCCGACCGTGCGCTTGTTCCGGGATATCTCCTTCCACCACAGGGAGTGGCCGTCCTTGGTGTGGCCGTGCCCGCGCATGCCGTCGCCGGCGACAGGGTGCTCGATCTTGATGACGTCCGCGCCGTAGTCGCCCAGCAGTTGGGCGCAGAGCGGGCCGGCGAGGATGGTCGACGCGTCGACCACCAGCAATCCGTGGAGCGGTCCCGGCGGAGCCACCGGGACCTCGGCGGAGCCCTCCGCCGGGGCGGTCGGGTCACTCATGGTGCTCCTCTCGTGGGACGGCGGACAGACCTGCCTGCCCCTTCTGCTGCCGTACGGGCGCCACACCCGCCGGGCCGCGGTGCCCGGCACCCAGATCGGCGGAGACCGCCGCCGCCGCCCTGGCCACCGCTTCGCCCAGCCGTTCCTGGCTGCTGCCGTCGCCGTCGAACATCGCCTTGGTGCCGCAGACCGACAAGGAGGCGACCACCTGCCCGGTGGCCCCGTGCACGGCGGCGGCGACACTTGCCGCCTCGGTCTGCCGCTCCCCGTAACTGGCCGCGTAGCCGAGCCTCCTGATCCGGGCGATCTCCTCCCTGAGCAGATCGGCGGAGGTGATCGTGGCCGCCGTGACGCTGTCCAGCTCGTGGTGGCCGATGTAGTCCTCCACCTCCGAGTCGGGCAGCGCCGCGAGGATCGCCTTGGACGACGATCCGGCGTGCAGCGGATGACTGGTGCCGAGCGCGACGGACATCCGGATCTCGTGACGGGAGAGCACCTGGTCGACGTAGACGCGGGACCAGCCCTGGCGCACGGACAGGGTGCTCGTCTGGCCGGTCAGCTCGGACAGCGTCGCGAGATGACGGTGCGCGACAGCGGGTATGTCCAGCTCACGCATGGCGGCGAGGCCGATGTTCAGGGCCCCGGGGCCGAGACCGTAGAGCTTGGTCTCCTCGTCGAAGCGCAGGAACTGACCCGACACCAGTTCCCGCAGGATGCGGTAGGCCACCGCTTTGGACAGACCGGTCTCCCGGGCGATCGTCGACACCCCGTGCTTCTGCGGCGAACGGCCGATGGCGTCGATGACCGCCAAGGCGCGGGCGATGCCCGATCGGGGCTGGTCCGGGTGGGCGAGACTGTCCTCGGTAGTCATGGGGTCCTCGGTCGTGTCGTGGCCGGCGGCGCGGCCTGGTGGGGGGACGGGGGCAAGGGAACAAGCCGCTCAGCCTTTCCCTGTCACCTGTGTGGACACCGGTATGTTGCCGCGTATCGCGTTGGCGTAGGGGCAGATCCGGTCGGCGTCCGCGACCAGTTCCGCCAGCTCGTCGGTCGGTACGCCGGGGTCGCTGACGTGGAGCGCGACGACGAGCCCGTAGCTGTCGGGGCCTGAGATGCCCGCAGGGCTGGTGATGCCCAGGGTGACCGAGGCGCTGACCGTCGTCGCAGCGAGCGCGGTACGGCGCCGCCGGGCCGCCACTTCCAGCGCGCTGCGGAAGCAGGCGGCGAAACCGGCGGCGAAGAGTTCCTCCGGGTCGCTGCCCGGATCTCCCTCACCACGGTCTGCTGGGCGGGACAGCGGCAGGTCCAGTGCGCCGGTCAGGGAGCGGACCCGGCCCGCCCGGCCGCCTTCGGCCTCGACTGTCGCCGTGTACAAGGGCTTTGACAGCGGTACGGGGGCGGGGCCCCGGTCTTGCGCGCCGGGCGCGCGGGCCTCGTCGGCCGGTGCCTGGGGGCCGGCGGCGCAGGCCCGTACGTGGGCGGAGAGCGCGGACGCGAACTCCTCCGGCTGTTCCTCGGCGACGAAGTCCGTGCCGCCGGAGATCACCGTCAGAGGCGCGTTGGGGAAAGCGGCTTGGACCTCCTTGTTCATCCGGTTGAGCACGTCGTCGCCGCCGTGCAGCAGCAGGGTGGGGATGCCTGCGAGGGCGGCCGTGTCGAGTCGGTGGTCGAAGACCGCGCGGTAGGCCACCGCGTAGTCGGGGCCGACGCTGAGGTATTCGGCGACCTGGCGGCTGGCGGACTCCGCGCCGATCGTCGGGTACAGCCATCGCACGCGGTCCCAGATCACCCGCAGATGGCCGCCGCCGTGGGCGGGTGTGTAACCGGGCGCGTACGAGGCGGACTTCTCGGCCCGTTCCTCGTCGGAGTAGAGCGGGATGCCCTGGAAGACCAGTCCGCGGACCCGTTGACGCTGTTGCAGCGCGGCCTCGGCAGCCACGATCGCCCCGGTGTGCTGACCCAGCAGATGGACGCTGTCCAGGCCGATCGCGTCGGCAATCTGCCAGACGGCCCGCGCGTACTCCGGTATCGACCAGGGTCCGGGAGCCGCGTCCGACATGCCGAATCCGGGGGTGTCCACGGCCACGGCCCGTACGCCCCGGGCCGCCAGCGGGGCCAGGGCCGGCTCGTAGGTGGCGGAGGAGAGTGGCGACTGATGCAGCATCAGGATCACCGGTGCGTCCTGGTCACCGGCGTGGCGGTAGTGGACCCGGCCCCACGGCAGGGTGACGTATTCGCGGCGGGCGGAGCCCCGCAGATGGGTGGTCATCGGTTCTCCTCCGTCGCGGCCAGGGCGGCCATCACCTCGATGACGTGCTTGACGCCCGTGCGGTAGTCCTCCAGGCGGATGTGCTCGTCGGGGCCGTCGATCCCCGCATCCGCGCGGGACACGCCGATACCGACGATGGGGCGATCACCGAAGGCGCCCTGGTTGCCGATCCACTGGGTGAAGGGCTCAACCATCGGTTCGGTGCCGTACGCCCGCCGGGCCGCGTCGGCCACCAGCGCGACGAACGGGTCCCGGTGGTCCGTCAGATGGGGGCGGCTGGCTGCCATGATCTCCAGAGCCAGATCACCGAATCCGTGCTCCACCAGGTGTTTGCGCAAGATGGTGAAGACCCGCTGCGGGTCCTGGCCCGCGATCAGCCGGATCTCGATCTTCGCGGTCGCGGTGGCGGGCAGCCCGAGGGTGATGTCGTCGCGGGTGTCGCCGCCCTCGATCCCGGTGACCGTCAGGGTGGGCCGGGTACGGATGGCGATCGCGGCCTCGGTGTCGTCAAGACCGCCGACGAAGGTCTGGACTCCAGCCCGCTCCCGCA
The DNA here is from genome assembly GCF_042725135.1 of Streptomyces sp. NPDC060366. Classification (NCBI taxonomy): domain Bacteria; kingdom Bacillati; phylum Actinomycetota; class Actinomycetes; order Kitasatosporales; family Streptomycetaceae; genus Streptomyces; species Streptomyces sp. NPDC060366. The sequence continues at coordinate 125,909 of NZ_JBHXDC010000010.1, read as the reverse complement.
GGAAGGCTCCGTCGAAGGGCAGCTGCCGCAGCAGTTCCCGCTCGTGCTCGGTCGGCTGCCGCGCGTCGTCGGCGAATCCCTCGACCGTGACCGTGCCGTCCGGCCGTTGGAGGCTGCAGAGCGCAGCGGCGAGGCGGGCGGTGGCCGTCGGCAGCAACGCGGCGTTCTGGCTGGTCAGTTCGCGACTGAGGGTGGTGGCGGTGAGCCGGAGGTATAGGACGCCCTTCTCACCGAGTTTGAGGAGCGGACGGCCCTGTCCGTCGACCCAGGAGTTCTCCCACAGCGCCCCGTCGCAGCCGAGCCGGTCGCGGTGGGCGGCGACGAACGAGTCCAGGCCGGGGCTGTGCAGCCACTTCTTGCCTTCCATGATGAAACGGCTGGTAACCGGGGCTTCCAGGCCGGCCAGCCGCCACGCGGCGGCGGCGTGCACCCGGGAGAGCAGCGCCCCCTTGTCGTCGGCGACGCCCCGGGCGTACAGCTTTCCGTCGCGGACGTCCGCCGCGTACGGAGGGCTGGTCCAGGCGTCGTCGTCGCCGGTCGGCTCGACCTCGACGTCGTAGTGGTTGAAGTGCAGCAGGGACCGCCGGCCGCCGGGCATCTCGCCGAGGACGTAGGGATGTGATTCCTCCCAGGGGATGACCTCGGCGCTGCCGCCCCAGCGCCCGAGAGAACCGGCGAGGAAGTCGGCCGTGGCACGCATCTGGTCCGCCTCCTGGCGGCGGCTGCGGATGCGGCACAGTTCCTGGAGTTCGGTCACGAAGGTGTCGAAGTGGGTGTCGACCGCAGCGAGTGCGGCGGAGAGGTCCGGTTCGGGCATCGGCTCTTCTCTTCCTTCTTGTCAGTTGGGGCAGTCGTCACGGGGCCTCGCGGTCCTGAGGCGGCGGTCGGTCAGTGGATCGTGGCGCCGCCGTCGACGAACAAGGTGTGGCCGGTGGTCATCGCCGCGGCGGGGCTGAGTAGATGGGCGACCGCATTGGCCACGTCATCCCGGTCGGCCATGCGCCCCAGCGGAATGGAGGCGAGCTTGTCCCGGAAGTAGTCCGCGTCGCTGCGGACGTCCGCCGTCATGTCGGTGCTCACGATGGTGGGGGCGACGGCGTTGACCCTGATCCCGTCGGGTGCCCACTCCAGGGCGAGGACCCTGGCCATGTGCATCACGGCCGCCTTGCTGACGCAGTAGCCGAGCGAGTCGAGGACCGCGATCCGGCCGTTGGTGGAGCCGATGTTGACGACACTGGCCGAACCGGCGGCCTTCAGCGCCGGGTAAGCGGCGCGGGTGACCCGGAAGGTGCCGCAGAGGTTGACGTCCACGACGGTGGTGAAGTCCTCGTCGGTCATCTCTGCCGCCGGTCCTCTGCGGACGATTCCCGCGTTGTTCACCAGGTGGTCCAGCCTGCCGTGCGCCGCGAGCACCTCCGCGAGAAGTTCCTGGCAGGACGCAGTGGAACGGACATCGACACGGTGGCGGGTGTGACCGCCCCCGTCCGGCCCTTCGGGCTCCCAGTCGGCGGGAGCCGCCAGGTCCGCGCGGGCGACCCGGCAGCCGAGTCCGGCCAGCCGGCGGGCCACGGCCGCGCCGATGCCGCCTGCCGCTCCGGTGACCAGGGCGACATGGCCGTCGAGCCGGACGGGGTCGTTCATGACGCGATCACCCGGTTCTCCTCGGACCAGAAGGCGAGACGGCGCTGGGCGAATCGGATGACGAAGTGCGCCAGCAGGCCGAGCACCGACAGGACCAGCAGCACCGCGAACATGCCTGCGATGTCGAAGTTGTAGTTCGTCTGGAGCAGCAGGTAGCCGAGGCCCTCCTTGGCACCGATGAACTCGCCGACGACGGCGCCGAGGATCGCGAACACGATCCCGATGTCGAGCCCGGCGAAGATGAACGGCAGCGCGTTGGGGAGCTGGACCATCCGGAACACCTGGGCCCGGCTCGCGCCGAAGACGGTCAGCATCTGGATCCGTTCGGCGTCCGCCGACCGCAGCCCTTCGATCACGTTGACGAGAACCGGGAAGAACGAGATGACCGCGGCCATCACGACTTTGCTGGTCATGCCGAAGCCGAACCAGACGACGAACAGCGGGGCCAGTGCCACCTTCGGAACGGTCTGGAACGCCACTATGTACGGCATGAAGGTGCGCTCGATGATCCGTACCTGGCTGATCGCGGTACCGAGGATCATCGCGGCGCTCACACCGAGCAGGAAGCCGAGCACGGACTCCTGGAGCGTGACCCTGAAGTGGGACCAGAACAGCGGGTCGTTGAGCTGTGTCCACAGCGCGTCGGCGATCTGCGAGGGGCGCGGCAGGACGTACTCGTCGATCCCGAGGGGCCTGATGGCGTACTCCCACACCAGGACGACCAGGACGAACACGCCGGGGACCAGGATGAATTCGGGGCGCTCGCGCAGGTCGGGCAGGTGCGGCCGGCGGCGCCCGCGCTTCGGCGGCCCCGGGTCGGTGGCCGACGGTGAGGTGCCGTCGGTGCCGGTCTTGGTGATCGTCATCGGAGGCCTCCTCAGCCCATCACGCCGGTGGCATGGAAATGACGGCGGATCCGGTCCACGTACACCCCGGCCCGGTCGGAGGCCATCACGCCGAGGTCGCGCGGCCGTTCCAGATCGATGTCCACGACCTCGGCGATGCTTCCGGGCCGGGGGGTGAGCACGATGACCCTGTCCGAGAGGAACACGGCCTCGGGTATGGAGTGGGTGACGAAGATGATGGTCTGCCCGCTCTCCCGCCAGATGCGCAGGAGTTCGACGTTCATGTACTCGCGGGTCATGGCGTCGAGGGCACCGAACGGCTCGTCCATGAGCAGTACCGCCGGATCGTGCACCAACGCCCGGCAGATACCGGCCCGTTGCTGCATGCCGCCGCTCAGCTCATGCGGGTACTTGCCCTCGAATCCATCGAGGCCGACCATGTTCAGCAGTCGGCGGGCCTGTTCGCGGTAGCGCGTCCGGTCCAGCCGCTGGACCTCCACGGGCACCATTACGTTCTCCAGGATGGTGCGCCAGGGCAGGAGCGTCGCCGCCTGGAAGACCATGCCGATCTCCGGCAGCGGCCCCGTCACCTCGCGCCCGGCCACGCGCACCGTGCCCGCGGTCCTGGGAATGAGGCCGGCGAGGATCTTGAGCATCGTGGTCTTGCCGCAGCCGGAGGGGCCGACGACGGAGACGAATTCCCCCCGCCGCACCTGGAAATCGATGTCCGACAGGGCCCGGGTCGGTTCCGACCTGCGGGGGCGGTACAGCTTCTCCAGGCCGGCCACCTCGATCCAGGCCGTTTCGTCAGCCGTGGGGGCCGGTGCGGCCGCCTGTCGGCGGCCGAGTGTTCTGATGGCCATGCTGGCGTCCTTAACTCTCGGTCCATTCGGTACTGAGGGGTCGGCCGGTACTAGCCGGTGGTGGTCCCGGCCTTCTGCGCGCGGGCGACGACGGCCGCGGAGTCGAAGTCGTTCGCCTCCTTGAGGAGGCTGCCGTCCCAGACGTCCTCGATCCGGACGTCCTTGGTGATCTGTCCGGACTCCTTGGTGTACGCCGCGGTCTTCTGCCACTCCTGGTCACTGATTGCGCCCCAGTCGGCGAAGTCCTGGGGGTTCCCGCTGCTGGGGGTGGCCGACTTCATCCAGGTTTCGAAGATCTTGGTGTCGCCGGCGATGCGGTCGTCGGCCGACTTGCCGGCGAGGACCTGGGGGAAGACCTTGTATCCGTCCCTCATCGCCGCCTCCGGGCTGACCGCCGAGAAGAGCATCGACTGGTAGGAGGCCCGCAGGAACCGGACGAGTTCGTCCCTGCGCTTGTCGAGCGTGTCCTCGCGCACCGCGAAGGTGATGGAGCGGATGCCCTGGAACATGTCCGGGTTGTCGAGGTAGCGGTAGGTCGTGCCGGTGTTCTCGATCGTGGTGTACGCCTGGGTGTAGAGGGCGAGGGCGTCGACCTTGCCGTCCTTGAGGGTGGAAGCGGCCTGCGCCCCCACCCCGACCGGGAGCAGTTCGATGTCCTTCTCGTCCAGTCCGGCGTTCGCCGCGTACGCCCTCGCGTACATCGCCGATCCCGAGGCGAGACTGATCACGCCGATCTTCTTGCCCTTGAGGTCGGCCGCCGTCTTGATGCCGCTGCCGGGCGGAACGGCCATCACCCAGGGCCAGTTCTGTACCAGTCCGCCGATCGCCTTGACCGGTACGCCCTTCTCGCGGGCCGCGAGGATCGCGCCGACGTCGGCGGCGGTGATGTCGGCGCTGCCCGACGCGACCGCTTGGAGCGCGGCCACCGAGCCGTCCGCGTTGGAAGTCTCGACCTTGATCCGCTCCTTGTCGAGGAAGCCCTCCTCCTTGCCGACGGCATAGGTGGCGACCTCTTCCTTGGGACCGATCACGGCTGAGGCGATGGAGAACTCGATCGTCGCCGTGCCGCCCTTCTCCTTGCTGGAGGAGGCTGATCCGCCGCCGCAGGCGGCGGTCGCCGAGAGGGTGGCGACGGCGATCGCCGCGCAGCCGATTCGTAGGGAACGCTTCATGTCCGACACCTCGTTCGGATCGGTGGGTCTGAGGGTGCGCCGATGGCGGTGGAGCGGGATGTTCCGGCGAGAGCGAGATCGTTGTAGACGTGCTGCTCGGTGATGAGTCCGTCCTGGACGACGAAGACGTCCGCGTAGCGGATGCCTTCGAACGGGATGCCCGCGAGGTCTTCCCCGTAGAGCGTGCCGAGGGAGGTGACGGCGGCGGCACCGGAGCCGTCCGGCAGGGGGCCTGCGAAGTACCGCTCGCGCCGTTTTCGCACCCAGCGATAGTCGCCTCGAGCGTTCGCCGCCATCGCGGCGAGCGAGGCGTACCGCTGCCCGCCGGGGAAGACCAGGACCACGCCCGGTGCCAGCAGACCGGCCGCGGCGTCGAGGTCCCGGTCCTCGCACAGCCGCAGATAGCGGTCCACCAGAGCGGTGGGCTGTTCGTGCCGGGCGTCCATCAGCCGGCCCGCCTCGTCAGGAGCTCTTCCCACTGGTCGCGCAGCGGGTGCTCGGCGGGTCCCGCCTCGGAGAGGATGCTGACGAGGCGGCCCAGCATCTCCTCCCGCCCACGGTCGAGGATGTCCTGCTCGGCGGGCTCGGGGAGGAAGGAGTCCAACTCCCCTTGTTTCAGCGTCCCGTTCCTGATTAGCAGCGCCTCCAGGGCGAGGGTCCGCTGGGCGGTGACATGGACGTCGGTACTGAGTTGCAGGACCAGGTCGAGCAGTTTGCCGATGCGCGGGTCCTTGAAGTAGTCGAACTCGTCACTCATCGTTCCTCCGGCTTGTTCGCCGCCAGTACGGCCCAGGGAAAGTGCCATTCGCGACGGTCGCCCCAGCCGTCCTCGCGGACGCCGTCGTTGCGCTCGTCGAAGGGGGCCCAGGAGGCGCCGGTCAGCCCGGCCTCCCGGCACATCGCGAGCAGGTCGGACCCGAAAAGGTCGTGGAAGAAGGGCTCGTTGTTCCGTTCGGCGTGCTCGAAGACGGTGGCGTCGCGGAACGGGTCGCCGGTCGGCTGGAACTCCAGGAATCGGAGCGCCCCGCCGGGCTTGAGGAGCCGCACGGCCTCGTGGATGGTTTCGCGGACCGCGTCGGTCGGCATCTCGTGCAGCACCATCGTGCCGGTGACGACGTCGCAGGACCCGGACTCCAGTCCGGTCGCGCGCCCGTCGGCCTGGCGGTAGCTGAGAGCGAGGCCCTCGGCGGCTGCCTCGGCGTGTGCCAGGCGCAGCCCCGGTGCCGCGAGGTCGATCCCGATGATCTCCGCGCCGGGGTACTTGCCCGCGAGCGGCCGGGTGCTCTTCCCGAAGCCGCAGCCGATGTCCACGACCCGTTCGGCGGCCGGGAGTTCGGGGAGGGCCGTCTGCGTGAACAGCTTGTGGAACTTGTAGCCGTCGTTGTCCCGCAGCATCACGATGCGGGCGCCGAACTCGTAGACGTAGGCGGACATGTCGTCGGAGTAGAAGCCGCCGGGCTGGATGTGGATGTCGAAGTCCGTGTACCAGGAGGGCAGTTCGACGGACGAGTTGAGGGTGAGCGTGCCCGCGCCGTCCCCTGCGGCCTCGGCCAGCTGCTCGGTGAGCTGTGCGCGGCGGCTGAGCACCGCCTCGCCGGCCGCCTTCCACAGCATCTTCTGCTGGACCCGCTCCAGATGGCTGAACCATGGGTAGAGGCTGAGCTCGTGGAGCCGGTTCGCCGCCTGCTCGACGGTCTCCGCCGGCGGTTCGCCGTCCGCGGCGTACTCCCGCGTCAGCGCGGGATAGACGGTGTTGGCCCACTGCTTGCGCAGGGCCAGGATGTAGTCGACTCGGGAGCGCTCGTCGAGCGTCAGCCGGTCCTCGATATCGATCATGACGACTCCTTCTCGGTACGTGTGCGGCGGAGCTTCGCGGTACGCGGATCGGGTGGAGTGGTGCGGTAGTGGGGCGGGGGCGGTGGCGCCTGTTCAGTGGGCCGGGACGGCTGCGCCGCCCGCGGCGGCCAGGGTTGCGGCACCGCTCGCCGCACTGGAAAGAAACGTTCCTGCCATGCGTCCTTCGTAGATGGCTTCGAGCGCGGTCCGTGGCGCGTTGGCATCTCCCACCACCAGCACCGGTGGCGCGTCGGGGTGCCCGTCGAGTACGCGGTAGAGGTCGTCGGCCGCGGTCGGCAGGCCCGCATCGACGATGGCGGTGACGCCGTGGAGCTCCTCGGTGTCGCCGTTCAGGGTGTCCTGCAGAGTGACCCGGTCGCCGACGGCGTCCACGACCGTACGCAGCGGCCGGGCCTTTACCCCCAGGGCGCCCAGCCGCCCGGTGAGGCCGAGCCTGGAGTAGGTGGTGATACGCGGGAAGAGGGCCGCCGACGGGGTCACCAGGTGGACGACGGCCCCCTCGCGTGCCAGGCATTCGGTGAGCGACGCGGCCGGCCAGTCGCCTCCGTCGTCACGGATGACCACCGTGCCGAGCAGAGCTGACGGGACGTCAGAATTTTTGCCCGAGACCGCGTCTGTCGCCTGCCAGAGGTCGAACACCTCTGGTCCCAGGGGGAGTTCGCGCCTTCGGGGCAGCGACCCGGTCGCCAGGATCACCTCGTCGAAGCCTCCGTGCCGTCCCCCGGGCAGCAGGTCGGCCGCGATGACGCGCTCGCCGGTCCGTACGGTCACACCCGCTCGGGCGATGTCTCTGGCGAGTTCGTCCGTCATCAGGGTCAGCCGCTCCCGGCCCGGGACGGATCCGGCGCGGACGATCTGGCCGCCGAGGTGGTCACCGGCCTCGACAAGGGTCACCTCGTGACCGGCCCGCCGGGCGGACAGGGCGGCCTGCATCCCCGCCGGTCCCCCGCCGACGACCACAACCCGCCGGGCGGGGGCCGGTCCGGCGAGGCGTACGGCGATCCACTCGCGCTCCGCCCCGACCTCGGGGTTCACCACGCAGGAGATCGGCAGGCTCGCTTCCAGCCGCCCCACGCACCCCTGGTTGCAGGCAAGGCAGGACCGGATCTCGTGCGCGCGGCCGTCCAGTGTCTTGCGGACCAGATGGGGGTCGGCGATATGCGGCCTGGCGAGCCCCACCAGATCGGCCTCGCCCTCCTCGACCAGCACCGCCGCCTCCGCCAGGCTGTCCAGCCGGCAGACGGCGAGCACCGGCAGATCGGGAAACGCCCGCTTGAACTGGGCCGCGTGGTGCCGGAACGGCGCGTGCCCGAAGCTCATGTCGGCCATCTGCGTGGCCAGTGAGGAACTGCCGTGGTACGCGGAATGGCTCACATGGACGTATGCGAGTGGGTGTTCGGCGCGCAACTCGCCGACGGCGGCCATGACCTCGGCCGGTCCCAGGCCGCCCGGCAGGAACTCGTCGGCGCTCACCCTGATGCCCAGCGGCAGGTCCGGGGCGCGCTCACGCACCCGGTCCAGAACCTCCCGGACGAGCCGGAGCCGGTTCTCCTCGCTGCCGCCGTAGCGGTCGGTGCGCCGGTTGGTGAAGGGCGAGAGGAACTGCTGGAGCAGATGACCGTGTCCGAGATGGATCTCGACGCCGTCGAATCCGGCCTCGCCCATCCGGCGGGCCGCCTCACCGAACGCCGCGACGACCACCGCTATGTCACTGGGTCCCATGGCATGGGGTATTGCGGCGCCCGATGCCCAGGGCACATCCATCGGCGCCCAGGCTGCCGTGCGGGTGGCGTCGCCGTTCGCCTGCCGACCCGCGTGCATGAGCTGTGCGAAGACCAGGGCCCCGTGTGCGTGGACGGCCTCGGTGACCGCCGCGTAGGCGGGGACCGAGGTGTCGTCGAAACAGCCGAGGCTGATGTGACGGCCCGCGCTGGTGGGGTGGACCCGTACCGCTTCGGTGATGATCAACCCGACACCGCCCCGCGCCCGTTCGGCGTGGTAGTGCACGTGGCGCTGAGTCGGATGATTCGCATGGCCGAAGTTCGTCGTATGTCCTGGGACGAACACACGGTTGCGAACGTCGAGACCACCTATACGGAATGGCGTGATTAGTTGCTTTATGCCTGCGTTCTTCACCACGACTCCTCGGGTGGATCCACACAGCCAAGCCTGATGACGTTCCAGTGAGCGAAACGCTGTTGCCTTGGCCGGAACATTAGAAGTCGGGCACACAGAGAGTCAATGGATGGCCAGTAAGTTTTTGGACACCAACCTGTCGGCTCTCGTGTCGCGATGAACGCGGGAAGCCCGGTGGCAGTACGCACTCGACCTCGCGATCACCGGCCGAACGCGCCGTATCCACCGCGCTCAACGCGGGGTGGCCCGGTCCGGCTCGGCGGCGAATGGTGGGCCAGGTCGGCCCTTCAGGCTCTGCGCCTCCGGCCGGAGCAAGATCCGTTCGGCCCGGATCGTTCTTCAGCGGGGACCACTAGCGGGAGCCTCAACTCTCCGTCAGCCGGGCCACGAAACCGGGGCCGCCGCCTTCATTGACGACGAGGGGACACTGGGCCGCCCCTGCCGCTACCGCCACCGCGCCCAACAACGGGCACAACTGCGCCCCCTCACCAGCCTGGTGAGGGGGCACGGCGAAGGCCACACTGCGGGCCGTCGCAGGATCAATCGGGCCAGGTCAGCGCACCCGGCCGCGTGGTTTCAGGGCTACCGGGGGGAGTTCCGGGGCCGGGAGGCGGGTGCCGTCGTAGCCCTTTACCTCGCCGAAGCGGGGGCCCTCCATCCAGTCCTTGCGCGCCGCCTCGATCTCCTCGTGGGACCGGCCGATGAAGTTCCACCACATCACGATCTCCTCCTCGAACGGCTCGCCGCCCAGCAGCATCAGGCCCGCCGGCGAGTCCGTGCGCAGGGGGAGTTCCGTGCGGCCGCAGCCGAGGTAGAGCATCGAGCCCGCCGGGACCGGGACGCCGTCGACCTCCGCCTCGCCCGACATCGCCAGCACCGCGTACTCGAAGTCCGGGTCGAGGGGCAGTCGAGCGTCCGCGCCCGGGGTGAGTGTGAGGTCCGCGCCGACCAGGGGGGTGTACGTCGTGCCCGGTGAGGTGGTGCCGTCCAGGGTGCCGAGGATGACGGTGGCCGTCAGGCCCGGGGCCGTGACCACCGGGAGGTCCGCGTGGTGCTGGAAGTGCGGGTCCACGTCGCGGTGGGCGTCGGGGAGCGCGACCCACAGCTGGGCGCCGTGCAGGAGGCGGGCGTGGGGGCGGGGGCTCTCCTCCGAGTGGCTGATCGCCCGGCCCGAGGTCATGAGGCCGAGCTCCCGGGGGCGTACGGTCTGGAGGCTGCCCAGGCTGTCGCGGTGCAGGACCTCGCCGTCGTGGAGCCAGCTGACCGTCTGGAGTCCCATGTGCGGGTGGGGCGGCACCTGCATGCCGGGCTCGTCGGCGATGTCGTCGGGGCCGTAGTGATCGACGAAGGCCCACGCGCCGACCATGCGGCGCCCGAGGTTGGGCAGCAGCCGGCGTACCTCGGTGGACTCGCCGAGCTTGACGTGACGGGGGCTGAGGAGTTCACGCACCGGCTCGGCGACGACGAAGCCGCGGCCGCCGCAGACGGAGAGCGTCGCCTGACGATCAAGATTGCTCATGGCGCACAACTTAATCCCGACCGGCGCCTCACGGCAGCATCCACGCGATAACGGTCGAGGAGATTGTAGAAGTTTCAACCATCGGAATGTTCGAGCGCCTGGCGCTGTTGTGGGCTGGTGAACAGCACGAGGACCAGGAGGAGAGCCAGTGGACACCAGCACGTACTACGACTTCGGAACCGCCGCCGAGCGCTGGGGACGCGCCCAGCAGTTCTTCGAGGCGCGGGAGTACGTCACGGCGGCCGGCATCCTCGAAGGGCTCGTCGCGGAGGTCCCGGAGCAGGTCGCGCCGCGGCTGCTGCTCGCCCGGGCCTACTACCACTCCGCCCGGCTCCGGAAGGCCGAGACGGAACTGCTCGCCGTACTGGACCGTGACCCCGTCGAGCAGTACGCGCGCCTCATGCTGGGCCGCACGCTGGAGCGGCAGGGACGTGCCGCCGACGCCGGGCCGCATCTGCGGATGGCCGCCGCGCTGGCGGGAGAGTTCCCCGACAGCGCCTGAACACGGCGCGAACACGGCGCGGAATGACCCGCTACGGCGACAGCGCGTCAAGTCTCCGCCGTGCCGGGCCGAGCGCCCTGCCCCTGGCCGCGACTCCGGACCAGGGGCGGGTGCGCGCCTGCTCCAGTACGTTCGTCACCGTCCAGCGCCGTGCCGTGACCTCGGGATCCTTCAACTGGTCCCAGCTGATGGGTGTCGCGACCGGCGCGCCCTCTCGCGGGCGTACCGAGAAGGGCGCGACCGCCGTCTGCGCGTACGCGTTGCGCTGGACGTCCAGATAGAGCCGGCCGCCACGGGCGTCCGTGCGCTGCTCCGTGGTCAATCGGTCCGGAGCACGGGCCGCCAGTACACGCGCCACGTCGGTGGCGAAGCCCCGTACCTCGTCGAACCCCGCGGCTCTGTCCAGCCGGACGATCACGTGCAGCCCCTTGGACCCGGTCGTCATCAGCGTGGCCGGCAGGCTCAGTTCGTCGAGCAGCTCGCCGAGCAGCAGCGCGGCGTCGCGTACGGGCTCGAAGTCGTCCTCGGCCGGGTCGAGATCGAACACCAGCCGGTCCGGGAAGTCCGGGCGGTCCTCCCGTGACAGCCAGCGGTGGAAGGTGATGCTCGCCTGGTCCGCGAGGTGAACGAGCGTCGCGGTGTCGTCGCACACCGGGTGTGTGACGGTCCCGCCCTTCTTCGCCATCTCGGCCCGCCGCGCCCAGTCGGGGTAGTTGCCGGGAATGTTCTTCTGCATGAAGCGGGGACCGTCGACTCCGTCCGGATGCCGCTCCAACATCAGTGGCCTGTCCCTGAGTTCAGGCAGCATGTACCGGGCGACGGAGCGGTAGTACTCGACGAGATCCGTCTTCGTGAGGTCGGCTCCGCCGCCGGAGGCGGGGAAGAGGACCTTGTCCGGCCGGTGGATCCGTACGGTCCGACCGCCCGCCCGGACGCTGTCCTCTGCCGCCGGAGCGGAGTCCGCGGACCCGGCTCCTCGGATGCTGCTCATCGAGCTCATGCCTCCTTGAACCGGGCGTTGGATCGCGGTTGTCGAACCGGCCTCAGTGCCCGCGGGGGCGACGTGTGCCGCCCGGCCCCGACGCCTGCGTCTGCCTGCCGCGCGGCGCGGGCACCCGGCGTCGGCCGTTGCGCCGCAGCCGACGGCGTTCCTCGTCGTCCGTACCGCCCCAAACCCCCGACGTACGACCGGTGTTGAGCGCCCATTCGAGGCACTGGCTCTCCACCGGGCAGCTGTGGCACACCGCCTTCGCGCGCTCCGCCTGTTCGGCGGCGGGACCGGAGTCCCCCACCGGGAAGAAGAGTTCGGGATCGGCTTGCGCGCAGGCCGCGTCCCGCAGCCATTCCCACTCGTCGGCACCGGATCCCGTCCGGGTCTCGTCCGCCGTACCTGTCTGATCGATGTGCAGCCTCGCAGTCATCAGTCCTCTCCCCGCACCACGTTCCACTCCTGATCCACCGTCTCCGGCCTTCCCTGGCCGGCGTCTCTCGGTTCACCGTCGCGGATCGTGACGCGCGCCGGGAGGCACGTACGCAACTGCCCCTCGCGCTCGGTCGATCGGCCGCGGGACGTCCGCGTGCCCTGGTCGGTTTCCATCTCTGACTCCTTGTCTCCGCGCCACACCGACGCGGGCTCTCGTCCGAGCGCGTACCCGACGTTTCCGGACCGAAAAGCACGGACCGGGACGGGGACCGGAACACGGCCCGCGAGGCGGACCGAAGGACGGACCGGAAGGTGGTCCGAAACGCGGGCCCGGAATGGCCGCCCGCGAGGCCGGTGATACGGCTTCGGGCCCGGCCCGAAGCCGTCCTGCCCCGAGATACGGGATACGGCGCCGTCGTCAGGCCGTGGCCAGGGACGGTACGAACGCGGGCACCGGCGTCAGCGCCGGAACCGGCTCCTTCGCCGCCGCGTCGGTCCCGCCCACCGGGACGCCGGGCAGCCGCAGGACGTTCTGCGGCGCCTCGACGCTCCTGGTGAACCAGACGACCTTGCCCTCCACCGTGCCACAGGTACCCCAGCTGTCGCTCAGTGAGGCGAGGCGGGCGAGCCCGCCGCCACCGGCCGAGGGCAGTCGGGGCAGCTCAGGTCCGTTGTCCGAGACGGCGGCCGTGAGATACCGGCCGGTCCAGCGGAGTTCGACCAGGCACTTGTTGTCCCCACCGACATGACGGTGGACATTGGTCAGCAGTTCGTCGACGCCCGAGCAGACCGGGTCGACGTGCGGGTCGAGATTCCAGTGTCGAAGGTGTGCGGCGACAATCCGCCGAATCTGCGATACGCGCTCCGGAGAGGCGTGCAATTCCACCTCGTAGTAGCGGCCGAGTGGAATCGTCATGGTCGAGGCTCCTCACACACAGGGGCCCACGTACTTCACCTCGTTGCTGCAACGACCCCCGAATACGAAGCGTGAGCGTAAGCCACTTCTGGGTCACTGAAAAGATTGACCCGACGGAGCCGAATGCGCAACTTATGGGATCCTCACGGCTGCTCCCGGGACATGGCGCGCGACAGCGATCCGGGGGCGGACGGACGAGAAACGCGCTGGTCGGAGGGGGTCCCCGGCCGGTCAGGCGGCCCGGCAGAGACAGAAGGGATGACCGGCCGGATCCGCGTACACCCGGAAGCCACGTTTACCCCCGTCGTCATCGAGATCGAGCGCTGTCGCGCCGAGCGCGAGCACCTTCTCCTGCGCGGCCTCCATGTCGGCCACCGTGAAGTCGAGATGCGCCTGCTGCGAGTTCGAATCGGCGCGCGGCCAGTCCGGGGCGCGGTGGCCGGGGGCCCGCTGGAAGGCGATCCGGGCGCCGCCCGGTTCGCGCAGATCCCACCAGTCCTCGTAGTCGTGGCTGATCTCCCCGCCGAGCACGCCTTGGTAGAACTCGGCGAGTGCCGCCGGGTCCTGACAGTCCAGCGCCACCAGTGTGAAGGTCACAGTCGTCACTTCTCGGCCTCCCCATTCCTCACGAACGGCGTGTGTCCAGCCGTAGCTGGACCTCCTGCTCCTGGTCACCCGCGGCCGTACCCAGCACCTGTACGGCGAACGCGCCGGACAGCTCCTCCTGTAGTTTCGCGACCGCCCAGTAGCCTCCCTGGACGTCCGCGGTCACCGGCTTGCTCAGCCGGGTCGGGTCGGCCTTCCGCCGTACCTCCGACACGTCGAAGGTCGAACTCCACACCGTCGGACGGGCGCCCGTCACCTCCTGAGGCCGGTCGTCCGGCGCGCGGTCGGAGGCGAAGACGGTGCGCAGCGCGCCGAACACGGCCTGCGCGTCCTCCGTCTCGCAGCCGCTGATCTCCACCGTCACTTCCGCGTCGGTGCCGTGTGCCGCTGTGGACTCTTGCGTGCTCTTCACCGTGGGTTCCTCCGCTGGGAAGTGGGCGCCGGGCCGGTCAGCCCGACGGCTCGTCGGGGACGGGCTGCTCGGGATGCACCCCGCCGGTGTTGGGGTCGCCGCGCCTGCCGGCGCCCGCCTCGTCCGCGTCGGGCAGCGACTGGTCGGGCTCGTCCGGGGCTTTTGCCGTGTCCGGGTCGTCGTCGGGCTCGCCGGACGAGCCCAGGCCCTCCACATCCACGTCCAGCGGGTCCTCGCCGGGGCGGGCGTGCTGGTCGGGGAGGTCCCTCGGGACGGCCGCGCCGTTTCCCTCGGTGTCGTCCGGATGTCGCTGGCTCACGGTGATTCCCTTCGTCGCCCGATGGTCGGTACGTCGTCGCGGTTACGTCGGTGGTCGGCGATCGCGGACTACCGACCGGCCTGGTCGTCCGCCGGGCCGCATACCCGATCGCGGGCCGAAAACCCGGACAGGCCGGGCCTCCCTGGTGTGGCGCGCCGATCGGTGCGCTCGCGCTCAGCGGTCCGTCAGGGTGAAAAGCCCGCCGTCGGGGTCCCGCAGCGTCACCTGTTCCCCGTCCTCGTACGAAGTCTTCTCCGCCGCGACCACGGCGCCGCCCATCGCCTCGGCGGTCTCGGCCGCCGTCCTGATCGCCTTCACACCGTCCACGGCGAACGACACGTGCCAGCGCGGGCGCAGATGCGGGTCCGCCGCGGCCTCGATGCCGCCGCTGCCTATTCGCGCCACGACGTGCCCGGAGCCCCGTCCCGTACGGAGCACGACCCGGTCCTGCTCGTAGCTGACGTCGATGCCACCGAGTCCGTCGTCGGCCCACTTCAGCACCTCGCCGTAGAAGATCGCCGATGCGATGGCGTCATAGGTCCGCAGTTCCAGCCGGAACGGGGGGCCGCCGAGCTTGGCCGTGGGGTCGGGCAGCGGCTCGCCCTCCCAGAAGCCGAAGACGGCGCCGTCCCGGTCGGCGGCGAGCGCCGCCCGCCCCATCTCGAAGGCCAGGGGCCCCACGGCGACCGTGGCGCTGCGCTCCCTGATGCGGGAGGCCGTCGCGTCCACGTCGCCCACGACGAAGTACGGCGTCCAGGCCACGGCGACCTGGAGCGTGGGGGCCAGCGCGCCGATACTCGCGACCGGTACGCCTTCGGTCTCCGCCACGACGAACTGGTCGCCGAGCTTGGCGGGGCGGAAGGTCCAGCCGAGTACGGCACCGTAGAAGCTCTGCGTGTCCGCGAGATCGCGGGCCAGCAGGCTCGCCCAGCACGGAGCCCCGAACACAGGATGCCTCGGTGCCATGACCGCTCGCCTCACTCCGGTCGTGCCAGTGGATCCCCCCGGCTCCCCTCCGCTCCCTGACGACTGTGCCAGCAGAGCACCCGGCCCGCATGTCGCCGGCATCTCGCCCTGGCCATGGGGCGGCCGGTGCACCGGTGGCCGGGCTCGGCGGATCCCGGCGTCGATTCGGCCGGTGCGGGCGGGGTACACGCGGCGCAGCGGCCGGCACGTGGGGCCGGCCCGCCCGAGCGGAAGGCTGACTTGAACCAGAAACAACCCGTCGCGAAGACGTCCGCCGTGGAGACATCCGAGGTGAGGACGTCCGACGCCGACAAGCCCGACGGTAAGCCCGACCCGAACAAGCCGGACCCGAACAAGCCCGGCTCGGAGAGCTTGGACGCGGCGAAGTCCGACGCGAAGAAGTCCGACGGAAACACCCGGATCACCATCCTCGTGGCCCTCGCCGCGAACATCGTCATCGCCGTCGCGAAGGCCATCGGCGGTCTCATCTCGGGGTCACCGGCGCTCCTCTCGGAGGCCGCGCACTCCGTGGCCGACAGCGTGAACGAGGTCTTCCTGCTCACCGCGCTGCACCGCAGCCGGCGCCCGGCGGACCGCCGTCACCCCTTCGGGTACGGCAAGGAGCGCTACTTCTGGTCGCTCCTGGCGGCTGTCGGGATCTTCGTCATGGGCGGCTGTTTCTCCTTCTACCAGGGCTATCACGCCCTGGCCACGGACGACGGGGAGAGCCCGAGCGGCTATACGGCCGGCCTGATCGTCCTCGGCGTCGCCCTGATCGCCGAGGGCAGTTCGCTGCTCCGCGCCCTCCACCAGCTGCGGAAACAGAAGGGCAGCGCCAAGGACCCCGCCGTGCGGACCGTCGTCGCCGAGGACGCGACCGCCGTGCTCGGTGTGCTGCTCGCGATGGCGGGCATGGTGCTGCATCTGGTCACCGGCGAGGTGGTCTGGGAGGCGGGCGCTTCCTTCGGTATCGGACTGCTGCTGGTGTACGTGGCGTACCGCCTCGGCGCCGAGGCGCGTGTCCAACTCGTCGGTGAGTCCGTCGATCCCGAGCTGCGCGGCCGGATCGCCTCGCTCCTCGACGCCCAGCCGGAGATCGACAACGTCGCCCAACTGCTGACCATGCGGCTCGGGATGGACTCGGCGCTCATCGCGGCGCGGATCGATCTGGTGCCGGGGCTCGACAGCGAGGAGATCGAGCTGATCTGCGTACGCATCAAGCGCTCCGTGGCCGGGACCTGGCCGGAGGCCGACCATGTCTTCCTCGACATCACGGAGGCTCCCCCGGAGACCTCGCGGACCGGCGGTACGTAGCGTCTTCGGAGGGAGCCGGGACGGCCCGCGAGGGGTGGTGGCAGACTGGCCGCCGATCCTTCGAACGGAGCCCCTGTGCCCATGATCCGTCGCCTCCGCCGGGCGGTGCGGCGCGTCTACCGCAGCACCGTCGACCTCAGCCATCCGGCCCGGTCCCCGCTCGGCAGCGCCGTCGTGAACTGCGTGGTCTACGAGGACGGCATACGGCAGCCGGGCGACTGCCCGGCCGAGGAAGCCGTACGACGGGTCCGCAAGTCCGGCAGGGGCTTCGTCTGGATCGGTCTGCACGAGCCGGACGAGGCCGAGTTCAAGGGCCTCGCCGACCTGTTCGGGCTCCATCCGCTGGCCGTCGAGGACGCCGTGCACGCGCATCAGCGGCCGAAGGTCGAGAGTTACGACGGGGCGCTGTTCGCGGTCTTCAAGACCTGCCGCTACGTGGAGCACGAAGTGCTCACCGCCACGAGCGAAGTGGTGGACACGGGCGAGCTGATGGTCTTCACGGGGCGGGACTTCGTGATCACGATCAGGCACGGCAGGCACGGTTCGCTCGGCCCTCTCAGGGAGCGGCTGGAGGCAGCGCCCGAGCGGCTGGCCATGGGTACGTCGTCCGTACTGCACGCGATCGCGGACCAGGTGGTCGACGACTGTCTCACTGTCGCCGACGCCGTCCAGGACGACATCGACCGTGTCGAGACCGAGGTCTTCAACGAGTCGGCCGGCCGGGCGGGGCGGGGTGACGCCGGGCGCATCTACCAGCTCAAGCGGGAACTGCTGGAGCTGAAGCGGGCCGTGGCGCCGCTCGCCCGGCCGCTCGACACGCTCGCCAACCGGACGCTGCCGGGTGTCACCGCCGAGGTACGGCCGTACTTCCGTGACGTCGCCGACCATCTGGCGCGGCTCACCGATCAGATCGCCGCGTTCGACAATCTGCTGGACTCCATCCTCCAGGCGCATCTCGCGCAGGTGACCGTCGCGCAGAACGAGGACATGCGCAAGATCACCGCGTGGGCCGCGATCGTCGCCGTGCCGACCATGGTCTGCGGCATCTACGGGATGAACTTCGAGCACATGCCCGGCCTGGGGTGGACGTACGGCTATCCGGCCGTCGTCGCTCTCATGGCGACGGCCTGCTACGTCCTTCACCGGAGCTTCCGCCGCAACGGCTGGCTGTAGCGGCCCCGGCTCGTCGCAACCGAGGACCACTCCCCCAGGGACTCGCATGAACTTCCGATCGAAAATATGTGCGATCCCCACTGGGTACGGTGTACGCTAGCTGCTCGCCGAGCATCACGAGGAGCAGTCCGTGAACATCCCAGCCGCCGACAGTCACAACGTGATCCAGGTCCGCGGGGCCCGCGAGAACAACCTGAGGGAGGTCTCGCTCGACATCCCCAAGCGCCGGCTCACGGTCTTCACCGGCGTCTCGGGATCCGGCAAGTCCTCGCTCGTCTTCGGCACCATCGCCGCCGAGTCGCAGCGTCTGATCAACGAGACGTACACGGCGTTCATCCAGTCGTTCATGCCGAGCATGGGCCGGCCCGACGTCGACTCGCTGCACAATCTGAGTGCCGCGATCGTGGTCGACCAGGAGCGGATGGGCGCCAACTCCCGTTCCACGGTGGGTACGGCGACCGACGCGTACACCATGCTGCGGATCATCTTCAGCCGGCTCGGCACCCCGCACATCGGGACCTCGACCGCCTTCAGCTTCAACGCCGCCGAAGGCATGTGCGCCGAGTGCGAGGGGATCGGCCAGGTGTCGAAGATCGACATCGACCAGCTGGTGAACCGCGAACTCTCCCTGAACGAGGGCGCGATCACCGTCCCCGGCTTCCAGGTGGACGCCTGGTACTGGCAGATCATGGTCGCCTCGGGCTTCTACGACCCGGACAAGAAACTCAAGGACTTCACCCCCGAGGAGTGGGAGGTCTTCCTCCACAAGACCGCGACCAAGGTCAAGGTCGGCTCCAACAACATGACGTACGAAGGGCTCGTCACCAAGGTCAACCGGACGGTCCTGGTCAAGGACCGGGATTCGATGCAGGCCCCGGTCAGGGCGTTCGTGGACCGGGCCGTGGTCTTCGCCGAGTGCCCGTCCTGCGGCGGCAGCCGGCTGAGCGCCGCCGCGCTGTCCTCGAAGGTCAACGACGTGAACATCGCGGAGTGTTCGGCGATGCAGATCAGCGATCTGGCCGAGTACGTACGGAAGATCGACGACCCGGGCGTCGCCCCGCTGCTCGGCAGTCTGCGGGATCTGCTGGAGTCACTGGTCGAGATCGGGCTCGGCTATCTGAGCCTGGACCGCGTCTCGTCCTCGCTCTCCGGCGGTGAAGCGCAGCGCGTGAAGATGGTGCGGCATCTCGGCTCCAGCCTCACCGACGCCACGTACATCTTCGACGAGCCGACGATCGGGCTGCACCCGCACGACATCCGGCGGATGAACGACCTGCTGCTGCGGCTGCGGGACAAGGGCAACACGGTGCTGGTCGTGGAGCACAAGCCCGAGGTCATCGCGATAGCCGACCATGTGGTGGATCTGGGTCCCGGGGCCGGTACGGCCGGCGGGCAGATCTGCTACACGGGCGACGTGGCGGGGCTGCGCGCCTCGGGCACGCTGACCGGGCGGCATCTCGAACACCGGGCGCGGCTGCGGGAGTCGGTGCGCGAGCCGAACGGACAGTTGTCGATCGAGGGCGCCGATCTGCACAACCTGAAGAACGTGAGCGTCGACGTCCCGACCGGTGTGCTGAGCGTGATCACCGGGGTCGCGGGGTCGGGGAAGTCCTCGCTGATCCATGGCTATCTCTCCAACAGGGACGGCGTGGTGGTGGCGGACCAGTCACCGATCCGGGGTTCGCGGCGGAGCAACCCGGCGACGTACACAGGGCTGTTGAGCCCCATCCGTACCGCCTTCGCCAAGGCCAACGGCGTCAAGGCGGCGCTGTTCAGCGCGAATTCGGAGGGTGCCTGCCCCAACTGCAACGGTCTCGGGCTCGTCTACACCGATCTCGCGATGATGGCGGGCGTCGCCTCGGTCTGCGAGAAGTGCGAGGGCAAGCGGTTCACTCCGCAGGTGCTCACCTACCGGCTGAACGGCAAGAACATCAGCGAGGTGCTCTCCATGTCGGTCGCGGAGGCGTACGACTACTTCCCCGGCGGGCAGGCACGCGCGATCCTCGGCCGGCTCAACGACGTGGGGCTGAGCTATCTGCGGCTCGGCCAGCCGCTGAACACCCTGTCGGGCGGTGAGCGGCAGCGGTTGAAGCTGGCGATCCAGATGGCGGAGAAGTCGTCCATCTACATCCTGGACGAGCCGACGACCGGGCTGCACATGGCGGACGTGGACAAGCTGCTCGCGCTGCTCGACCGGCTGGTGGACGCGGGCAACACGGTGATCGTCATCGAGCACCACCAGGCGGTGATGGCCCACGCGGACTGGCTGGTCGACCTGGGGCCGGGCGGCGGGCACGACGGCGGTCAGGTCGTCTTCACGGGTACGCCGGCCGATCTGGTGGCGCACTCGGACACGGTCACGGCGCGGCATCTGCGGGAGTACGTCGGTACCCACGCGTAGTCCGGGGCCGTACGGGGTCGGGCCCGGCGGGACGGCGGCACCGACCGCACACGTCCGCCGGGCTCAACGGCTTCTGGGCGCGCACCCGTGCACCGGGCCCGTGTACCTCCGCCGGGCCCGCCCGCATCTGCCCGGCCCGCACATATATCCGCTGGGCCGGCGGCGCCTCCACCGGCACAATCACGGTCATGTCACTCACGGTCGACCGTCTGCTCGTCGCACTCGAACCACTGTCGTACCCGGATCGCCTCAAGCACCTTGCCCACAGCGCCCGTTCACTCCACCCGACCGACGAACTACCTTCCCTGGTGGCCGAGTTGGCGGGGCGCGGCACCTACGAGCGACGTCTCGCGGCGTTCGCCGCGCTGGTCGGGCGGCACATCGACTTCCTGGCCGGGCGGCTGACCGACCGGGACCCGGTGGTCCGGGCGTACGCGATGCGGGCCGCCCGCACGCTGCCGCTCCCGGACGCGGCGATCGAGGCGGCGTACGAGGACGCCTCGGCCGACGCGCGGCAGCGGCTGGGCGAGGTCGTGCTGGCGAGCGGTCGTACGGCGCTGGCCGAGCGCCTGGTCCCGAGGCTGCGCGAGCAGTGGGGTGATCACACGGCGGCCAAGCTGCTGCCCGTCTGCTCGGCGGAGTTCGTGGCGGCGGCCCTGCCCGAACTCTCCTACGCCCTCGACTCCTGGACCAGAATCGGTCTCAACTTCCCCGATCAGGTGCTCGACCATGCCGAGCGGGACCTCGCGGACCGCCCGCGTGCCGAGCGCGACACCTCCTGGCACCGGTACGCGGAAGGGGTGGCCGCGGCCGTCTCCGCCCGCGGCGAGCGGGTGCTGTCGATGCTGGAGCGGCACCGGCCCGATGTACTGCCCGCGGCTCTGGTCGCGCGGTTGAACGAATTCGTGGCCGTCGACGCGGAGCGCACCGTACGGCTGCTGATCCCGGCGGACGGGGGCGGGCAGTCGTACCCGCCGCTTCCGTCGGCGTCCGTCCTGCGGCGGATCGTGCGGGCCGACCCTCCCTCGCTGCCCGCGCTCGGCCGCCACTGGATCGGCCGCCCGCACTTCGCCGTGCTGCTCAAGGCGCTGCCGCCGCACCGCCGGAGCGACTTCCTCGACCTGGCGACGGCCGGTGTCGAGAGCAAGGACGCCGACGACGTACTGCCGGTGCTCGGCCTGCTGCCGCGTGAACGCCGCTGGGCCGAGGCCCGCCGGTGGGCGGCCCGGCGGCGCGAGACGGGCGGCTCCTGGCACGAGGTCCTGGAGCTGGTCGCGTACGGCCCGGTCGCCGAGGCGCGTGCCGAACTGCTCGCGGGGACCCGCCGCCCGGACGCGGGTGACCGCGCGCGTGCCTGGCCGCTGCTGATCGTGAATGCCGCCCGCACCCGCGACCGCGCGTCCGTGCAGGAGGTGTTGGTCGAACTGCTGCGGCTGCGCAACGAACAGGATCCGGTGAGGTGCGCCGCCCTCGGCGCGCTCGCCGATGTGCGCCCCGACCTGTTCACAGCCGGCTCCACGCCGCAGCTGGACCGGATCCTCCAGGACGCCCTGGAGGCGCGGGACATCTCCTACAGCACGCGCGAGGCCGTCCGGAGCCTGGCGATCGCCCTGCTGCGTGAGAACGCGGCGGACGGTGAACAGGCCCTGCTGACTTGGTCGTTGGGTGCGCTGGAGCGTATCGCCGCGCATGTCGGGGTGGGGTATCTCGGCCCGCTCGACCGTGTGCTGCGGCGCGGCCAGGAACACCAGGTGCTCGACGCGCTGCGCCCGTGGCTGGACGCGGCGATGAACAAGGCCGACTACCAACTGCTGTTCACGCTGACCGGTTCGCTCGGCAGGCGGGCCCACCGGATGCCGGTCCTCCAGGGGTTGCTCGAAGAGGCGCTCAAGTACGGCGACGACAGCGCGTTCGCGACGGCGGTGAGGTACTGGCTCGAGCCGTGTTCGGACCGGCACGAGCGGGTGGCGAGGATTCTGGAGCTCGAACCGTCGGCGGCCGTACTCGGCCCGGTCGAGCGAGTCCTGACGGAGCGTCGGACCGATCTGCTGGACGTGCTGCTCGGCGGGCCGCCGCCGTACGGCCGCTTCCTCAAACGCGGCACGCGCCAAACGCTGCCCGAACTCCGGTGCGCCGCACGCTGGTTGCCGCGTCAGCAGGCGGCGGCTGGCGCCATGGCCGCGAGGGCGGCCGACGACAAGTCGCAGCCGCTCCACCGCCGGGCCGCGGCGATCCGGGCCGCGGCGACGGTCCCGGAGCACGGGCGTGCGCTCGCCCTGCGGTACGCCGAATCCCGGGACGTGGTGCTGGCGGAGGCCGCGCTGGCCGCGCTCGTATGGGCCGACCAGCCGCAGGACGCGCTTCCCGTGCTGCTGGCCCACGTCGGTGACGACCGCGCGAGGGTCGCCGTGCACGCCGCGACCCGCGCCGCGCGCTTCGCCGCGCCCTCCCAACTCGCCGAGCTGCTGGGCGCGGTGCTCACCGCCGACGAGGGTGTGAAGGTGACGAGCCGTAAGGAGGCGGTACGGCTGGCGGCCACGCTTCTGCCGCTCCCCCGCGCCGCGGCTCTGCTCGCCGCGGCGTTCGACGCGCCGCCCCGGCACCGCGACGTACAGGCGACGGTGGTGGCCTTCTCGACCGAACTGCTCTCCGAGGAGCGGACGTGGTCGCTGCTCACGGCGGCCACCGAAGGCCCGCCGCAGGTGCTCCAGGCGGTCGTACGGCCCGCGGCCTGGTCCCTGCCGGAGACCCACCGGCCCCGCTACGCCCGTCTGGTGGGCGACGTGTGCCGGTCGGCGGACCCGGAGGCGGCGACGGCCGGGCTGCGTGTGCTCCCCCTGTGGGCGCGGTACGCCCCTGACGTGGTGGACGGCCTGTCCGAGCGGGTCACCGACCTCGGCGAGGGGGCCGGGACGCGCGCCGTCTGGAGGGCCGCCGTGACGGCGATCGGCCGGCTCGCCGTCTCCGGGCTGCCGCATCCCGTCGGGGGCGCGGCTCCGGGAAGTCCGCTGCACGACGCGCTGACGGCGCTGCTCCCCGCGATCGCCGCGGGCGAGCCGGACGCTGCCGAGGACCGGGACCTCCCGGCCCGGCAGCGGGCGCTCGCTCTCCTGCGGGCCCTGCCGGACCGGCCGGGTCGCGAGATACATCCGGTGCTGGAGGCAGTGGCGGCGCTGCTCGCCGACGAGCCGTCACTGGCCGGGGCCCGCGCGGACGTGCTCCGCGGCCTCGTGGACCCGGACGCCGATCTTCCCGAACTCCTCGCGCGACTGAGGGACTTGGCGGCCAACGCGGCCGGCCGCCCCGCCCTCGCGGCGGCCACGGCGCACCAACTGCGCGGCCGGTTCGGCTCCGGCCCTCTGCCGTCCGATCCGTCGACGGTCCTGACCGCCGCGACCCGGCTGACCACCACCGGCGACCCGGCCACCGGCCTGCTGGCCGTCGCCCTGGTCTCTGCCACGGGCAACCGCCACGGCTGGCCCACCGAATGGCGCACGGCCCTGCGCGCCCTCCGGATACACCCGTCACCGGACGTGCGGGACGCGGCGCTGGGGGTGGTCCTCCGGACGGAGTGAGGCGCTTCGCGCGCGGTTCGCGTCCGAGGGTTCCGTGGGTTCCGTGGGCCGGTACGGCACCGGCCTACGGCGTCCCGTCGACGGTGGACACCGCGGTCGCCCTCAGGCGTCCCGGTACGCCTCCAGCAGCCGCAGCCAGACCTCGCTGATCGTCGGGTAGGACGGGACCGCGTGCCACAGGCGGGCGATCGGGACCTCGCCGGCGACCGCCACCGTGGCCGAGTGGAGCAGTTCGCCGACCCCGGGGCCCACGAAGGTCACCCCCCGCAGGATCTCGCTGTCCAGGTCCACGATCATCCGGGCGCGGCCCCGGTAGCCGTCCGCGTACAGGCTCGCGCCCGCGACATTGGCGATGTCGTAGTCGACCGCGCGGACCCGGTGGCCCGCCTCCTCGGCCTCCTTGAGGCTGAGGCCGACCGAGGCGGCCTCCGGCTCGCTGAAGACGACCTGGGGGACCGCGGCGTGGTCGGCCGTCGCCGCATGGGCTCCCCAGCGGTCGCTCTCCAGCAGGGGTACGCGCTGGGCCCTGGCCCCGATGGCGGCGCCCGCGATGCGGGCCTGGTACTTGCCCTGGTGGGTGAGGAGGGCGCGGTGGTTGACGTCGCCGACCGCGTACAGCCAGTCGCTGCCCTCGACCCGGCAGCTGTCGTCGACCGTCAGCCAGCCCGCCTTCAGCCCTACGGTGTCGAGTCCGATGTCCTGGGTGCGGGGCGCCCGGCCGGTCGCGAAGAGGATTTCGTCCGCCTCGATCCGCTCGCCGTTGTCGAGGACCACCGTGACGGGTCCGCTGCCGCCGTCGCGCTCGACCGAGGCGGCGGAGACGCCCATACGTACGGAGGCGCCCGCTTCCGTCAGTGAGTCGGTGACGAGCTCTCCCACGAAGGGCTCCATGCGGGGCAGCAGACCGTCGCCCCGTACGAGCAGCGTGACGTCCGAGCCGAATCCTTGGTAGGCGGTGGCCATCTCGACGCCGACCACTCCCCCGCCGACGACCACGAGCCGGTCGGGCACGCTCTGGGAGCTGGTCGCCTCGCGGCTCGTCCAGGGCTTGGCACCCGCCAGGCCCGGCAGGTCGGGCAGGATCGCGCTGGTGCCGGTGCAGACGGCGACCGCGTGGCGGGCGGTGAGGACCTGGACGCCGCCCTCGGGGTCGGTGACGGTCACCCGCTTCTCGCCGTCGAGCCGGCCGTGGCCCCGGTGGAGCACGGCGCCGATCGAGTCGAGCCAGGCGACCTGGCCGTCGTCCTTCCAGTGCGAGGTGTACTCGTCGCGGTGCGCGAGGACGGCCGGCACATCGAGCGGGCCCTGCACGGACGGGCTCAGACCGGGCACCCTGCGTGCCTCCGCGCGGGCGATCACCGGGCGCAGCAGGGCCTTGCTCGGCATGCACGCCCAGTAGGAGCACTCGCCGCCGACCAGCTCGCTCTCGACGACCGCCGCGCTCAGACCGGCGGCCCTGACCCGGTCGGCGACGTTCTCCCCGACCGGTCCCGCGCCCAGCACCACCACGTCGTACTCAATCGCTTCCGTCATGGGGCCAGTCTGGTGCGATGCCCGGCGCATGGCCACACGATCTTCGGGAATGGGCCAGGAATACGGCGGTGGTACGCACCGTTGTGCGAGGCGGCTTCATCCGGAGAGAACAGGAAGAGGTATCAGGTCATGGCCACTGTGGAACTCACCAAGGAGAACTTCGACCGGACGGTGTCGGAGAACGACTTCATCCTGATCGACTTCTGGGCTTCCTGGTGCGGTCCGTGCCGTCAGTTCGCCCCGGTGTACGAGCAGGCGTCCGAGCGCCACGACGACCTGGTCTTCGCCAAGGTCGACACCGAGGCGCAGCAGGAGCTGGCCGCGGCGTTCGAGATCCGTTCCATCCCGACCCTCATGATCGTCAGGGACAACGTCGCGGTCTTCGCCCAGCCCGGTGCGCTGCCCGAGACGGCCCTGGAGGACGTGATCGGGCAGGCACGCGCGCTCGACATGGAAGAGGTGCGCAAGTCGGTCGCCGAGGCGGAGGCCGCCGCGAAGGCGCAGGCCCCTGCGCCGGGCGACGGCACCGGATCCGGGACCGCCGCGAGCGCGTAGGGCAGGGGGCACAGGGCCCGCGCGTCAGCGTTCCAGTACGAGCGCGAGGCCCTGGCCGACACCGATGCACAGGGCGGCGAGACCGGTCCCCGAGCCCGCCGCCGCCAGTTGATGGGCGACGGACCCCGCGAGGCGCGCGCCGGAGGCACCCAGCGGGTGACCGATGGCGATCGCGCCGCCGCGCGGGTTCACGACGGCGGGATCCAGCTCGGGCCATTCGGCGAGGCAGCCCAACGACTGGGCGGCGAAAGCCTCGTTGAGTTCGAACGTGGTGAGATCGGCGAAGTCCCGGCCCGCCTTCGCCAGCGCACGGCGCACCGCCTCGACCGGGCCGAGGCCGAAGAGTTGCGGCTCGATGCCGGTGACGGCGGAGGCCCTGATCCGGGCGAGGGGTTCGCGGCCCGTCGCGCGCAGGCCCGCCTCGTCGACGATCAGCAGGGCGGCGGCGCCGTCGTTCAGCGGTGAGGCGTTGCCCGCCGTGACCGTCCCCTCGCCCTCCTTACGGAAGCTTGGCCTGAGCCTGCCGAGCGCTTCGAGGGAGGTGTTGTCGCGGACGCATTCGTCCCGTACGAGTTCCACTCCCGCGTACGGCACGACCTCCGCGTCGTACAGCCCCTCGCTCCACGCGCGGGCCGCCTTGCGGTGGCTCTCCAGCGCGAACGCGTCCTGTGCCTCCCTGGTGATCGCGTGTTTGTCGGCGACCAGTTCGGCGCCCTCGCCCAGCGGGACCGTCCATTCGGCGGGCATCGCCGGGTTGGTCATGCGCCAGCCGAGCGTCGTGGAGTGCAGTTGCTGGTGCCCGGCGGGAAAGGCGCGCTCGGGCTTCTGGAGCACCCAGGGAGCGCGCGACATGGACTCGACGCCTCCAGCCACGACGATCGACGCGTCGCCGAGCGCGACGGCGCGCGCCGCCTGGATGACCGCTTCGAGTCCCGAGCCGCAGAGCCGGTTGACGGTGACGCCGGGGACGGTCACGGGCAGCCCGGCGAGCAGCGCGGCCATTCGCGCCACGTCGCGGTTGTCCTCACCGGCGCCGTTGGCCGCGCCGAGCACCACGTCGTCGATCCTGGCCGGGTCGAGTTCCGGCGTACGGTCCACGAGCGCCCGCACGACATGGGCGGCGAGGTCGTCCGGCCGTACTGAGGAGAGCGCGCCGCCGAACTTCCCGATCGGCGTACGGACGGCGTCGACGACGTAGACGTCGCGAATGGTCATCGGATCGCTCATCGGGCTCTCTCCCCTTCGGTCAGCTGTTCGCTCGCGCACTCTTTCATGGGAGGGGCGCGGGGAGTCGAGGGGAGTGGCGGGGGCCCGGCCGGGAGTCCACGGGAGAACGTGCCGGCCGACCGGTCAACGCGTGCGAGGCTCCGCGACACCGGGTGTGTCCGGGCCGGCGGGGGCGTCGACGACGCGCGCCGACAGCCCGTAGTCCACCTCGTAGCCGTCGATCAGCAGACCTTCGACGGTGCGGGTCTCCGGGTCGATGTCCGCGACCATGCCGCCGCCCTCGTAGTGCGGGTAACCGGACTCACCGGTCTCCCCGGTCGCCTCCACGACGGCGGAGCGCAGGGCGGTCGCCGCGTCCGGCGGGCCGGTGCGGCCGGCGATGTGCTCCGGCACCAGCAGGATCTCGAAGCGCCGCGGGTATGGGTGCCAATGAGTGCTCATGCTGGTGACGCTAGACAACGCCCGGAGGCCCCGCATGTCGTCCAGGGGCCGTGTCAGGTCGACTCGCGCCGTACCGCCCGCGCCCCCATCAGATCGTGCCGCTCCGGTTCCCCGCCGGGATCGCGCACCACGCGGTCGACCAGGGCGGCCAGCCGCTGCCCGGTGACGAGGTCGATCCGCACGGTGGACAGGCGGGGCCGCAGCAGCCTGCCGAGAAGCAGGTCGTCGGCGCCGAGCACCGCCGTGTCGCCGGGGACGGCGACACCGGCGTCCTGGAACGCCCGCATCAGGAGCATCGCGTACTCGTCGTTGTAGGCGTAGACCGCGTCGAGGCCAAGGCCGTCCCAGCGGGCGGCGAGACGGGCCGCCGACTCCTCCGTGTAGGACAGCGGCAGCGGTTCGACGTGGCCGCCGGTGGACGACGCGGCGACGGCGGCGCGCGCGCCGGCGAGCCTGGGCTCCGAGAAGAGGTCGAGCCCCGGCTCCTCGGGCATCACCACCCCGATCCGGCTGCGCCCGCGCTCCAGCAGGTGCTCCACGGCGCAGCCGCCGATCTCGCGCTGGTTCATGACCAGGGCGTGCGCGCCCTCGACCCGCCGCGGGCCGAGCGTGATGACGGCTTTCGCGCCGGAGCGCTTGAGTATCTCCACCCCTTGGGGCGTGAGCGCGATCTCGCCGAGGGAGACGACGGCGACGGGGCGCAGTTCGGCCCAGGCGCGCGCCGCCTCGTCGCCGTCGAGGCCGAGGCTGCCGTACTGGACGACGGTGTAGTCCAACCGCCGCAGCGCCCACTGGAGTTCGTCGAGGAAGCGGCTGTAGAGGGGGCCGACGGGGACGTGCGCGGTGGGGAGCAGGACAATTCTGGTGTGTCCCGCGCGCAGGCTGCGCGCGGCGGCGTGGGGGACGTACGCCAGCTCCTCGGCGGCCTCGCGGACCTTGCGGCGGGTGGGTTCGCTGATCCGTACGGCGGAGGTGTTGTTGAGGACGTACGAGACGGTGGCCCGGGAGACTCCGGCCAGGCGGGCGACGTCGGCGCTGGTGGGGACGGGAGGGCCGGCGGTGCGGCGGGGACGTTCGGCGGGCGGTTCGGACCGCCGCGGGGAGGGCTGTGGGGACGACTGCGGGGAGGACTGTTCAGGTAACTGGCTCATCGCCCTCGGCATCTTTCCAGACGGCTCGCCGACGGGATCCGGGGCCTGTCGTCCGGAGGGATCACCACACTTCAAACGCGTCTCTCAACTCGGCTTCCTGAGAAGGGGATTGTCTTGCGACTGCACACCCACACCTGGGGCGAGGGCGACCGCGTCGCCCTCCTGATCCACGGCATCATGGCCGACCACCGGACATGGCGGCGGGTGGGCCCCGAACTGGCCGCGCGCGGACTGCGCGTGATCGCCGTCGATCTGCGCGGCCACGGTGCCAGCGGCCAAGGCCCGTACGGGCCGGGCGACTTCGCCGACGACCTCGTGGAGACGCTGCCCGCCGGTGCGGAGGTGGCGATCGGCCACTCCCTGGGCGGGATGGCGCTCGCGCTCGCGGTGGAGCGCCTGGCGCCGCGCCGCGCGGTCTACTGCGATCCGGCCTGGCATCTGCCGGGTCCGGCGGCGGGCGCCACCGAGAGCGAGGGACCCGCGCGGCTGGCGGCGGCCAAGACGCTCTCGCGCGGGGAGATATCCGCGCTCAATCCTCGTTGGGAGGATGTGGACGTGGATGTCGAGGTGGCGAGCCTCGCCGTGTGGGACGAGGGGACGGCGTACGGGATCGCCTCGGCGTTCGGCGCGGACCTGCGGCCCGCCCGGCCGGTGGTCCCCTCGCTGGTGACGACCGCCGATCCGAGCCCGATGGTCTCGCCCGCCGACGTGGCGGAGCTGCGTGCGCGGGGTTTCGAGGTCCGTGCGGTCGAGGGCGCGGGACACACGGCGCACCGTGACGATTTCGACGCGTTCATGGCCGCGTTGGAGGGCTGGATCTGAGACCGGGCCACACCGGGGCCGAGCGGGCGTCCGAGGAGGGTTCCGAGCCGCCCCGGTCGGCGGCCGGGGGCGCCGACGCTCTACCTTCGGTCGGATGAAGCCCTTCACCGAATCCGGCGCCCCCGACCACTCCCCCGACGCCGAACTCCCCGGCCGGAGCGGTCCCTCGGCCACCACCGAGGCCGAACCCCGTGACGTCGGGCCGGTACGCACCTCGTACGCGCCCGACAGGGACGGCGACCCCGATCCGGGCGAGATCGTCTGGACCTGGGTGCCTTACGAGGAGAACGACGGGCGCGGCAAGGACCGGCCGGTGCTCGTGGTGGCCCGCGAACCGGCCGGGACCCTGCTCGCCGTCCAGCTCTCCAGCAAGCGGCACGACCGCGACCACGAGTGGGTGCCGATCGGGGTCGGGCCGTGGGACCGGCGGGGGCGTGAGTCGTGGGTCGATCTGGACCGCGTGCTGCGCATCCACGACGAGGGCATGCGACGTGAGGCGTGCGCGCTGGACCGGGGACGGTTCGACCGGGTCGTGAGGCGGCTGCGGGAGCGTTACGGCTGGCGCTGAGCCGGCGCGCCGGAACGGGAGCCGGGGCCGGCGCCAGAACCGACATCGGGGCCGGCTCCCGGGGAATCGTCGGCGAACGTCCGGCGGAAGGCGGCCAGGGTGGCCGAATCAGCCGTCCGGTCGAGCACCGCGAAGACGACCTCGTCGAAGTGGCCGGCGAACCGGCCAGTCACCGCCCCCGCGCCCGTCCCGGCCCCCTCACCCGGCGGCCCGACCAGCAGCGCCCGGAACGCGCCGGCCACCCTCGCCGGGTCGTTGCGGAAAACCCCGCAGCCCCATGCCCCGAGCACCAGGCGCCGGTAGCCGCCCGCCACCGCGACCTCCAGGACCCGTTCGGCGCGGGAGTCGAGCGCGGCCGGAACGCGATGGCTCTCCTGGGGATGATCACGCGCGACGATCCCGGCGTTCGGCGCGGGCGAGGTGAGGAATCCGACCGTGAACGGGGTGTTCAGCAGCCGGCCCCGGTCGTCGCGGAAGACGGGGACGCCCGGCGAGTGGATCACGCGGTCGCTGTAGAAGGGGCTGCGCTCGGCCCGGTGGTGCGCGTAGTAGCCGGGGGCCCGCAGCAGGGTGACGTAGAGGGCGGAGGCCCGGCAGAGTGCCTCTTCCTGGGCCTGTGCTCCGTTCAGGTAGCCGCCGCCCGGGTTGCGCGCGGAGGCGAAGTTCAGGACGGCCACGGGGCCGGTCGATGCGGAGGTCATCCGGCGGGCGGCCTGGAGGCTGCTCTCACCGGTGACCTCGAATGATGTCGTACGGGAGGTGTCCGGGGTGACCGGCACGGGCTCCGGGCCGTACAGCCGGGTCCCTTCGGTGGCGGCCTCCAGCAGCGCGGCGAGCGGCACCCGGCGCCCGTCCTCGGCATGGTATCCGCCCGCCTCGACGATCTCCTCGGTGTGCTTCGCAATGCCCCGCAGCCGTGCGCTCATGACAGGCATCGTGCGTCAGGAAACACGCCCGGAGCAACCATGTTTTCCACCCGGAGGGGCACTCTTGTGCGGAGCGGCGGGAGTGGCCTTAGGTTGGACAAAGCGCTCCGCCCCGGACCCCGGGGCGGGGACCGGTCACGGTCTTCGACAGGAGGATCCGACCATGCCGTCGGACGAATTCGCAGCTGAGAGCCCGTCTCTCAACGAGGGCGACGCCGAGGCGCTGCTGCGCGGCATATGTTTCAAGACAGGGCCGCCCCGCATCGTCGGTGTCGAACTGGAATGGCTCGTTCACGATCTGTACGACCCCGAACTGCCCGTTCGGACCGCGCGTCTCGACAAGGCCTTCGGCGGCCTGCGGGACCTCCCCCTGCGATCGGCGCTGACGTTCGAACCGGGTGGCCAGCTGGAGCTCAGCTCGGCGCCCGCGCCCTCCCTGATGGAGTGTGTCGACTCCACAGCGGCGGACCTCGCCGCCGTACGCCGCGAACTGCGTACGGCCGGTCTCACGCTCACCGGCCTCGGACAGGATCCGTGGCACTCACCGGGCAGGCTCCTCCAGGAGCCGCGGTACGACGCGATGGAGACCTACCTCGACCGGATCGGCCCCTCGGGCCGCGCCATGATGCGTTCCTCCGCCTCCATCCAGGTCTGCCTCGACGCGGGGACCGAGGAGCCTGGCCCGCTCGGCTACGGCAGGCGCTGGCAGCTCGCCCATCTGCTGGGCGCGGTGCTGGTGGCCGCGTTCGCCAACTCGCCCGTCCAGGCCCGCCGTGCCACCGGCTGGCGTTCCACCCGGCAGGCGCTGTGGACGGACCTGGATCCGGCGCGTACCAAATCGCCCGACATGCGGCGGGAGCCGCGTCGCGCCTGGGCGGCGTACGCGCTGGACGCGCCGGTGATGTGCGTCCGGACGGCGGACGGTCCCTGGGACGTGCCCGAGGGGCTGAGTTTTCGTGAGTGGATCCGGTCGGGTCTGCCGCGCCCGCCGGTGCGAGCCGATCTCGACTACCACATCACCACCCTGTTCCCGCCGGTGCGTCCGCGCGGCCATCTGGAGCTGCGGATGATCGACGCCCAGCCGGGGGACGACGGCTGGATGGTGCCGCTGGCGGTGACCACCGCCCTGTTCGACGACCCCGAGGCCGCCGAGACGGTGTACCGCACCGTCAAATCGCTCGCCGAGACGGCGGGCCCCCTGCCCGCGCCGGGCAATCCGCTCTGGGTCACGGCGGCGCGGGACGGACTCGCCGACCCCGAGCTGCACGCGGCGGCGGTGGAGTGCTTCGCCGTCGCGCAGGAGGCGCTGCCCCGTACCGGTGCCACCGAGGCCGTACGGGAGGCCGTCGCGGCCTTCAACGAGCGGTACGTCGTGCCGGGCCGCTGCCCCGCCGACGACATGGACGTCCCCGTGACCGGGAAGGAGCTCCGCACATGACCGAGCACGCCGGGACACCGGCCGAGAGCGCGGACAGTGTCACCAAAGGTTCCGCCGACGGGATATCCGTCAGCGAGGACGTGGACGCGCTGCGGCGGCGGGCCGTCGACGCGCTGACCACCGCGCGCGAACGCACCGCGCTCCTCACCTCCTGCGTGGACGAGCCCGAACTGACCGCGCAGCACTCGCCGTTGATGTCTCCGCTGGTCTGGGACCTGGCCCATATCGGCAATCAGGAGGAGCAGTGGCTGCTCCGTACGGTCGGCGGCCGCGAGGCCGTCCGGCCGGAGATCGACTCCGTGTACGACGCCTTCGAGCATCCCAGGGCGCTGCGCCCCACGCTTCCGCTGCTCGCCCCGGCCGAGGCGCGCTCGTACGCCTCCGACATACGGGGCCGGGTCATGGACATCCTCGGCAGCAGTCCCCTGCGGGGCGGCCCGCTGCTGGACGCCGGGTTCGCCTTCGGGATGATCGCGCAGCACGAACAGCAGCACGACGAGACGATGCTGATCACCCATCAGCTGCGACGGGGTCCCGCCGCACTCACCGCGCCCGAGCCGCCGGCCCCCGATCCGGCCGACGCCGCGGACCTGCCGAGTGAAATCCTCGTGCCGGCCGGGCAGTTCTCGATGGGCACCTCGGCCGAACCGTGGGCGCTGGACAACGAACGGCCCGCGCACCACCGGCTCGTGCCCGCGTTCCACCTGGACACCGTGCCGGTGACCAACGGCGACTATCTGCGCTTCATCGAGGACGGCGGCTATACGGACGAGCGCTGGTGGGCCCCGGAGGGCTGGGCACAGATCCGTGAACACTCCATCGCCGCACCGCTGTTCTGGCGGCGCGAGGCGGGGCAGTGGCTGCGCCGCCGGTTCGGGGTGGTCGAGCCCGTGCCCGCCGACGAGCCGGTGCTGCACGTCAGCTGGTACGAGGCTGACGCGTACGCCCGCTGGGCGGGGCGGCGGCTGCCGACGGAGGAGGAGTGGGAGAAGGCGGCCCGGCACGACCCGGCCACCGGCCGCTCCCGGCGCCATCCGTGGGGCGACGAGGATCCGACCCCCGAGCACGCCAACCTCGGCCAGCGCCATCTGCGGCCGGCGCCCGCCGGGAGCTATCCGCTGGGCGCGTCGCCGCTGGGCGTACGGCAGTTGATCGGCGACGTGTGGGAGTGGACGTCGAGCGACTTCCTGCCCTATCCGGGCTTCGTCTCCTTCCCCTACCGGGAGTACTCCGAGGTGTTCTTCGGCGGTGCGCACAAGGTGCTGCGCGGTGGCTCGTTCGCCGTGGACCAGGTGGCGTGCCGCGGCACCTTCCGCAACTGGGACCTGCCGGTGCGCCGGCAGATCTTCGCCGGTTTCCGTACCGCGCGTACCGCCGGAGACATGTGATGTGCCGTCATATCGCTTACGTGGGGGTGCCGATGGCGCTCCGCGAGGTGCTGATCAGCCCCGAGTACGCGCTGTACCGGCAGTCCTGGGAGCCGCGCAGGCAGCGGTACGGGACGGTCAACGCCGATGGTTTCGGGGTGGGTTGGTACGCGGACGGGGACCCGGTGCCCGCGCGCTACCGCCGTACGGGGCCGATCTGGGGCGATCAGAGCGTGGTCGACCTGGCCAGGGCGGTCCGCAGTGGTGCGGTGCTCGCGGCCGTGCGGGACGCCACCGAATCGGGCTCGGACGGTGAGGCCGCGGCGGCGCCGTTCGCCTCCGGGCCGTGGCTGTTCAGCCACAACGGCGCGGTGCGCGGCTGGCCGTCGAGCCTGGCGCCACTGGCCGCCGCCCTCTCCGCCGCCGAACTGCTTTCGCTGGACGCCCGCACCGACTCGGCGCTCGTGTGGGCGCTGGTGCTGCACCGGCTGCGGGACGGTGACGGAATGGGCCAGGCCCTGTCCGACACGGTCGTCGAGGTGGCCGGGGCGGCGCCCGACTCCCGGCTGAACCTGCTGCTCACGGACGGTGCCACGATCACCGCGACCGCCTGGGGCGACACGCTCTGGTATCTCACCGAGCCCGGCCGGGGCACCGTCGTCGCCTCGGAGCCGTACGACGACGACCCGCGCTGGTGCGAGGTCCCCGACCACACCCTGCTGGCGGCGACCCGCGCCGACGTCCTGCTCACTCCCCTCAAGGAGCCACCCTCGTGAGCCCGTACCTGCTGACCCGCACCCTGCCCGAGGACGCCACCGACGCCGCGCTGCGCGCCGATGTGCTGCACGGGCTGACCCGCAGCCCCAAGTCCCTGCCGCCCAAGTGGTTCTACGACGCCAGGGGCAGTGAGCTCTTCGAGGAGATCACCGCGCTCGACGAGTACTACCCGACCCGCGCCGAGCGGGAGATCCTGCTCGCCCGCGCGCCCGAGATCGCGGCAGCGACGGGGGCCCGCACCCTGGTCGAACTGGGCTCGGGGTCCTCGGAGAAGACCCGGCACCTGCTGGACGCGCTGCCGCTGCTGCGCGGTTACGTACCGGTGGACGTGAGCGAGAGCGCGCTCACCGGCGCCGCCGATTCGCTGCTCGCCGAGCGGCCGGACCTCCAGGTGCACGCGCTGATCGCCGACTTCACCAAGGACATGGAGCTGCCCGCGATGCCGGGGCCGCTGCTGATCGCGTTCCTCGGCGGGACGATCGGCAATCTGCTCCCCGAGGAGCGCGCCGAGTTCCTCGCGGCCGTGCGCACGCTGCTGGCGCCCGGCGACGCGCTGCTCCTCGGGACGGACCTGGTGAAGGACGAGTCCGTACTGGTCAGGGCCTATGACGACGCGTCAGGTGTGACGGCCGCCTTCAACAAAAACGTTTTGGCTGTCGTCGACCGCGAGTTGGGCGCCGACTTCGACCCGGCGGACTTCGACCATGTGGCGCGCTGGGACGGTGAACAGCAGTGGATCGAGATGCGGCTGAGGGCGCGCCGGGCCCTGACCGTGAAGATTCCCGAGCTGGATCTGGTGATCACCTTCGAGGCGGGTGAGGAGCTGCGTACGGAAGTGTCGGCGAAGTTCACTCAGGACCGGGTCCGCACCGAACTGGCCGGTGCGGGGATGAAGTTGACGAACTGGTGGACCGACGAGGCCGGCCGGTTCGCGCTGTCGCTGGCGACGGCGGTCTGAGCGGCGCGGGCCAGCGAGCGGCGGTCCGCGTGGCGCGCGGCGGGGATCAGGGGCAGTACCTCGATCTCCGCCGTGAGCCCGCGGGCCAGCACGATCCGCCACAGTGAGACGGCGAGCGGGTCGTCGCCGACGAAGGCCGCGGGACCCAGCGGGCGGTAGCCGATCCGTACGGGACGGACGGGCGCCCCCGCGTCCAGCGCGGCCTGGAACACGGCCGCGGTGAAGCGTCCCTGGTCCCGGCCGCACCAGGTACTGCCCTCGGGAAAGACGATCACGCGGGATCCCGCGCGCAGGGCGTCACGGACGTCTCGTACGGTGTCCGGCAGCGCGCGGAGCCGGTCGCGCTCCACGAACAGCGTGCCGCCGTACGCCGCGACGGCGCCGAGGACGGGCCAGCGCCGGATGTCGCTCTTGGCCAGCACCCGCCCCGGGAACAGGGTCGCGACGAGCGGGATGTCCAGCCAGGAGATGTGGTTGGCGACGACGAGCACCCCGCCCGGCGTGTCGGGCAGCGGCGTCCCCGGCACCGGCGTGTCGGACATCGCCGGGTGAGACGCGCCGTCGGTCCGGATACGCAGCCCGAAGGCCCGGATCACCGTACGCGTCCAGCCTCTGGTCAGCCGGTCGCGCCGCCCGGCGCCGAGCAGGGCGACCGGCGGGACGAGCAGGATCCCGGCGATCACGGTGACGACACCGGCCAGCAGCCGCGCGGACGCGGCGACCGTGCCCCGGCGCAGGGAGTCCGTCCGGGGCGCGCAGAGTTGCGGGGTGCAGGGCGCCGTGGGCAGCCAGGCGCTCATCGCGCGGGGGCGAGCGAGAGGAAGTGCCGCAGATAGCGGGGGTTGGTGCGGCGCAGGGACAGCAGGACGTACAGGTCGGCGACGCCGAACTCCGGGTCGTGCGCGGGCGCGCCGCAGACCCAGGCACCGAGCCGCAGATAGCCGCGGAGCAGCGCGGGCAGTTCGGTGCGGGCGGCCGGGACGGTGGTGCTGTCCGGGGTCCAGAGACGGTGCGGGGTGACCCAGTACTCCTCGGGCGCGAGGTTGCGGTCCTTGACGGTGTTCCAGGTCGCCGAGGCGAGGGAGCCGCCGTCGCCCAGCGGGAGGGAGCAGCAGCCGGCCATCCAGTTGTGGCCGGTGCGGGTCATGTAGCGGGCGAGCCCGGCCCAGATCAGGGCGATGACGGCGCCGTTGCGGTGCAGGGGGTGGACGCAGGAGCGGCCGACCTCCACGAGGTCGTCGCGTATGTGGTCGAGACGACGGAGGTCGAACTCGCTCTCTGAGTAGAGCCGTCCGGCGGCACGGGCGCGGTCGGGCGGCAGCAGCCGGTACGTCCCCACGACCTCGCCGGTCTCGGCCTCGCGTACCAGCAGGTGGTCGCAGTAGGAGTCGAAGTCGTCGCCGTCGAGGCCGGGTTCGGGCCCGTCGACGAGGGCGCCCATCTCACCGGCGAAGACCATGTAGCGCAGGCGCTGGGCCGCGCGTACGTCCTCCTGGTCGCGGGCGAGGGAGACGAGATAGCGCTGGTCGGGGACGGAGGCGGGGAGAGGGAGCTGGGTGGGGAGGGTGTCGGGGATGACGGCAGGTGAGGCGGACATGACGGTCTCCTGTGCCGGACGGAGGAACGAGCGGTACGGGGGACGCCGCAGGCCCTGTCCGGCGGACAGGACCTGGGCGTCCCGGCACCTTGTTTCTTCCGTGTCCGGCTGGATTCGACATGACAGCCCGGCGGAGCGGGGATGTGGGACGGCTGAATGGCCGGAACTGGCGGGTAAGGCGTTGGCAAAGTGCCTGTACCCGCCCGCCCGGTGGGTCGACAGCCCACCGGCCCGGTGGCCTGCCGACCAGTCGGCCTCGCCGGTCCGGTTCGTCCCCGACCGCCGCCGCGCGCGAGCTACCGCAGCGCCGCCGAGATCTTCGCGTCCGCCGCCGCCGCGGCCGTCTTCGGGTCCTCACCCTGGAGGACGGCCGTCATGTACGCCTTGATCGGGTTGTCCAGCTCGACGTTGGCCCACTTCGGCGAGTTGGGCGTCGCGCGCCCCTCCGCCGCGCCCGCCGCCATCGCGGCCGTGGCCTCCTGCCCTTCGATGACGTCCGCGAGCGTCGTCTTGTTCGGCACGTAGCTCATCGTCTTGGCCAGATCCGTCTGCCACTTCTCGCCCGCGAGCGCCTTGACCACCTCGACCGCCGCCGACCGGTGCGAGGAGTTCTTGGGGACGATGAGGTCGGAGCCGCCGGTGAAGACCGCGCCGGGTGCCTCTGCGGTCTTGCCGGGGACCGGGAAGAAGCCGAGCTTGCCCTTGAGGTCCGGGTTCTTCTCCTCGATCTGGACGGCGGAGTTGGGGGTGTCGATGATCTGCGCGATGTCGCCCTTCGCGAACTCACCCTCCTGCTCCGGGGTGACCTCGTCGGAGTCCTTCGGGCCGTCGCCGAGCGCCTGCAACTCCTTGTAGAACTTCATGCCCCTGATCGCCTCGGGGGTGTCGAGCCTGCCTTCCCACTCGCCGCCCGACTCGACCGCCAGTTCACCGTCCTCGTCCCAGATGAAGCCGGAGAGGGTGTACCAGTCCTGACCGGCCAGATAGATGCCCTGTTGGGCCCCCTGGTCGAGCCGGTCCGTGATGTCCAGCCACTCGGCGCGGGTCCTGGGCAGTTCGTCGATGCCGGCCTCCGCGAAGAGGTCCTTGTTGTAGATGACGACGCGGTTGGCGGCGTACCAAGGTATGCCGAACTGCGAGCCGTTGATGCTCCCCGGCTCGGCGAGGCCGGGCAGCCACTCCTCGCTCCCCAGGTCCCTCACGGACTCCAGCGTGAGGTCCCGCAGGCCGTTGCTCTCCGCGTACTGCGCGACCTGGGTGTTGCCGACCTCGATGATGTCCGGCGAGTCGTCGGACTCCAGCGCGGCCATCACCTTCTTGCCGATCCCGGTCCACTCCTGGATCTCGACCTCCAGCTCGACCGAGGGGTTCTCCTTCTCGTACGCCTCGGTGAACCGGTCCAGGTACGCGGCGGAGACGCTGTCCTTCATGAGCCAGATGGTGATGACCTTGTCGTCGCCGCCGGGGAGCATCCCGCATCCCACGAGTGCTAGGGAGGACGCGAACACGGCGGAACCGACAAGGAAGCGGTTTTTCACGTAGGTCACCTTCTGGCATGCGGCAGATAAGAGTGAAACCCGACGTGGGGGGAGCAACCGGTGCTCGCACGGGCATTGGCGCGATTTTGGTATGGACCAGGGGACCGGTCAAGCCCCGCGCCCGCGCCCGAGGCCTCCGGTGCGCCCTCCGCGGCGCCTTCTCCTGCCGCGCGCGGCGCCTCGCGGTGGGGCACGGTGGAGTGAGACCGCGACCGGCGCGGAGAGGAGAACGACCCCCATGAGCAACCACACCTACCGGGTCACCGAGATCTACGGCACCTCCGAGGCGGGCGTCGACGAGGCCATCCGTAACGGAATCGGCCGGGCGTCCCAGACCCTCCGCGGGCTCGACTGGTTCGAGGTGACGCAGGTCCGCGGCCATATCGTCGACGGGCAGATCGAGCACTACCAGGTCGGGCTCAAGGTCGGCTTCCGCCTGGAGGACGGCGACACGGCGGGCTGACTCCGGAGCCGTACCGCCTCCACGGTGCGACGCCCTCGACGGCGGGGCGTCTCAGGTGCGCCCCTCGCGCTCCTGCCCGTCCTTCAGCGCCTGTGACGTGCTCGCCCAGCGGGCGCGTACGACCCGGAACCCGGCACGCTCCACGGCGTCGCACACCAGCTCGTCGTCGTCCACGAGCACCCGGATCTCGCGCTTCGCGGCCAGCGCGCGCAACCGTTCCACCTTGGTGGTCCTGGCGGGCCGCCGGTCGTCGTTGCGGCGCATGAACACCCGGCCGTCCGGCAGACCGTTCGCCCGCAGCCAGGTCAGTGTGGACTCGCGGCAGCGCTCGGGACGGCCGGTCAGATACACGACCTCGCACTCCTCGGCGCTCTTGAGGACCAGCGCCACCCCCTCCGGCAGCGGTGTGTCCTGACCCGCCGCGCCGAAGAAGCCGGCCCAGTCCTTCGGCCTGCGCTCCAGGAAGTGCTGGCGGTGCGCGGTCTCGGCGAGCGTCCCGTCCAGATCGAATACGGCCAGTGGTCTGCTGTGGCCCGTCGTACGCCTGTTGTCCGTCACACGCCCAGCCTAGAGAGCGGCCCGGGAATCCTGGCGCCGCGTCACTGTTGAACCAGACGTGAGCTCAGTGATCGCGAACACCCGATTCTCCGTACTCGACCGGTCCCGCACCCGTGAGGGCCAGGACGCCCCCGAGGCGCTGCGCGACACCGTGCGCCTCGCGGGGCGGCTGGAGGCGCTCGGCTACCACCGGTTCTGGGTCTCCGAGCACCACAGCGTGCTGGGTGTCGCGGGCTCGGCGCCCACGGTCCTGGCGGCGGCCGTGGCCGCCGCGACCTCCACGATCCGCGTCGGTACGGGCGGGGTGATGCTGCCCAACCACCGGCCGCTCGTCGTGGCCGAGCAGTTCGGGGTGCTGGAGTCGCTGTTCCCCGGCCGGATCGACATGGGCCTCGGCCGCTCGGTCGGCTTCACGGACGGAATCCGCCGGGCGCTCGGCAAGGACAAACGAGCCGTCCAAAACCCCGAGGACTTCGCCGGGCAGATCGAGGAACTCCTCGGCTGGTTCACCGGCGACCAGGACCTCTTCCCGCAGGTCCATGCCCTGCCCGCCGAGGGCCTGCGGCCCGCGCCGTTCGTCCTGGCCATGGGCGAGGGCGCGGACATCGCCGCGGCGGCCGGTCTGCCCGTGGTCGTGGGCGACCTGCGCGGCCGCGAGCGCATGCTGCGGGCCGTGGAACGCTATCGCGACGGCTTCCGCCCGTCCGCCTGGTCGGACCGGCCGCACGTGATCATCGCGGGAACGGTGGCGGTCGCCCCGAGCGAGGATGAGGCGCGCCGGCTGCTGATACCCGAGGCGTGGTCGATGGCCCACTCCCGCACCCGCGGCGTCTTCCCGCCACTGGCTCCGGCAGAGCGGATCGAGACGCTGACGATGACCGCGAAGGAGCGGGAGTTCTACGAGTCGGGGCTGCGCGGCCATGTCCAGGGCACCGAGGAACAGGTCGCCGACGCCCTGGAGTCGGTGATCAGGGAGAGCGCCGCCGACGAGGTACTGGTGACGACCAGTACGTACGACCGCGACGCCCTCCTGGACTCGTTCACGCGCCTGGCACGGATCGCGGGTCTCGGTGCGGGCACCGGGAGTTGAGGCGTGCCAGGCGCAGGACGTACCCCTCGAAGGACAGGACCTACCGCGCCACCTTGCGGGTCGCGCGCAGCCACTCCTTGTTCATCGCCGTGATCGACGGGAGCGGGATGCCCTTCGGGCAGGCCGTCGCGCACTCGCCGGCCAGGGTGCAGCCGCCGAAGCCCTCCTCGTCCATGGTCGCGACCATGTCCAGGACACGGGTCTCGCGCTCCGGGGCGCCCTGGGGCAGCACGTTGAGGTGGTTGATCTTGGCCGAGGTGAAGAGCATCGCCGAGCCGTTGGGGCAGGCGGCCACGCACGCGCCGCAGCCGATGCACTCGGCGTGCTCGAACGCGAAGTCGGCGTCCGCCTTGGGCACGGGCGTGGCGTGGGCCTCGGGGGCGGAGCCGGTGGGGGCGCTGATGTAGCCGCCGGACCCGATGATCCGGTCGAAGGCCGACCGGTCCACGACCAGGTCCTTGACCACGGGGAACGCCCCGGCCCGCCACGGCTCGACGTCGATCGTGTCGCCGTCGGTGAAGTGCCGCATGTGGAGCTGGCAGGTGGTGGTGCGTTCCGGGCCGTGGGCGTCGCCGTTGATGACGACGCCGCAGGCGCCGCAGATGCCTTCGCGGCAGTCGTGGTCGAAGGCGACCGGGTCGTCGCCGTCGAGGATCAGCCGCTCGTTGAGCAAGTCGAGCATCTCCAGGAACGACATGTCCTCGGAGATGCCGTCGATGTCGTACGTGACCATGGCGCCGGTGGCGTCGGCGGCGCTCTGCCGCCAGACGCGCAGGGTGAGCCTCATGCGTAGCTCCGCTGGGTGGGGTGGACGTACTCGAAGACGAGGTCTTCCTTGTGCAGGACGGGCGCGGTGCCGGTGGCGGTGAACTCCCAGGCCGCCGCGTACGAGAAGGCGTCGTCGTGCCGTTCCGCCTCGCCGCCGTCGGTCTGGGACTCCTCGCGGAAGTGGCCGCCGCAGGACTCGGCGCGGTGCAGCGCGTCGAGGCACATCAGCTCGGCGAGTTCCAGGTAGTCGACGATGCGGTTGGCCTTCTCCAGCGACTGGTTGAACTCCTCGCCGGTGCCCGGCACCTTGATCCGGCGCCAGAACTCCTCGCGGATCTGCGGAATGCGGTCGAGCGCCTTGCGCAGTCCGATCTCGCTGCGGGCCATCCCGCAGTGCTCCCAGAGCAGTTCGCCGATCTCGCGGTGGAAGGAGTCGGGGGTGCGGTCACCGTCGACGGCGAGCAGCAGGCGCAGCCGGTCCTCGGTCTCGGCGACGGCCTCGGCGACCGCCGGGTGGTCGTCACCGATCTCGGCCTGGTGCGGGTTACGGGCCAGGTAGTCGTTGATGGTCGAGGGCAGCACGAAGTAGCCGTCGGCGAGGCCCTGCATCAGGGCGGAGGCGCCGAGCCGGTTGGCGCCGTGGTCGGAGAAGTTGGCCTCGCCGATCGCGAACAGTCCGGGCACGGTGGTCTGGAGGTCGTAGTCGACCCAGAGTCCGCCCATCGTGTAGTGGATCGCCGGGTAGATGCGCATCGGCACCTGGTAGGGGTCCTCGGCGGTGATGCGCTCGTACATCTCGAAGAGGTTGCCGTACTTCTCCTCGACCGCCTTGCGGCCGAGGCGGCGGATCGCGTCGGCGAAGTCGAGGTAGACGCCCTGGCCGCCTGGGCCGACGCCACGGCCCTCGTCGCAGACGTTCTTCGCGGCGCGCGACGCGATGTCGCGCGGGACGAGGTTGCCGAAGGAGGGGTAGATCCGCTCCAGGTAGTAGTCGCGCTCGTCCTCGGGGATCTCGGCGGGCGGGCGGGTGTCACCGTGCGCCTTCGGGACCCAGATGCGGCCGTCGTTGCGCAGCGACTCGCTCATGAGGGTGAGTTTGGACTGGTGGTCGCCGGAGCGCGGGATGCAGGTGGGGTGGATCTGGGTGAAGCAGGGGTTGGCGAAGTGCGCGCCGCGCCGGTGGGCGCGCCAGACGGCGGTGGCGTTGCTGTTCTTGGCGTTGGTCGACAGGTAGAAGACGTTGCCGTAGCCGCCGGACGCGAGGACGACGGCGTCGGCGAAGTGGGTCGAGACCTTGCCGGAGATCAGGTCGCGGGCGACGATGCCGCGGGCCCGGCCGTCGACGACGATCAGGTCGAGCATCTCGGTGCGCGGGTGCATCTCGACGGTGCCGGCGGCGATCTGCCGGGACAGCGCCTGGTAGGCGCCGAGCAGCAGTTGCTGGCCGGTCTGGCCGCGGGCGTAGAAGGTGCGGGAGACCTGGACGCCGCCGAAGGAGCGGGTGTCGAGGAGACCGCCGTACTCGCGGGCGAAGGGCACGCCCTGGGCGACGCACTGGTCGATGATCTCGACGGAGATCTGGGCGAGCCGGTGGACGTTGGACTCGCGGGCCCTGAAGTCGCCGCCCTTGACGGTGTCGTAGAAGAGGCGGTGGATGGAGTCGCCGTCGTTGCGGTAGTTCTTGGCGGCGTTGATGCCGCCCTGGGCGGCGATGGAGTGGGCGCGGCGCGGTGAGTCCTGGTAGCAGAACTGGACGACGTGGTAGCCCTGTTCGGCGAGCGTGGCGCCGGCGGCGCCGCCGGCGAGTCCGGTGCCGACGACGATGACGGTGTGCTTGCGGCGGTTGGCCGGGTTGACCAGCTTGGCCTCGAAGCGGCGGGTGTCCCAGCGCTCGGCGACGGGCCCGTCCGGGGCCTTGGTGTCGGCGAGGGGTTCGCCGGTCGTGTAGTCGGTGTACGTGGGCGGGAGGAGGTCGTCCATGTCAGCTCACCACTCCGGTCATGACGCCTACGGGCAGGGAGATGAAG
The DNA here is from genome assembly GCF_042725135.1 of Streptomyces sp. NPDC060366. Taxonomy (NCBI): domain Bacteria; kingdom Bacillati; phylum Actinomycetota; class Actinomycetes; order Kitasatosporales; family Streptomycetaceae; genus Streptomyces; species Streptomyces sp. NPDC060366. The sequence goes on along the minus strand of NZ_JBHXDC010000010.1, from coordinate 82,465 downwards.
CCGACGGTCAGCACCAGCGCGAGGCCGTTGGCCATGATCTTCAGTACGCGGTCACGGGTGGCGCTGCCCATGCCGAGGGTCTGTGCGGCGCTCCAGAAGCCGTGCCGGACGTGCATGCCGACGGCGAGCATCGCGGTGATGTAGATGACGTTGCCGTACCAGGTGGAGAAGGTGGCGACGACGTTCTCGTACGGGTGGCCCGGCTGCGCGTTCTCGTTGACGGTGAGCGTCGTGAGGTCGAGCAGGTGCCAGACGATGAACAGCGCCAGGATGATCCCGCCCCAGCGCATGGTGCGCGTGGCGTAGCTGGCGCGGCGGCGCTTGTGCACGTAGGCGGTGGGGCGGGCGGCGATGTCGCGGCGGCTGAGCTGGTACGCGCAGACGCCGTGCAGGACGACGGCGGCGAGCAGCACGACGCGCACGATCCACAGGGCCCATTCGTGGTGCAGGACGGGCGCGCCCATGGTCCGCAGCCAGTGTCCGTACTCGTTGAACTCACCGGGACCGAAGAAGATCTTCAGGTTGCCCAGCAGATGCGCGACGAGGTAGCCGAGCAGGATCAGGCCGCTGACGGCCATGACGGCCTTCTTGCCGACCGTGGAGCCCCAGAGGGTGCCGAGCACCGAGGGCCGTTTGCCGGGGCGCCCGCCGCCCGGCGCGCCGGCTTTCCGGTCCGCCCGTTTGTCCGTACGTGTTGCCAGAGCCATGACACGCACGGTAGGGCTGGGGGTACCGAGAGGTCCAAGACATGGTTCGGCTCATATCCATAGGCTGTGCCTATCGTGGTGCCTATTATGGCCGGATGCAGTTCCAGCAGCTCGTCTATTTCGTCGCCGTCGCGGAGACCCTGCACTTCACCAGGGCCGCCGAGCGGGTGCATGTCTCTCAGCCCTCGCTCTCCCAGCAGATCCGGGCCCTGGAGAAGGAGCTGGGCGCCGAGCTGTTCGGCCGGGCGCGGGGCAATGTCGCGCTCACCGACGCGGGCGAGGCCCTGCTGCCGACAGCCCGGCGGATCCTCGCCGACGCGGAGACCGCGCGTCACGAGGTGCAGGAGCTGGTCCAGCTCCGGCGCGGCCGGGTACGGCTCGGCGCGCCGCCGAGCCTCTGTACGGGTCTGCTGCCCGAGGTCCTGCGCGAGTTCCACGACCGGCACCCGGGCATCGAGCTGCTGATCGAGGAGAGCGGTTCGCACGACCTCGTACGCGAACTGGCGCGCGGCGCCCTGGACTTCGCCCTGGTGGTCCTCCCGCTGCCGACCCCGTCACCGGCTCTGACGACGGTCGAGCTGCTGCACGAGGACCTGGTCGTGGTCTCGTCGGCGGCGGCGCCCGGACCGCGCCGGCCGGTGCGGATCTCCGATCTCCGCAGTGAGCAGCTGGTGATGTTCCGGCACGGCTACGACCTGCGGGAACTGACCGTGGCCGCCTGCCGGGCCGAGGGGTTCGAGCCGACGTTCACCGTCGAGGGCGGCGAGATGGACGCCGTGCTCGGTTTCGTACGCGCCGGTCTCGGGGTGGCGGTGGTGCCGAGCATGGTGGCGCAGCAGGCGGGGCGCGATCTGCGGGTGACACCGCTGGCGCCGCCGGGGCTGCGCCGTACGATCGCGCTCGCTCACCGCAGCGACGTCGCGCCCCCGCGCGCCGCGCGCGAACTCCAGAAGGTGCTGTTCAGCACGCGGGCGCGGAGCAGTACGGGTGGCGAGGGCCGTACCGCGGAGCCGGGCACGCGACGCGCGTAGCGGAGCGGGCGGCCGGTCGGCCACCCGCTCCGGACGGCGTCAGACCGCGTCGGCGAGCGACAGGGTGTGCAGCATCTCGGGCGGGCCGGGACGCGCGTAGTACCAGCCCTGCGCCGTGTCACAGCCCAGCCTTCGCAGATGGTCCGCCTGCGTCCCGGTCTCCACGCCCTCCACCGTCACGGCCAGCTCCAGGCTGTGCGCGAGCGAGACGATCCCCTCGACGATCTTGATGTCGACCGCGTCGGCCGGGTGCTGCTGCATCCCCTGCGTGAAGGAACGGTCCAGCTTGAGCACGCTCACCGGCAGCCTGCGCAGATTGGCGAGGTTGGAGTAGCCGGTGCCGAAGTCGTCGAGCGCGATGTCGACGCCCATCTCGGCGAGCTGGCGCAGCGGCTTGAGCAGATCCTCGTCCGCGCCGATCAGCGCGGACTCGGTGACCTCCAGGCAGAGCGAGCCCGGCGCGAGGCCGACCCGCTCCAGCACCTCCACCGTGTCGGCGACGAGCCCCGGATGGTGCAGCTGGGCCGGCGAGAGGTTGACGTTGATCCGCAGCGGACCCGCGAACGTGCCGGCCGCCAGCTCCTCCTGCCACGCCCTGGCCTGTCGCACGGACTGTTCCAGCACCCAGCGCCCGAGCGGCACGATCAGCCCGGTGTGCTCGGCGAGCGGGATGAACCGGTCGGGGCTGAGCACCCCGTGGGTCGGGTGGCTCCAGCGCACCAGCGCCTCGGCTCCGTGCACCTTGCCGTCGGCGAGATGCACCAGCGGCTGGTACTCGATGAAGAACTCGCCGCGCTCCAGCGCGGTCGGCAGCGCCGTGGTGAGCCCGTGCCGGGTGATGGCGCGGGCGTCGGCCTCGGCGTCGGCGTGCTCGAACCGGTTGCCGCCCGCCGACTTGGCCCGGTACATCGTGATGTCGGCGCTGCGCAGCACCTCCGCCGCGGTGAACTCCCCCGCCTTGCCCTCCACGATGCCGATGCTGCCCCGGACGGTGAACTCACGGCCGTCCAGGCTGATCGGGGTGGCGAGCGCGCCGAGGATGCGCGACGCGAGGTCGTTCACCTCGCGTACCGAGTCGGGCCCCGTGGTCAGCGCCACGAACTCGTCGCCGCCGAGCCTGGCGACCATCTCGCCGGGCGCCGTGGCGCAGCTCTGGAGCCGGTCGGCGACCTCGACCAGCATCCGGTCGCCGGCGGAGTGGCCGAGGCTGTCGTTGATCGCCTTGAAGCCGTCGAGATCGAGGTAGCAGAGGCCGAAGCGGGCCGGCTGAGAGGTGTCCTTCGTGGCTTCCTTCGCCGTCTCTCCCACCGGCTCCTTCGCCGTGTCCCTGGCGGGGGTGAGCGCCTTCTCCAGGCGCTCGAAGAACAGCGTCCTGTTGGGCAGTCCGGTGAGGGCGTCGTGGGTCGCCTCGTAGCGCAGCCGCAGATTGAGCAGCCGCCGCTCGGTGGTGTCCTCGAGCAGGGCCAGTTGGTACTGCGGCACGCCGTCGACGTCCCGGAGCAGCGAGACCGTCAGGTTGGTCCACAGCACGGTGCCGTCGTTACGGAAGAACGGTTTCTCCGTCCGGAAGCTCTCACGTTCCCCGCGAATCAGCTCACCGTGCATCCGCCAGACCTGCGGCGCGTCGTCGGGGTGCACCCACTCGCTGACGTTCCTGCTGCGGACATGGTGTTCGAGTCCGCCGAGCATCTGGGTGAGGGTGTTGTTGACCTCCAGCACATGGCCGTCGAGGTCGGCGATGCCGATGCCGATCGCCGCGCCCTCGAACACCGCGCGGAACCGGGCCTCCGTGGCGTGCAGCGCGTCCTCGGCGACGCCGCGCGCCGCGAGCGCGGAGCGCGCGATGGCCTCCTGCTCGGTGAGGGTGCGTTCGCGCAGCGCCAGGGCGAACCCGGCGGCGAGCGCGTGCTGGAGCCGGGCACAGCGCGCCCGCAGCTCCTCGGCGGCCAGTTCGCCGGCCGGGTCGGCCGACGCGCCGCAGTAGAGGACCAGATAGGCGTCGACGACGCCCAGGGAGCGGGCGAGCGTCTCCGGGTCCGTGCAGTGCACGGCCACCAGCGCGGCCCCGACGCCGTGCGCGGGCGCGGCGTCGAAGATCTTGTCGTGCAGAGCGTCCCTCAACCGGCGTGCCAGGGGCAGCAGATGCTGTTCGAACTCGGGCCGGGTCAGTGACGTGGCCGTCGCGGGGAAGATCGCCCGGCTCCAGATCGTCGCGAACCGCCTGAGCCGGTCCTCCAGTCCGTCCGGTTCCGCCGCTTCGTCGGGGACCTCCGCCGGCACCATCACGCCTTGCGTCCCACGCCGGCGAACCCGGACGACGCGTACGGGTCCTCCTGGCCGTCGGGGCTCTCCGGTCGCCAGTTCCCCATGGGCACCAGACCGGGCTCGACGAGGTCGTAGCCGTCGAAGAACCGGGCGATCTCCTCGCGCGTCCGCATGACCAGCGGGTTGCGGATGTCCTTGTAGACGCCGACCGTGCCGGCGACCCGTTCCTGGGGCAGCGGGATGCCCGCGTACGAGGCGTGGCACACGACGACGAGGCTGCCGGGTGCGAGGGCCTCGGTCAGCTCGGCAACGGCCTGGAAGGGTTTGTCCTCGTCCTCCAGGAAGTGCAGGACGGAGACCAGCAGCAGGCCGACCGGCCGGTTCAGGTCGAGAAGGTCCCGGACCTCGGGGCTGTCGAGGATCTGCCGGGGTCTGCGGAGATCGGCGGTCACGACGCCCGCGTTGCCGTTGCCTTCGAGCACCGCCTTGCTGTGTGCCACGGCGACCGGGTCATGGTCGACGTACACGACCCTGGCGTCGGGATCGGCGGCCTGGGCGACCTCGTGGACATTGCCGAACGTCGGAATGCCGGAGCCGATGTCGAGGAACTGGGTCACGCCCTCGCCGATGGCGAAGCGGACGGCGCGACGCATGAACGCCCGATTCGCCTGCATGATCTTGGGAAGTCCCGGCATGAACTCCATTGCCTTACGGGCCGCTTCCCTGTCCACTGCGAAATTGTGCGAACCGCCCAAATAGTAGTCATAAATGCGGGAAACGCTCGGCACCGATATGTCGATGCCCTGCGGTGCCCAGGCGGGACGCTCCATCGAGATCTCCAACAAGTCGCCACGGGTGAACGGCCTTGTACACGGCCGGTGTTCGAGCCGAGGCTACTGATCGCCCGCCAAGAGAGCGAGCTGAAACGGAAATTAGCGGTCCGTTCTCGGTCACACCCGAACCCTGACACGCAAACGGTCCGCCGTCACGCACGGGGGCGTGACGGCGGACAGCTCGGTCGGAGGCGCGACGTGGGGACTACTTGGGCGCTCCGACCAGCTTGGAGTCGGGAGCGACGGCGTACCAGGTGCCGCCGACGCCCTGACCATTGGTGTCACCGGGCTTGGCATCGCCGGCGAAGGTGTAGATCGGCCAGCAGTCGATGGTCTGCTGCTTGATTCCGTCGGGCCGGTCGAACGTCACGAAGCCCTTCTTGATGATGCCTTCGGTGTCGTTCTTGTCGACCGGGGCGACGACCGGCCACTTTTCGAGGCAGGCACCGGTGCAGGCGGTCTTCATCGGCCACGCACTGTCCTTCTTGAACCGATATACCGTCATACCCTTGGCGTCCACCACGATTTCACCGAGCTTGGGGTCCTTTCGCACGGACAGCCCGGCGAGATCGGCCTCGGAGGCTCCGGCCTCGTCCTCCCCTGCGGCGCCGACGGCGGCCTTCTTCCCGTCGGGGGCGGAGGCGAACCAAGTGCCGCCCACACCCTGCCCGTTGGCGTCACCGGGGTTGGTGTCCTTGGCGTAGCGGTACATCGGCCAGCCGCCGAGGGTCAGTTGCTTGGTGCCGTCGGCGCGTGTGACCTCTCCGATCTTCGACGCGTCGGTGCCCGCCGCCGCCTTGACGTCGCCCGCGGCGACGACCGGCCACGCCTTCTCGCACTCGCCGGCACAGTTCGACTTGGGCGGCTCGGCGGTGTCGTTGTCGAACCGGTAGAGCGTCATGCCCTCGCTGTCGGTGACGACCTCTCCGAGCTTCTTGCTGTCCCACACGGCGAGTTGGCCGGCCGTCTTGGGCTCGGTGGCCGATTCGTCGCCGTAGCCGGCGTCCGATCCGTAGCCGCCGTCGGCGGGTGCGGCGGCGCCGACCGCCTGACCGTTGGGGCTCTCGCCCTTCTCCTGACCGCACGCCGTCGTCAGGGCCAGTACGGCCACCGCGGTCACCGCGAGCGAGGCGTTCCGCCAGGTGTTCATGTCAACTCCCGTAGTTCGTAAGCCAGTTGGGGCGCCAGGCCGCGCCGTTCATGGTCCTAAGTACGCGCGGGAGGGTGAGGAGCGTTCAACGGACTTCAAAGAATCTTCAGAAAGAAACGCGGAAAGCCCCGATTCCCCACGATCAGGCGAATCCAGCAGTATTTCGGCATGCCGCGGACGGCGTTGTTTCATGCTGCCGCCGTGAACCGATCATTTGTCGTGCGGACCCTGGCCGTCACGGGGCTCCTGTGGATAGTCGGCACGCCCGTGCCGGCCGCCGCGGATGTCTGCGTCTCGGCCTGGACCGGGCCGGGCGGTGCGGGCGCGGTCGTCATCATCGGAGACGGGCCCTGCCGGCCCTCGCCGCCACCTCCACCGCCGCCCTCACCGCCGCCGCCCCCCGAACCCCCGCCGGAGCCTCCGCCACCGCCACCGCCGTCTCCCGAGCCACCGCCGGAACCCTCACCACCGCCGCGGCCCGAACCGGAGCCCGAGCCGCCCGTGGTCGCCGAGCCCGCGCCCGTACCGCCACCGGTCGCGCCGCCGCCGGTCCGGCCCGCCGTGGACCCGCCCCCTCCGCCACCACCGGCCGCTCCCCCGCCGGAACCGAAGCCCTCGCCGCCTCCTCCCCCGCCACCGCCGAAGGCCGGTCCGCCGGAGGTACGGGTGCTGCCCGCGTACAAGGCGCCCGCCCGCAAGCAGCCGACGAACAGCACGTCGGTGGTGATGCTCATGCTGCTGCTCACGGCGCCCGCGGTCCTCGCCGCCGCCATCCTTCGCCCCCGTTCCCGCTAGCTGACGGAGACCCATGTCGGAATGGCTTGTCCTGACCATCGCGATGGCCGCCGCGTGCGCGGTCGTCGTGACCATCGTCCTCATCAACCAGCGCCGGGTACCGGCCGACGACGACCCCTCAGAGAGCCCTGACGTCCTCGAATACATGACGATGATGATCGGCGTGGTCTACGCGATCGTGCTGGGCCTGGCGATCGCCGGCGTCTGGGAGGCGCGCGGCGGCGCGCAGGAATCCGTACGCCAGGAGGCGCAGGCCCTGCACGAGGTGCAGGCGCGGTCGGAGGTCTACCCGGTCGAGGTGCGCGACCGCATCCGGGGCGACGTCGACGCGTACGTCTCGTACGTGGTCCACACCGAGTGGCCCCACATGTCGGAGCACAACAGTCTCAGCGAGAAGGGCACGGCGCTGCTGGAGCAGGTGCGGCGGAGCGTCACCGACTACGTACCGGCCGACGACCACGAGGCGCAGGCCTATCAGCCGCTGGTCGACCAGGTGGCGGCGGCCGACGACGCGCGCGGCGCCAGGGGCGAGAACGCGGGGGCGACGATGCCGGGGGTCGTCTGGTTCGGCCTCATCATCGGCGCCGTCGTGACGGTCGGGCTGATCTTCACGCTCCAGATCCGCCGTACCTGGCGGGAACTGCTGCTGGCTGGTCTGTTCAGTGCCCTGATCGCGTTTCTGCTCTTCCTCATCTGGGACTTCGACGCGCCGTACGGGCGGGGCATCTCCGCGACGGCGGCCCCGTTCGTCGACCTGTTCCCGCACCTCCGTACGTAGGACGGGCGCCGGGATCGCCGGACGGGCACCGCGGGCCCGTCCGGCGGTCGACGGCGGGCCCTGACCAGCCGCCGGGAGGCCCGCGCGGCCGGTCGGGTGACAGGACAACCCATTCGCCGGACTGCGATCGCGGCGGTGGCGGTGCGCTCCTAGCGTGCCGGGTATCGAGGTGCATTTCCCGCCTCCGCGGAAATCAGTTCCGCACTGCCCCTCGGAGACCGGAGGATCGACCATGCGCGCGATACGTGCCGCGTCCGCCGCTCTACTGGGAGCGGCCGCACTCGCACTGACTACGCCTGCCGTGGCCACGGCGGCGGCCCCCGACCCACCGTTCGATTTCGCTGTCACCCCCTCGGTCGTCGCCGCCGGCGGAGAGGTGACCCTCACGGTCACCGGGTGCAGCAGCACCGCCACCGCCGAGTCCGGGGTGTTCGACGACACCCCCATCCCCTCCGGCGGATCGGCGCGCGCCTCCGTCTTCTGGGACGCCAAGCCCGGTGCGATGTACGAGGTGACCTTCATCTGCAACGGCGAGGAAGGCACCACCGACCTCACCATCGCGGGCGGCACCCCGTCCCCGACCGCCTCGCCGACCACGACCGCGTCACCGACCACGACCGCGTCGCCGACCGGGACCGCGACCCCGAGCCCGACCCGGACGACGACCGCCACCCCGACCCGTACCGCGACCACCAGCTCGACGGCGATCGCGCCTCCCGGCGGCGTCAAGGGCGGTCTCGGCGGCAGCTTCATGGGCATGAACAGCACGGAACTCGCCATCGGCACCGGCCTGGTCGCCGCGGCGACCGTCGGCACCGTCCTGGTCGTGCGCCGTCGCTCGGCGAGCCGTCTGCACTGACCCCCTCCGCCGTCACCCGCCCGTCACCCGCTCCCCGCCGGTCCGGGGAGCGGACGGAACGTCCGTCGCCCCAAGTCCCGTAGAGGACTTGGGGCGACGGACGTTCGCCGTACGGAGGTCCGGCCGGTCAGACGAGCGCGTTGCCCGCACGACGGCGCCGGGCGATGAAGTACGTGCCGCCGACGGCCGCCGTGCCGACGAGACCGGCACCGACCGCCATCTCGGTCGAGCTGGGGCCGATGGAACCGCCGAGGCCGCCCTCGGCGCCCTGGCCGGAGAGCACGCGGAAGCGGTGGGTCGCGATGCGGGTGCTGTCGCTGCACTTGACGGAGAGGTTGTAGTCGCCGGGCGTGGCGTTGTTGTTGATGCGGGCCCTGGCCTCCGAGTGGCCCGAGGAGTTCACCGACAGCTGCGCCGTGGGGAAGGCGTTGGACGTGACGGTGCCGCCGTGGCCGCAGCCGTCGACGGTGATGTGCAACGTACCGCCCTGGTGGACGGCGAACGGGTTGACGCGGACGTTGGTCGGGCCGTTGGTTGCCCCGGCCAGTGGGGCGGAGAGCGCCACGGCGGCGCAGGCCGCGGCAGTCACCATGAGAGCGCGTGAAGCACGCATCGTTGAGCCTCCAGTGGAAGACGCCCCAAAGCGGTGCTCCGGGAAATTCGACGAGTACGCCCTCCATGACGAACCATCACCATCTGGAGCGTTCGACGCATTTCGGCACTGGTCCACCCTGGTGAGGCGACACGCCGACAGAAGGCGATCCGGCCTGACGGACCCGCAGGTCACAGACCGTCAGAAGTTTTTATATGACGACTACTCGAATGGGGCAGCGCTGCGGGCACGGACGGCCGCACCACCCATTCGCCATCCATCTCTCGCGGGCCCGGACGTCCGCGCCTAGCGTGCGTACCAGGTGCCCACGAAGGGAGAATCATGGGCCTGGCCCTCAGCGGCTCGGAGTCGAGGAAACGCTCGCCCTGGGGCGTTCTGGCTCTTGTCATGCTCTCTGGTCTCGCACTGATGCGGAACGGGGCCGACGTGTCCCTGGGACCGCCCCAGCCGGCCTCGGCGGCGGCGCTGGACACCCGGCAGGACCAGGTGACCGCGCCGGGCACCGTCCCCATCGTGAAGCCCCTGCCGTACGCCCCCATGTCCCGCGTGACGATTCCGGCGATCAAGGTCGACGCACCCGTGATGGACGTGGGGCTCGACCCGGAGGGCTGGATCGCCGCCCCGCCGCCGGAGGACGCGAACATGGCGGGCTGGTACCAGAACGGCGTCGCCCCGGGCCAGCGCGGCACCGCGGTCGTCGTGGGCCACGTGGACAACCAGGCGGGCCCCGCGGTCTTCTACGGTCTCGGCTCGCTGAGCAAGGGCAAGCACATCGAAGTCACCCGCTTCGACGAGCGGGTGGCGGTGTTCGAGATCTACGGCGTCGAGGTGTTCTCCAAGAACGACTTCCCGGGGGCGCGGGTGTACGGCGACACCGGCCACTCCGAACTGCGTGTGATCACCTGCGGCGGCGGCTACTCGAAGGCGGGCGGCTACGACGGCAACGTCGTGGTCTTCGCCCGGCTGGTGGAGACCCGCTGAGGGCGTCTGCCGGATCTGTACGGAGAGGGTGGGGCGGCGCACGCCGCCCCACCCTCTCCGTGTGTCAGGACTTCGGTACGGAGATGCCGTAACCGCGCCTCGGGACAGTGATGGCGTATCCCTTCTTCAGCAGCTTGGGCAGGTAGTCGCGCAGCGCGGCCACACTCTGCGAACGGTTGCCGCCCGCGTCGTGCGACAGCACCACGACTCCGGGCGCGGCCCCGTCGAGCACTCTGCGGACGATCTTCCCGGTGCCGGGTGACTTCCAGTCGAGGGTGTCCAGGGTCCAGGCGAGCGGCTCCATACCGAGGTCGGCGCCGATCTTGAAGGTGTGCCGGTTCCAGGAGCCGTACGGGGCGCGGAACCAGACCGGCGGAAGGCCGAGTGTCCGCTCGATCACCTCGCTGGTGCGCTCCATCTCCTCAAGGATCTTGGCCGGTTTCAGTTTGGGCAACTCCGGGTGGGACCAGCTGTGGTTGGCCACGATGTGGCCGTCGTCGGCCATCTCGCGCAGCAGGTCGCCCTGCCCCTTGGCCATCCCGCCGCAGATGAAGAACATCGCCCGCACGTCGTGCGCGCGCAGCGTCTTGAGGATGGCGGGGGTGTACTTGGGGTCGGGCCCGTCGTCGAAGGTGAGCACCATCGAGCGGCCCAGGTCGGGCATCTTCATGAAGGGCTCGGTGCGCACGGGCGGGCGGGCCGGGCGGTAGCCGGGTGGCTGGAACTCCGTCATGGGGCTCAGCCTGTAGGCGGACGATCCGCCGGGCAGTGCCGGGGGCGGTCCGGCCGCCGACCCGCCCGCCGGAGGGTTCCCTGCCGCCGACGCACCCGCGGGAGGGCTCCCGGTGGCCGGACGGACCGGCGTGTGGGGATCGCCCGTGGTCATCAGCCGGGCCAGGCCCACGGCCCCGAGGACGGCGGCGACGCGCAGCACGGCCCGTCGCCCCGGCATCATCTGGTTCTTCTTGGTGGCTTCCATGGCCAATGGCTCGCACGGCCGACGGCTCCGGCGCTTCACCGACACCGGCGAGTGCGGGGAAAGCACCCGATGGGATGAGCGGATGAGCGTCAGTCGGGTCGGCGGGAAACGGCGGCGTCTCGCGAGGGCGGTGAGCTCCGCCGGTCTCCGGCGATCGGGGGACGATCCGGCCTCCGGGCGCACCCCCGGCGGCCCGCGTTCCGGAAGCCGATAGCCTCCTGGCGTGACGGATCAGCAGCCATCCCCCTTCGAACGCGGCACGGACGGCCCCAAGGTGATCGTCGCCGGTGTGGACGGCTCGGAGTCGTCCCTCCGCGCGGCGGCGTACGCCGGTGGTCTCGCCCGGCGGCAGAACGCCCTGCTCGCGGTCGTGTACGTGCAGCCGCTGATGTCGACGGGCGCCGCGCTCGGCGCCCCGGTCGCCGACACGACCGAGGAGATCGCCGAAGGTCTCGCGGAGGAGATCCGTACCAGCGCCGAGCGGGTCAGAGGCATCTGGGACGTCCGCTGGGAGTTCCACACCCTGCGCGGCGACCCCTACAACGGGCTGGTCACCGCGGCGGACGACCTGAAGGCGGACGCCGTGGTGGTGGGCGCGTCCGAGTCGGCGGGGCACCGCTTCATCGGCTCGGTGGCGGTACGGCTGGTCAAGGCGGGCCGCTGGCCGGTGACGGTCGTCCCGTAGAACGGCGTGCGGGCCTTCGGGAGGGCCCGGTGTCAACGGCCCGCCGTGAGGCCGTCCTTGGCGGCGCCGCGCCCGAGGACGGCCGCCTCGATCGCCGACCGCGTGGTGCGGTAGTCGTCCCTGGCCGGGTCTTCGTCGAGCGCACGGGACAGATTGACGACCCGTCCGACGGTGTTGTCCATGGTCTGCGGGACGAACTCCGCCTTCGTCACGGACCAGCGTTCCCCTTCGGCGGCGGGCGGCGCGAAGGTGAACCGGCCGATCGAGCCCTGGGTGCCGCGCGGGTCGAACTGTCCGGCGTGGTTGATCATCTCGCCGGCGATCTGGTCGCCCATGCCGTAGATGATCCAGGTGCCGTTGACCTTCTCGTACGCCTGCGGGACATGGGCGTGGGTGCCGATGATCAGGTCGATGTCGGGACGGCTCCCGGTCTTGGACGCGGTGAGGTTCCGGCCGAGGTTCAGCTGCTTCTCGTCGGGCGCGGTCTGCCACTCCGTACCCCAGTGGAGGCTCACGACGACGACGTCGGCGCCCGCCGCGCGGGCGGCCCGTGAATCGGCGACGATCTTCTCCTCGTCGATGAGGTCGACCGCCCAGGGCTGCCCGTCGGGCAGCGGCCTGCCGTTGGTGTCGTAGGTGTACGCCAGTTGGGCGACCTTCGCGCCGCCCGCGTCCAGCAGGGCGGGCCGGGTGTCCTCCTCGGCCGAGCGCGCCGAGCCGACGTGCTTGACCCCCGCCTTGTCGAGTGCGCCAAGGGTGCGGCCGATTCCCTCGGCACCATCGTCCAGGGAGTGGTTGGACGCGGTGGAGCAGGAGTCGTAGCCGGTCGCCTTGAGCGCGGTGGCGATCTCGGGCGGCGATTTGAACGACGGGTAGCCGGTGAAGGGTCCGCCGTCGGGGCCGTACACCGTCTCCATGTGACAGATCGCCACATCGGCGGCCGAGACGACGGGCTTCACCCCCGCGAGCATCGGTACGAAGTCGTGGCCCGCGCCGCCCGCGTCGGCGTTGGCCTGGCGGATGACGGAGTCGTGCGGCAGGACGTCTCCGGAGGCGACGAGCGTGAACCCGCGCCGCGGTGTGGCGCCGCCCGCCGCCGAAGTGCCGGACCCGGCGGCGCTCGTGACGGGCCGGTCGCCGGCCGCGTCCCCGGCGCCCGGTCCGGCGCATCCGGCGGTCGTACCGAGCAGCAGGGCGGCGGCGGCCACAGCCCCGTGTCGCATGCGCGTCGTCATCGGTCAGGCTCCTTCATTGACGAGGAAGGCGACCAAACGGTCAACGCATGCATATCTTCATATTAATGTGATTAATACACCAGACGTGGCGAATCACTCGAAATGGACGAAACGGATCGGCCGAACCGTTCACCGCACCACTCGCCGCGCGGAGCGACCGCTCGTCGCAGACCCTTGTGAGCCGTCTGTCCCCGGACGTACCCGATGCGTTCCGATACGCCAACGGCAACGACGCCGACGGCAGCGACCTCCGCGAGAAGGGACGTTCACGATGACCACCGCCACGGCCACGGCGACGACCGACGAGCGGGCGCTGGCGGAGTTGCAGCGCGACCACGGTCCCGCGCTGCTCCACTTCCTGCTCGGTCTGACCTACGGCGACCGGCAGCGCGCCGAGGATCTGCTCCAGGAGACGCTGGTCCGCGCCTGGCAGCACCCCGAGGCTTTCGAAGGCCCCTACGAGTCCATGCGGCCCTGGCTCTTCACCGTCGGCCGCCGGCTGGCGATAGACGCCCGCCGCTCACGTCTCGCCCGCCCCACCGAGGTCAGCGACGGCGTCCTCGAAGCCACCCCGGAGCCGGGCGACCCCACGGAGCGCTCCGTCGCCGCGCTCGACGTACGCCAGGCCGTGAAGTCGCTGAGCCCGGAGCACCGCGCCGTACTCGCGCAGATCTACTTCAAGGGACTGAGCGTGGTCGAGGCCGCGCAGGTGCTCGGCATACCGGCCGGCACCGTCAAGTCCCGGTCCTACTACGCGCTGCGCGCCCTCGGTCGCTCCCTGCCGGGCTACCACAGGTCCTCCTCGTCGAAGAGTGCGAGGAGCGCCGCGGCATCGGCCACCTCCGCATAGGCGGCAGCGCACTTCGCACAGCCGTCCAGGTGCCCGGCGACGAGCCGGTCCTCCTCGGGCGTGAGAGCTCCCAGCGCGTAGGCACCGAGCTGCGACCGCACATGCGGGTCACCGCCGGCCTCACCCGTCACAATCGCCTCCGGTCCTCTGTCGGATCCTGCTCTTCTGGCCACGCTGGGCACCGGCCGCCGGTTCAATGCTCCGTGAAGCAGCGTCCACGGAGGGGAAGGAAGGCGCAAAACAATGCGTCCGGAACGTCATGACGAAGGCGGTGGCGGCGGCCTGCTCGTCCCCATGGCATGGATGTACGCGGAGTACATCGCCGACGAACTACTGCGCACCGGCGATCTGATGCCGCCCACCACACTTGAGTACCGGGCGGGTCGCGACGCCCTCGCCCTGACCATCTTCCTGTCCGACGGAGCGGTCGGCGGGCCCGGCGGCGTGGCGCGGATGGACGAGTGGCGGACGCTGACCGAGTACGGCACCGGTTGGCGTGAATGGGTCTGTCACCAGCTCGACCTGCTGGAGACCCGCGTGTTCCAGGCGGAGCGGACCGGCGTCGCCCGCCCCGACCCGGATCTCGAACTGGCCCTGGCCGCCTGGCGGTGGCTGGAGGAGACCGAACTGCTGGCGCCGGACCTCGACGCGATGGGCCCGCCGGGCGGCGATCCGCTCCTGGCCGGTCGCGGGGACCCGGAGCGGTACGAGGAGGAAGGGCCACAGGTGTGGACCCCGGCGTGGCAACTGGGGCTGCCGCTGGGGCATCTGGCGATCCATCTGTTCTGAAACGACAGGCGCCTTCGGCGTTCCCGGCCGCCGGGCCCGCTCAGGTGCCGTGCACACCCGCGCGGTACTTGGGGATCCGCACCGTGATCCGCATCCCGGCCCCCACCCCCGTCTCGATGACGAGCCCGTAGTCGTCCCCGTAGACCTGGCGCAGCCGTTCGTCCACGTTGAGCAGTCCGATGCCCGTGGACAGACCGCCCTCGCCGCGCAGGATCCGGCGCAGCCGATCCGGGTCCATCCCCACCCCGTCGTCCTCGATCACCACTTCCGCCTCCGAGCCCGCGTCGAGCGCGCTGATGGTGATGTGGCTCATCGTGATCTTTCCTTCGAGGCCGTGCTTGACGGCGTTCTCGACGAGCGGCTGGAGACAGAGGAACGGCATCGCGACCGGCAGCACCTCGGGGGCGACCTGGAGCGTGACCGACAGCCGGTCGCCGAAGCGGGCCCGGACGAGTGCCAAGTACTGGTCGATGGAGTGCAGTTCGTCGGCGAGGGTGGTGAAGTCCCCGTGCCTGCGGAACGAGTAGCGGGTGAAGTCGGCGAATTCCAGGAGCAGTTCCCGCGCCCGCTCGGGATCGGTGCGGACGAACGAGGCGATCGCGGCCAGTGAGTTGAAGATGAAGTGCGGCGAGATCTGGGCGCGCAGCGCCTTGATCTCCGCCTCGATCAACTGGGTCCGGGAGCGGTCGAGTTCGGCGAGTTCGAGCTGTACGGAGACCCAGCGGGCGACCTCACCCGCGGCCCGCGCGAGGACCGCGGATTCCCTTGGCGCGTAGGCGACGAGGGTGCCGAGCACCCGGTGGTCGACGGTCAGCGGCGCGGCGACGCCCCAGCGCAGCGGGCAGTCCAGATCGCCGCAGCCGCTGGCGAAGGCGGTGTCGCGCCCGCTGGCGAGCAGCCCCTGCACATGGTCCATCACATGCTTGCCGTGGTGCTCGCCGAGGCCGTCCCAGACCAGCACCCGGTCCCGGTCGGTGAGGCAGAGTGCGTCGGTCCCCAGCAGTGAGCGCAGCCGGCGGGCGGCCTTGCCCGCGCTCTCCTCGGTGAGTCCGGCGCGCAGCGGCGGGGCGGCGAGCGACGCGGTGTGCAGGGTCTCGAAGGTGGCGTGTTCGACGGGCGTACCGACGTCACTGGTCCGGTCCGGGCGACCGTGTCCGGTACGGCGGCCGAGCACATAGCCCCCGGCGAGCAGCAGCGCGCCGAGCACGATCAGTACCGCGAGGGCGGCGCCGCTCATCGTGAACCTCTCATCCGGATCGTCGGGGTCGTCGTGATCGTCGTGGGCCTCTCGCCGGGGTCATCGCGGGCCTCCCCGGGCACGGGGCATCAGGGCCTCCGGCAGATGGAAGCGGGTCATGGCGGCCTTGGTCCCCGGCGGTATCCGCGAGCGCGTGGCCAGCGACACCAGGATCATCGCGAGGAATCCGACGGGCACCGACCAGACGGCGGGCCAGGCGAGCAGCGCGTGCGGCCAGCCCGACCGTACGGCGCCGCTGACCGTGATCCCGATGGCCACCAGCGCCGAGCCACCGCCGAGCAGCAGTCCGGCGATCGCGCCGGGCGGGGTGAGCCGCCGCCACCAGATGCCGAGCACCAGCAGCGGGCAGAACGAGGACGCGGAGACGGCGAAGGCCATCGCGACGGCGTCCGCCACCGGCATGCCGCTGACGACCAGCGAGCCGCCGAGCGGTACCAGGATCGCGAGCAGCGTGGCCAGCCGGAAGTGCCGTACGCCGCGGGAGGGCAGCACGTCCTGGGTGAGCACCCCGGCCACCGCCATGGTCAGGCCGGAGGCGGTGGACAGGAACGCGGCGAACGCGCCGCCCGCGACGAGCGCGCCCAGCAGATCGCCCGCCGTGCCCCCGATCACCAGATCGGGCAGCAGCAGCACGGCGGCGTCGGCATCCGTACCGAGGGCGGGCGCGGGCGCGTACAGCCGGCCGAGCGCGCCGTAGACCGGCGGCAGCAGGTAGAAGCCGCCGATCAGGGCGAGCACGACGACGGTGGTCCGGCGGGCCGCCCGGCCGTTGGGGCTGGTGTAGAAGCGGACCACGACGTGCGGCAGGCCCATGGTGCCGAGGAAGGTGGCGACGATCAGCCCGTACGTCGCGTACATGGGGTGGTCCGCGCGGCTCGACATCTCGGTCAGGTCGAAGTCGATCGGGGGCCGGCCGTCGCCCTGCCAGGCCAGCAGCAGGAAGATCGCCGGGACGAGCAGCGCCGTGAGCTTGAGCCAGTACTGGAACGCCTGCACGAAGGTGATGCTGCGCATGCCGCCCGCCGCGACGGCCACCACCACGACGACCGCGACGAGGACGGCGCCGAACCAGTTCGGCGCGCCGGTCAGGATCTCCAGGGTGAGGCCCGCGCCCTGGAGCTGCGGCACCAGATAGAGCCAGCCCGCGCCGACGACCAGCGCGCTGACCACGCGCCGGGCGGGGCGGGACTCCAGGCGTCCCTCCGCGAAGTCGGGCAGCGTGTACGCGCCGGAGCGGCGCAGCGGGGCGGCGACGAAGATCAGCAGGACCAGATAGCCGGCGGTGTAGCCGACCGGATACCAGAGCATGTCGGGGCCGTGCAGCAGGAGCAGTCCGGCGATGCCGAGGAAGGAGGCGGCGGAGAGGTACTCCCCGCTGATCGCGGCGGCGTTGAGACCGGGCCGTACGGTACGGGAGGCCACGTAGAAGTCGGAGGTGGTGCGCGATATGCGCAGGCCGAAGCCGCCTACGAGGACGGTGGCGACCACGACGACGGCGACGGCCGTCACCGTGTAGCTCTGGCTCACGGCAGCGGCCGGCCCTTCACCAGCCGGGCGAAGTCCCGCTCGTTACGCTCCGCGCGCCGCACGTACCACCAGGCCAGCAGGGTCAGCAGCGGATAGGCGGCGACGCCGAGGACCACCCAGACGACGGTGGAGTCGCCCAGCGCGGCGAAGGCGAGCGGGAGGGTGCCGACGACCGTGGCGAGCAGGGCGAACGCGGTGAGTCCGGCGCGGAGCTGGCTGCGCATGAGGGAGCGGACGTAGGCGTCGCCGAGTGCGGTCTGCTCGTCGATCTCCGACTGGGCGCGGTAGCGGGGCAGTGGGCGTACGCGGCGGGGTTCACCGGTGACGACCTCGCGCTTGGGGTGGGGTTCCGCGGTCATGGTCTCTCCTCCCCCTCGTCCCCGGCACCGGTGCCAGGGCCGGAGTGTAGGCAGACCGTCAAGGCGGAGGGAAGTCCCGGCACCCCACCGTCCGCCCGGCGAAGGGCCAGGTCAGCGGCCGGGCTGGCGCATCAGCAGATCGCGCAGGGCCCTGGAGTGACGTCTGCTGACCGCCAGTTCCGCGTCGCCGACGCGCACGCTCATGGCGCCCGCGTCGAGGCGCAGCTCGTCGATGCGGGCGATGGCGACGAGATGGCGTCGGTGGATCCGTACGAAACCGCGGGAGCGCCAGCGCTCCTCCAGGGTGGTGAGGGGGATGCGCACCAGATGGCTGGCGGTGTCGGTGTGGAGTCTGGCGTAGTCGCCCTGCGCCTCGGCGTAGACGATGTCGGCGACGGGGACGAAGCGGGTCACGCCGCCGAGCTCGACGGGGATCTGGTCGGTGGAGGTGTCCACGACCGGGCCGCGCTCCCCCACCAGCTCCGCGACGCGCCGGACGGCCTCGGCCAGCCGCTCCCGGCGGACGGGCTTGAGCACGTAGTCGACGGCCTTGAGGTCGAACGCCTGGACGGCGAAGCCCTCGTGGGCGGTGACGAAGACGATCAGCGGGGGTTCGGCGAAACCGGCCAGGAGCTTGGCGACGTCGAGGCCCGTGAGCCCCGCCATGTGGATGTCGAGGAAGACGACATCGACGGCGGCCGGGTCGTCAGGACCGGCGTCGAGCGCGGCCCCGATACGGCGCAGCGCCTCGGTCGCGCTGGTGGCGCCCTCGGCACCGCGGATCCGCGGGTCGGCGCGCAGGAGGTACAGCAGCTCTTCGAGGGCGGGCTCTTCGTCGTCCACGGCCAGTACACGCAGCATGACGCGGAAGTTTAAGGGCTCCGGGGCGTGGTGAGCCCGGATCGGAGGTGGATATCGATGCGTGGACAAGGATGTCGTTTGAGTGATTCGCCGTCGCGCCCCGTATCAGGGGGCATGCGGACCCCGGAGATCCATCGCGACGTCGGCGCCTACGCGCTCGGCGTCCTCGACGCGGCCGACGCCTTCCGCTTCGAGGACCATCTCATGGACTGTCCGCACTGCACACTGCTGTTGGGCGATTTCGACGCGGTGAGGGGTCAGCTCGACGAGTACACGCGGCAGACCCCCGCGCGGGTGGCGCCCATCGTGTCGGCCGGGCCCGAGCTGCTGCACCGGATGCTCGTTGGGACGGCCGCGCGGCGGCGGGTGAGCCGCAGACGGCGGCTTGCCCTGCTGGCGGCGGCGATGGTGATCGCGGTGGGCGGCCCGTTCGCGATCGTCGACGCGCAGCGGGGCGGCGGTTCCCCGGCGGTGCCGACGGCCGAGCGGTGGACGGCGAAGGACCGCAGGACGGGGACGGCGGCCGTCGTGACGGCGGCGGAGCGGGGCTGGGGCACGGACATCGCGCTGGAGCTGTCGAAGTCGGCGGCGGCCGGGGTGTGCGCGCTGATCGCCGTGGGCCGTGACGGGTCGGAGGAGACCGTGATGACCTGGTCCGCCCGCGCCGACAGTGACGGGCCGATGGTCACGTGGGGCGGCGCCGCGCTGCGGCCGTACGAGATCGACCGGTTCGAGGTGCGCACGGCGGACGGCCACCGGCTGATGACAGTACGCGGCGGGTGACGGCAGGGACGGTTGACGGTACGGGGCGGGTGAGAGGGCCTTCGTACGGAGGCGGCCGGCGCTACTTGAGGAACCGGGACGTCCGGCGGTCGGCGAGCGGTTTGCCGCCCGTCTGACAGGTCGGGCAGTACTGGAGCGAGGAGTCCGCGAAGGCGACCGACCTGATGGTGTCGCCGCAGACGGGGCACGTCTCGCCGGCCCGGCCGTGCACCCGCAGTCCGCTCTTCTTCTCGGCCTTGAGCCGGCCCGCGGCGACGCCGCGCGAGCGCTCGATCGCCGAGTTCAGCGTGTCGCGCATCGCACCGTGAAGGACGGTGATCTCGTCCTCGGTCAGATTCTGGACCGGCTTGAAGGGTGACATCTTCGCCGCGTGCAGGATCTCGTCGCTGTACGCGTTGCCGATGCCCGCGATCAGCCGCTGGTCCCGCAGGGCGCCCTTGAGCTGCCGCCGCTCCCCCACGAGCAGCGCGGCGAGGGCGTCCCGGTCGAAGGAGTCGTCCAGCGGGTCGGGGCCGAGGGTCGCGACGGCGGGCACCTGGAAGGGGTCGCGTACGAGATGGACGGCGAGGCGCTTGGTGGTGCCCGCCTCGGTCAGGTCGAAGCCGTCGCCCCCGGCCAGGACGGTCCGCAGCGCCAGCGGCCCCTTCCCCGGGCGCGGCGGCGCCGCGGGGAACTCGTCCTTCCAGCGCAGCCAGCCCGCGCGGGCCAGATGGATCACGAGATGGAGCCCGGAGGTGCCCGCCACGATGTCGAGCCACTTGCCGTGCCGCTCGATCCCGCTCACGGTGGTGCCCTCCAGGGCGGTGAGCGGCGGGTCGTACGTCTTGAGGACGTTGATCGACAGGGGCAGGACGCGGGCGACCTCCTTGCCGACCAGATGGCCGTCGAGGAACTCTCTCAGCGCTTCGACTTCGGGGACTTCCGGCATGCGTCAAGCGTGCCGCAGCACCGGCGCGAACGCCCGGCGGGCGCCGGGTTCAGAGTCCGTAGACCGCCGTGGCCGTTCCCCCGAAGACCGCCCGCCGCTCGTTCTCGCTCAGATCGCCGGTCAGCGTACGGGTGACGGCCGCGACCTCGGCGTACGAGGCGGCCAGCCGGCACACCGGCCAGTCCGAGCCGAACATCAGCCGCGCGGAGCCGAACGCGTCGAGCGCGGTCTCGGTGTACGGGCGCAGCGTGTCCGCCGTCCAGGAGTCCCACGCGGCCTCGGTGACAAGCCCGGAGAGCTTGCAGACGGCGTTGGGTCTGGCGGCCAGCGCCCGGATGTGACCGGCCCAGGGGTCGAGGTCGCCGGCGGCGACGGGCGGCTTGCCGAGGTGGTCGAGCACGAAGGTCAGCTGCGGCAGCAGCGCGGCGGCCGTCGTCGCGGCCGGGAGTTGGTGCGGCTGGACTATCAGGTCGTACGCGAGCCCGGCGGCGGCCACGGCGGTGAGCCCGCGCAGTACGTCGGGACGCAGCAGCCACTCGGGGTCGGGTTCGCCCTGGACCTGGTGCCGGATGCCCACGAGCTTGTCGCCGCCGGGCATCTCGCGCAGCGCGGCGAGGGTGTCGGCGACGTCGGGGGCCGTGAGGTCGGTCCAGCCGACGACTCCGGCGATCAGCTCGCTCGTGTCGGCGAGGGCGAGGAATTCGGGGGTCTCCTCCGCGACCGTGACGGTCTGGACGAGGACGGTGGCGCCGACTCCGGCCGCGCGGGCCTCCGGTGCGAGATCGGCGACGGCGAAGTTCCGCCGGATGGGTGCCATGGCGGGGCCGGTGATCCAGTCCTGGTCCCGTACGGAGAGGTCCCACACATGGTGGTGGGCGTCCACGACCGGCGCAGACGCGGTCGGTGGCCGGAGGGAGGCTTCGCTCATCGGGCGTCGCCCTCCAGCAGGCCCTCGGCGCGCAGGTCGTCCCAGAGCGCGTCGGGGACCGTGCGGCCGTACATGTCCGCCGCGTCCTCGACCTCCTCCGCGGACCGGGTGCCGACGAGGACGCTCGCGACGGCCGGGTGCAGCAGCGGATAGGCGATCGCGGCGGCGCGCAGCGGGACTCCGTGCCGCTCGGCGAGGGCCTTGATGCGCAGGGCGCGTTCCAGCAGTGCGGGCGGGGCGGCCGTGTAGTCGTACGTCGCGCCGGGGCGCGGGTCGGCGAGCAGCCCGGAGTTGAAGACGCCGCCGACGACCACGCTCCGGCCGCGCGCGGCGGCCTCGGGCAGGAGTTCGGCGAGGGCGGACTGGTCGAGGAGGGTGTGGCGGCCCGCGCACAGGACGACGTCGACGTCCGTGTCCCGGAGGAAGCGGGTGAGCACGGCCGTCTGGTTCATTCCGGCGCCGATCGCGCCGACGACTCCCTCGGCCCGCAGCCGTTCCAGCGCGGGGTACGCCTGCCCGAAGGCGTCGGCGACGTGGTCGTCCGGGTCGTGCAGATAGACGGTGTCGATCCGGTCGGTGCCGAGCCGCTCCAGGCTGTCGTCGATGCTCCGCCGCACGCCGTCGGCGCTGAAGTCCCAGACGCGGCGGTGCGTGGCACGGACGGCGAAACCGTTGTCGAGGTCGTCGCCGTCCGCGAACGGCAGGGGTTCCAGCAGCCGGCCCACCTTGGTCGACAGGGTGTATTCGGCGCGGGGGCGGGAGCGCAGGGCCTCGCCGAGGCGGCGTTCGGCGAGGCCGAGGCCGTAGTGCGGTGCGGTGTCGAAGTAGCGGATGCCCGCGTCCCAGGCGGCGTCGACGGCCGCCGCGGCCCGCTCCGGTTCGACGGGGGTGTAGAGATTGCCGATCCCGGCCGTTCCGAAGGAGAGCTCGGATACGCCGACCTCGCCGCTTCCGAGCGTGTTCTGCCGCATTGCGCTGGGCCTCCCGAAGTTGACACCCAGAATATTCATCGGATGACTGGGTGGCGTCAACACCTTCGAGGCAGCGAAGTCCGCCGCACCGGGGACTGTGTCCCAGCTGTGTCCGCGCCGTGTCCGTTCAGCCTGTGCGGCGCTTGAGGACTTCACCCGGCCGCACCGCTCGCGTCGGGAATTGTCCGATCTATCCGCCCAGGTCGGCCCCGGCGGACACCGCGGGCACAGCGGACACGGCAGACAGGTCGCGTTCGACGGGGACGGTGGCCACGACGGCCTCGACGTCGGTGTCGGCGGTCATGACGGGGCCGGCAGGGCGGATGGGGCCGACGGCGCCGGTGGGCGCCGTCGCGCGGAGCAGTTCGTTCAGCTCCTCGTTCATGTTCTTCGCCAGCCCTCCGAGATCGGGCACGGCCTTGCCGTCGGCGACGAGACCGACATGGACCCGTCCGCCGTACGTCGTCAGCCCCACCGCCAGGGACTGACCACGCGCCAGCGGCGCCATCGGATAGATCTCACGCAGCGGGCAGCCCCCGAACGAGAGCGTCGCGCGCGGCAGCGGCACGCTCGTCACGAGCACGTCGAAGAGCATCCGGGCCGCACTGCCCGCGATCGGCGCGCCGAGCCGGTGCGCCAGCGGATGCAGCTGCCCGGCGAGTACGGCGAGGGCTCCGGCGCCCCGTGAGGGACCGTCCTTCTTGTTGCGGTCCATGGCCCGGCGCACCGCGGTCAGCCGGGACAGCGGATCGGGCTCGGAGACCGGCAGGCCGAGCAGATACGCGGAGAGCATGTTGCCCGAGCCGGAGCCGCCGCCCGCGCCCGTACCCTGCCTGGCCCGGCTCGGCCGCCGTCCCGAGACCGGCACGAGAGCGCGCGGATCGGAACGCGGGTCGCAGTCCGGCAGTTGTTCGCCCCGCTCCAGCATCCAGCGGCGCAGCGCGCCCGCCACGGTGGCGAGGAGTACGTCGTTGACCGTGCCGCCGTGCGCCTTGCGCACCTGCCGTACGTCCTCCAGCGCGAGCACGGCGGTGGCGAGCTGCCGGGTGCCGCTGGAGCCCGCCGTGAGGGCCGGCGTACCGCGCAGGTCGAGCCGGCTGGCACGGACGACGGAGGCGCCGATCCCGAGCGCCCGGCCCAGGTCGCCGAGCCGGTGCCTCGCCATGTCGGCCACCTGCCAGGGGCCGGACAGCCAGGAGCGGGGCGGCGCGGGGCGGGCGCGGCGGGCGCCGGCGGCTCGCGCGTCGGCGATCTGGTCGAAGATCCCGGCGCCGATGGCCACGGCGCGCATACCGTCCGCGAGGGCGTGGTGCAGCTTCACCAGTACGGCGAAGGGCCGCCCGCCCGGCGACGTACCGCCGATCGATCCGTCACCGCCCGGCGCCCCGCCGCCCGTCGGCCGGCCCGCCAGGACGTACATCTCCCAGGGCGGGATGCCGCGCTCCAGCGGGCGTTCCATCAGCTCCCCGGCGAGCCGCGCGGTCTCCTCGGCGAAGTCCCCGGGCGGCAGTTCCACGAGCCTGACGTGCCTGCGTACGTCGAAGTCCTTGTCCACGCTCCAGGCGGCGCCGCCGACGGGCAGCAGGACGTCCCGTACCAGCATCCGCAGCCGGGGGACGGCCGCCGCGCGGGTGGCCAGCAGGTCCAGCAGCGCGTCGTCGCCGACACCGGTCCGCACGCCCGGCGCGCCGGGGCCGTCCGGCGCCGCCTCGAAGACGGCGAGCGCGCCGAGGTGCATCGGGTGGTCCGGTGATTCGAGATGCCAGAAGGCCAGATCGAGAGGTGCCAGCAGCTCGGTGGTCAAGGGGGCCTCATGTCTCGCGGAGGGAATGGCCTGCGGGGAACGCGCCGGAGAGGGGAGCCGGGAGCTGCAAGTCAATCGCCTCCGGTCGGTTACGATCAAGTACGAACGCGTTACGCACAGTTAGCGCCACTGTAACGCCCCGCACCCCCCGTTGCCCTCTCAGCCGTCCCGCTCCGGGCGGCCCGAGATGACGAACTCGCTCCACACGCACTTGCCGCTGCCTCGCGACTCCACGCCCCATTCGTCGGACAGCGCGTCCACCAGCACCAGACCTCGCCCCGAGACCCCCGACTCGCCCGCGTCCCGGATCCGGGGCAGGGCGCTCGACCGGTCCTCGACCTCCAGCCGCAGCCGCCGCTCCACCCCCGGCAGCACCCGCACGGTCACGATCGAATCACCGTCGGTGTGCGTCAGCGCGTTGGTCATCAGCTCGTCCACCACCAGCTCGACATCGTCCGACCGGTCGCCCGCACCCCACGCGCGTACCGCCGCCCGGACCATGTGACGGGCCGACGACAGCGCCTCGGCGTCGCCCTGCCCGACGTGCTGCTGGAGTTTGCCGCCGGTCCTGCCCGCGTACGCGCCCCGCCTGCGCAGCAGCAGTACGGCGACGTCGTCCTCGCCGCCGCGCTCGTCCACCGCCTCGCACAGCCGGTCGGCCAGCTCCTGGAGGTCGCGCGGGCCGCCCGCGACCAGAGCGGCCAGCCTCTGCATCCCCTCGTCCAGATCGACTCCTGGGATCTCCACCAGACCGTCGGTGTAGAGGACCAGCGTCTGGCCGGGATCCAGTTCGACGGTGTTCACCGGGTAGTCGAGCCGGCCGAACTCCGCCGACAGCCCCAGCGGCAGCCCGCCCTCGGCGGGCAGCCGGCGGCAACTGCCGTCCGTGTCCCGGATCATCGGATCGACATGGCCCGCCCGGACCACCCGGACGACGCCCGTGGCCAGGTCGGCCTCCGCGTAGACGCACGTCGCGAAGCGGTCGGTGTCGAGTTCGTGCAGGAAGACCGAGGCGCGCGCCATCACCGTGGCCGGGGTGTGGCCCTCGGCCGCGTACGCCCGCAGGACGATCCGCAACTGTCCCATCACGGCCGCGGCGTCGGTGTCATGACCCTGTACGTCTCCGATGACGGCGCCGACCCGGCCGCCGGGCAGCGGGACGATGTCGTACCAGTCGCCGCCGATGTCCCTGCCGAGCCGGGCCGATCGGTAGCGGACGGCGATCTCGGCGCCGGGCACGGCCGGGATACGGCGCGGCAGCATCGCCTGCTGGAGCCCCTCGGCGAGATCGTGCTCCTGCTCGAACAGGACGGCGCGCTGGAGGCTCTGGGCGATGCTGCTGCCGAGGGCGACCAGCAGATTGCGGTCCTCGGTGGTGAAGCCGATCTTGTCGCCGTAGAGCAGCCCGACGGCCCCGATGGGGCGGCCCTGCGCGATCAGCGGCAGATAGGCCGCCGAGGTGATGCCGAGATGGCTGATGTGGGGCCACAGGCCCGAGTAGGAGACGGCGAAGTCGTCCGCGGACTCGATGAACCGCGGGCTGAGCGTGCGGATCACCTCGCTCATCGGATACTCCTCGTCCACCCGTGTGACACGAGTCCCCGGCACGAAGGAGCCCGCGGGCCCCTCGGCGACGAGATGGATGCGTCCCGAGTCGAGGAGACCCATGACCATGCTGGTGGCGCCCAGGTGTTCGAGTCCGTCGGAATGCTTGAGCACGTCGATGACGTCCTGGACCGTCCGGGCGTGCGCGAGGGCGGCGGTGGCGCCCTCGACGACGGTGGTCCTGCGCCGGCGCTCCTCGTCCAGTTCGAGCCGCGCCATCGAGTCGGCGAGTTCCTGGGTGGCGTCGCGGACGATGCCGATGAGACGGCGCGGGCGGCCGTGCCCGTCACGGCGGACGGCGCCCTGCGAATGGGTCCAGCGCAGGGTGCCGTCACGGCGCCGGACGCGGAAATAGGCACCGTAGCCGTCCCCGCCACCGCCGCCGTTCCCGCCGCCGCTGAGCGCCTCCCCCACGACGGCGTCGAGCCGGTCGCCCTCGCCGGGCGGCAGGCGCTCCAGGAGCTTCGAGCGCGTGCCGTCGTATTCGTCGTCGGTCAGATCGAGGATCTCCAGCGCCACCCCGTCCAGATGGAGCAGACCACTGCCGATGTCCCAGTCGAAGCAGCCCATGCCGTTGAGGGACAGGCTCAGTTCCGGCTTCGCGGGCCAGTCGTCGGGGAGCGACGGGGGCCCCGCTTCCCGATCAACCATGGGGTCACTCTGTCATCATTTGTCGGATATCTCGACTGGTCGGGTGGTACCTGGTGCGGGTACGTGGTTCGGCCGGGCCGGGGACCGCCGGTCAGCCCTGGAAGACGGGCCCGGCCGGGTCGCCATCGGACGCCGACGGCGTGAGGGCGTCGTCGGACAGCGTGCCGCCGTCCGACAGCGCGTCAGGGCCGGACAGCGCGCCGGGATCGCCGTCCGGCGTCAGGTCGGGGCCCTGCCGCTCCGGGGACATCGGCATCACCGGGTAGTCCGGGTCGACACCGCCGTCCGGCTCCCCCGTGGGCGTGGGCGTGGGGCAGTCGGACGGGGCCGCCATGTTCTCCGGCTCGTCGGGCGCCGGGGCGTCCGGGGTGAGGCAGTCGGGCGAGGGCGCCGGGTCGCTGCGGGGGGCGTCGGGCTCCGGGACGGCCGGCGCGGTGTCGTCCGGTGCGGGCGGCTCCAACGACGGGTCGATGATGTCGGTGTCCGGGGGGTAGGGGGGCGGCACGTCGGGCTTCTTGTCCTGGTCGCCGTCGGTGCCGGTCCTGCGCTCGATCCAGGCGTTGTCGGCGACGATCACCAGTGCGCTCAGCACCCGGGTGCTCCGGTTGACCACGACGACCCGGTCGGGCCGGTAGCCGCTCCAGGGCGTCCCCTGGCGGACCACGTCGGCGCGCGGCGCGACGGCAGGGCGCAACGGGTTCCCGCCGGCGCAGCGGACCCTGGGCAGTCCGCGGTCGTCCACGAGTACGGCGGTGCCGCTCTGGAGTACGGCCTGGTGGGCGGCGGCGGCCCCGTCCCGGTAGCTGTGGCTGGTGACACGTACGTCGGCGCGCAGCACGACGGGGGTGAGTCCGCGCAGGAAATTCGGGACCGCGGCACCGCTGACGCCCGCGCCGCGGGCGAAGGCGGTGGCCTTGGCGGGGTCGGCGGTGAGCAGCCGGACCTGGGCGCCGACGTCGCAGCTGGTGACGGATTTCGTACCGCCGTACAGTCCGGCGGTGGCACCGGAGACGGAGCGCATCGCCTGGGCGCCCCTGCCGGAGGCGCTCGGTTCGGCCGGCGCGCTCGACGACGGCGGGACCGAGGGCGTGGCGTCCGGCAGCGGCGCCGCCGTCGACTCGGTGAAGGGGGCGGGGCCCGGGGCGGCGAGCGGCTGGAGGAGGACCTTCTTGGACGCCGCGCTCGCGGCTTTCGCCGCCCGCGGGTCCTCGCCGACACCGTCCTCGCCACAGCCGGCGATGATCAGAATGCCGGCCGACAGCACGGCGAGCGCGGCGTGCCGAGGGCGAATGGGTAGGCATTCCACGGGGTCTCCCAGCTGTTCGTCCCGGACTGTGACTCCATATCTGCCGGACACGGAGCCACCCCGCAAGCGGGGGGACACATGTGGAGCACCTGGGCCCAACCGTCGCCGGGCGGGCCGCACATGCGGCCCGCCCGGCGTTCGAGAACGGTCGATGCATCCAGGGCTCCGGGCCCGGACAGGACTCCGCGGAGACTGTCTAGTCGATGCCCTGGAGGATGTGGGGCTCCGCGAGGTCGTCCTCGTAGCCCGCCAGCCTGATCGGCGCGGACCTGGCCCACACCTCGATGTTCCGGAGCTTCTGGGGGCCGTCGCCCCGTCCACCGACCGGTTCGGCCGGGCCGTTCTCGTGCTGAGCGTTCTCAGGTGTCACCGCGCACTCCTTTGTGTCGCGTAACCCCGGGCGCGCCGACTCCGGACTCGTACCGGGCGCCGACCGCCGAACGGGGCAGGGGCAAGGGCAGTTCGGTCGCGGTGGCGCCGGTTTTCGGGCGGGGCGGTGGCCTGGTTGCAGGCCGGTCCCGGGACGGCCGAGGAACCTTCGTGGGTCCCTGGGTGGCGTCCGTGCGCCATACATTAACCAAATGAGCGCGGGCGCGCTCGATGGGGCCCGTGCATTGGGTCACTTCCGGACAACGATCAGGAGACCATGCCGGACGGCGCGCCGCCCGCCAGGAGTTGGCGAGGGTTACCAGTTGGCCGGCGCGTAGTCCTTGAGGAAGCAGCCGTACAGATCCTCGCCGCCCTGGCCGCGCACGATCGGGTCGTAGACGCGGGCCGCGCCGTCGATCAGATCCAGCGGGGCGTGGAAGCCCTCCTCGGCGAGCCGCATCTTGTCCGGGTGCGGGCGCTCGTCGGTGATCCAGCCGGTGTCGACGGCGGTCATCAGGATCCCGTCGGACTGGAACATCTCCTGCGCGCTGGTGCGGGTCAGCATGTTGAGCGCGGCCTTCGCCATGTTCGTGTGCGGATGGCCGGCGCCCTTGTAGCCGCGGCTGAACACGCCTTCCATGGCCGATACGTTCACGACGTACGTGCGCTCGGCCGCCGCCGCGGCCATCGCCGGACGCAGCCGGCTGATCAGGATGAACGGCGCGGTGGAGTTGCAGAGTTGGACTTCGAGGAGCTCCACCGGATCGACGTCGGAAACCGTCTGGATCCAGCTGTTGGTGTCGTGCAGGTCGGGCACGAGCCCGCCCGCGTCGATCGCCGTGCCCGCCTCGATACGGGCGAGCGTGGCCGAACCGCCGACCAGGGCCAGACCGGTGATGTCCGACGCGCTCAGCGCATCGTCGCCCCCGGCGGGCAGCACGGCCTGCGCACCGCTGCCGAACGCGCCGATGACGTGCGAGGAGGGGAGTTCGCCCGCGGGCAGCGGCGCGGACTCGGCGGCCAGCAGCTCGCTGTAGGCCTGCGGGGAGCGGCGTACCGTCTGCGCGGCGTTGTTGATGAGGATGTCCAGCGGTCCCTCGGCGGCGACGGAGTCGGCGAGGGCGACCACCTGGGCGGGGTCGCGCAGGTCTATCCCGACGATCTTGAGACGGTGGATCCAGTCGGCGCTGTCCTCCATCGCCTTGAAGCGGCGGATCGCGTCGCCGGGGAAGCGGGTGGTGATGGTGGTGTGCGCGCCGTCGCGCAGCAGGCGCAGCGCGATGTACATACCGATCTTGGCGCGGCCCCCGGTCAGCAGGGCGCGCTTGCCGGTGAGGTCCGTACGGGCGTCCCGGCGGGCGCGGTTCTCGGCGGCGCACGCCTGGCAGAGCTGGTGGTAGAAGGCGTCGACCTCGACGTAGCGGGTCTTGCAGATGTAGCAGGAGCGCGGCCGCTGGAGGATGCCGGCGATCTCGCCCGCGACCGAGGACGACGGCAGCAGCCCCTGTGTCTCGTCGTCGATGCGCTCGGCGGATCCGGTGGCCGTGGCCTCGGTGACCGCCTTGTCGTTGGCGGTCTTGGCCGCCCGGCGTTCCTGGCGGCGGCGCTGTTTGACGGTCCGGTAGATCCCGGCGGTGGCGCGGCGCACGGCCACCGCGTCGGGGTGGTCGACGTCGAGCTTGTCCAGTTCGTCGAGCACGGCGAGACAGACGGCCATGCGGTCGGGGTCGATACCGGGGCCGTGGACATACGGGCCGTGGTCGCCGGAGTCGTACGCGGCGACCGGTCCGCTCTCGCCGACCGTGGTCCCGTCATCTGTCAACGTCATCGCCGGTGCCGTTCCCTATCACTCGTCATCACCCGTTCGGAGCCGGTCGGGCCCTTCGCGGATACGGCCGTCCGGCCCAGCGGCCTCGAACAGTTTGCCATGAGGTACGGGGCGGTTTGTTCACCGCCCAACTACACATAAGGGTGAATAGGGGGCAGAATGGTCGTGTACCGCTCGATCCAGAGCAACGCGGTCGAACCTCTCATGACCGAAGGAGTCGAGACTCATGGCCGATGTTTCACACACCAGGGGAGACACAGGTTCTCGCCCCGGTGTTACCGACACCAGGGGAGACATAGGTGCTCACCCTGACGTACCAGAGATGCGGGCCAGGTACGCCCGCGTGCTCGGTGGACGTGATGTGGCACTGCTGGACGGGCCGATCTTTCTCGCCGGCCTGTTCATCGCCCTCTCACCGTGGATCCTCCACTACACGGCCAGCCAGCCGGTGCTGGTGGTCCACAACGTGATCATGGGTGCCGCGATCGCCGGCCTGGCCCTCGTGTTCTCCGCGACCCCGACCCGGACGTACGGCTTCAGCTGGGCTCTGTGCCTGATGGGCGCCTGGATGGTTGCCGCGCCGTGGGTCGTCGGTTCCAGTCCCGACCGCGGTGTGTTCCTCAGCAACGTCATCGCTGGTGCACTCGTAGCCGTCCTGGGCCTCATCTGCGGCGCCGCGGCGATGAGGGCGGGCCGTATGCGTAATCGGACGGGCCGTCGGGCGAGCGAGATGAGTCAGCAGACCCAGACGTAGCCCGGACACCCCCGCCCCAGGGGCGGGCGGACGGCCGTTCACAGGCCGTCCACCCGCCCCATCGGCGTGTGCCCGTGTGTCCGCCCGCCGCCCTTCCTGAGCACGGCTCAACTCGGCTCAGCCGCCCGCCGTCGCCGGGACACGGGACGGCTCCGGGGCGCGGATCCCGAGGAACGCGATACGGCGGCGCAGCCGGAACCCCAGCGCCTCGTAGAGCCGGACGGCGTTCTCGTTGTCCCCGGCCGCCTGGATGAACGGCGTCTCGCCGCGCTCCTTGATCCCCGCGGCCACCGCCAGGATGAGCCGGCCGCCCAGCCCCTGGCCGCGGTACCCGGGCGCCGTACAGACCGCGCTGATCTCGGTCCAGCCCGGCGGGTGCAGCCGCTCCCCCGCCATCGCCACCAGCTCGCCGTCGCGGCGGACGCCCAGATACGTACCCAGCTCGATCGTGCGCGGCCGGAAGGGTCCCGGCCTGGTGCGCTCCACCAGATCCAGCATCTCGGGCACGTCGGCGGCGCCGAGGACCACCGCCTCCTCGTCGTGGACCGCGTCCACGGACTCGTCGACGAGCTGGACGCCGTCCACCTGGAAGGTGATCTCCCAGCCGTCCGGGGGCACCGCGCGCGTACCGGCGAGCGTGGCCGTCCCGTCCGCGCCGACCAGGGGGGCGGCGTCCGCCCAGTCCCGTGCGTCGGGCTCCTCCGGCAGGGCGAGCCAGGTCGACACCTCGGGCTGGTAGCCGAGCACCCGGCCGCGCCGCTCGGCGAAGCGGGCGTGCGGGCCGGTCAGCCCGGCGAGCACGGGATTGTCGAGCGGGTGGTACGACACGGGGGCCGGCCGCCCGGCGCTCACGCGCCGACCTCGATGACGATCTTGCCGAGCGCGTGCCCCTCCTCGACCGCGCGCAGCGCCTGCGCCGCCTCGGCCAGCGGGAAGGTCCGGGTCACGTACGGCCGCAGGGTGCCTCCCACGACCAGTTCGGCCACCTCTTCGAGGACGGCGGCCGTGCGCAGCCGTACCACCGCCGCGCCGCCCAGGGTCGCGACCCGCGGCTTGTCCCCCGCGCTGATCAGCTTCGCGAGGTCGGGGACGAGTCCGGCGACGGCCTCCAGGTCCGCGCCGCCGACGAGGTCGAAGACCGCGTCGACCCCGTCGGGAGCGGCGGCCCTCACCCGCTCCTGGAGTCCGGGGCCCGGCGGGACATGGACGGCGCCGAGCGATTCGACGAAGTCCTTCTTGCCCGCGCTCGCCGAGCCGACGACACGGATGCCGTTCGCGACGGCGATCTGCGTCGCGGCCACGCCGACACCGCCGCCGGCGCCGGTGATCAGCAGCGTCGCACCGGCCGGCAGGTCGAGCTGCTTGATGCCGTCGTACGCGGTCGCGCCCGCGACCGGCAGGGCCGCCGCGTCCCTGAACGACACGGCGTCCGGCTTGTGCGCGGTGATCGCGGCGGGCAGCAGGGTGTACTCGGCGTATCCGCCGGTGACGGGGTTGCCGAAGACGGCGTCGCCCACGGCGAATCCCCGGACGCCCTCGCCGACCTGCTCGACCACTCCGGACGCCTCGCTGCCGAACACGGTGGGCAGCGGCTTCGGCGTGGCGCCCGGCCGGGTGTAGCCGGTGCGCAGCTTCCAGTCGACGGGGTTGACGCCGGCCGCGCGGACGGCGACGAGGAGTTCACCGGGGCCGGGAACGGGCTTCGGCAGGTCGAGGAAGGCTTCGCCCTCCGGACCGCCGAACCGGGTGTAGACGTACGCCTTGGGCATGTGATCCCTCGCTCTGACTGCTGACGTCGGTGGCCGCGCCGGATCGTGTGCGCGGTGGGCAGCAGTTTCAAGTCCGGGCTCCGACCTGCTTATTCCCGGTGCGACACGCTGTTCATCCAACTGATGGAAGGACGGGTGCGAGACGGCGGGAGGACCGGTGGGCCAACAGGTGGGCGCCGCACGGCGGATGAAGCCGTGCGGCGCCCTGAAATCCCGGTCAGGAGTTCGCGCACTCCATCGAGGCCGGGTCGGATGCGTCGCGGATCAGGGCGTCGTGTGCCGCCTTGAGCCGTTGGACGTCGGGCTTCATGACCTTGCGGTCGTAGGTGAGCAGCCCGTTGAGTTCACCCTCCACATCGGTGATCTGGGTGTAGACGGCTCCGTTGCTCCCCCGGCAGGCGAGGTCGCGCACGTTGTCGAGCTGCCCCAGATACTCGTCCGTGTACTTCTCCTGGTCGACACCGACATAGGTGTGCTGGACCGGCCAGGCGTGGCCCGGTACGGCGAGCCCGAGGCCGCCGTACTCGCCGCTGACCAGCGCCCGTTTCCCGTCGGGCGCGGGCAGCAGCGGTGTCGGATAGCCGTGCGCGTCCGCGATGTCGCCGTTCTTGCCGTCGACGGCCCCGCAGCAGTTGACGCCGCTCATGTTGTTGACCAGCCGGGTCGGGTCCCAGCCCTTGGCCTGGTCGGCGATCCGTGCCTGGTCGTACTGGCCCCAGCCTTCGTTGAACGGGACCCACATGATCACCGAGGGGCTGCTGGCGTGCTGGTCGATCATCTCCTTCATCTCGTGTTCGAACTGGGCCGCGGCGGGGGCCGCCGGGGACTTCGGCATCGAGGGCATGTCCTGCCAGACGAGGAGTCCCAGCTTGTCCGCCCAGTAGAACCACCGGTCGGGCTCCACCTTGATGTGCTTGCGCACGGAGTTGTAGCCGAGTTCCTTGTGTTTCTTGAGGTCGAACGCCAGCGCCTCGTCGGTCGGCGCGGTGTGCAGTCCGTCCGGCCAGAAGCCCTGGTCGAGTGTGGCCATCAGGAAGACGGGCTTGCCGTTGAGCACGGTGCGCGGCACCCCGTCGACCTTCTCGACGGCGATGGAGCGCATACCGAAGTAGCCGCCCACCCGGTCACCGTCGGCGCGCTCGCCGCCGATGCGCACGTCGAGCTTGTACAGATGCGGATCCTCCGGCGACCACAGGCGCGGGTCCGGCACCGGCACGCTGAGCGGTGCTCCCGTACGGCCCTTGACCGTGCCGACCTTGCGCTTGCCGTCGTACGCGGTGGCCGTGACCGGCACCCCCGCGCGTACGCCGCGGACCTCGACCGCCAGCTTCTCGGCCGTGATGTCCGGGGTCAGCTTCAGTGAGTCGGCGTGGTCGTCCGCGACCGGCTCCATCCAGACCGTCTGCCAGATGCCGGACGACGAGGTGTAGAAGATGCCGCTCGGGTCGAGGCGCTGCTTGCCCATGGGCGGGTTCTCGCCGTCCGCGGCGTCGGTCGGGTCGTACACGCCGACGATCAGCTCCTGCGTACGGCCGGGCTTGAGCGCGTCGGTGATGTCGACGGAGAACCGGTCGTAGCCGCCCTTGTGTTCGGTGACCTTCTTGCCGTTGACGTACACCTCGGACTGCCAGTCGACGGCGTCGAAGTTGAGCTTGAGACGCTTGCCGGCCTTGCCGTGGTGCTCGCGGTCGTTGATGTCCCAGCTCTTCGGGACGGTGAAGGTCCGGCGGTACCACATCCGGTCCTCGTGCCGTTCGAGCCCGGAGAGCTGCGACTCGACGGGGTACGGGACCAGGATCTTCTCGCGCAGCTTCTTGCCGACCGGGGGGCGCTCGCCCTTCTCGGCGGCGGCGAACTGCCACTCGCCGTTGAGATTGCGCCAGGCGTCGCGGGTCATCTGCGGACGCGGGTACTCGGGCAGCGCGTTGTCGGGGCCGACGTCCTTGGCCCACGGAGTGGCGAGCTGGTACTCGGACTTGTTCGGTCCGCTGCTCCAGAACGCGCCCACGGGGTCGGCGCCCTGTGAAGCGAGCCCGCCCTGGCCGTCGTAGCGGATGTCGGCGGTGCCGCCCTTGCCGACCACGGGTTCCTTCAGGCCGACGAGCAGGCTGCGGGCGTCGGCGGGGTCCTTCTTGACCGATCCGAGCGGCCATTCGGCGCCGCCGATGACCGCGTCGAGGTGGCCGGCGATACCGGCCGGGGGCGCGGCGAGCTCCTGGGCGAACTCCATCCGCACCGTGCGGCCGTCGGCCAGGACGGTGGTGGCGATGGCACCGTCGTACGCGTAGCCGTCGGGGAGACGGAAGGCGGAGGTGGGCACCGGCTCTTTCGCGCCACCGGGTTCGGTCCAGTTGAGATGGAGGTTCGAGCCGCCGACGTTCTCGAAGAACTCGACCTTGATGTCGTACGCCTGGCCTCCGGTGAGCTCGACCGGGTCGCCGGTCTGCTCCTTCTCCCAGTCGTCGACCCAGTGGTCGATGACGATCTCGCCGTCGACCCACAGGCGGAACCCGTTGTCGCCGATCATCGAGAAGGTGTGCGGGCCGCTCTGTTCAGGGACGATCTTCCCGGTCCAGCGGACAGTGGCGTGGTCGGCGCTGCCGGTGGCCGTGGTGAGTCGGGATTCGAGGCTGTCGAAGTCGATCTGCGGGTCGAATCCGGTGGCCTTCAGCTCGTGGAAGTCGAAGGCGCCGGGCGCGGACGACGAGTAGTAGTCGCCCTTGAGTCCATGGGGCACGACCGGGTCGTCCGCGGCCGATGCCGACGGGACCGCCGTGAGTCCGGCGACGCCCAGGACGGCGGCGAGCATAAGAGCGAGATTTCTTCGGATGCGCACAAATCCTCCTTGGAACTGAGGGTGGCGGCTCGTTGCGACAGTCTGTACAACGTTGGAAGGAACGGCAGTTGGCATGACAACATGCCGTTCCACTTGCTGTCCAGGGCAATGACAAAGACCCGTCCCGCAACGTATATAACGTTGTACAGATTGGGCAGGGGCGACCTTCGGGCCGGCCTCGGAGGGGAAATACGGTGACCGTCAGCCTCAAGGACGTCGCGGAACGAGCGGGCGTTTCCATCAAGACCGTCTCGAACGTGGTGAACAACTACCGGCATGTCACGCCGGCGATGCGGGCCCGGGTCCAGCTGGCCATCGACGAACTCGGCTACCGGCCGAATCTCACGGCCCGCCATCTTCGCAAGGGGCGCACCGGGATCATCGCCCTGGCGGTGCCCGAGCTTGGCAACCCGTACTTCGCCGAGCTGGCGGGCTCGGTCATCGACGTGGCGGCGGAGCACGAGTACACCGTGCTGCTCGACCACACCGGTGGCCGCCGCGAGCAGGAGGTCCTGGTCAGCCAGGGTTTCCGGGCACGGGTGATCGACGGGCTGATCCTGAGCCCCATCGAGCTGGAGACCGAGGATCTGCTCGGCCGTGACCAGGACGCGCCGCTGGTGCTGCTCGGCGAGCGGGAGTACGACCTGCCGTACGACCACATCGCGATCGACAACGTGGCCGCCGCCCGGATGGCGGTACGGCATCTGCTGGATCTCGGCCGGTCCAGGATCGCGTTCCTGGGCGCCAGGACCGACAAGGTGAACGAGCCGTCGCATCTGCGGCTGCGCGGCTGGCGCGCCGAACTGAAGGCGGCGGGGCTGCCGTCGCCGGACTCCCTGATCGCCCCGACGGGCGGCTGGGACCACGCCAACGGCGCCGACGCGATGAACCAGCTCCTCGACTCGGGCGTGACCCCGGACGCGGTCTTCGCGTACAACGACCTGATCGCCATCGGGGCGATGCGGGTGCTGTCCGAGCGGGGGCTGCGGGTCCCCGAGGACGTCGCCGTCGTCGGCTTCGACGACATCACGGAGGGCCGCTACGGCGCTGTGACCCTCACCACGATCTCGCCGGACAAACAGACCATCGCCCGCCTCGCGGTGCGCTCCGTCGTCAACCGGCTGCTGGGCACCGGGGACCCGGTCGGCACCGGCCCCCGTGAACTCCGCGCCGATTTTCGGCTGGTGGAACGGGAGAGCACCCTGGGCCGTGTCTGACGGACCCCGCCCGGCGGGCGACGCAGGACACGCACACCGGCCGCGCCGCCGGAGTATCCGCGTACGTCCGGACCGTCCAGCACGCTGATCCTCCGCCTCGCGATCGCACGCACCGACGAGTCATCAGCCGCTCCGCGGCGGGCGCAAGCCACGCCCCGCGGGCGGACGGCGCCATTCGTCGGACCACCGCCTCGGAGCACCGCCTCGGCCGCCGCCGGGACGGTCACCGAGAGCCTCACCGGCCCCCGCACGTACGCCCGTTATCGCGCGAAGGCTTTACAGCCTCCGTACAACGATGTAAAAACCAGTTTCGAACGACTCCAGCACATCCGCAGAGCAGTCCGTCAGTCCGTTGGCGCCGACCTCCCGCGAGCGTCCCGGTCGCCGGGGCCGCGCCGAGATGGGGATCACCATGAAGCTTTCCGCCGTCCGCCGTACCACCACCACTACCGTCCTCGCCGCGAGCCTCGTCGGCGCTCTCGCACTCAGCGGCTGCGCCAAGTCCGAGGACGACGGCTCCGACAAGAGCTCGTCGGCCGGCGACAAGGACAGCGGCCAGGTCGTCGCCACGCCCGGTGCCGACGACAAGACCTGTGACATCGCCCAGTTCGGGGGCGAGAAGATCGACCTGAAGACCGCCACGGTCGGCTTCTCGCAGTCCGAGAAGGAGGCCAACCCCTTCCGGATCGCCGAGACCGCGTCCATCAAGGCCGAGGCCGAGGAGCGCGGGATCAAGCTCCTGTCCGCCAACGCCCAGACTCAGTTCTCCAAGCAGATCAGCGACGTGCAGGACCTGATAGCCAAGGGCGCCGACCTGCTGGTGATCGCGCCCCTCAACTCCGACGGCTGGGGCCCGGTGCTGCGCAGCGCGGCGGCGAAGAAGATCCCGATCATCACCATCGACCGCAAGATCAACGCCACCGCCTGCAAGGACTATGTGAGCTTCATCGGCTCGGACTTCATCGAGCAGGGCAAGCGCGCGGCCGACCAGATGATCGAGGCGACCGGCGGCAAGGGCGAGGTCGCGATCCTGCTCGGCGCCGCGGGCAACAACGTCACCACCGAGCGCACCAAGGGCTTCAAGGACCAGATCGCTGCCAAGGCCCCTGATCTGAAGGTGGTGTTCGAGCAGACCGGTGAGTTCGCCCGCGAGAAGGGCCAGCAGGTCACCGAGCAGCTCATCCAGTCGAACCCCGGCATCAAGGGGATCTACGCCGAGAACGACGAGATGGGCCTCGGCGCGGTCAACGCCCTGAAGGGCGCCGGGAAGAAGGCCGGCGCCATCAAGATCGTGACGGTCGACGGCACCCGCAACGCCGTCCAGGGCATCGTCGACGGCTGGATCTCCGGGGTCGTGGAGTCCAACCCGCGCTTCGGGCCGCTCGCCTTCCAGACCCTCGACACCTTCACCAAGGGTGAGAAGGTCGCGCAGGACATCGTCATCCAGGACGGCGCGTACACCCCGGAGAACGCCAAGGCCGATCTGGGCAAGGCTTTCTGACGTGCTGTCGGTCACCGGTCTGACCAAGACGTTCCCGGGCGCACGCGCGCTCGACGGCGTGGACTTCGCCGCCCTTCCGGGCGAGGTCCACGCGCTCATCGGCGAGAACGGCGCCGGGAAGTCCACCCTCATCAAGGTGCTCACCGGTGTGTACCAGCCCGACGAGGGCGAGATCGTCCACGCGGGCTCTCCCGTGCGCTTCCAGACCCCGCTGGAGGCGCAGCACGCCGGGATCTCCACGATCTATCAGGAGGTCAACCTCGTCCCGCTGATGAGCGTGGCGCGCAATCTGTTCCTGGGGCGCGAGCCCCGGAACAGGTTCGGCCTGATCGACTTCCGCCGGATGCACGGCGAGGCCGACGAGGCGCTGCGCTCGCTCGGGCTGCGGGTCGACGTCAAGCGTCCGCTGCGGACGCTGGGCGTCGGCGCGCAGCAGATGGTGGCGCTCGCCAGGGCGGTCTCCGTCGACGCGCGCGTGGTCATCATGGACGAGCCGACGTCGTCGCTCGAACCGCGCGAGGTGCGCACCCTGTTCGGCGTGATCAGGATGCTCAAGGAGCGCGACATCGCGGTGGTGTACGTGAGCCACCGGCTGGACGAGCTGTACGAGGTCTGCGACAAGGTCACGGTGCTGCGGGACGGCAAACTCGTGCACACGGGCCTGATCTCGGACCTCGACCGGTTGCGGTTGGTGTCGCTGATGCTCGGCCGCGAGATGGGCGAGGTGAGCAGCGAGGGGGTCACCAAGTTCACCGGTGATCATCACGCGGGCCGTGAACCGGTGCTGAGCGCACAGGAGTTGACGGTCCGTCATACGCTGCACCAGGTCTCGGTCGAGGTGCGGCCCGGTGAGGTCGTGGGCCTCGGCGGGCTGCTCGGCTCGGGCCGCAGCGAGACGGCGAAGGCCATCGCGGGCGCGCTGCCGCCGGACTCGGGGAAGGTGGTGGTGGCGGGCTCCGCCGTACGTACGGGCTCCACGCCCGCCGCCATCCGGGCCGGCATCAGCCTGCTGCCTGAGGACCGCAAGGCCGAGGGCATCGTCCCCGGCCTCTCGGTGCGCGAGAACATCGCGCTGGCCGCGCTGCCGGGACTCTCCCGGTTCGGTCTGGTGGACGACGCCAAGGTCGACAAGATCGTGGACACCTTCATGAAGCGGCTGCGGATCAAGGCGTCGGGGCCGCATCAGAAGGTCGGCGAGCTCTCCGGCGGCAATCAGCAGAAGGTGCTGCTGGCCCGCTGGCTGGCGATGCAGCCGAAGGTGCTGCTGCTGGACGAACCGACGCGTGGCATCGATGTCGGTGCCAAGGCCGAGGTGCAGGGCCTGATCGACGAACTCGCCGACGAGGGGCTCGGGGTG
This sequence comes from Streptomyces sp. NPDC060366, assembly GCF_042725135.1. NCBI lineage: Bacteria > Bacillati > Actinomycetota > Actinomycetes > Kitasatosporales > Streptomycetaceae > Streptomyces > Streptomyces sp. NPDC060366. The sequence goes on along the minus strand of NZ_JBHXDC010000010.1, from coordinate 43,303 downwards.
CTGCTGATCTCCTCCGACATGGAGGAGCTGATCGAGGGGTCGGACCGGGTGGTGGTCCTCAAGGACGGCGCCGTCGTGGCGGAGCTGACCGGGGACGACGTCACACAGGACCGGCTGCTGCAAGCGATCGCGGCGGCCCCGGAGTCGGACGCGGCACTCAAGACGGTCGCTCCCGACGCCGCCGCGATCGTGGCACCGGGGTCCGCACCGGCACCGGAGCCGGCCCCCGCCGCCGTACCGGTCGACAAGACCTCCTCAGGAGGGGAGAGGGACCATGACTGAACTCGCCCTGAAGGGCGCCCCCGTCGACCGCGCGCGGCTGCTGCGCCTGCTCCAGGACTACGGGGTGTACGCGGGCGTCGCCGTCCTGCTGCTGGTCAACATCGCGCTCACCCCGCACTTCCTGTCCACGGAGAACTTCCGTACCCAGGCCGTGCAGGTGGCGCCGGTGCTGATCGTCGCGCTGGGCATGGCGCTGGCCATCGGCAGCGAGGGCGTCGACCTGTCGGTGGGCTCCGTCATGGCCCTGTCGACCTCGCTGCTGTCGCTGTACCTCGGCTACGGGCCATGGGTGGCGCTGATCGTCGCGATGCTCGGCGGCGCCGTCATCGGTCTCGCGAACGGCTCGCTGATCGCGTTCATCGGCGTCCAACCCATTGTCGCGACACTGGCGTTGATGGTCGCGGGACGCGGTATCGCGCTCGTACTGCTGCCGCAGCTCAAGGACGTACGCGACCCGGGCATGTCCTCGCTCGGCTCGGGCGATCTGTTCGGCATCCCGTATCTCGTGCTGATCGCCGCCGCCCTGGCACTCGCCGTCGGATTCACCGTGCGGCGTACGACCTTCGGCCGCCAGCTCCTCGCGATCGGCGACAGCCGGCCCGCCGCGCAGCTCGCCGGGCTGCCGGTGCGCCGCGTGCTGATCCTCGTCTATGTCATCGCGGGCGTGCTCGCCGCGATCGCCGGTGTGCTCGCCACCGCGAGGCTCCAGGCCAGCGACCCGACCTCGCTCGGCACCCTGATGGAGCTGTCGGCGATCACCGCGGTGGTCGTCGGCGGCACCCCGCTCAGCGGCGGCCGGATCCGGATCGGGGGCACGGTCGCGGGCGCCGTACTGATCCAGCTGCTGACGGCGACGCTCATCAAGCACGATCTGCCGCCCTCCTGGACGCAGATCGCCCAGGCCGTGGTGATCGTGCTCGCGGTCTACGCGGCTCGCGAACGGGGAAAGCGATGACCCACACCCATACGGAGCGTCCGGCCCGCGCCACGGGCACCGGCCCCTCCCCCGGCAAGGATCCGTCCGACGAGGCGCCGCTCGGCGCGAGCCGGGCCGAGCGGCTCAGCGCGCTCGCCCAGCAGCACGGCGCGCTCGTCACGCTGCTGCTCGTCGCCATCGGCGCGTCGATCGGCTTCGACACCTTCCTGACCGGCGACAACCTGGAGAACATGGCGGTCTCGTCGGCGTTCCTGGCGATCGTCGCCCTGGGCATGACCTTCGTGATCATCACCGGCGGCATCGATCTGTCCGTCGGTTCGCTCTTCGCGCTCGGCGGGGTGCTCGGCGCCTGGGGTTCGCAGTACGGCACGCTCGTCGCACTGCTCCTGCCGCTCGCCGTCTGCGGTCTGATCGGGCTGGTCAACGGCCTGCTGATCGCGAAGGCCCGCCTCGCGCCGTTCATCGTCACCCTCGCGGCGATGCTCGCCGCCCGCGGCATCCTGCTGGCGATCACCGACGAGGGCTCCAACACCTATCTGGTGGACGAGAAGTCGTTCTTCGCGAGCCTCGGCCAGGAGAAGCTGCTGGGCGTCGGGGTGCCGGTGTGGATCACGGCGGCGCTGTTCGTCGCGGGCGCCGTGATGCTGCGGCGCAGCCGGTTCGGCCAGTACGTGTACGCGGTCGGCGGCAACGAGGACGCGGCGGCGCTGATGGGCGCGCCCGTGGCCCGTACGAAGATCGCCGTCTACACCCTCTCCGGTCTGTGCGCCGGACTGGCCGGGGCGCTGAACGCGGCCTGGCTGGTCTCGGGCGTCACGATCCTCGGCACCGGCATGGAGCTGGAGGCGATCGCGGCCGTCGTCATCGGTGGCACGCTGCTGACCGGCGGCTTCGGCTTCATCAGCGGCTCGCTGGTGGGCGTGCTGCTGCTGAAGGTCATCCAGAACGTCATCAACCAGATCGGTTCGCTCGACTCGGCGTACCAACAGGTCGTCAGCGGCGCGTTCCTGGCGGTGGTGGTGATCGCCCAGACCTGGCTGGGGAGGCGGCGCCGGATGATGTGAGGGGCGGGTCGTCCACGCGCCGGACGGGACGGACAGGACCGTCCGGCGCGTGAACGAAGAACCGGCCTAGAGCACCGGCTGGCCCTTTCCGAGTGCGATGACCCCGTTCTTCGAGACCGTGTACAGCTCCTCGTCCCGTCCGGGATTGACACCGATCGTGGCGCCGGGCGGGACGTCCACGTTCTTGTCGAGTATGGAGCCGCGAACGACCGCGCCGCGGCCCACCCGTACGTTGTCGTGGAGCACCGACCCCTGCACCACGGCGCCCTCCTCGACCACCACGCCGGGAGAGAGCACGGAGCGGGTCACCTGGCCCCGGATGACACAGCCGGGGCCCACGATGGACTCGCTCGCGATGCCGCCCGCCACGAACCGCGCGGGCGGGAGCTGACCCGCGTGCGTGTAGATGGGCCAGCGTCTGTTGTCGAGGTTGAACTCCGGCTGGTGCGAGATCAGATCCATGTGCGCGTCGTAGTACGAGTCGAGCGTGCCCACGTCCCGCCAGTAGCCGTGCTCGCGCGGAGTCTCGCCCGGTACGTGGTTGTCGTCGAAGTCGTAGACCTGCGCCATGCCCTGCTCGGTGAGCATCGGCAGGATCGAGCCGCCCATGTCGTGGACCGAGGTCCGGTCCTCGGCGTCGCGGTGCAGCGCGTCCACCAGGATCTTGGTGGTGAAGAGGTAGTTGCCCATCGAGGCGAAGACGTGCTCGGGGTCGCCCGGCAGCCCCGGCACGTCGGACGGCTTCTCCTGGAACCGGTCGACACGGGTGCCGTCCGGTCCCGGCGTGATGATCCCGAACGACGAGGCCTCGGCGCGCGGCACCCTGATGCCGGCGACGGTGACCCCGGCGCCGCTCTCGATGTGCCGTTTGAGCATCTGCCGGGGGTCCATGCGGTACACATGGTCGGCGCCGAACACCGCGATGTAGTCCGGCTGTTCGTCATGGACGAGATTGAGGGACTGGAGGATCGCGTCCGCGCTGCCGAGATACCAGCGCGGTCCGAGCCGCTGCTGGGCGGGCACCGGCGTGACGTAGTTCCCCAGCAGGCTGGACATCCGCCAGGTCGTGCTGACATGGCGGTCCAGCGAGTGCGATTTGTACTGAGTCAGCACGCAGTTGCGCATGACGTCGCCATTGACGAGATTCGACAGGACGAAGTCGACCAGGCGGTACGTACCGCCGAAGGTCACCGCCGGTTTGGCGCGGTCGGCCGTCAGCGGCATCAGCCGCTTGCCTTCCCCGCCCGCCAGCACGATCCCGAGCACCGAAGGTCCACCACGCATCGCCGCTCCTTCTGTCCGCGACCCACTACCGGTCGTCCTGATCCATCTACCCGGCTAGCGGGACTTGAGCAGCTCCTCGTACACCTCGTACGTACGCCGGGCCACCCGGTCCCAGCCGAACTCGCGCACCGCGCGGTCCCTCCCCGCCGCGCCCATCGCCGCCGCCGACTCCGGATCGTCCAGGACCCGGTTGAGGGTCTCGGTGAGGGCCGACTCGAAGTCGTCGGGGTGCCGCTCGTCGTAGGGCACCAGCAGGCCCGTACTCCCGTCGTCGACGACCTCCGGGATGCCGCCGACCGCCGAGGCGACGACCGCCGTGCCGCAGGCCATCGCCTCCAGATTGACGATGCCCAGCGGTTCGTACACCGAGGGGCAGACGAACGCGGCCGCGTGGCTGAGCAGTTGGACCACGTCGGGGCGCGGCAGCATCTCGGGGATCCAGAACACCCCGTCGCGGCTGCCGCTCAGTTCGTCCACCAGCCGGCGGAACTCGGCCTCGATCTCCGGTGTGTCGGGCGCTCCCGCGCAGAGCACGAGCTGTGCCTCGGGATCGAGCGCGCGGGCCGCGCGCAGCAGGTGCGGGACGCCCTTCTGCCGGGTGATGCGGCCGACGAACAGGACGAAGGGGCGGTCGGGGGCGATACCGATCCGCTCCAGCACGTCGGTGCCGCGGTCCGGGTGGTAGAGGCGGGTGTCGATGCCGTTGTGGATCACCCGAACGCGGTCCGGGTCGAGCGAGGGATAGCAGCCGAGGATGTCGGCGCGCATACCGTGCGAGACGGCGACCACGGCGTCCGCGGCCTCTATCGCGGAGCGTTCGGCCCAGCCCGACAGCTCGTATCCGCCGCCGAGTTGCTCGGCCTTCCAGGGGCGCAGCGGCTCCAGCGAATGGGCGGTCATCACGTGGGGGATGCCGTAGAGCATCTTGGAGACATGGCCGGCGAGCGCGGCGTACCAGGTGTGCGAGTGCACCAGGTCGCTGCCTGCCACGGCGGCGGCCATCGCGAGATCGACGGAGAAGGTGCGCAGCGCCTCGTTGGCGCCTTCGAGGCCTGGCGCCGCCCGGTGCCGGACGACACCCGGGGCCCGCTCCTCGTCACTGCCGCCGCGCTCACCCCAGCAGTGCACGCCGAGATCGGTCAGCTCACGCAGCTCGCGCGCCAGGAACTCGACATGGACGCCCGCGCCTCCGTACACGTCCGGCGGGTACTCCCGGGTCAGCAGCCCGACCTTCACGCCATACCCCCGTCGCCCGACGAACTCAGCAATGTCATGGTCACCCGGAAACCTCTCATGCGGAAGGGCGCTGCGGTGGCCGGTCGAAGACACAGTCCCCGCAGAGGCCGCCGGAGGGGCAACGGTAGTAGAGGCAGCAGCTCCGGCGCCGGAAGGATCCGCTCCACGAGGCGCCCGTGGTGCGCAGGTCGGGGTGGGTGAAGAGCGCGGCGCCGATGGCGGCGGCCCGCTCCCCCGCCTCGGGCCGGCCCACCCGGCGGCTCCAGGTGCCCAGTTCGCGTACGGCGCCGGCGAGGGCGGAGCCGGCGTTGCCCCACAGCAGTGCGGGCGAGATCCGGCCGTCGGCGCGCAGGGCCGCCGCCAGGGGGACGAGATGGCCGTGCTGGACCACGTCCCGTACGGCCGCCGCGAGATCGGTGGCGGATGTGCCCCCGGCGCCCTCGGTGGCCGGCGAGGGGCGGGGTTCCGGCAGCCGGAGGTCGTCGGGCGAGGAGCCGAGGGGGTCCCAGAGCAGCCGCGCGGGGTCCAGGTCCGGGACCTCGCCGTGCAGCGCGGCCGAGCCCAGGGCGATCGACCAGAGCCGGGCGGCGAGCCCCAGCTGCGCGACGGACGCGGCGATCCGGCGCTCGGGCGCGCCGAGCTTCGCCGCGACCCTGTCGACGCGCGCCGACAGAGGCGCGATGTCGCCCGCGTAGATCTGTGCGAACGGAACGTACGCGCGGGCGTGCGCCCCCGGCTCGTCGGCCCCGCCGACCGCTCCTGTCCGCAGGGCGAAGAACCCGCCCACCGATCCCACCTCCGCGAGATCCACCTGTCCTCCCTCCCTGATCGTCGCCGTACGTCACTTTCCGTAACGTCCGGTGGTCGCGCCGGGTGCCCGGATCGCGGCACCGGATCCACCCCGGTGTCTCCACCCACGGGTCGAGGCCACCGCCGCGGGAATGACTGAGGCCCTCCCGGCGTACTACTACAGCAGTACGTCGGAATGCCGTCTTCAGGACGACGACTTATCGCACCAGGCGAGAGATCGTGGATATATGAGTGCACTCGCGCTGTCCGTGCTGCTGTCACTGGTCTCCGCGGTCGCCTACGCGGCCGGGGCGATCCTTCAGGAGCGCGTCGCGGCGGACACGCCCGCCCGGCCCTACGCACCCCTGCACCACGGCGTGTGGTGGGCCGCTGTGGCATTGAACGGGGTCGGCGCGCTGCTTCACGTCGTCGCCCTGGCCTACGGCCCCCTGAGCCTCGTACAGCCCCTCGGCGCGCTGACGATCGTCTTCGCGCTGCCGATGGCGGCCGTCTTCGTCCGCCGCAAGGCGGGGGCCGCCGCCTGGCGCGGCGCGCTCATGGCGACGCTCGGACTGGCCGGGCTGCTCGCGCTGACCGGCTCCGCGGGCTCCCACTCGCTGGGCTCGGGCGAGCGCATGGTGGTGGCGGGCGCGACCGTGGGTGTGGTGGCGCTGCTGTTCCTGATCGCGCAGGCCGTGCGCCGTCCGGCCGTGCGCAGCGTGCTGCTGGCGGCGTCGGCCGGTGTCGCCTTCGGTATCGCCTCGGTGTTCACCAAGACCGTCGCCGTCAGCTGGACCGAGGGCACGTTCAGCGGTCAGGTGCCGAGCATGCTGGTCATCGCGGGCCTCGCGGCGGCCGGCCTGCTGCTGTCGCAGGCCTCCTACCGAGGCGCGGGGCTCGCCGCCCCGCTGGCCACGGTCACGGTCGTGAATCCGGTGGTCGCCGCCGCCGTCGGGCTCACCCTCTTCGGCGAGGGATTCCGGTACGGCCTGACGGGCGCCCTGCTGGCCCTCGGCTTCGGTGTGGTGACCGCGGGCGGCCTGGTCCTCCTGACGACGGAGCGGCTCGCCGCGCAGACCGCCGCGGCCCTTGAGGAGCCCGCCGTCGAGGAGCCCGCCGAGCAGGTGGCGGCACCCGCCCCCGGGACGGCCGGAGCGACGGCCGCGCACCACCACGCCGGGCCGGACCACCGGCTGCCCTGGCACCTGATCCCGCGCAGGGGGACGCACGAGCCGCAGCACAAGGCGATGCGCCACACCGTGCGGCGGACCGTCCGATCAGATGCGGACGCCGCCCGCCCGCAGGTAGGAGATGGGGTCGATGTCGGAGCCGTAGCCGGGCCCCGTACGCATCTCGAAGTGGAGATGCGGTCCCGTACTGTTTCCGGTCGATCCTGAGCGAGCGATGCGCTGGCCCGAGTTCACCTTCTGACCGTCACGCACGTTGAGCGCGGACAGGTGGGCGTACTGGCTGTACTTGCCGTCCGCGTGCCGGATGACGACCTGGTAGCCGTAACTGCCCTCCCAGCCCGCCGAGACGACCGTGCCGCCCGCCACGGCCTTCACGGACGTGCCGGTGGGGACGGGGAAGTCGACGCCGGTGTGATAGCCGCTCGCCCAGGAGCCGGCCTTGCGGTACGGGGTGCCGGTGCCCGCGCTGACGGGCGCGCTGAAGCCCGACGACTGCTTCGGCTTCTCCGCCGTCTTCGGCTTCGAGACCTGCTGCTTGGGCTGTTCCTTCGGCTTCTCCGCCTGGGGCTTCGGCTTGGGCTTCTCGGCCTGCTTGGGCGGCTGCGCCTTCTGCGCGGCGGGCTTCTTCGCCTCCTCCTTGGGAGGGGCGGGCGCCTGGGCGGCCGGCTTGTCCTTCGCCGGGGCCGGGACATGCAGGACGAGCTTCTGGCCGGGGAAGATCAGATCGGGATCGCTGCCGATGACCTTGCGGTTCTCCTCGTACAGCCGCTGCCAGCCGCCCCGCAGCTCCTCGGCGGCGGCGATGCCGGAGAGCGAGTCGCCGCCCGCCACGGTGTAGCCCTCGCGCTCGGTCGGCACCGACGTGGGTGACGCGGCCTTCTTCGGATCGCTCCGGGGGGCGCTCTTGGCCGTGTCGCTCGCCTTGCGCGCCGACGCGGCGTCCCGGCTGTCCCTGGTGTCGCGGGCCTTGGCCGGTGACACGTCGGGGGCGTCGCCGCCGCGTGTGAGGCCGGCCTTGACCGAGCAGTGGGGCCACGCCTGCGGCCCCTGGCCCTTGAGGACCTTCTCGGCGACGGCGATCTGCTGGTCCTTGGTGGCGAGGTCGGCGCGCGGCGCGTACTGCCCGCCGCCGAACGCCTCCCAGGTGGACTGGCTGAACTGGAGCCCGCCGTAGTAGCCGTTGCCGGTGTTGATCTGCCAGTTGTTCGTGGACTCGCAGGCGGCGACCTTCTCCCAGGTGTCCACGGGTGCCGCGTTGACCGTGCTCGCCCCGATGAGTGGCAGGGCGATGCCCGCACCGCCCGCCGTGACGGTGAGCGACGCACGGTTGATACGGCTCGGCTGGTATCTGCGGTGCCGACCGGTTGCGGCCATGATCTCGGCTCCCCCACTGGCTGGTAAGGACGTCTGGGACACGTCGCAATCGGTCAACTTAGGGCAGTCGCATGTGCAATGACAAGGGCTCACATCGGTAGCCCGCGCGGCATGTGTGCGCCCGTTGTGCGTCATCGCAGCACAAAGGCCGGCATTGACAGGTCCCGCACCCTCCGGAGACTCTGGGGCGAGCCGACGGGAGAGCGCTCTCCGACAGGATTGAAGGGGGCAGCATGGCCGAGGACGAGACCGGGCGACTGCTGGAGAAGCTCGACATCGGGCAGAAGGTCCGTCTGCTGACGGGCGCCAGCAATTGGCGTACGTACGCCGAACCGGCCGTCGGGCTGCGTCCTCTCACGATGTCCGACGGACCCGCCGGAGTACGCGGCGAGACCTGGGACGAGCGGCGGACCTCCCTCGTCCTGCCGTCGCCGACCGCTCTCGCGGCCTCCTGGGACAAGGAGTTGGTGCACGACCTCGGCGGGCTGCTGGCCGCCGAGGCGCGCCGCAAGGGTGTCCAGGTACTCCTCGCCCCGACGCTCAACCTGCACCGGTCGCCGCTCGGCGGGCGGCACTTCGAGTGCTTCTCCGAGGATCCGCTGCTGACCGCGCGCACGGGCGTCGCGTTCGTCAAGGGCGTACAGGAGGGCGGTGTGGCGGCCACGGCCAAACACTTCGTGGCCAACGACGCGGAGACCGACCGGCTGCACGTCGATGTGCGGGTGACCGAGCGGGCACTGCGCGAGCTGTATCTGGCGCCGTTCGAGGCGGCGGTGGACGCCGGTGTCTGGGCGGTGATGTCCGCGTACAACAAGGTCAACGGCGTGACCATGTCGGCGAGTCCGCTCCTGGAGTGGCCGCTGAAGGGAGACCGGCCGCTGAGGGGGAACGGGCCGGTCCAGGGCGGCTGGGGCTTCGACGGGCTCGTCGTCTCCGACTGGGGGGCGGTGCGCTCACTGCTCGGCAGCGCGCGCTCGGGCCAGGACCTCGCCATGCCGGGGCCGGAGAGCCCCTGGGCGGCCGGGCTGCCGGCCGCCGTGACGGCGGGTCTGATCGATGAGGCGCGGATCGACGACAAGGTACGGCGGCTGCTTCGGCTCGCCCGGCGCGTGGGGGCGCTGGGCGAACCGGCCTCGGTCCGGCGGCCGTTGACCCCGCCCTCCGGTGAACGGGCGCTGCTGCGGCGGGCCGTCGCCGCCGGCACGGTCCTGCTGCGCAACGAGCGGGGCGTGCTGCCGCTGGATCCGGCCCGGCTGCGCCGCGTCGCCGTCATCGGCCCGCAGGCCACGGCCGTTCGGATCCAGGGGGGCGGCAGCGCGGAGGTGTTCCCGTCGTCCGTGGTCACCCCGCTGGAGGGGATCGAGGCGGCGCTGCGTGAAGCGGGCGAAGCCCCTGTGGGGGTCGGAGCCGGTGACCGGGCTGAGGTGACGTACACGCCCGGACTGCCGCCGTACACCCGCCCGCGGCCGCTCGACCTGACCTGGACGCGTGATCCGCGCGACGGCGAACCGGGCGTCCTCGTACGGCTGCTGGACGCCCACGGCGCCGAACTGCACGCCGAACACCGCCTGTCGGGCCGCATCGTGGAGCCCGCCCGTGTCGCGGGCGCCGTCACCGTGGAGATCCGCGCGCTCGTCCGGCCCGCGCGGAGCGGGAGTTGGACACTGGGCGTGGGTGGCTGGGGGCTCATCTCCCTGTCCGTGGACGGCCGGACCCTGCTGTCCGACGAGTTCCCGCTCGACAGCGACGACCCGACCCGCGTGCATGTCTCCCCGCCCTACCGGTGTGTACGGGCCGAGTTGACCGAGGGCGTCGAGTCCGAGGTGGTCGCGCGGCGGCGGCTGGACGCCGGGACGGGTGTGGCGACGCTGCTGGCCGCCGCCCCGCCGCCGGGTGACGCGCCGACGGCGCTCGCCGCCGCCGTGGCCGCCGCGCGGGCCGCCGATGTCGCGGTGGTCGTGGTGGGCACGACCGAGGAGAGCGAGTCCGAGGGCCGCGACCGCGAGTCGCTGGCGCTGCCCGACGGGCAGGACGCGCTCGTACGGGCGGTGGCCCGCGCGAACCCGCGCACGGTGGTGCTGGTGAACTCCGGCGGCCCGGTCGCGCTGCCCTGGCACCGCGAGGTGCCCGCGCTGCTCCTTGCCTGGTTCCCCGGGCAGGAGGCCGGACACGGCCTGGCCGACGTGCTGTTCGGCCGCGCGGAGCCCGGCGGGCGGCTGCCGACGACCTGGGCGCTGGCCCAGGAGGACGTCCCCGTGCTCGACACCAGGCCGCGCGACGGACGCCTTCCTTATGAGGAGGGCGTCCACATCGGCCACCGGGCGTGGCTGCGCGCCGGGGCCCGGCCCGCGTACTGGTTCGGCCACGGGCTCGGCTACACGACGTGGGCGTACGAGGGGATGGAGGCGCCTTCCGCCGTGGGCGGGGACGGGTCGGACGGGTCCGTGGCGGGGATCGACGTACGCGTACGGCTGCGCAACACCGGCCCGCGCAGGGGGCGTGAGGTCGTCCAGGTCTATGTGGCCAGGACGGACACGGCGGTCGACCGCCCGGTGCGGGCGCTCGCGGGTTACGCCGCCGTGGAGGCCGGCCCCGGCGAGGAGACCGTGGCGACCGTACGGCTCGCGGCGCGGGCCCTGTCGCACTGGTCGACGGACGGCGGGCGCTGGGAGACGGAACCGGGCGAGTTCACGCTCCTGGCGGGCTCCTCGGCGGGAGAGCTGCCGCTGCGCACGACGGTCAGGGTGGCGGCGTCGGGGCCGCTCGCGCCGGATGCGTCGATGGAGAGCGCTCTCCGCTGATGCTATAAATGCGCTCATGACGGAGGATTCACGAGCGGTCGGCGCGCCCACGCTGGAGGATGTCGCCAAGGCGGCCGGGGTCTCGCGTGCCACCGTCTCACGCGTCATCAACGGCGTGCGCAACGTCGATCCTCAGATCCAGGCGGCCGTACGGGACGCGGTGGCCGTGACCGGGTACACCCCGAACCGCGCCGCCCGCTCGCTCGTCACCCGCAAGGCCGACTCGATCGCCCTGGTGGTGTCGGGCGCCGGCGACGATCCGCCGCCGGTCGCCGCGACGGCGGGGTCCGCCACGTCGGCGGCCGGCGCGACGGGCGGGGTCCGCGACGGTGGCCACGGGGGCGGCCATGAGGGCCGCCGTGAGGGCCGCCGTGAGGGCGCCGGATTCGACGGGGGCGTGGGCTCCTTCATGACGGAGGTCTTCGCCGACCCGTTCTTCGGGCGGGTGGTGACGGGCGTCGTCAACTTCCTTCGCCCGCGCGGGATTCACCCGGTGCTGATGTTCGCGGAGACCTCGCGTGCGCGGGACGAGGCGGTGTCGTACCTCCGGCAGGGCAGCGCCGACGGCGCCCTGGTGGTCTCGACGCACGCCGAGGACCCGCTGCCCGCGCTCATCACCGACGCCGGTCTGCCCGCCGTGCTGTACGCGCGCCCGGCCCGTCCCGTACGGATCAGCTACGTCGACCTCGCCCACCAGGACGGCGCCCGGCTGGCCGCGGAGCATCTGCTCGCCCGTGGCTGCCGGCGGATCGTCACGATCGCGGGGCCGCTCGACGTACCGGCCGGGCAGGACCGGCTGGCGGGCTTCCGGGACACGATGGCCCGGCAGGGGCATCCGTACGTCCCCGTGGCGGAGGGCCAGTTCACCGAGGAGAGCGGCGCGTCGGCGATGGAGCGGCTGCTCGCGGAACACCCGGACCTGGACGGGGTGTTCGCGGCCAACGACCTGATGGCCGTGGGCGCGTGCCAGGTGCTGCGCGAGCGCGGGCGGCGGGTGCCGGAGGACGTGGCGGTGATCGGCTTCGACGACAGCCGCGCGGCGGCGTCCTGCCGGCCGCCCCTGACGACGGTGCGGCAGCCGGTGGAGGACATGGCGGCGGAGATGGCACGGCTGCTGCTGGATCGCCTGGCGCGGCCGGACCGTCCGGTGACGTCGGTGATCTTCGAACCCACGCTGATCCTCCGATCCTCGGCCTGACCGGCCGGGCTCCTGTCCTCAATCGCCGGACGGGCTCGATCGGTGCTCCCCGTCCACGCGGGACCCAGGCCCCACAGGCCTGGGTTTGTCCTCAAACGCCGGACGGGCTGGGTATGCCCGCAAGTCCGGCCACTCCAGCCCGTCCGGCGATTGAGGACCGAGGCCGGCTACGTCGGCGACGGTGCCCATCGTGGGGGTGGCGCGTTGTCCGGCGGCGGCGGCAGCGGGCGCGTGCCGCCGCGGGCGAGGAAGTCCGTCAGGGGCAGCGTCGCCGCGCCGACCGTCACCGCGTCGGGCCCGAGCCGCCCCATCTCGACCGTCGCCCGCGCCGCCGTGTGCCGCAGCGCGTACTCGCGGGCGTAGCGGCGGATGTCCGGCAGCAGGTGCGGGCCGATCAGGAGCCCCGCCCACCCACCGAGCAGCACCCGTTCCGGCAGGAACAGGTTGATCAGGTCGGCGACGGCCGCCCCGAGGCATTCGGCGGTCTCGTCGAGCAGCGCCACCGCGACCGGATCGGGCGCCGGCCCGCCGGGCGGCGGAAAGGCCGCGGCCAGCAGGGCCGCGAGAGCCGTTTCGTCGTCCGCGTCGGCGGGCAGCGGCCCCCCGGCCTCCTGCCAGCGCTCGCGCATCGCCTCCGCGCCCGCGTACGCCTCCAGGCAGCCGATGGAGCCGCAGCGGCAGCGCCGGCCCCGCATCTGCACGGTCGTGTGGCCCCATTCGAGCGCGCTGCTCCGCTGGTTCTCGTCGAGCGTGCCGCCTTCACCACCGTGAATCACGCTGGCGCCGACTCCGGAGCCGATGAGCGCGATCGCGGCGGTGCCGGTCCCCCGCCCGCCGCCGAACCACATCTCCGCCTGGCCCAGCGTCTTGGCGCCGTTGTCGATGAAGAGCGGGACCTCGGCGGGTATGTCGACGGCGGCCCGCAGCAGTTTCTCGAAGGGCACGGCGCTCCAGCCCATGGTCTGGCCGTGGACGACCGCGCCCTCGGGGCCGTCGCGTTCGATGATGCCGGGGACGCCGATGCCGATGCCGAGGAGTTCGCGCGGGTCGGCCCCGGCGTCCCGCAGGACATGGGCGACGCCGGTGCGCACATGCGCGACGATGCGTTCGACGTCGTGGCCGTGCTGGGCCAACAGCCGTTCGGTGCGGGCGAGTTCGGTCAGGGACAGATCGAAGAGTTCGACACGGACTCGGGTCTCCCCGATGTCGATGCCGATGAGGAGCGCGCCGCCGGGGGCGACGCGCAGCAGTGTGCGCGGCCTGCCGCCGTCGGAGTCGACCACTCCGGCCTCCTCCAGGAGGCGTTCGGCGGCGAGTTCGGTGACGACGTTGCTGATGGAACCTGAACTCAGTCCGGTGGCGGGGCCGAGCTCCTGACGGCTCAGGGGCCCGTCGAAATACAACCGTTGCAACACCCTCGCCCGGTTGCCCCTGCGCAGGTCACGCACTGTTCTTCTGTCCCGTTCGGCCATGGTGCTCCTTCCCAGCAGGCAACATACCCCGGTCCCAGACCTTGACGCGACCTTCCCTCACCTCTTAAATCACGACATAAATTAAGCCGTGAGGCAGCGTTCGACTCTCGAACACAGCCACCCCGGAAAGGGGCCGTCCCATGCGCCGAATCAGAGCCGCAGCAGTCATCACCCTCACCACCGCCCTCGCCGCCACCGTCACCGGATGCGGCGGCGGAACCTCCACCGACGAGGGCGGCAGCAACGACTCGCCGAAGACGCTCACCTACTGGGCGTCCAACCAGGGCCCCAACATCGAGGCCGACAAGAAGATCCTCACTCCCGAGCTGAAGAAGTTCGAGAAGGAGACGGGGATCAAGGTCAAGCTCGAAGTGGTGCCCTGGTCCGATCTGCTGACCCGGATCCTGGCCGCCACCACCTCCGGGCAGGGCCCGGACGTACTGAACATCGGCAACACCTGGTCCGCCTCGCTCCAGGCGACCGGCGCACTGCTGCCGTGGGACGACAAGAACTTCGAGGCGATAGGCGGCCGGGACCGCTTCGTCGACTCGGCGGTCGCCTCCGCCGGCGCCGAGGGCCAGCCTCCGGCGGCCGTACCGCTGTACTCGCTCGCGTACGCGCTCTACTACAACAAGCAGATGTTCGCGGACGCCGGTATCGACGGACCGCCCGCCACCTGGGACGAGCTGGTCGCCGACGGCAAGAAGCTGTCCAAGGACGGCAAGTGGGCGCTGGGCGCCGAGGGCGGCAACCTGTCGAACAACATCCACCAGGTCTTCGCGCTCGGCCAGCAGCACGGCGCCGACTTCTTCGACGCGTCGGGCAAGCCGACCTTCACCACCGACGGCAATGTGGCGGCCGTGAAGCAGTACGTCGACTTCATGGCCAAGGACAAGATCATCGCTCCGGGCAACGCGGAGTACGCCCAGAACCAGTCGCTGACCGACTTCGCCAAGGGCAAGACGGCGATGGTGCTGTGGCAGGCCGCGGCCTCGACGTTCGCCTCCCAGGGCATGAAGCCCGAGGACTGGGGCGCGGCGCCCGTACCCGTGCCGTCCGGCGCGCCCGGCGCCGACAAGCAGGTCAACTCCATGGTCGCCGGCATCAACATCGCCGTCTTCAAGAACACCAAGAACGTCGACGGCGCAAAGAAGTTCGTCAAGTTCATGACGAGCGACGCCGAGCAGAAGCTCCTCAACAAGACCTACGGGTCGATCCCGCCCGTCGCCGCGGCCCAGACCGACCCGGCGTTCGCCGCGCCCGACCTGAAGGTCCTGCGCGACACCCTCGCGAACAGCGCGGCGCCGCTCCCCCAGGTGCCCGAGGAGTCGCAGTTCGAGACCGCCGTCGGAACCGCGGTCAAGGACCTGTGGGCGGACGCCGCCTCAGGGACCCCCGTGACGACCGAGTCCGTCAAGAAGCGGCTGGACAAGGCCCAGCAGCAGATGCAGCAGTGAGGCACCGCCCATGACGTCCACCGTGACTCCCCCCGTACGCAAGTCGGGCAGCGGTGCGGACCGGGGCGACGGGGGTGCGCGGCGGCGACGTCTGCCGCGTATCCCCGACCGGATCCGCCACGGCGGGCTGCCCTATCTGCTGCTGCTCCCCGCCGTCCTGCTCGAACTGCTCGTGCACATCGTCCCGATGGTGATCGGGATCGTCATGAGCTTCCGCGAACTGACGCAGTTCTACATCAACAACTGGGACCGGGCGCCGTGGCGGGCGTTCGACAACTACAAGATCGTCGTCGACTTCGACGCCCCGCTCGGCGAGGCCCTGCTCCACTCCTTCTACGTCACCTGTGTCTTCACGGTCATCACGGTCGGCCTGTCCTGGCTGTTCGGCATGGCCGCGGCGATCATGCTCCAGGAGAACTTCCGCGGCCGGGGTCTGCTGCGGGCCGTCTTCCTCACTCCGTACGCGCTGCCTGTGTACGCCGCGGTCATCACCTGGGCGTTCATGTTCCAGCGCGACAACGGCATCATCAACCACGTCCTGCACGACCAGCTCGGCCTCACCGACGAACCGTCCTTCTGGCTGATCGGCGACAACAGTTTCATCGCGCTCGTCGTCGTCGCGGTCTGGAAGTCCTGGCCGTTCGCCTTCCTCATGCTGATGGCGGGGCTCCAGAACATCCCGCGCGAGCTGTACGAGGCGGCGTCCATCGACGGCGCGGGCATCTGGCAGCAGATCCGCAAGATCACTCTGCCGTCGCTGCGACCGGTCAACCAGGTGCTGGTGCTGGTGCTGTTCCTGTGGACGTTCAACGACTTCAACACGCCGTACGTGCTGTTCGGCGACTCCGCGCCCGAGGCGGCGGACCTGATCTCGATCCATATCTACCAGTCGTCGTTCGTCACCTGGAACTTCGGTACGGGCTCCGCGATGTCCGTCCTGCTGCTGCTCTTCCTGCTGCTGGTGACGGCGGTCTATCTGGTGGCCACCTCGCGCGGAAGGAAGGGTTCCGGTGCCGTCTAAGGCCCTGGCCGGCAAGGCCAGATCTCCCCTCGCTCCTCCGGCGTCCTTCCTCTGGACCCGCCGGATCATCCTGGCGTTCCTCACCGCCTTCGCCCTGCTGCCCGTCTATGTGATGGTCAGCAGCTCGCTGAAGCCGCTGGAGGACGTGACGGGCAAGTTCCAGTGGATCCCGTCCGAGATCACCATTCGCCCGTACTTCGACATCTGGGACACCGTCCCGCTCGCGCACTACTTCGTGAACTCTCTGATCGTGGCGGGCGCGGCGACGGTGCTGTCGGTGACGATCGCGGTGTTCTCCGCGTACGCCGTGAGCCGCTACCGGTTCAAGGGCAAGCGCGTCTTCACCGTCACGGTGCTCTCCACACAGATGTTCCCGGGGATCCTCTTCCTGCTCCCGCTGTTCCTGATCTTCGTCAACATCGGCAACAGCACGGGCGTCGCCCTGTACGGGTCCCGGGGCGGGCTCATCCTCACCTATCTGACGTTCTCGCTGCCCTTCTCCATCTGGATGCTGATCGGGTACTTCGACTCCATCCCGAGGGATCTGGACGAGGCCGCGATGGTGGACGGCTGCGGTCCGTTCGGCGCCCTGTTCCGGGTGGTCGTACCGGCCGCGATCCCCGGCATCGTCGCCGTGTCGGTCTACGCGTTCATGACGGCCTGGGGAGAAGTGCTCTTCGCGTCGGTCATGACGAACGACGAGACCCGCACGCTCGCCGTCGGCCTCCAGGGCTACGCCACCCAGAACGACGTGTACTGGAACCAGATCATGGCGGCCTCGCTCGTCGTCAGCGTGCCGGTCGTCGCGGGGTTCCTGCTCCTCCAGCGCTATCTCGTCGCGGGTCTGACGGCGGGAGCGGTGAAGTGACGTCGCGTCAGGTGATTCATCGTCAACCGATCCCTCAAGTGACCTCTGCGGAAAGGCAGTCAGTGAACGACCTCAACGCCCTCCCCCACGATTTCCTCTGGGGCGTCGCCACCGCCGCGTACCAGATCGAGGGCGCCGTCGCCGAGGACGGCCGCTCGCCCTCGATCTGGGACACCTTCTCCCACACCCCCGGCAAGGTCGACAACGGCGACACCGGGGACATCGCCTGCGACCACTACCACCGGGTGCCCGAGGACATCGGCCTGATGAAGCGGCTCGGGGTCGGCTCGTACCGCTTCTCGCTCGCCTGGCCGCGCGTCGTACCCGGCGGCGACGGGCCGGTGAACGAGGCCGGGATCGACTTCTACGACCGGCTGGTGGACAGCCTGCTGGAGGCGGGCATCACCCCCTTCACCACGCTCTACCACTGGGACCTCCCGCAGACGCTCCAGGACCGCGGCGGCTGGCCGGTCCGCGAGACGGCCGAGCACTTCGCGGCCTACGCCTCCGTCGTCGCCGAGCGCCTGGGCGACCGGGTCAAGGACTGGGCGACCCTCAACGAGCCGCTGTGCTCCGCGTGGATCGGCCATCTGGAGGGCAAGATGGCGCCGGGGCTCACCGACATCAAGGCCGCGGTGCACGCCTCGTACCATCTGCACCTCGGTCACGGTCTCGCCGTCCAGGCCATCCGCGCGGCGTCCTCCGACGCGCGTGTCGGCATCGTCAACAACCTCAGTCCGATCGAGGCGGCCACCGACCGCGAGGCGGACCGGGCGGCGGCCGTACGGGCCGACGGGCACATCAACCGCTGGTGGCTGGACCCGGTCCACGGGCGCGGCTACCCGCAGGACATGCTCGATCTGTACGGGGTGGAACTGCCCGAGCGCTCCGGCGATCTGGAGACCATCGCCGCGCCGCTGGACTGGCTGGGGCTGAACTACTACTTCCGCCAGGTCGTCACCGACGACCCGGCCGGGCCCGCGCCGTACGCCAAGCAGGTCTATCTGCCGGGCGTGCGCCACACGGCCATGGACTGGGAGGTGCACGCGGACGGCCTGGAGGAGCTGCTGGTGCGGCTGACCGAGGAGTACGGCGCACAGCGCATCCACGTCACCGAGAACGGCTCGGCCTACCCGGACGTCCTGCGGGACGACGGCACGGTCGACGACCCGGAGCGCACCCGCTATCTGGAGGAGCATCTGGCGGCCTGCGCGCGTGCCGTACGCAAGGGGGTACCGCTCGCCGGGTACTTCGCGTGGTCACTGCTGGACAACTTCGAGTGGGCGTACGGCTACGACAAGCGGTTCGGTCTCGTCCACGTCGACTACGCGTCGCAGCGCCGGACGATCAAGTCCAGCGGACACCGGTACGCCGAGATCATCCGCGAGTCGGCGGCCCGGAACCACAAGGCGGCCTGAGCCGCAGGGCACCGGGCCCCGTACGCGCCCGTCCCCGGCAGCGGTCGATGCCGTTGCCGGGGACGGGAGTTGAGCATGCATCTGATGACGCGTCAGACGCGGGCCTCCAGGAGTGAGGGCTCCGTGCCCGTCTGGGCGACGACGGAGGCCGCCACCCGCGAGGCGAAGCCCAGCATGTCCAGGGCCTGCGTACGGGTGAACTCCCGTGCGCCCGCGGCCGGGTGGACACCGCCGGAGACCATCCAGGTGATCATCGCCGCCATGAAGGCGTCACCCGCGCCGATGGTGTTGACCACCTCGACCGGCACGGCGGGCACGGACACCGGTTCGGCGGAGCCGGTGTAGGCGGTGCTGCCCCGCGAGCCCCTCGTCAGGACGACCAGCCGGCCGCCGGCGGCGAGCCTGCGGCACGTCTCGTCGGGCGTCGAGTCCGGCCACAGGCGCGCCAGGTCCTCGTCGCTCGCCTTGACGACCTGGCCCAGCTCGCACAGTTCGCGCAGCTTCGCCGCCCCGCTCTCCGCGTCGAGCGTGCGGTCCTCGCGCACGTTCGGGTCCACCACCAGCAGCGGGCCGCCGGCCGCCGCGGCGCGCGCCGTCGTCACCACGGCCGAGGCCGCGGGTTCGACGACCGCCGCGAGGCCGCCCACGTACACGGCGGCGAAGCGCTCCACGTCCGTACGGTCGGGCAGCTGGAAGGTCGCCGTGTACTGGAGGTGGAAGTGGTAGCCGGTGCCCTCGGGGCCGGGGTCCGCGACGGCGAGCGCCGTGGGGAGGTCCGGTCGGGCGCAGAGGCCGAGCTCGACTCCCGCCGAGACCAGCCGCCGCTCGATCGACCGGGCGAACCCGTCGTTTCCGAGGGCGCCGGCGAACCAGCTCGGCGTGGAGAGCCGGGCCAGTCCGGTGGCCACGTTCGCCGGCGCGCCGCCGGGCTGGGCCCGGTGCGCCTCCGCGTCGTCGGCCGTCGGCACCAGGTCGATCAGCGCCTCGCCCATCACCAGGACGGCGCCGGAACCCGGTTCGGGGCCCGGTGCCGCGCCGGGCGCCTCGGTCACGGCTCCACCACGATCTTGCGGCCCTGACCCGCCTTGAACCGCTCGATGGCCTGCGGGTACTGCTCCAGCGGCAGCCGGTCGCTGATGAACACCGCGGGGTCGAGGACCCCGGTGGCGAACAGCGCGGCGGCCCGCTCGTAGCTGTGCAGCACCGCCATCGAGCCGGTGATGGTGATCTCCTGGTTGTAGATCTTGTACGGCTCGATGACCGCCGTCGTCGCGTAGTCCGAGACACCGAACTGAAGGAACGTTCCGCCCTTGGCGACCCGGCCGAGGCCGTCCTGGATGGCGCCCGCGTTGCCGGTCGCGTCTATGACGACGTCCCAGCCGCGCGGCCGCTCGAACTCGTCCGCCGACGCGCCCGCCCTCGAACAGCCGAGCTTGGACGCGGTGGCCAGCCGCTCGGGGTTGATGTCCAGCATGTCGACGCCCGCGGCGCCGGTGCGCTTGGCCAGCTCCAGCATCATCAGGCCCATCGTGCCCGAGCCGTAGATCAGCACGTCGGCACCGAGCGTGCTGCTCAGCACGTCGTAGCCGCGTACGGCGCAGGACAGCGGCTCGATGAGCGCCGCGTCCCGCACGTCCACGTGGTCGGGGAGTTTGACGCAGTTGGCCACGGGGGCGACGGCGAACTCGGCGGCGCCGCCGGGCACGGAGACCCCGATCGCGTTCCACCGGTCGCAGAGGTTGCCGCGGCCGGCCCGGCAGTAGCGGCACTCGTGGCAGTACAGGGACGGGTCGACGGCGACCTTGTCGCCCACCACCAGCTCCGTGACCTCGCCGCCGACGCCCACGACCTCGCCGGCGAACTCGTGGCCCGGCAGGATCGGCAGGGTCGGCGCGAACTCGCCCTGGAGGATGTGCAGATCGGTGCCACAGATGCCGCACGAGGCGACGGACACGACGACGTCGCGCGGGCCCGGGGTCGGATCGGGGACCGTGGTGACGGACACCTTGCCGACACCTTCGACGATCGCTGCCCTCATTTGACGGCTCCAAGAGAAAGGCCCTGGACAAGCTTGTCCTGGGCGGCGAAGCCGGCGGCGAGCACCGGCAGGGACACGACGACGGAAGCGGCGCACAGCTGGGCGAGGAAGAGGCCCTGGCTGGTGACGAATCCGGTCAGGAAGACGGGCGCTGTCTGAGCTGTGACGCCGGTCAGGACCCGGGCGAAGAGCAGTTCGTTCCAGCTGAAGATGAAGCAGATCAGCGCGGTCGCCGCGATACCGGGGGCGGCGACGGGCGCCACGACCCGCATCAGGACGGTGGGCAGCCGGGCGCCGTCCACCTGCGCGGCCTCGATGATGGAGACCGGCACGTCCGCGAGGAAGGACTGCATCATCCAGACCGCGATCGGCAGATTCATCGAGGTGTAGAGGATGACGAGCAGCCAGATGTTGTCCAGCATCCCCACGTTCTTGGCGAAGAGATAGACCGGCAGCAGTCCGGCGACCACCGGCAGCATCTTCGTGGAGAGGAAGAAGAACATCACGTCCGTCCATTTGCGGACGGGCTTGATGGACAGCGCGTACGCCGCCGGCAGCGCCAGCACGAGGACGAACAGGGTGGAGAACACGGACGCCGTCACGGAGTTGATGAGCGGCGGCCAGGGGCTCGCCCCGCCCTCGGCGCCGAAGAACGCGCTGAAGTTGTCGAAGGTCAGCGGCGCGGTGAGGGACGGCGGGTTGGTCGCCGCGTCCGACTCCGAGTGCAGGGAGGTCAGAAGCATCCACAGCGCGGGGAAGCAGAAGACGATGCCGATCACCCAGGCCAGCAGACCCAGCGCGGTGGAGCGCCGCTTGGCGCGCCGGGCCTCGGGGCCGTACTTGTCCTGCCGCTGGGCGGGGGTGGACGACTTGCCGGGGGCGCCGGCGGTCTTCGGTGCGGAGAGTGTGCTCATGCGCGCCTCGCCTCCTCACTGAAGAGGGACGAGACGACGCGCAGGGCGAAGGTCGCGATCACGATGGTGCCGATCACGACGACCACGCCTGCCGCGGAGGCAAGTCCGTACTCGTGAGCCTGGTAGAAGGTCTGGTAGATGGTGTAGGGGAGGTTGGCGGTGCCGAGTCCGCCCGCGGTGATGGTGAACACGGCGTCGAAGTTCTGCACGATGTAGATCGAGCCGAGCAGGACACCGAGTTCGAGGTAGCGGCGCAGATGCGGCAGGGTCAGGAAGGCGAACATCTGCCAGGCGTTCGCGCCGTCCAGGCGCGCTGCCTCCATCATGTCGATGGGCCTGCTCTGGAGCCCGGCCAGCAGGATGAGCATCATGAACGGTGTCCACTGCCAGACGAGGGACGCCTCGACGGCGAGCAGCGGCATGTCCGAGATCCAGTCGGGCTGCGACGGGTCCTCGACGCCGAACAGTCCGGTGAACCAGGCCCAACCGCCGTTCAGCAGGCCGTACTCGGGGTTGTAGAGCACGTGCTTCCACAGCAGCGCCGCCGAGACGGGCACCAGCAGGAACGGCGTGATGAGCAGCGTACGGACGAAGCCGCGGCCCATGAACTTGCGGTCGAGCAGCAGGGCGAGCAGCAGTCCGAGCACCACGCTGGCGATCACGACGGTCGCGGTGAGCAGCATCGTCGTGAACACCGAGTCACGCAGGTCCGCGTCGGTGAACACGGAGCCGTAGTTGGACAGTCCGGAGAAGCTCCGGGCGTCCGGGTTGAGCGAGTTCCAGTCGAACAGCGAGATGAACAGCGTTGCCACGAAGGGCAGTTGGGTGACGGCGATGAGGAAGATCAGGGCCGGCAGGAGGGGGGCGCGGGTGGCCCAGGCGCGGGCCCGTCCGGTCCGGGGCCCCGCCGGGCGGCGGGACTTGGCCGGTGGGGACGGGTCCGTCGGGGCCGGCGGCGGCGCTGCGCTGACGGAAGTGCTCACCGGTACTCCTCGGCTACCTTCTCGGCCAGCTTCTGGGAAGCCTCCAGGGCCTCGTCGACGGACTGGCGGCCGGCGATGGCCTCGCTGATCTCCTGGGAGACCTTCGTACCGAGGTCGGTGAACTCGGGGATGCCGACGAACTGGATACCGACGGTCGGGCGGGGCTGGGTGCCCGGGTCACGCGGGTTGGCGCTGGAGATCGCCTCCGACGTCACATCGGCGAACGCGGCGGCCTCCTTGCGGTAGTCCGGGTTGATGTAGGTCGAGGCGCGCTTGCCGGCGGGGACGTTGGACCAGCCGATCTTCTCGCCGACGAGCTTCTCGTACTCCTTGCCGGACGCCCAGGAGATGAACTTCCAGGCGTTGTCGGTGTTGTTGGACGCCTTCTGCATGCCCCAGGCCCAGGTGTAGAGCCAGCCGGAGCTGTCCGTCTTGTCGACGGGCGCCGGCACGTAGCCGATCTTGCCCTTGACCGGGGAGTCCTTGGCCTCCAGCGAGCCCGCGCCCGCCGTGGCGTCGTACCACATGGACGTCTTGCCCTGCGTCATGTTGTTGAGGCACTCGGCGTAACCGGCCTGCGGGGCGCCCGCCTCGCCGTGCTCGCGTACGAGGTCGACGTAGAACTTGGTGGCCTTCTTGAACTCGGGCGAGGTCAGCTGCGGCTCCCAGTCCTCGGTGAACCAGGTGCCGCCCATCGTGTTGACGACGGTCGTCAGCGGGGCGATGACCTCGCCCCAGCCCGGCAGACCGCGCAGACAGATGCCCTTCATGCCCTTCTCGGCACCGTCGGTCTTGGCCGCGAGGTCGGCGACCTCCTGCCAGGTCGGGTTGGCCGGCATCTTCAGGTTCTTCTCGGCGAACACGTCCTTGCGGTACATGAGGAAGGACGACTCGCCGTAGAACGGCTGGCCGTAGAGCTTGCCGTCCTCGGCCGTCAGCGACTCCTGGAGCGGCTTGAGGATGTCGCCCTGGTCGAACTCCTTGTCCTTCTGCGCGTACTCGTCGAGCGTGTGCAGCCAGCCGTTCTTCGCGAAGAAGGGCACCTCGAAGTTGCTGATGGTCGCGACGTCGTACTGGCCGGCCTGGTTGGAGAAGTCCTGGCTGATCTTGTCGCGTACGTCGTTCTCCGGCAGCACCGTGAAGTTGACCTTGATGCCGGTGTCCTTGGTGAAGTTGGCGGCGGTCAGCTTCTGGAGCTCGACCATCTGCGGGTTGTTCACCATCAGCACGTTGAGCGTGTCACCGCCGTCCGAGCCGGTGCCGCCGGCGCCGCTGCACCCGGCGAGGAGTGCCGTCAAGGCCGCTCCCGCGCCCACACGTACGCCTATTCCACGTCGCCGCTGCTGGAGGGACATGAGTTTCTCCTGATCATTCGGTTGCGAAACTGCTGTTGGCTGAGGGGTTGAAAGGGTGGGGGGTGAAAATCCGGGGGCGTCGTCGGGCCGTACCGATCCCGCCCCCTGGCCGGTACGGCGGGGGTCCGGGAGCAGGTGCGGCAGGTCAGACGCGGATGACCTGTGGGCCTAGCAGCGAGTAGCGCTGCGCCTCCGCCGAGGGGAGTCCGACGTCGGTGACGATCGTCTCGAAGTCGCCGACATCGGCGAACCGGCAGAAGCTGACGGCGCCGAACTTGGTGTGGATCCCGGCGAACACCTTGCGGCGCGCGCTGCGCATGGCCTGGGCCTTCACCTCGCTGACGGCCGGGTCGGGGGTGGTCAGCCCGTACTCGCGGGAGATGCCGTTCGCGCCGACGAACGCCAGGTCGATGACGAAGTCGGCTAGCATCCGCGTCGCCCAGTGGTCGACGGTCGCGAAGGTGCCGCCGCGCACCCGGCCGCCGAGCAGCAGGACGGCGATCTTGTCCGCGTCGGCCAGTCCGTTGGCGACCGCCAGGGACGCGGTGACGACGGTCAGCGGACGGTCCCTTGGCAGTGCCTCGGCGACGAGCTGGGGGGTGAAGCCCTCGTCGATGAAGACCGTCTCGGCGTCGCCGATGAGATCGGCTGCGGCTGCCGCGATCCGTGACTTCTGCGGTACGAGGCGGGTGGTCCGCACCGCGAGAGTCGTCTCGTAGCCGGCGCTCTCGACGGGGTAGGCGCCGCCGTGGGTGCGCCGTACCAGGCCGTGCTCCTCCAGGGCGTGCAGGTCACGCCGGACGGTCTCCTTGGCCACGCTCAACTTCGTGGCAAGCGTGGTGACTTCCACCGACCCGTCACGTCGGGCGATCTCAAGAATTTCTCGTCGGCGTTCGTCCGTGTCCACGACACACACTTCCCTGCTCCGCTGTGGCTCAGCACCCGTTCGGGCTCATGGGTCGTTTGTACAAGCAAGGGACCCGGCTCGACCAGGCTCTTCGCAGCTTTGAGTGTGACCGTTCATGCCCGTTTCCCCATCAGCGTATGTGCAGGTGGTACGGGGGGTAACCCCCTCCCGCGCCCGGTTCGGTGCCCGATTGGCGCTGATCACTGCCCGAACGGCGCCCGAAGCGGTGGGCGGACTTCCGCGCACCGGCCGTCTAAACGTGAGCTGCGTCCCGTCCGACCCCCCAAAACGGTCAGCGAAACGGGCACGGAAACGTGTACGGCCCACGTACGAATCGCGATGGACACGCACCCGAAATACGGGCCGGGGAAGCGCGGAAACGGGCGGGCTCGGGCAGGGGGAACAGGAGGGCTCGGGCAGGGGGAACAGGAGGGCTCGGGCAGGGCGGCGTGGGCGGACTCGGGCCGGCTCGGGCACGGGAAACGGCCGGTGCGGCGGGCACGCGAAATGCCCGCGGCGGGCCACGGATCCTCCGTGACCCGCCGCGGGACCACCGCGCCGCCGGCGGGGAGAGCGCGGCGCGGCAGGAGTGGTCGGCCGTGGGTGCCCGGCCGGAGACGGCCGGTCGGGCACCCACGGCCGGCGGTCAGCTGTAGACGCCGAACTCGTAGAGCGAGTAGCCCCACGGCGTGCCGCGCTCGGTCGCGTTCACCCGTACGTAGCGGCCCTCGCCGTTGACCGCGATGTCGTCGATCCCTCCGTCGCCGCCGGTGACGGTCCTCACCGTGTTCCAGTCCTGCCCGTTGTCGGACGTCTGGACGGTGTAGCTCTTGCCGTACGCGGCCTCCCAGGCGAGCTGTACGTGCTTGAACGCGGTCCGCGTGCCCAGGTCCACCTGGATCCACTGCGGGTCGGCCCAGTCGCTGGCCCACCGGCTGCCGAAGTCGCCGTCGACGGCGTTGGCCGCCGGGCAGGGGCAGCCGACGCTGTCGGGCTGGAAGGACGAGGCGGTGGCCGGCTTGCCCTTGGCCACGTTGGTGCCGTCGACGGGCGGCGGCACGACCTTGAAGGACTTGGTCTCGATCCCCACGTTGCCCTTGCCGTCGGACGCCTTGATGTACACCTTCCACACGCCGAGTTTGTCGGGCGCGGTCACGGTGAAGTCCCCGTTGCCCTCGGCGGTGAACGGAGCGGGCGTCAGCTGCCCGCTGTTGTCTATGTACTTGCTGTTGACGAGGACTTCGTAGCTCAGCGCGTCACCGTTCGGGTCGGTCACGTCCGAGGTGACCTTGAACGGGCGTCCGGCGGGGACGGACGTGGCGCCGTCGACGGCCATGTTCGAGATCACCGGCGGCTTGTTGTCGCCGGCGGTGCTCCTGCCGTACGCCTCCTTCACCGCGTAGTACGAGAGGCGCTTCTGGCCCGCGGGGAGCAGGTTGAACCAGACGCCGCCGAAGTCGTACTCGGTGCCGTAGTGGAAGAGCGTCGCTCCGAGCGCGACACCCTCGTGGCCGGCCACGCAGTTCCAGGCGTCCTTGTAGCCCTGGGCCTTGGCGACGTCGGCGGGCTCGGACGCGACGCCGTTGACGTCGTCGTCCACCTCCCACTCACCGGCGGGGCCGCCCTCGGTGACGATGTAGGGCTTCGTGTAGCCGCCGGCGTTCCAGGTCTCCTCGATGTTGCACACGTCGGCGTAGGAGTTGACCGCGTACAGGTCGAGGTCGGGCGAGTTGCGCTGGTAGTAGGGCCACGCGCCGGTCCAGGCGTCGGTCGAGGTCACCGGGTGGTTGGGGTCGACGGAGTGGATCTTCTTGGCGATGTCGTTGACGAAGGTGGTGTACGCGTTGCGCTGCTGCTCCAGAGCGTCGCCGCTGTAGCAGTTCTGGAGACCGAGTACGGACTCGTTCCCGACGTTCCACATCAGCACACCCGCGTGGTCCTTGTAGGTCTCCACCCACTTCGGGAACTCGGCGAGCATGTCGTTCTTGTACTGCGTGTCGGTGAGGTAGTTGACGCAGCCACCGCTGCCGGGGCCACCGCCGGGCTGGAGCCAGAAACCGGCGATGACCTTGACGCCGTTGGCGGCGGCCGAGTCGAGGAGGGGCTTGGTGGTGCCGTCGGTGCCCCAGGTCCGGATGGTGTTGACGCCCATGGACGCCACGTCGGGCATGTACTTGCCGGCGTCGGCGACGGACGGGCCCCAGGTCAGACCCTTGACCTGGTACGGCGCCCCGTCGACGGTCAACTGCCAGGCGCCTTGTGATCCGGTGACCTTGACGACGCTGCCCGCGGCGTGCGCGGGCTGGGCGGCCGGGAGGGTCACGGCGAAGGCGGCGAGAAGTGTGGTGGCGGCGACCGATGCCATGGTGCGCAGCCGGCCGGGCGCGGATCTCGGGAAGAGTCGTGAATCGCTCATGAGTCACCTGTGGGGAGAGTGCGGGCGGGGGATATGGGAAGCGGGCGGCGGCGGTACGGGGCGGAAGATCAATGGGAGAGCGCTCTCCCGCCAGGGCGGAGTGCGCCCCGGCGGGAGAGCGGTCCCGGTCACGGCAGTTCGTAGTCCTCGTTCAGGGCCGCACCGGCCTGTGGATTGTTCTGGTCGTAGCCGCGCGCGTCGCACTGGAGGCCGCCGACGACGCAGTGGTTGACCATGGCGGCCAGCGTGGCGTTGTCCCAGGCGTTGAAGAAGTCGTAGTGGAACGAGTGCCCTGTCCCACTGGCGAGTCTCACCTTGGACATGTCGCCGTTCACCGGCCAGGCCATCTTGAACTCGACCATCGGGAGCGCCACCGGGTGCGACGTCGGGCAGACGTCCTGGTTGGCGCCCTGGACGAGCGGATAGGCCATGTGACTCTTGTGGTCCGGGGTGTCCAGATACTTTCCGTCCCAGCAACTGGGGGCCTGGAAACGGAGGTTGAGCTGGACATCACGGGTGGCCGGGCAACTGGCCGGGATCTCGGTGTTGTTGAACGAATTACCGCACTCCCAGCCCTCCACCCAGCCCGGGTGGTCGCGGAACTGCTCGGCGGTCTGGGTCGGGCTGCCGACGACGAACCGCAGGCCCTTCGGGAACGGCCTGACGGTCCGGTAGTCGGTGACTCCCGCCTTGTAGTAGATGACCTGCGGGCCGATGGGCCGTACCGGCTGGTTGTCGTTGAGCAGGGTCGGCATCCAGTACGCGGACCGGTCGCCCTGCGCCTTGCACGCGGTGGTGCCGGCGTCCAGCGAGGCCGTGGTGCTGGCGGCGTCGGTGGTCCGGTTGCCCATGAAGGTGTGGTCGTGCGACGCGCCCGGCTGACCCGGGTAGACGATCGGGTCGTCCGGCCTGGTGTGGGTGACGTCGCAGTTCGCCTGGAACTCGTGGAAGTAGCGGTGGGGCGGGATCTCGTCCGACGGTTCGACCCCGGTGACCGGCGGGTTCGCCGGTATGTAGCCGTCGCCGTCCGGGTCGTCGCCCGAGGGGACGGGGACGACCGGTGGCATCTTGTGTCCCGCGTGGGACGCGGCCGTGGTGCCGCGGTCGTTCTTGGGCTCGGCGGTCGCGGTGTCCGTGATCGCGGTCAGCCCCATGGCCACCAGGGCCAGGGCGGTGAACACGAGCAACGCGGACACCAGGGTGGTTCTGCGAAGTCTTTCGGCCATGCGGACCTCCATGCCGCTCTTCGTCCGCATACGCGCCGTATGCGGTGGGGGGAGAGAGTGGTACTGGACGGTGCACCGCGGACAGCGGCTCTCCGGTCCGGGAACGTCAGGAACACTGGAATCACTGCGGGAGAGCGCTCTCCAAAGCCAGGCCAGTGTTACGCCGCCGCTGAGAGAGTGTCAAGAGTTGGTGAACGATGGACCGCATCGACGCCCCTTCCGCCCAAGAGGTGAACGGTCACGACGCGTCCGACCCGGAATGCGACAGAATGCGGGCGGCTTGAAGATCGATGAACAGCCTCGTCCGGCGGTACGTACCCCTACCGCCGGACGAGGTACATCCGACGGAGACCCAGGAGCACACGCATGAGTGGTACTGCCCAGATCGGCGTCACCGGGCTCGCGGTGATGGGCCGCAATCTCGCCCGGAACTTCGCCCGCAACGGTTTCACCGTCGCCCTGCACAACCGCACGGCGTCGAAGACCCACGCCCTGGTCGACGAGTTCGGCGAGGAGGGCGTCTTCGTGCCCGCGGACTCCGCGGAGGAGTTCGTCGCCGCGCTGGAGCGCCCGCGCCGTCTCGTCATCATGGTCAAGGCCGGCGACGCGACCGACGCCGTGATCCAGGAGTTCGCCCCGCTGCTCGAAGAGGGCGACGTCATCATCGACGGCGGAAACGCGCACTTCGCAGACACCCGCCGCCGTGAGAAGGAGCTGCGCGAGCGCGGCATCCACTTCGTCGGCGTCGGTATCTCGGGCGGCGAGGAGGGCGCGCTGCACGGTCCGAGCATCATGCCCGGCGGCTCCAAGGAGAGTTACGAGTCGCTCGGCCCGCTCCTGGAGCGCATCGCGGCGAAGGCGCCGGACGACACCCCGACGGTGGCCCACATCGGCCCCGACGGCGCCGGACACTTCGTCAAGATGGTGCACAACGGCATCGAGTACGCCGACATGCAGCTGATCGCCGAGGCGTACCACCTGCTGCGCGCGGTCGCCGGCTACTCCCCCGAGAAGATCGCCGAGACGTTCCGGACCTGGAACACCGGGCGGCTCGACTCGTATCTGATCGAGATCACGGCCGAGGTGCTGGCCCATCAGGACGCCGCGACCGGGAAGCCGTTCGTCGACGTCGTCGTCGACCAGGCCGAGCAGAAGGGCACCGGGCGCTGGACGGTGCAGATCGCCCTCGACCTCGGTGTGCCGGTCTCCGGCATCGCCGAGGCGGTCTTCGCGCGCTCGCTCTCCGGGCACGCCGCGCTGCGGGACGTCTCGCAGACGCTGCCGGGCCCGAAGGCGACCGCGCTGAGCGAGGACGAGGCGGCGCGCTTCGCGGACCGGGTGGAGCAGGCGCTGTACGCGTCGAAGATCGTGTCGTACACCCAGGGCTTCCACCAGATCCAGGCGGGCAGCGAGGAGTACGGCTGGAACATCGACCTCGGGTCCGTCGCCGCGATCTGGCGTGCGGGCTGCATCATCCGGGCGGCGTTCCTGGACCGGATCCGGGGCGCCTACGACGCGCAGCGCGATCTGCCGAGCCTGCTGGCCGACAAGCAGTTCGCCGAGGAGATCGGCGCGGCGCAGGACGACTGGCGCGAGGTGATCGCGACGGCGGTACGGCAGGGTGTGCCGACACCGGGCTTCGCGGCGGCGCTCTCGTACTACGACGCGCTGCGCGCGGAGCGGCTGCCCGCGGCGCTCACGCAGGGGCAGCGCGACTTCTTCGGTGCGCACACCTACCGGCGTACGGACCGCGAGGGCTCGTTCCACACGCTGTGGGGCGGGGACCGCTCCGAGGTCTCGGGCTGACCTGCCCGCGCTTGTCCTCAATCGCCGGACGGGCTCTGTATGGAGCCCGTCCGGCGATTGAGGACACCCACTAGCCGAGCGGTCCCGGTGCCGGTTCCGGGTCAGGGACCGGGTCGGGGCCCGGCGGGCTGGGGATCGGGTCCGGTGACGGGCCCGGAGGCGGCCCGGGGACGGGCGCCGGTCCCGGCACCGGTCCGGGCGCCGGACCCGGTTCGGGTCCGGGCGGCCCCGGCGGCGGGGTGGGCGAGGGCGGTACGGGGTCGGGATACGGATGGGTCATGCCAGTCCTCCAAAAGTACGGACTCGTGCTTTCCCAATGTCTCCCGATGCGCGTGCCCACGCGCGCCGGGTCCACTCATGATCGACCCGGCGTACCGGCATCCGGGCGAGCCGTCGATGCCCCGCCGGCCTCACCAGCGCCCGGAGTCCGCCTTGAGCTGGGCCTCCGCCGCGCGCACCGTCTCCTCGGACGCGGCGGGAGCCACCGCCGCCTCGTCCGGGTGCCGCTGCGTCCACCTGGCCGCGTACGGGCACAGCGGTACGACGGGCACGCCCTCGCGGGCCGCCGTCGCGTAGAACTCCTTCACCAGCGCGCCCGCGATGCCCTTGCCCTCGTGGCCCTGCTCCACGACGGTGTGCACGGCCACGAGCGCGGCGGGGGCACCGGCCATCACGAAGTAGCCGATGACGCCGACGAGCTCGTCGCCCTCGTACGCCTCGAACCTGCCCCGCGCCCGGTCGTCGCGGATGTCGGTCTCTGTCATGGCGGATGTCTCCCTGGTCGTGGTCGTCGGGCGAGCGCTCCCCAGGGGCTCCCCGGGGCGCTCTCCGCACGGGAGAGGGGCCCGCCGAAATCATCCGGCGGGTCCCTCCGTGAGGCAAGCTCACGCTGTGGGAGTGTGCCCGCGGCCTCCGGGCAGCAC
The DNA here is from genome assembly GCF_042725135.1 of Streptomyces sp. NPDC060366. Classification (NCBI taxonomy): domain Bacteria; kingdom Bacillati; phylum Actinomycetota; class Actinomycetes; order Kitasatosporales; family Streptomycetaceae; genus Streptomyces; species Streptomyces sp. NPDC060366. The sequence continues at coordinate 12,344 of NZ_JBHXDC010000010.1, read as the reverse complement.
TCCTTACCACCTGGGGCGACGTGCCCTCAGACGATCTTCAGCGTGTCCTTGGCGGTGGCCGTCGAGTCGGCGCCGACGATGATGTCGACCGTGCCCTCCTCCACCACGAACCGGCCGTCCGGGTCATTCGTCCAGAAGCCGAAGTCCGCCGCGCCGAGACTGAAGCGCACGGTGGTGGACTTCCCGGCCCCGACGCTCACCCGGCTGAATCCGCGCAGCCGCCGGACCGGCTGGACGATGCTCGCGACGGGATCGCGCAGATAGAGCTGGACGACTTCGTCCCCGTCGCGCTCGCCCGTGTTGCTTACGGTGACGGTGACCTCCACCGTGTCGCCCTCGCGCAGGTCCTGCGCACCGACGGAACCGCGGCTGAGCGAGGGCTCGGAGATGGTGAAGGTCGTATAGCTCAGACCGTGGCCGAACGGGTAGCGCGGGCCGTCCGGCACATCCAGGTACCGGGAGACGTAGCGCTGGTCCGGATCGGCCGGGTCGTAGGGGCGGCCGGTCCGCTCGTGGTTGTAGTTGACCGGGATCTGGCCGACCGTACGGGGGAAGGACGACGGGAGCCGGCCACCGGGGTCGACGTCCCCGAACAGCACGTCGGCGATCGCGTTCCCGGCCTCCATGCCGGGGTGCCACGCCTCCAGCACGGCCGGGGCGGCGTCGGCCCAGTCGCCGAGGGCGAGCGGACGGCCGTTGACGAGGACGACCACGTACGGCTTGCCCGTGGCCGCGACCGCCGCGATCAACTCCTCCTGCCTGCCCGGCAGTCCGATGTCGCTGCGCGAGTTCGCCTCGCCGCTGATGTCCGGGCTCTCCCCCACGACGACGACGGTGACGTCGGCGGCCCGCGCCGCGGCGACGGCGTCCTGGAGCGTGCCGGTGTCCTGGCCGGTGGCGTCGATGCCGAGGGCGTGGGTGACGGTGGCGTCCGGGAGGGCGGTCCGTACGGCGTCGAGCACGGTGACCGACCGGAACTTCTCCGCGCCGGGCCCCGCCCAGGTGCCCTGGAGATCGTCGGAGTCGGCGAACGGCCCGACGACGGCGAGGGAGCGGACCGTCTTCGCGAGCGGCAGCGCGCCGCCCTCGTTCCTGAGCAGCACCATGGAGCGCGCGGCGGCCGTACGGGCCGCGGACCGGGCCTCGACCGTCGGCCCGGCGATCTCGGCCTGCTCGGGGACGTACGGATCGTCGAAGAGTCCGAGCCGGAACTTGACGCGCAGGACACGGGTGACGGCGTCGTCGAGTCGACCGGCGTCGATCCGCCCCTCGCTCAGCAACTTCCCTCCGTGGTCCGCGACATGGGTGCTGACCATCTCCATGTCGACACCGGCGCCCAGCGCGAGCCGGGCCGCGTCCTCGCCGTCGGCGGCGAATCCGTGCGGGATCAGCTCCTGGACTCCGGACCAGTCGCTGACGACGAAGCCGTCGAATCCCCAGTCCTCTTTGAGGATCCGGGTGAGCGTGTGCGCGTTGCCGTGTGCGGGGACGCCGCTGATGGTGTTGAACGCGGCCATGACCGTGGCCACTTGGGCGTCCACGGCCGCCTTGAACGGCGGCAGGTAGTGGTTGCGCAGGCGCGCCTCGGACACGTCGACCGTGTTGTAGTCCCGGCCGCCCTCGGCGCCGCCGTACGCGACGTAGTGCTTGGCGCAGGCGGCGATCCGGTCCTTCGCCTTCAGGTCGTCGCCCTGGTAGCCGCGTACCTTGGCAGCCGCCAGCACGCCGTTCAGATAGGGGTCTTCACCGCCGGATTCGGCGATACGGCCCCAGCGGGGCTCGCTGGTGACGTCCATCATCGGCGCGAACGTCCAGTGCACGCCGTTGGACCGCGCCTCGGCCGCCGAGACCGAGGCGTCCAGCTCGGACACGGCGGGATCGAAGCTCGCCGCCTGCGCGAGAGGGATCGGGAAGGTGGTCCAGAAGCCGTGGATGATGTCGAGACCGAAGATCAGCGGGATGCCGAGCCGGGACTCCTCGACGGCGATCCGCTGGAGGGCGTTGCTCTCCTTGGCTCCGTGGATGTTCAGCACGGAGCCCAACAGGCCCGCGCGGGCCGCCTCTTCGGCCTCCCGGGTCTGGGTGCCGCCGGGGCCGGTGGCACCCGCCCAGGCGAGCTGCTGGAGCTGGCCGAGCTTCTCCTCGTCGGTCATCCGGGCGAGCAGTTCGGCGACGGGACGGTCGTACGGATCGTTCCTGGCCGGCGGGGTGTCCGGGGAGCTGACCGGGGTGGCGGCTTGCACGACTGGGGTCCTTTCGGTGGCGGGCGCGGAGCCGCCGTTGGCGGCGGACGCGCGTGCCGGCGCGGCTGCCGCGACGGCGGTCGCACCGATCGTAGTAACAGCGTGCGCCGCCTCGTGTGGTGCGTGTCCGTGCCTGTTCTGTGTGCGCCGCACGGATGGACAAAGCGGGAGCATGGGCATGTTGATCGATAATTCGGACGAGGAACGCGAGCTTCCGGCCACGGTCCGGACGCGGTTCGGCTGCGGTTCCCGGCTCCCCCTCGCAGCTCGCGCACCGTGCGATACATTTTGCGACGCCTTTGCCACGATCATCTTCAGCAGCGGAGACGGGCTTCTCAATGAACGACATAGTCAACGGACTTGGCCGGGCCGGCGCCTACGGCGCGCTCGGTGTGGTCCTTCTGATCCTCGGTATCGTCCTCATCGACGTGCTGACGCCGGGGAAGCTCGGGAAGCAGATCTGGGAGGACCGGAACCGCAACGCCGCACTCCTGCTCAGCTCGGCGCTCCTGGGTATCGGCGGCATCGTCTTCACGTCCATCTGGACGACGTACGACGACTTCGGCAAGGGCCTTGCGTCCACAGCCGCGTTCGGGATGCTCGGCCTCGTGATGATGGCGGTGGCGTTCCTGGTCGTGGACCTGGTGACCCCGGGCAAGCTGGGCGCGACGCTGGTCGAGGCCGAGCCGCATCCCGCGGTGTGGGTGACGGCGTCGTGCAACATCGCGGTGTCGGCGATCGTGTCGGCGTCGATCGCCTGAGTGCGCCAAGTCTGAGTGTCCGGAGCGCCGGACGGGCCGCCTGTGCGGACCGTCCGGCGCTCCGGTCGTTGCCTACGCCGGGACCGTGACGGACGTGAGCACGATGCCTTCGTCCGACAGCCAGCGTCCGTCGAACGTGTGCAACGTACGGCCCCCCGCCCGCGCCGGCCCGGCGAGGAGGTGCGCCGTGAACGTCCCTCCCGCCGGGTCGAAGACGAGCCTGGCCTCCTCGAACTCCAGGAAGCGCCTCGTCAGCGGGTACCACGCCTTGTAGACCGACTCCTTGGCACTGAACAGCAGCCGGTCCCAGGCGACGCCCGGCGCGGACGCCAGGAGTTCCTTCACCGCGATCTGCTCGTCGGGCAGGGCCACCGCCTCCAGGACGCCTTCGGGCAACGGCAGCGCGGGCTCCGCGTCGACACCGATCGCGGCGGCGTGCGCGGGGCGGGCCACCACGGCCGCGCGGTAGCCCGCGCAGTGCGTGATGCTGCCGACCACGTCCTCCGGCCACAGCGGCGCGCCGCGCTCGCCGGTGAGGATCGCCCCCGCCGGGGCGCCCAGCCGCGTCAGGGCCTGGCGCGCGCAGTGCCGGGCGGTGGTGAACTCGTCGCGGCGCTGCGCCACCGCGGACTTCACCAGAAGCGCCTCCTCGGGGAAGAGCGTGGCCTCGGGGAGGTCTCCGTACGCCTCGGCCGTCTCCGCCTCGGCGGGCACGATGCGCTCGATCATCGCGGCACCCCCGCTTCGTCGCGGACCGGCAGCGGCAGTATCTGCACGGGCCGGCCGGCCTCCCGCGGGCGCCGTGCCCACTCCCTCGGGTAGCCGAGCGAGACCTCCTGATGAGGCACTCCGTCGCACCACATGAGCCGGGGTATGTGCAGATGCCCGTACACGACCGAGGCGGCCCGGAATCTCTGCGGCCAGTCCGCCGAGCCCTCCGTACCGCACCACAGGGCGAACTCCGGTCGCCACAGCACGTTCGTGGGTTCGCGCACGATCGGCCAGTGGTTGATCAGGACGGTGGGCAGCTCGGGCGGGATCTCCATGAGCCGGCGCTCGGTGGCCGCGAGCCGGGCGCGGCACCACGCCTCCCTGCTGGGATACGGGTCGGGGTGGAGGAGGAACTCGTCGGTGCAGACGACACCGGCGGCCTCGGCCACGGCGAGGGCCGCTTCCTTGGAGTACGTTCCGGCGGGCCGGAAGGAGTAGTCGTACAGCAGGAACAGCGGCGCGATCACGACGGGGCCGCCCTCGCCCTCCCAGACGGGGTAGGGATCCTCCGGCGTGACGACGCCCATCTCCCGGCAGAGCTCCACGAGATGACGGTATTTGGCGTCGCCCCTGAGCTTGACCGGATCGTCGGGGGCGGTCCACAGTTCGTGGTTGCCCGGCACCCAGATGACCTTCGCGAACCGCTCGCTCAGTGTGCGCAGGGTCCATTCGATGTCGGACACCAGCTCGCCGATGTCACCGGCCACCAGCAGCCAGTCGTGCTCCGACTCGGGCCACAGGGAGTCGGCGATCTTCCGGTTCTCGGGATACCGGATGTGCAGATCGCTCGTCGCGACGAGCCGTCCGGGCCTCGCCGGGGACGGACCGGGCTCCGCCGGCGAGGGAGAGACGACGGACGTGGCCGGGGACGCGCCACGTATCTCATAGGTCATCGGCAAGGCTCCGAACTCGACAGGCACGCAAGTAGCGCATTCGACAAGAATTGGGTATGCGCCCGCGCCGATCAACCCCTACTCTCCCCTGCCGCGCCGGCTCCGCGGCGTGCGGACGCACTGTCAGTGCCGCCCGATATGGTTCGCACACACGACCGAGGAGGCATGGTGGCCACTAAGTGGAGTATGACGATCGACTGCGCGCACCCCGCGAAGCTGGCGGAGTTCTGGGCACTCGCCCTGGGGTACGTCGAGAAGGCGCCACCCACCGGATTCGGCACCTGGGAGGCGTGGTTCGCCCACCACGGGGTTCCGGAGGAGGAGTGGGACGACGGCGCGTACCTCTCGGATCCGGACGGGGTGGGCCCGAGTCTCTCCTTCCTCAAGGTCCCTGAGTCGAAGGTCGTGAAGAACCGGCTGCATCTGGACATCCAGGTCGGTGGCGGCCGGGACACCCCTTGGGAGACACGGTGGCCGCGGGTCGTCGCGGCGGTCGAGCGGCTGACGGCGGCGGGGGCGACGGTGATCCGGGAGCACGAGTCGCAGGGCAGGCCGGATCATGTGGAGATGGCCGATCCGGAGGGGCACGAGTTCTGTCTCGTCTGATTCCGTACGGTCCAGCGCGACTCGTCCATGATTTAAGAGGCTTTTTAGCTTCGGGCGCGAGTATCCGATTCGACCATCGGAGGAAATTGCGTGAACGCCATCGACGACTTCACCGCCCTGACCCGCGACAAGCCCGGCCCGGCGGCGACCGCGCCCGAAAAACGTGCCGGGCGCAGCGTCCCTGGGCAGGATCGGCCGGAGACCGGCGCCCCGGCGGGCACGCACAGGGCAGTGGCGCGGCGATGAGCGCGACCGCGTTCCACCCCGAGCGCCGCCACACTCTCTACCTCTGCGAGGAGAACCGGGCCGCGGCGGCGGCCTTCCTCGACACCGAGGTCGACATGAGCAGGGTCCAGCAGCACCGCGTCAGCGCACGCGAGGCTCCGAAGGCCTACGCCGTGGTCGCCTACGTCATGCACGCCGTCGGCCGGGTCCTCAGCAACCATCCAGAGGTCAACGCCGCGATCCGCGGCCGGATGCGTCCCCGCGTCGCGCGGTACTCGATGGTCAGCGGGAAGCTCACCCTCGACGCCTCGCTGAACGGCAGGCGGGTCGTCCTGTCCACTGTCATACCGTCCCTGGACGACGCCTCGCTCGACACCATCCAGGAACAGGTGAACCACTTCCGGGGCGGCGATCCCGACACCATGCCGGAGTACGCGCGTATACGTGCCCTTCACCGGCTGCCGACCCCCCTCGGCCGGGCGCTGTTCAAGCTGACGACCCGGTCGCTGCGACACCGCCCGGAGCTGATCGGTACGGTCGCCATCACCTCTCTCGGTCACCGCGCCGTGGACAGCTTCCACTTCGTCGGAGGCACCGCCGTCACCGTCGGCGTGGGCCGGGTCGTGGACCGCGCGGTCGTCCGCGGAGGCGTGGTGACGGTGGCGCCCATGATGCGGCTGAGCCTGGCTGTCGACCACCGCATCGTCGACAGCGCCGAAGCGGCCGACGTACTCACCGAACTCAAGAGCAGGCTGGAAGCGTTCACACCGGACTACCAACCGCCCGGGTACGGTGCACTCGGCTACGGTCCGGACACGCGGCCGCGGTCCCCCTGACATCGGGGCGGACCGCAGCCGGTCGCTTCACATCGTGTCACGCCTCGCCGAGCAGCTTCTCCGGCGACTGCAGCAGCGCCTTGACGCGCTGGAGGAACAGCACGGCGTCCCGGCCGTTGAGAAGCCGGTGGTCGTAGGCGAGGCCCACGTTGACCACCGTCCGCGCCGTCACCGCTCCCTCGGAGTCCAGGAAAAGCTCCTGCTGGGGGCCCGCGAGGGCGAGCGCGCACGCCTGCCCGGGGAAGACGAACGGCACTGCCGCCACCACATCGAGGTCGTTGTGCAGGGTGACCGTGATGTTGCCGCCCGACAGCTCCGACTCCCGGAACGTGCCCGACATGACGGTGCGCCGGAAGCCCGACACCGCCTCAACGATCTCCTCGAACGTCAGGTCCGACGCACGCTCCACCACCGGCACGAACAGTCCCTGGCCGACGTCCATCGTGACACCCACATGGGCGGCGTCGGCGAGTTCGGCCGTGCGGGCGTCGGCCAGGCGGGCGAAGCACAGCGGGAAGGCTCGATACGAGCGGGCCACCGCCGACAGCAGCAGCTCCGGCAGACCCACCAGTCGCCGGAGCCGCTTGCCCTCCTGCGCCGCCAGGGTCTGGGCCCTTGTGACGTCCACCTTCACCACGGTGTACGCGGCGGGAATCGTCTGATGTGACGTCAGAACGCTGCGTCCGACCGCCTGTTGCACGGACGGCAGCGCCTGCGACAGCGTCGGAACGGTGCCCTTCGTGGAGTGCGTAGGCGCGGTGGGAGCAGTGGCAGTGGGAGCTGGGGAAGCGGGCATCGTCTCCGCCTCCCCCATCGTCTCCGTCTCCCCGGTCGGCGCCGGCCCGGCGAGGCGCTCGACGTCCGTCCGCCTGACGACCTTCAGCCCCCACCCCAGGACCCGCTCCTCGCCGATCCCCCACTCCGTCATCAGCACCCGTGCCGGCTTGGTGATCGTCACGCCGGCGGGAGACGACTCGGCCCCTGGAACGGGAGCGGCGGACGCGACAGGAGCGACGTGGGCCGCCTCCACCGTCTCGCCAGGGGCGAGTACATGCCCGATGACATCACCAGGAGCACAGACCGCCCCGGCCACCAGCGACTGACGCAGAACACCCTCGGCCGCGGACTCCAGCTCCTCCGCCGCCTTCGAGGTCTCCACCAAGGCCACCGGATCGCCCTCGGCGATCGGCTTGCCGTCATCGACCAACCACTCGACGAGTGTGTACTCGGTGTCGTTGTTATTGAGCTTGGGCACACGGATCTCAGTCACGCAGGGCCTCCACAACCGCTTGCCTAATCGTGTCTCCGCTCACCAGAACGCGCTCCTCCAGGTGGGCGGCGCTCGGAATCACGCTGTCCGCGGAGTGGACGAGCCGTACCGGACGGCGCAGCGTCCCCCACAGCCGTTGGTGCAACTGCTGCGCCACCTCCGCGCCCCAGGTGCCGCCGGCCGTGCCCTCCTCGGCCACACAGATCACATCGGCCGCGCCCAGCGTGGCGAGCAGCGGCTCCGCCGCGAAGGGGTAGAGGCGGGTGGGCACCAGCAGCAGCGCCGTGATCTCGTCCTCGACGAGCAGGTCGCGCACCGCCTCACAGGCCCGGTGCGCCATGCCGCCAGCCGCGATCAGCACGACGTCGTAACGGTCGGGATCATCGACGAACACCCGTGCTACGTCCGGCGCTTGAGGATGCCGGTCGAAGGAGAGCAGGTCGTCCACGACGCCGTCGGTGAACATCTGGCTCGTGTAGAGCACCTTGTCCTCGAAGAGCATCGCCGGCTCTTCCCGCTCCACGATCTCCGACAGCAGCTCGTAGGAATCGCGGAACGGAGACAGTTCGTAGAGCGAGAGACCGGGCGCGCCGATGAAGTGCTTCTGGAGGCTCTGGCTGTGGGTCGCCCCGTAGCCGCGCCTGCCGCCCATCGGGCAGCGTGCCACCAGCGGCATCGGCACCCGGCGGCCGTACATCGATACGGATTTGCTCGCGAAGTTGACGATCTGGTCGAAGGCGAGCGCGACGAAGTCACCGAACATGATCTCGACGATCGCCACGTCACCCGCGAGTGCCAGTCCCGCGCCCGCGCCGACGATCCCCGACTCGCTGATGGGCGTGGTGAGGACGCGGCCCGGGAAGCTGTCGCTCAGGCCCTTGGTGACCTTGAACGCTCCCCCGTACGGATCGGCGATGTCCTCCCCGAGGACGTACGCCCGGGGCTCCGCCTCCAGCAGTGTGCGGAGCGACTGATTGAGGTTCTCGGCTACGCGCATGAGCCACTCCACACCGCGGGCGACCGTCCGGCGACGTCCCGCGCGATCTCGTCCACCTCGGCCCTGACCTTGCTGTCCCAGCTCTCGAAGTGCTCCGGGAAGGCAGCGGCGTAGAGCCGGTACCAGTCGTGCTCCCGGGCATGCGCCAGTTGCTCGCGCGTCCGGGTGTCGTCCCCCTTGCTGTGCGGTCCGATCCGATGCGTGACGAACTCGACCACCAGCGGGCCGCGTTGCTCCCGCACCTCTCGCACCAGTGGCGCCAGGCCGGCACGGACGGCGTTCACGTCCAGCGAGGCGACCCGCTGGTACCGGATTCCGAAAGCGGCGGCCCGGCCCTCGATGGTGCCGGCCATGTTCGCCTCGGCCGGGGTCGACTGGGCGATGCCGTTGTGCTCCACTGCCACCAGCAGCGGAACCCGCCAGAGCTGGGCCATGTTCAGCGCCTCGTACACCGCGCCCTCGCCCCATGTGCCGTCACCGATGAACGCGCAGACGAGCGCGCCCGGGTCGGTCCGCAGCTGGTGCAGTCCCGCGCCGACGGCCACCGGGAGGCTCTGACCCTGTACGCCCGTGGAGAGATAGCGGTCACGCAGGATGTGCTGGCTGCCGCCGACACCGGAACACACGGCCCCCTCACGGCCCATGATCTCGGCCAGCAGACCGGCCGGGTCGCGGAATCGGGAGAGGTAATGGCCGTGGCCCCGGTGGTTGCTGAAGACGAAGTCGCGATCCTCCAGCAGGGGACGCAGCGAGACCGGCACGTACTCCTGTCCCAGACAGGTGTGGGTGGTGCCGTTCAGCTCGCCCTGCCCGAAGAGGTCGAGCAGTTTGCGCTCGAAGTGCCGGATGAGCAGGAGCAGTTCGAGATCGTCGTCCGCCAGCTCGGTGAGGGGGCCGACCGCCGTCACATCGGCGTTCGCGTCCGTGTTCGCGTTCCCGTCGGCGTTCGCGTCGCCGTTCGCATTCGCGCCGGTGTTCGTGTTCGCGCCGGTGTTCGTGTTCGTGTCAGGTGTCTCGCCGGAGACATCGGTCATCGGGAGCCCGCCTCCGGGTCCATCTCCACGATGGATTTGGCGAGTTGGTCAATCGTCCGCGTCTCGATGAACGTTTCCAGCGGTACGTCGACACCGATCTCACGCTGAATACGCATCGCGATCTCGATGATCAGGATCGAACGCGTCCCAAGGTCGGGCAGATCCGCGTCAATGGTGAGTCCGTCGCTATCCACCTGGTGTGTATCCAGGACGTCACGCCAGATGGCGAGCAATCGCTGAGGAAGGGGCACGGACGTGGAGGTGCTGGTCATGGTGGAGGACTTCCTGTGTGCGTCGGACGAATTCATTCGCATGCGTCGCACCTGCGGCGCGCACCCTACCCGGCCTCACCTTGTCCATGACCGCTAAAGCCCAGCTAAGAGCGGTGGAAGCCCGCCCGGAGCAGGGGCTCGGCGGACGGAACGGACTCTTAGGTCCGCTTTAGTCGGCGTGCTTAGCGTCAAGCCGCTTGTACGGATCAAGTAGCGCCCTCCTGCGTACCGGGACCCCGTTCACCGTCACATGCCGCTCCTCGCCCGAACTACGCAGGCGGCGCAGGCCGATTTCCTGTGCGGCTCGAAATCGGGCCCGCCAACGCTGTGAAAGGGCGGACGGTAGCGGATGAGTATCAGCACCGAGGACAAACTTCGCGACTACCTGAAGCGCGTCACAGCCGACCTCCGTCGCACACGGCAGCGACTCGACGCCGCCGTGTCGGGAGAGCAGGAACCCATCGCCATAGTCGGCGTGGCGTGCCGCTTCCCCGGCGGTGTCGCCTCCCCCGAGGACCTGTGGCGCGTCCTGGCCGACGGTGTCGACACCGTCTCCACGTTCCCCACCGATCGCGGCTGGGACCTGGAACGCGCCGTGGGCGAGTCCGAGACGCTGCGTCCCGAAGGCCGCGAACCGCAGGGGGCGTTCCTCGACGACATCGCGGGATTCGACGCCGAGTTCTTCAACATCTCGCCGCGCGAAGCGCTGGCCATGGACCCCCAGCAGCGGGTCATTCTGGAGATCGCCTGGGAAGCGGTGGAGCACGCCCGCATCGAACCGCGCTCACTGCGCGGCGGGCGTACGGGCGTGTTCATCGGTGCCACCCACCAGGACTACGGCCCCCGGCTCAGCGAGCCGACCGAGGGCGTCCAGGGCCATCTGATGACCGGCAGCCTGCCGAGCGTCATCTCGGGCCGTGTCGCCTTCGCCCTTGGCCTGGAGGGACCGGCGGTGACGGTGGACACGGCGTGCTCGTCGTCGCTGACGGCGCTGCATCTGGCGTGCCAGTCTCTGCGGCAGAGCGAGTGCGACCTCGCGCTGGCCGGCGGCGTCACCCTCATGGCCACGCCGGGCATGCTGGTCGATTTCGACTACCAGGGTGGTCTGGCGCCGGACGGCCGGTGCAAGGCGTTCTCCGACGAGGCGGACGGGACTGGGCTTGCGGAGGGCGCGGGAGTCGTGCTCGTGGAGCGTCTGTCGGACGCCGTACGCAACGGGCACGAGATCCTGGCGGTGGTGCGGGGTTCGGCGGTCAATCAGGACGGTGCGTCGAACGGGCTGTCGGCGCCGAACGGGCCTTCGCAGCAGCGGGTGATCCGTCAGGCACTCGCGAACGCGGGACTGTCGGCGGCGGATGTCCAGGCGGTGGAGGCGCACGGGACGGGTACGACGCTGGGTGACCCGATCGAGGCGCAGGCCATCCTCACTACTTATGGTCAGGACCGACCCGATGACGCTCCGTTGTGGCTCGGATCGCTGAAGTCGAACATCGGGCACACGCAGGCGGCTGCCGGTGTGGGCGGTGTGATCAAGATGGTCCTGGCAATGCGGGAGGGCGTGCTGCCGCGCACCCTGCATGCGGATGAGCCGTCGTCACACATCGACTGGTCGTCGGAGACCGTTCGCCTGCTGAGGGAGAACACTCCCTGGCCGGAGGGTGAGGGCAGGCCGAGGCGGGCGGGTGTCTCGGCATTCGGCATCAGCGGTACGAACGCGCACGTCATCCTGGAACAGGCCCCGGCAGCCGAGCCGGTCGAGACCACGGAGACGGATGACTCGTCCGGGTCTTCTTCGGGTGTGGTGGTGTGGCCGGTGTCCGGTCACACATCCGACGCGCTGCGTGCCCAGGCTTCCCGGCTGTACGCTCACCTTGCCGCGCATCCGGAGGTCACGGCCGGTCAGGTCGCGCATGCGCTGACCACCACGCGTACGGCTCTGTCTCACCGGGGTGCGGTTGTCGCGACGGACCGTGGCGAGCTGATGGACGGCCTGGCGGCTCTGGGCGAGGGTGCTCCGAGTGCGCATGTGGTGAGCGGTGTGACGCGTCCGCAGGGTAAGACGGTGTTCGTCTTCCCCGGCCAGGGCGCCCAATGGCCCCTGATGACCGCTGATCTCCTGACCACCGAGCCGGTTTACGCCCAGTCGATCGACGCATGCGCTGCGGCGCTGGCGCCGTATGTCGACTGGTCGCTGCGAGACGTCCTGATCGACCCGACCGGAGCGTTGCTGGAGCGCGTGGACGTCGTCCAGCCGGCGCTGTTCGCGGTCATGGTGTCCCTGGCCCGGTTGTGGGAGCACCACGGCACGCGTCCGGATGCCGTCATCGGTCACTCGCAGGGCGAGATCGCCGCAGCACACATCGCCGGGGCGCTGAGCCTGGAGGACGCGGCGAAGATCGTCGCGCTGCGGAGCAAAGCCCTGACCTCGCTGACCGG
>NZ_JBHXDC010000009.1:0-344551 GCF_042725135.1 Streptomyces sp. NPDC060366 | reverse complement strand
AACGCCGACTCCACCAGCGCCTCCGGGGTGGCCTTGCCGTACTTCCTCAGCAGACGCGCGTCCAGCGAACCCGCGTTCACCCCGATACGGATAGGGGTCCCGGCGGCCCCCGCCGCCTTCGCGATCTCCTTGACCTTGTCGTCGAACTGCTTGATGTTCCCCGGATTCACCCGCACCGCCGCACACCCCGCGTCGATCGCCGCGAACACGTACTTCGGCTGGAAATGAATATCCGCGATCACCGGGATCTGCGACTTCCGCGCGATCGTCGACAACGCGTCCGCGTCATCCTGCGTCGGACACGCCACCCGCACGATCTGGCACCCCGACGCCGTCAGCTCCGCGATCTGCTGCAACGTCGCCCCGATGTCCGACGTCCGCGTCGTCGTCATCGACTGCACCGACACCGGCGCATCCCCACCGACAGCCACCGAACCGACCTGGATCTGTCGACTGACCCTCCGGTCGGCGAGCTTCACCGGAACATCCGGCATTCCGAGAGCGATGGCGGTCATGAGGTGAGTGTCCTTTCCGAGGTCATCCGAGTCAGTACCGCGTCCGTGACGGCGTCGGCGGTCAGCCCGCAGTGGGCGAGGACCTGGGCCCGCGACCCGTGGTCGAGGAACTCGCGCGGCAGCCCGAAGTTCCGTACGGGCGTGTCGATCCCGGCGTCCGCCAGGGCCTGCGCGAACGCCGCGCCCACGCCGCCGACCCGGCCGCTGTCCTCGATGGTGATCACATGCTTGAAGTACGCGGCGGCCTCCACCAGCGTGGGGTTGACCGGGGCGACCCAGCGCGGGTCGACCACCGTCGCCCCGACGCCCGCCTCCCCGAGCCTGCCCGCGACGTCCAGCGCGAGCCGGGCCATCGGACCCACCGAGACGATCAGCACGTCGCGGCCGGGCGCGTTGTGGAGCACGTCGAAGCCGTCGGTCGTGTCGATCGCGGGGATGTCCGCGCCGGTGGTCCCCTTGGGGAAGCGCAGCACCGTCGGCCCCTGCTCCCAGGCGACCGCCTCGCGGAGCAGTTCACGCAGCGTCGCGCCGTCACGGGGCGCGGCGATACGGATGTCCGGTACGGCCTGGAAGAGCGTCAGGTCCCACATGCCGTTGTGGCTGGCGCCGTCGTCGCCGGTGACACCCGCGCGGTCCATCACCAGCGTGACCGGGGCCGAGTGCAGGGCGATGTCGGTGACCATCTGGTCGATCATGCGGTTGCCGAACGTCGCGTAGATGGCCAGCACCGGGTGCAGACCGCCGAGCGCCAGACCGGCGGCGGCCGCCGCCGCGTGCTGTTCGGCGATCCCGACGTCGATCGTGCGTGCCGGGAACTCCCGCTGGAACTCCAGCAGTCCGACCGGCTCCGCCATCGCCGCCGTGATCGCCACGACGTCGGGACGCTCCGCCCCGATCCGTACCATCTCGTCGGAGAACACCGCTGTCCACGCGGGACTCGACGCGGGCGCGGCAGTGGCCGACGGCGTCGCCCGTACGACATGGCAGCGGTCCAGGTCGTTCGTCTCGGCCGTCTCCCAGCCGCGCCCCTTCTCCGTCACCACATGGACGACGACCGGACCGCCCAGGGCCCGCGCACGACCCAGCGCGTCCTCGACGGCGGCGATGTCGTGCCCGTCGACCGGGCCGAGATAGCCGAAGCCGAACTCCTCGAAGACGTTCGCGGAGGTGGCGTCGCCCGTGGCCGAACGCAGTTTCCCGAGGTGCGCCGCCAGGCCGCCCACCGTCGGCGCGTACGAGCGCTCGTTGTCGTTGAGGACCACGATGACCGGCCGCTGGGGCGCGCCGCCCAGGTTGTTCAGCGCCTCCCAGGCGAGACCGCCGGTCAGCGCCCCGTCACCGATGACGGCGACCACGGCGCGGTCCGTGTCGCCGCTCAACTCGCGGGCGCGCGCCAGCCCGTCCGCGTAACTGAGCGCCGTCGACGCGTGCGAGTTCTCGATCACGTCGTGCTCGGACTCGGCGCGCGAGGCGTAGCCGGACAGCCCGTCACGCGTACGCAGCCCGTCGAACCCGGCGCGCCGGCCGGTCAACAGCTTCTGTACGTACGTCTGGTGGCCGATGTCCCAGAGCAGCGTGTCCTGCGGTGAGTCGAAGACCCGGTGCAGCGCGATGGTCAGTTCGACCACGCCCAGGTTGGGTCCGAGGTGTCCGCCGGAGCGGCACACCGCGTCGATCATCACCTCCCGGATCTCCGAGGCGAGCTGGCCGAGCTGCGCGGGCGAGAGACCGCGGAGATCGCGGGGAGCCGCGATCTCGTCGAGTAGTGCCATGACTGAACCCTCCATGTCCGAGGTGGCCGACGTGGCCGACGTGTCCGTGCGGTGGTGCGGATCTGTCAGGGTCGGCCGGTTCCCGGGTCGCCGTCCGTGGGCGGTGGCCGGAAGCTGATCTGCGAGCCGGGCCGCAGGCCGGCCTCGGGACCGGTGAGCGTCCAGGCGGTGTGGATCAGTACGTTGTAGTGGTTGGGGAAGTGGCAGGCGTCGAAGCCCAGCAGGGTGCCGATGGGCTCTCCGTCGACCAGGACGATGTCGCCCCGGTCCAGCACCCCGGACACCGAGATCTCCACGAATCCGAGGAAGCCGACCCGGTCGATACGGGAGCCGGCCTCGGTCTCCAGATGGTCGGTGGTGACGAGCTCGTGCAGCTCGCCCTCGCGTACGCAGCGGGAGGCGAACTCCTCCAGGCGCATACCGCGGTCCGTACGGCGGTGCCGCAGCACCTTGACCACCTCGGACCTGACCGTGCGCTTGTCGCCGTTCTCCGGGCTGGGCGCCAGCAGCGCGGGGACCTGCGTCCCGTTGGCCGTCCTGTTCATGACGTCACCGCCCCCGTCCGCTCTGTTCGCCCCGTCTGCTCGGTCCGCTCCGTGCGGTACGTCGCGTCGACCAGCTCCAGCATCGCGAGCCCGGCGCGCGAGGCGTCCGTGCCGGCGCGCACCGCCTGCTCGAACTCCTTCAGCACACCCACGTATTCGTGCTTCAGGGAGCTCTTGAACGCGTCGTGTCCGGCGAGCATGTCCGCGTGGTGCTCGGTGCCGTCCTTCAGCCGGACGGTGACGTCCTTCGCCTCGCCGTGCGGATACGACCAGTCCAGCTCCACGGTGGCGGGCACCCCGCCGGCCGAGCGCAGCTCCACCCGTGCCTGCCGGTCGACGCCCTCCCCGTCGCGTACGACCTCGGCGGACTCGACCGTCAGCTCGCCGAGGAACAGCCGCACGACGTCGAAGGCGTTGGGGCCGTTGTCGGCGACACAGCCGCCGCCGCAGCGCTCGGGGTCCAGGTACCAGCGGTCCTGGCCGACGTGCTCCTCGATCTTCTCCAGATAGCGCACCGTCACCGACTCCACCGCCGCCGCGTCGGGGAGCGAACGCAGCAGCCCGAGCACGTTGTCGTTGTAGCGCCGGTGGAACGCCGTGAACAGCACCGAGCCGCCGCCGACGGCCAGTTCGGTGAGCGCGCGGCCGTCGGCCAGGTCCAGCGCGAGCGGCTTCTCCACGCAGACCGCGACGCCCGCTTCGAGCGCGTCGCGGCACACCGCCGCGTGCGCGTCGTTGGGGACGTTGACGACGATCGCGTCGAGTTCGGTCTCGGCCAGCATCCGCCGGTGGTCCGGGAAGCAGGGCAGCCCCGCCGCGCGGTGCGGGGCCAGCGCGTCCTCGCGCAGGTCGCAGACCGCGACCAGGTCGAGCGTGGGCAGGCCGGGGAAGGCGTCGAGGTAGAACCGGGAGATGACCCCGAGCCCCACCACGCCTATCCGCAGGGGTTTCATTTTCTGTGTCCTCCTTGGACGCGATTGCCGGTGTCCGGGTGGTGGGTGTCCTCAACCGCCGGACGGGCTGGTTCTGTGTCCTCAGTCGCCGGACGGGCTCTCCTCGAGCGACTTCGGCGCCGTCAGGCCCCGTTCCGCCGCCACCGTCACCAGCTCCTCGAACAGGGCCGCCGACAGCGGGACCCCGCTCTTGCCGTGCTCCGTCGCGCGCTCCGCCTCGAACCAGCCGGGGTAGCGGACCGGACGGTCCTCGTCCACCGCCGGGGAGCCGACCAGTGCGTCGAACATCCCGGCCGTCTGCGCCTCGAAGTCCTCCTGCGGGCGCAGCTCCGCCGGGGCGACGACCAGCACCGTGAAGCCGATGTTGTCGTCCTGGCCGCTGGGGCTGCCGCTGCCGGACCAGGCTTCGGTCGCCGGGCCGAGGCCGGCGCCCGGCAGGAGCGCGCCGAGGACCTCGACGAGCAGGCCGAGCCCGTACCCCTTGAACGCCCCGGTGGCCGGATCGCCGCCCAGCCACTTCAGATAGCCGTCGCCCCGGTCCAGCGCGTGCGGGTCGGTCACCGGCAGGCCGTCCTTGTCCTCCAGCCAGCCCTCCGGGATCGGCTGTCCGGCCCGCGCCGCGCCCCGGACGCGCCCGGTCGGGACGACGGTGGTGCTCATGTCGAGGACGAGCGGCGGGCGCGCCCCGGCGGGCGCGGCGAACGCGAGCGGGTTGGTGCCGAGCAGGGCGGCCTGTCCGCCGGGCGGCCGGATGATGCGCTGCTGACCGCAGTTGGAGACGAGCAGGCAGATCATCCCGCGGTCCGCCGCGCGCTTGGCGTGCGCGCCCGCGCAGCCGAGGTGGGTGGCGTCGCGTACGGAGACGAGCCCGACGCCGTACTGGAGGGCGCGCTCGGCGGCCAGGTCCACGGCCTCGCTCGCCGACCAGAGGCCGAGGGCGCGGTGCGCGTCGAGCAGGACGGCCGCGCCCCGGTCGGCCAGCACCTCGGGCTCGGCGGCCGGGTCGCAGCGCCCGTCCTCGAAGAGCTTCAGATACAGCCGGGTGAGGTTGGTGAGGCCGTGCGAGGTGATGCCGGTCAGGTCGCCGTGGACCAGGGCCTGCGCGGCGGTCAGGGCCCGCTCGGCGGGCAGGCCGTGGTGCCGGAACACGGCGGCGGTGAACTCCACCAGTTCGGTGAGGTCGACGCGCGGTGTCGCGGAGGCGGAGGCGGCGGTCGTGGTCGTCGTGGTCGTCGTGCTCGTCGTCATGAGGTCAGTTCCCCTGGTCCAGCCGATTGCGTGCGAAGGAGATGAGCAGGCGCTCGATGTGCCGCGCGTACCGGTCGAGGTCGGCCAGATCGGCGAACTCACCTTCCGCGTGAGCCTGGTTGGCGCCGAGATCGCCGGGGCCGAAGACCACCGTCGAGGTGTCGGGTACGCCGGCCAGCCAGATCGCGTCACAGGTGAACGCGGGCAGTTCGGCGGGCCACGGCGCGAGTCCCGCCCGGTCCAGCAGCAGTTCACCGACCCACGCGTCGTCGGCGTACAGGGCGGGCAGTCCGCGCTTGAGCCAGTCCAGATGGGTCACGCGGGCGGCGTCGCGGGCGGTGGTGGCGAAGGTCGGGCTGTCGGCGAAGCGTTCGCGGAACCGCTCCACGCCGGTCCGCAGTACGTCGTCCAGCGCGGCTTCCAGCTTGCGCCCGGTGTCCTGGGAGCCGTACGACAGATTGATCAGCAACTGGCCCGTGCCATAGACCTTGTTGTGCATGGAGCCGGTGTTCATGCCGGCGACGCAGACCTGTCCGTCGACCGCGTACGGCGGCAGTTCCGACGCGAGGTGCTGGGCGAGATAGCCCAGTAACACCGTCGCGTTGTGGCCCGCGCCCGGCTCGTCGTCGATGCCGTCGCGGCCGTCGACGCGCAGGCGCGCGGTCATGGAGGCGGTGGCCCTGCTCAGTACGCGGAAGCCGGTCGGCTCGCAGAAGACGTTGAGCCGTCCCACGTACCCCTGCTCGACCAGCGGCTTCGTGCCGAACACCCCCATGGCGCCGCCCTCTTCGCCCGCGACGAGCTGGATCAGCACGCCCACCTCGGTGCCGAGCGCGGGGGAGGCGGCGAGGGCGGCCCGCAGTCCGGCGAGGAGTCCGACGGCGGGGCCCTTGGCGTCGATGGAACCGCGGCCGTGGAACCGCGAACCGCTGAAGGAGACCGGGCCGCCGCCCGCGACGGTGTCCATGTGCACGTTGAACATCACCGTTGCGGCGCGCGGCAGTTCGGGGCCGAGACGCAGGACCATGTTCGGCTGGCAGTCGAGGAATCCGGGCGCGGTGTCGGCCGCCTGGCTCACCGCCCGGGGCACGTCCGAGCCGGTGACGGCGTCGGGGCCGGCGGGGGCGTGGTGGACGACCCGGAAGCCGAGCCGGCCCGCCGCCTCGGCGTACGCGCTCTGCGCCTCCCAGAGCTCCACCGGCTCCTTGCCGCCGGTCTCCAGCGGTCCGGCGGTGCGCAGGGCGAGGAGATGCAGGAGCAGTTCCCGGTCGGACTCGGTCAGCCCGGCGGCGGCGCCCGGATTGGTCCGCCGGGTCGGCAGGTCGTAGGCCGGACGCTGGTCGTAGGTCATGCGGGTCGGTTCCCCTCTCTCTTCCGGCGGCCTGTCAGATGACGCTGTCCGTGACCGTGGCCGGACCCAGCTCGCGCACGAGCTTCTCGAGCCGCTGCCCGTACGCCACGAACTCGTCCACGTAGTCCCCGGACGGGTCCGACCAGCCCTCGTGGGGACGGATGTTGATGTGCGGCTCGATCGAGACGGTGCCGGAGTAGCCCCGGTCGAACAGCAGGCGCAGCGAGTCCGCGACCCGGCAGTCCCCGTCGCCGGGCAGCGAGTAGAACTGCGCGCTCGTGTCGCCCGTGCCGTCCTTCACATGCACGTGGGCGACGTACGGCGCGATGTGCGCGAGATGGTCGTACGCCTCGTAGCCGTACGCGATGCCGTTGCCGACGTCGAAGAGCAGCCGCAGGGCGGGGCTGTCGGCGGCCTCCAGGAGCCGAAGCATGCGCGCCGGGTCGGTGGCGGCCCAGCCGGCGCAGTTCTCGTGCACCAGCACCAGGCCGGCGTCCTCGGCGCGCACGGTGAGCCGTCGTATCCGGTCGAGCACTTCGCGCTCCCAACCGGCTTCCGAGAGACCGGCGTTGGGGTAGGACATGATGCGTACGTAGCGGGTGCCGAGGCGGTCGCAGCGGTCGGCCAGCCGCGCCAGCTCGTCGAGGTCGTCGGTGAACGGCGAGGCGATCGTACGGGCCCAGTTGCCGATCCGGGAGTCGACGCAGGAGACGCCGAGCCCGGCCTCGGCGATCGACCCGGCCACCCGGTCGAAGGCCGGGCCGTCGAGTTCGGCGAGGGGCACACCGTCGACCGAGCGCAGCTCCACGCTGTCCCAGCCGAGCCGCCGTACCGCCTCGATCTGCCGGTCGAGACCCGGGGCGGCCTCGTCGCCGATACCGCTGAGACGGATGTCAGCCCTCATGGTCGGCACCGCCCTGGAGCGCGGGGGAGACACCGGTCAGCGGTGGCCGGACGGGGGCCGTCGAGTCCCCGCGGGCGTTCTGCGCGGCGGCCAACAGACGTGCCTCCTGAAGGAGTTGGACCACCCGTCGCGCGATCGCGTAGTCGTCCATGTCGTCCACGCCGTCCGAAGCGCCACCGCCCGAGCCGCTGCCGCCCGAACCACCGGAGCCCGCATCGCCCACGTCCGCCGCCCGGTACTCCCGGTAGGCGTGGTCCACGTAACTGGTCAGCGCGTCGTCGAAGAGGAGCCGCGGCGTCGCCGCACCGCCGCCCGCGTCGTCGTGGACGGTCAGGCTGGCGTGGTGGTCGACGTCGCTGATCGGGTAGTGGCCGACGACATGGCCGGTGTCGAACCGCAGCCCGACACGGCGTTCGCGGATCGGCGAGGTGAGGTCGGAGGCTATCTCCGTGGTGACGCCGTTGTGGTGCTGGAGCGTCAGCCGGGCGCCGCCCATGTCGGGGATGACGGTGTCGCCGATCCGCATGTCCGTCAGCGCCGCGTCGGTGATCCGTGCGTCCCCCGCGAGACGCAGGGCGACACCGAGCGAGTGCGGCAGCTCCACGTCGAAGGCGGTGGTGTGGTTGTTGGAGCGCAGGGTGCGCGTCCAGCGCGGCTTGAACTGGGTGAAGGAGAGCGAACGCAGCTCGCCCAGCGTGCCGTAGCGCGTCAGCTCCGCCAGTTCCCGGGTCAGCGCGCTGGCCAGCCACGGCGAGACGACCCGCAGCCGCAGACCGCGCACCCGCGCCAGCATGTCGATGGCCTCCAGGCCGGCGATGTCGTCGGCCATCGGCTTCTCGACCACGATGCGCGTGTAGCCGAGATCGGCCAGCTCCTGGAGCGTGGCGAACCGGTCGGCCGGCGGCGTGCACAGATGGACGACCGTGGTGGCGGGGTCCGCCAGCTCCGCCGCGTGGGCCAGTGAGTCCGCCGGCACCAGGCCCTCGGCCAGGGCCTGTTCGCGGATGTCCTGGACGTCCCACACCACGGGCGGGTCCGGTGACCACAGACCGCTTTCGTCCGGCAGGGCGCGCAGCTTGCGCAGCACCGGCCAGTGCAGCCCGAGGCCGGCTCGCCCGCCGCCGACGATGAACGTGTTCAGCATGACGTGACCTTCGCTCTTGAGGAGATCTGGCGTCTGGCGGAAGGGGAACGGGCTGCGGGATCAGTGGTCGCGGTAGGCCACGGACGTGGCCATGTCGGCGAGTTCGCGCTTCCACTCCTCGCTGATGGGAGCCGCCGACAGCGCCTCGTGCGCCTGCACCACCAACTCGTCGATCCGGCGCTCCACTTCTGCGCGTACGCCGCTGCTGGTCAGCGCCTCGGCGAGCGCTGCGCCGTCCCACTCGGCGGCCTGGACCAGCTCGCCCACGCGCGGGTCGCGCAGCGCGGCGAGGCTCACCAGGAGCGTCATCTTGTGCTGTTCGGCGTCCAGACCGACCGGTTTGCCGACCGCGTCGGCGTCGCCGTAGGTGTCGATGAGGTCGTCGCGCAGCTGGAACGCCTCGCCCAGCGCGGTGCCGTACGCCTCGAAGGCGGCGGCCGACGTGGTGTCGCCCGCGATGGCCGCGCCGAGTTCCAGCGGCCGGTGGATGCTGTAGTGACCGGACTTGGCGTTGGCGATGTACCGGGCCAGCTTCGGGTCCGGGAGGGATTCCGCGGCGACCGTCACGTCGAGGTGCTGGCCGATGATCATCTCGCTGACGAGCCGGCCCCAGACCAGCCGGGCCTCGGCGGGCAGATCCTGGATGAGCTGCCCGGCGTAGGAGAAGGCCAGGTCACCCGCGAGTACGGCGATGCCCTCGCCGTAACGGCGGGCCTCGCCCTGCCAGCCCCGAGCCTGGTGCAGCTCGATGTGCCGGACATGGACCGTGGGCTTGCCGCGGCGCAGATGGGAGTCGTCGATGACGTCGTCGTGGATGAGCGCGAACGCGTGCAGCATCTCGATGGCCGCCGCCGCGTCCACCACGCGCGAGTCGGACAGCTCACCGCCCGCCGCCAGGAAGCCGGCCGCGCAGAACGCGGGGCGCAGGCGTTTGCCGCCGGCGCGGATCAGTTCGCCGATGGCGTCGACGGGGACCGCGGCGCGCGCGTCGACCGCCGCCCAGCGGGAGTGCTCCGCGGCGAGCATGGCGTCGAGCCGCTCCTCGGTGCGGTCCAGGACGGCCGCGCGGGACTGCGCGGCGAGCCCTGCGAGGTGCTCGACGGCCGGTGCGGGCGGTGAGACGGTCATGAGCGTTCTCCTGTCGTGTCGGCGGTCGTGCCGGCGATCTGGTCCTCGGGGCGCCGGGCCCGTGTTTTCAGGCGTACGGCTCCGAGGCGTGGGGCTCCGGGCTCGCGGCGCCGGCGCCGGTACCCGAGCGGCGCGAGCCGTACGGCTCCTGTCGGAGGGCTGACGGATCGGGCCGACGGATCAGGCGGACGGATCAGGCGGACGGACGTGCCTGGCCGAGGCCCGACGGCAGCTGGAAGACGATGTCCTCCTTGGTCGTGACGGACAGCTCCACGTCGTGGTAGCCCAACTGGTCCAGTCGCTCCAGCAGTTGGTCGACCAGGAGCTCCGGCGCGCTGGCGCCGGCGCTCACGCCGATCGTCCCCACCCCGTCCAGCCAGCTCACGTCGAGTTCGGTGACGTCCGGCACCAGATAGGCGGCGGTCCCTTCGAGGAGGGCGACCTCCACCATCCGTACCGAGTTGCTGGAGTTGCGCGATCCGACGACCAGGACGAGATCGCTGCGCGCGGCGATCTGCTTCACCGCGACCTGCCGGTTGGTGCTCGCGTAACAGATATCGCCGTCGGCCGGGCTGCGCAGATCGTCGAAGCGCTCGCCCAGCACGGCGACGATGCCCGCCGTCTCGTCCATCGAGAGCGTCGTCTGGGTGAGCACCGCGACCGGGGTGTCACGCGGCAGATCGAGCTGCCGCGCGCTCTCCTCGCTCTCCACGATCACCGTCCGGTCGGGGGCCTCGCCGTACGTGCCCTCGACCTCCTCGTGGTCGGCGTGGCCGACCAGCAGCAGGGTGCGGCCGTCGCGGGCGTAGCGCCGGGCCTCCTGGTGGACCTTCGACACCAGTGGGCAGGTCGCGTCGATGGTGTCGAGCCGGCGGGCCTTCGCGTTCTCGCGGACCTCGGGGGCGACCCCGTGCGCGGAGAACACACAGACCGCGCCGGGCGGCACCTCCGCCTCGGAGTCCACGAAGATCGCGCCGCGCCGCTTCAGCACCCCCACCACGTAGTGGTTGTGCACGATTTCTTTTCGCACATAGACGGGAGCGCCGTGGACCTCCAATGCCTTCTCGACGATTTCTATCGCCCGGCGTACCCCCGCACAGAATCCGCGTGGCTCGGCGAGGATCACTTTCTTGTCGGACACGATGTCGGTCACGACTGGAAACTCCTGTCGGTCCGTGGAATTGGGCTTCACCGTCGACCACAGGGAAGAGGCAAGTCAAGGTTTTTCGGACCGGCAATAAGCAAGGAGCCAGGTAATAGGCAGAGTTCTGCACGCTCTTGCCTGCACTGTCCCCCGCAACTGCCAATGGATTGCCGGGTGATTGCTATCGAAGGGGTGTCGGCGCGCGGTCTACGTTCGATCGGACGTAACGAGCAGAACCGCGGAGTTCCGGACGAGCAGTTCAGACAAGCAGAACCGTGGATTCCGCCCAGCACCGCCGAGACGAGTGGAGTGAAATGGACAGCAAGGCGATGCCGGCTCCGGCGAGCACCGTCCCGTTCTTCACGCAGGCGGAATCCTTCGAGCGTTTGTGGCCCCGGCTCAGCGCGTATCTCGACGAGGTCTGCGAGTCGGGGACGTACTCCAACGGGCCGAAGACCGCCGAGCTGGAGGCCGCGCTGCGCGACTACACCGGTGCCCGGCACGCGATAGCCGTCGGCAACGGCACCGACGCGCTGGTCCTGCTGCTGCGCGCGGCGGGGATCGGCCCCGGCGACGAGGTGATCGTGCCGGCCTTCAGCTTCTTCGCGTCGGCCAGCTCCGTGGCGCTCGTCGGGGCGGTGCCCGTCTTCGCCGACGTCGATCCGCTCACGTACAACATCGACCCGGCCGCCCTCGAAGCGCTGATCACACCGCGCACCAAGGCCGTCATGCCGGTGCATCTGTTCTGCCAGCCCGCCGACATGACCGCGGTGCTCGCCGTCGCCGAACGCCACGGCCTGCTCGTCCTGGAGGACAGCGCCGAGGGCATCGGGATGCGGCTGAACGGACGCCACACCGGTCTGATCGGGGCGGGCGGCGTGCTGTCGTTCTTCCCCACCAAGACGCTCGGCGCGCTCGGCGACGCCGGCATGGTGCTGACCGACGACGACGCGCTCGCCGGCGCCGTCCAGCGGCTGCGCGACCACGGCCGGCCCGCGCTGCCGCCCCCGGCCGCGGCCTCCGGCGGGAAGCCCGCCGCCGCCCCCGCCGCACGCGCCGAGTACGCGCGGCAGGGCGAACTGGCGGGCACCAACAGCAAGATGGACGAACTCCAGGCCGCGGCCCTGCTCACGAAGCTGACCACGCTGGACGACGACATCCGCCGCCGCGCCGTGCTGGCCGACGCGTACACCCGCAGGCTGCGCGGTATCCCCGGCGTCCGCGGGCTGCCGGCGGTCGTGGAACGCGGTGAGCCGGTGGATCCGGTCTTCTACGTCTATCTCATCGAGACCGACCGGCGCGACGCCCTCGTCTCGCACCTCGCCGCCGCGGGCATCGGCACCGAGACGTACTACCCGCTGCCGCTGCACCTCCAGCCGTGCTTCGCCCATCTCGGCCACCAGGAAGGCGACTTCCCGCACGCCGAGGCGGCCAGCCACCGCACCGTGGCCCTGCCGCTCTACCCCGAGCTGACCCTCGCGCAGCTCGGCCGGGTGTGCGACGCCGTCCGCTCCTTCTTCACCGGGAGTACGTCATGACCACCGAGACCTCGCCCGCACAGACCGCCCCGGCGCGCGTCGCCGCGGCCACGTCGAGCCCCGAGACCGTCCCCTACGCGCACACCCGGCTCCCCGACGCGGATCGTGAACTGCTGCGCGAGGTGCTGTACGAGGTCGGAACCGACCCCGAGCAGAAGTTCATACTCGGCCGCCGCACCGCCGAACTGGAGCGGCGGCTGGCCGACCGCGCGGGTGTGCGCGACGTCGTCGCCTGCGCCAGCGGCACCGGCGCCCTCGTCCTCGCCCTGCGGGCCGTCGGGGTCGTCCCCGGTGACGAGGTGATCGTGCCCGCCTTCGGTGCGGAGCCGCTGGCCGCGACGGTGCTCGGTGTCGGCGCGGTGCCGGTCTTCGCCGACGTCGACCCGGTGACGATGGTCATGGACCCGGTCGACGCGGAGAGCCGGGTGACGGACCGCACCCGCGCGGTCGTCCCCGCCCACACCTTCACGACGATGGCCGACATGCCCGCGATCATGGCCTTCGCGCGGCGGCGCGGCATCGCGGTCATCGAGGACGCGGCGGTGGCGCAGGGCGCGACCCTGGGCGGCCGGGCGGCCGGTACCTGGGGGGACATCGGGCTCTACTCGTTCTTCCCGGTCAAGCCGTTCGGGATGCCCGGCGAAGGCGCGGTGGTCCTCTCCGACAACCCCGAACTCGCGACGCTCGTACGGCGGTTGCGCAACCACGGGCAGGACGGTGTGCAGCGCTTCGTGCACCACGAGGTCGGTCTCAACAGCCGCTTCGACGAGGTGCTGGCCGGTTTCCAGCTCGCCCGGCTGGACCGCGCCGACGACATGGTCGCCCGGCGCGCCGCGATCGCCGCGCACTACAACTCACGGTTCGCGGCGCTGCGCGGGAGCGGTCTGCTCGCCCCCACCACCGGCGCCGACGGCCAGTGCCACTACGTCTACGCCGTCCAGACCATCTGCCGGGACTCGCTGGCGGCGCACCTCGCCGCGCACGGCATCGGCAGCCGCGTGTACTACCCGGTGCCGCTGCCCAGGCTGTCCGCCTTCGCCGCGTACGCGGGGGAGGGCGCGGACGGCCGGCGTCCCGGTACGGAACTGGCGAGCGCGCGCCATCTCGCGCTGCCGCTGAATCTCAATCTGACGGACAGTCAGGTCGAGCGTACGGCCGACGTGGTCTGCGCCTTCTTCGACTGACCACCGGCGCGGCCCCCCCCACGCGCGCGCTCGGCCGCTCAAGCCCGACCGCTGTCGCCCGACCCTGACCAACTGACCAATCTTCTCCGACGGGAGCAACCGTGAAAAGCAAGGTCGTCGTTGTCGGGCAGGGGTACGTGGGCCTGCCACTGGCCGTCCGGGCCGCACAGGCCGGCCACCAAGTGGTCGGCTACGACGTGGACACCGACCGCGTCAAACGGCTCGTCAGCGGTGAGTCCTACGTCGAGGACATCCCCGACGCACAGCTCGCCGTCCTGCTCGACCGGGGCACCTACCTGCCCACCACCGACCCCTCGGACCTCGACGGCTTCGACATAGCCGTCGTCACCGTGCCCACCCCGCTGCGGGACGGCGCCCCCGACCTCTCGTACATCGAGTCGGCCGCCCACACCCTCGCCGGCCGGCTGCGCCCCGGCGCGACCGTGGTCCTGGAGTCGACCACCTACCCCGGCACCACCGTCGAACTGCTCGTCCCGCTGCTGGAGGAGGGCTCGGGCCTCGTCGCCGGCCAGGACTTCCACCTCGGCTACAGCCCCGAGCGCATCGACCCCGGCAACCCCACCTGGCGGCTGGAGAACACGCCCAAGGTGGTGTCCGGCATCGACCCGGCGTCGCTCACCGCCGTACAGGCCTTCTACGACACGATCACCAGCAACACCGTGCCGGTACGCACGACCGAGGTCGCCGAGCTGTCCAAACTGATCGAGAACACGTTCAGGCACGTCAACATCGCCCTGGTCAACGAGATGGCGATGTACGCGCACGAACTCGGCGTCGACGTCTGGGAGGCGCTGGACGCCGCCGCCTCCAAGCCCTTCGGCTTCATGCGCTTCACCCCCGGCCCCGGGGTCGGCGGGCACTGTCTGCCGGTCGACCCCGAGTACCTGTCCTGGCGGGTCAGGCGCACGCTCGGCCGCAGCTTCCAGTTCGTCGAACTCGCCAACGAGATCAACGGACACATGCCCGACCACGTGGTCCAGCGGCTGCTGCTCGCCTTCAACGCCCGCCGCAGGCCGCTGGCCGGATCGCGGGTCCTGCTCCTGGGCCTCGCGTACAAGCCGAACACCGGCGACGCGCGCGAGTCGCCCGCGCTGCGCGTGGCGGAGCTGCTGCTCGGTCTCGGCGCCGAGGTACGCGCGGCCGACCCGTACGTGGTCGAGGCGGTCACCGTGAACAGCAGGCTGACCCGCTGCGACTTCACCGAGGAGGAGCTGGCGGCGGCCGACGCGGTGGTGCTGCTGACCGACCACGACGCCTTCGACTACGAACTCGTCGCCCGCGCCTCGGACTTCGTCCTGGACTGCCGGCACCGGCTGGAGACCGGCCCCACCGTCGAAGTCCTCTGAAGCCCTGCGCAGTCCTCCAAGCGGTGATCAGGCGAGCGAGAGACCGGCCGCTAACCAGGCCGTCCAACGGGAGACGGAGACACACGTGAGTGACGGACATCTGGAGGTCTGCATCGTCGGCGCCGGGCCTCGTGGGCTCTCGGTGCTGGAGCGGCTCTGCGTCAACGCGCGCCGGCGCCTGCCGGAAGGCTCCACCCTCACGGTGCACGTCGTGGACCCGCACCGCCCCGGCGCCGGCGGGGTGTGGCGCACCGACCAGTCCCACCATCTGCTGATGAACACCGTCGCCTCCCAGGTCACGCTGTTCACCGACGAGAGCGTGGAGATCGACGGCGAACTCGCCCCCGGCCCCAGCCTGTACGACTGGGCGGTCCGGACGGCGGCGGCGCCGGGGGAGGGGCCCGGAGAGGCGTACGACGACCAGGTGCGTGCCGAGGCCCGCGACCTCACCCCGGACTCCTACCCGACCCGCGCCTTCTACGGCCACTACCTGGAGTGGGTCTTCCGGCACGTCGTCCGCACCGCGCCCGCGCACGTCCGCGTCGTCGTCCACCCGTGGCGGGCGGTCCGGCTGGACGAAGCCCCGGACGGCCCGGACGGCCCGCAGAGCGTGTTCCTCGCCGACGGCTCCCGCGTCGACGGCCTGGACGCGGTCGTCCTGGCCCAGGGCCACCTCCCCGTCCGCGGCGGCCCCGGCGAGCGCGAACTCGCCGACTTCGCGCGGACCCACGCGCTGACCTACGTCCCGCCGGCCAACCCCGCCGACACCGACCTGTCCGCCGTCCGGCCGGGCGAGGCCGTCGCCCTGCGCGGACTCGGGCTCAACTTCTTCGACCATCTGACGCTGTTCACGCTCGGCCGCGGCGGCACGTACACCCGCCGGGACGGCCGGCTCGTCTACGGCCCGTCCGGACGCGAACCACGCCTGTACGCCGCCTCCCGGCGCGGCATCCCGTACCACTCACGGGGCCGCAACCAGAAGGGCGCGCACGGCCGGCACATCCCACGGGTCCTCACCCCCGAGGCGCTGGAGCGGCTGCGCACCGCCGCCCGGCTCGGCGGCGGCCTCGACTTCGGCCGCGACCTGTGGCCGCTGATCGCCAAGGAGGTCGAGACCGTCTACTACACGGCGCTGCTCGCCCGGCGCGTCGGCGAGCACGAGGCCGGCCGGTTCGGCGACCGGTATCTGAAACCGGCCTGGGGATCGGCCGAGGAGTCCGACCTGCTCGACGCGTACGGCATCGGCCCCGAGGCCCACTGGGACTGGAAGCACCTCTCCCTGCCCCACGCCGACCAGGGCTTCCGGAGCGTCGGCGACCACCGCGACTGGCTGCTGGACATTCTGCGCCGGGACCTCGCCGAGTCCGAGGCGGGCAATGTCGAAGGCCCGCTCAAGGCCGCCCTCGACGTGCTGCGGGACCTGCGCAACGAGATCCGGCTGGTGGTCGACCACGGCGGACTCACCGGCCGCTCGCACCGCGACGACCTGGAGCGCTGGTACACCCCGCTGAACGCCTTCCTGTCCATCGGCCCGCCGGCCGCCCGGATCGAGCAGATGATCGCCCTCGTCGAGGCCGGGGTGCTGGACGTCCTCGGCCCCGACATGCGCGTCGGCACCGACCCCGACCAGGGCGTCTTCACCGTCGAGGCACCCGCCGTGCCCGGCTCCGCGACCAGTGTCACCACCCTCGTCGAGGCCCGGCTGCCCGAGCCCGACCTGCGCCGCACGACCGATCCGCTGCTGACGGACCTGCTGGCCGGCGGGCGGTGCCGCCCCTATGCCATAGCGGACCCGGAACTCGGCGCGTACGAGACCGGCGGCCTGGCCGTCACGCCCCGGCCCTACCGGCTGGTCGACACCGAGGGCCGCGCCCACCCCCGGCGCTTCGCCTACGGCGTGCCGACCGAGTCCGTGCACTGGGCGACCGCCGCCGGGGTCCGCCCCGGCGTCAACTCGGTGACCCTGGGCGACTCCGACGCGATCGCCCTGGCCGTCCTGGCCCTGCCCGCCGGCCCGCCCCGGCCTCCGGTGGCGGACCACCAGAAGTCCAGGACCACGTGAAACCATCGCAGCCGAACGCGAGTTGACGAGGATTCAGATATGACGAGCAGTCAGCCCACGGCCGACACGGGACTTTTCTCCCCCGTCCGGTCGGGCACCCCGGCCGAGGCCGCCACCACCGACGCCGCGTGTCTCCAGGCCATGCTCGACACCGAGGCGGCCCTGGCACGGGTGCAGGCCCGGCTCGGCACCGTACCCGAGTCCGCCGCCCGCGCCATCGGCGAGGCCGCGCGGGCCGAGAACTTCGACCTGTACGAGCTGGCGGTCCAGGCGCGCGGCGCCGCCAACCCGGTCGTCCCCCTCGTACGGCGGCTGACCGCGCTGGTCGCCGCCGAGGACGCCGACGCCGCGCACAGCGTCCACCAGGGCTCCACCAGCCAGGACATCCTCGACACCGGTCTCATGCTGGTCGCGGCGCGCACCCTGGACCTCGTCCTGGCCGACCTGGACCGCACCGCCGCCGCGCTGGCCCGCCTCGCCGCCCGGCACCGCGACACCCCCATGGCCGCCCGCACCCTCGGCCAGCACGCCGTCCCGACCACCTTCGGCCTCAAGGCGGCCGGCTGGCTCCAGGGCGTGCTCGACGCACGGGACCGGCTGCGCCGGGTCCGCGAGGACGGGCTGCCGGTCCAACTCGGCGGCGCGGCGGGCACGATGGCGGGATATCTGGAGTACGCGCTCCTGCACGCACCGGACGCCACCGGCGACGGCGGCCAGCGGTACATCCGGGAGCTGCCCGCCGCGCTCGCCACGGAGCTGGGCCTCACCGAACCGCTCGTGCCCTGGCACACCGTCCGTACGCCCCTCGCCGACCTCGGGGCGGCGCTCGCCCTGCTGACGGGCGCCCTCGGCGGTATCGCGGCGGACGTCCAACTCCTGTCCCGCACCGAGTCGGGCGAGCTGGCGGAACCGGCCGCCGAGGGCCGGGGCACGTCCTCCGCCATGCCGCACAAACGCAACCCCGCGCTCTCGGCGCTGATCCGCTCCGCCTCCTACCAGGTGCCCTCCCTCGTCGGCACCCTCATGCAGGTGTCGGTCCACGACGACGAGCGGCCCTCCGGCGCCTGGCACGCCGAATGGCTGCCGCTGCGCGACTGTCTGCGCCTGGCGGGCGGCGCGGCGCACACCGCCGCGGAACTGACCGAGGGTCTGACAGTCCACGAGGACCGGATGCTGGCCAATCTGGACCTGACGGGCGGTCTGGTCGTCTCCGAACGGCTCGCGGCCCTGCTCTCCGTCGAACTCGGCAGGGCAGAGGCCAAGGCGCTGCTCGGCCGGGCGTCGGCGGAGGCCGCCACCTCCGGCAGGCACCTCGCGGACGTCCTGGCAGAAGCCCCCGACCTGGCAGGACGCCGATCGGCCGACGACCTCCGCAAGCTGTCGGATCCGGCGCACTACACGGGGGCGGCGGGCCAGTTGGTCGACCGCGTGCTCGGCCGCTTCCGCCTCGAACGGCCCGCGGACTGACCCGGCAGGTCCGCCGATCAAGGACAGGCGAGTGGCCCGGGACGCCGATCACGGCGCCTGCCGGGCATTTCGGCTCGCTCGTCAAGATCGAGCCCTGTGTAAGGATGAGACCGCCGCCCGGCAATGGGCCGCGCGGCCCATTGCGACTCCCTTTCCCTGGATGGTCTTGGATGCAGAGCTCTCAGCGTCGTATCGTCCGAACCGCGCCTCTTCCCGCCGCAGATGAGTCCGTTTCGCGTCCGCAGCACAGCGACCTCTTCCTGGAGGCGCAGTACACGATCGACCTCCCCCCGCTCGACGAGGAGGAGGAAGCCGACCCCAGCACCGTCACCACCCCCTACCGGGGAAGGCACCCGCATGCCGCCGGGTGAGGACGTCGAGAAGGTCCTCCTCGACGGGCTGACGGTCGACGACCGGGACCCCCAGCAGCCCGTCCTGCTCGACAAGTCCGGCCGCCCCGTCCGGACATGGCGGCAGAACTACCCGTACGACAAGAAGATGCGCCGCCGCGAGTACGAGCGGACGAAGCGCACGCTCCAGATCGAACTGCTCAAGTTGCAGCGCTGGGTGAAGGACACCGGCCAGCGGGTGGTCGTGGTCTGCGAGGGCCGGGACGCGGCGGGCAAGGGCGGCACCATCCAGCGGTTCACCGAGCGGCTCAACCCGCGTGGCGCCCGCGTGGTGGCCCTGGAGAAGCCCACGGAGCGAGAAGCGGGGCAGTGGTACTTCCAGCGGTACGTCGCGCATCTGCCCTCGGCCGGGGAGATCGTCTTCTTCGACCGCTCCTGGTACAACCGGGCCGGCGTCGAGCGGGTGATGGGCTTCTGCACCCCGGCCGAGAACGAGCACTTCCTCCACCAGGCGCCCCAGTTCGAGCGGATGCTCACCGACGACGGCGTCCTGCTGGTCAAGTTCTGGTTCTCGGTCTCGCACGACGAGCAGCGCACCCGCTTCGCGATCCGGCAGATCGATCCCGTACGGCAGTGGAAGCTCTCGCCCACCGACCTCGCGTCGCTCGACCTCTGGGACGCGTACACCGCCGCCAAGGTCGACATGTTCCGGGCCACGGACACCACGTACGCGCCCTGGACCGTGGTCAAGAACAACGACAAGAAGCGGGGACGGCTGGAGGCCATGCGCAGCCTGCTGTGGCGGGTGGACTACGCGCTGAAGGACGAGTCGGTCGTCGGCGAACCCGACCCGCTCATCGTGGGCGCCGCCGACACCCTGCTCGAAGAGGGCGAGGAGAGCACCGACCTGTCCCCGACCCCGCTCGCCTCCCGCCCCCACGGCCCCGGTGACCACCCGCCGAAGCCGGAGCGGAAGGGCTGATCGGCCGGGACCGGCCGGTGATCACCGGGACCGCTCACAGATAGCGGCGGATCGGGACCACGGCCGCCTCCTGGGCCCGCCGCACCAGCGAGCGCCGCTTCCAGCGGCGCGGACAGATCGGCTCGCTCAGCGTCAGATCCTCTTCGAAGTGCTCGTCCAGCGTGGCCGTGAAGGCAGGGTCCA
Organism: Streptomyces sp. NPDC060366; assembly: GCF_042725135.1. Lineage (NCBI taxonomy): Bacteria > Bacillati > Actinomycetota > Actinomycetes > Kitasatosporales > Streptomycetaceae > Streptomyces > Streptomyces sp. NPDC060366. Next base: position 324,714 of record NZ_JBHXDC010000009.1, on the reverse strand, counting down.
GCACGGCGAGCATGACCTCCTCGTCGTGGTCCAGCGAACGCCGGTTGAAGTTCGTCGACCCGATCAGCGAGGCGATCGAGTCGACGGTGATGATCTTCGCGTGCATCATCGTCGGCCGGTACTGGTGGATCTTCACGCCGCACGCCGTCAACTGCTCGTAGTACCGCTGGCCGGCCAGCAGACAGACCCGCTTGTCCGTGTGCGGCCCCGGCAGCAGGATCTCCACCGAGACCCCGCGCCGGGCCGTCGCGCACAGCAGCTCGATGAAGTACTCGTCCGGCGCGAAGTACGCCGTGGCCAGCCGTACGCGCTCCTCCGCCGACTCCAGCATCACCCGGATCAGGGTCTGCATGTCCTGCCAGCCGAAGCTGGCCGACCCGCGGACCACCTGCACGATCGCGTCGCCGTGGGAGTCCTGCGCGACGAACCGGTCCCGCTCGTCGAACATCTCGTCGTGGCACTCCGCCCAGTTCTGGGTGAACGCGGCGGCGATCCCGTCCACCGCGGCCCCCCGGACCCGTACATGCGTGTCGCGCCACTCGTTCTCGTTCCGCGCGTCGCCGCACCACTCCTCGGCGATGCCCACACCGCCCGTGAACGCGGTCGTCTCGTCCACGACGAGCACCTTGCGGTGGCAGCGGTGATTCTGCTTCAGCGGCGAGAGATACAGCGGCTTGCGGAACCAGGCCACCTGCACCCCGGCCCGTTCCATCGCCGCCAACTGGTCCTTCTCGATCAGCCGGCTGCCGAAGCCGTCGAGCAGCAGTCGCACCCGCACCCCGGCACCGGCCCGCTCGCTCAGCGCCCGCGCGAACTCGTGGGCGATGTCGCCGCGCCAGTAGACGAAGGTCATCATGTCGACGGTGTGCTCGGCGCCACGGATGCTCTCCAGCATCGACGCGAAGATCTCGTCGCCGTTCCGCAGGGGGACCAGGGCGTTGCCCTCGGTCATGGCGATACCGATCAGCCGCTCCAGCCGCCGCCGTATGCGCTGGATCTTCTCGGTCGTGGCCGTCTCGGCCGCGACCTTCCGGGCCGCGACCGGGGCGGCGGGCCGTGCGGCCGTCATCGGGTCACCGTTCTGTGCGTCGGGCAGGACAAGGGGCACCCCTTCCAAGTCGGGTCGGTACCTGTCCCGGATTCCCCCGCCGCGCCCTGTCACGCAGAGTTCGGCGTCACATGTTCAGGTACGGAATCCGTCGGCCGCCCTGAGGAACTTCTCGATCAGGCCCACGTCCTTCACACCCCGGCTGCTCTCCACCCCGCTCGACACGTCGACGCCCCACGGCCGCAGCGCCGTCACGGCGTCCACCACGTTGTCCGGGGAGAGTCCGCCCGACAGCACCCACGCACCCGTGGGCTGTTCCGGCAGCGAGTCCGGGGACCAGCGTTCGCCGGAGCCCGGCCGCGGCGAGTCGATGATCAGCATGTCCTCGCCGTACGCGCCCGCCGTCAGCGGATCGCCCGATTCCGGCGAGGTGGCGCGGATGAGGCGGTATCCGTCGGCGCGCAGCGCGGCGAAAGCCTCGGGCGGTTCGCCGCCGTGCAGCTGGACGGTGTCCGCGCCCGCCTCGGCCGCCGCCCTGCGCACCTCGTCCAGCGGCTCACCGCGGAAGACCGCGACCTTGGCGACACCGGGCGGTACGAGCGCGGCGAGCGGGCGGGCCTCGGCGGGCGACAGCCGGCGGGGGCTCGTCGTCAGGATGAACCCGACGGCGGAGGCCCCGCCTGCCACGGCGGCCTCGACCTCGGCGGGCTTTCGCAGACCGCAGACCTTGACGTACAAGTTGTGCAACAGGAGCTCCTCGCTCGATGGACTCGACTCGAGAGTACGAAGAAAGCGAGACGTACGTGCCGCACACCGCCGCCCTGACCGCACCCGGTGCGCCTTTCGAGGTCGTACGCGCCGAGAACGGCTCGCTCATGTACGCGGACGGGCCGCGCACCCTGCGGGAGTTCGTGGAGACGACGTGGGCGTACGGGGAGCGGCCCTTCCTCGTGGGCGGCGACGGGGCCGTCCTCCTTACGTACGGTGAGTTCTTCGCCGCCGCGACCGCGCTGGCCAACCGCTTCGTGGATGTCCACGGCCTGCGGCCGGGCGACCGCGCGGCCGTCCTGATGGGCGACCGCCCCGACTGGCAGACCGCCTTCTGGGCCACGCAGCTCGCCGGGCTGGTCGCCGTACCGCTCGACGCCGCGTGGAGTAGGGAGGAGGCGGCCCGCGTACTGGACCACTGCGCGCCCCGCGTGCTGCTCGTGGACGACGAGCGGCTGCCGGACGTCGCGGGGCGGGCGGGGGAGCGGATGGTGGTCTTCGGCTCCGGGGGCTCTGGGAGCTCCGGGGGCTCCGGGGGGTCCGCGCGGGCGGCGGCTTCGGTCGGGCTGATGGAGCGGTACGAGGAGCTGCCCGCCCCCGATCCGTACGCGGCCCCGCCCGACATCGAGATCCGCGCCGAGGACGGCGCCACGATCCTCTACACGTCACCGGCGGATCCCCTCCGGGGGGCCGTCGCCACTCAGCTCGCGCAGGCGGGGGCCGCGATGGACGCCCGTTTCCGCGCGGCGGCGGACGCGCTCGGACGCGGCGAGCTGCCGGGTCTCGGCCCGGCCCCCGTCACGCGGCTGACGAGCCCCTTCTCCGGCCCCGCCGCGCTGTTCGACGTGTACGGCGCCATGGCGGCGGGCGGCACGCTCGTCCTGGACGGGGCGGAGCGGCCGGAGCGGCCGTGGAGATGGTCGGCCGACGTGGCCGAAGGGACTCCCGCCGTGGAGTCGCGCGTGTCGGAGGAGACCGGCGAGCTCTGGCTGCGGGGTCAGTCGCTCCCGTACGCCTACTGGCGCGACGAGGAGGCCACCGCCGAGGCGTTCACGCCCGACGGCTGGTTCAGGACCGGCTGATGCGGACGCGGTACCCGCCGTCGCCGTCCGTGCCGAGCACCGCGACGCTGACACCGCTGTCCCGGTCCCGGAACGTCTCACCGGGCCCGTACGGCGCGTCGGACAGCTCCGCGTGCACGTTGGGACGCCGCGTACAGCCTCCGCTGCGCTCCTCGCTGTCGGAGACGGTCACCGGACCGCGCCCCGTGTCGACGTCGGTCTCGATCCGGTAGATCAGCACGCCGGGCTTGCAGACGGCCTCGTCGTTGCCCGCGCGGGTGCGGACCTCGACGGCGAAACCGGACTCCTCGGAGACCGGCACGAACGCCAGTTTGTGACCGCCCTCGGTGGCCAGCGGAGTGAGGTCGTGCTCGCTCTCGCCGGGCGCGGACGCGCAGCTGATCTGGGCGTTGTCGAGCCAGCCGAGCTTCCACTTGTGCCAGCCCAGCAGATCGTTGTTGGCCCCCCAGTCCTCGGACATGATGTCCCAGTGCCCGACCGTGCCGCCGCCGTCCATCGTGTAGAGGTCGGGGAGGCCGAAGACATGGCCGTTCTCGTGCGGCAGGACGCGGTAACCGGTGCGTGAGTACGACCCCGAGCCGTCGTCCTGCCTGCTGTAGACGAAGGACGTGTTGGAGAGCGGGACGCCGTCCGCCCTCGGGGCCTCGCCGTTGCCGGAGAACGTCACGGACAGCACGGTGTCGAGGGCCGAGGGGCCGGCGTTGGGCGTGACGAGGATGTTGACCAGGTCGTACTCACTGAAGTCCACCTCGGGGTCGGCCACCGTCACGATGTCCTGGACGAGCCGCCGGTAGCCGGGTTCGTAGGGGGCGCCGCGCTCTATCCCGTAGTCGGCGAACGGCAGCGGCATCCGCAGCCAGTCCTTCAGGGGGGCCTCGGGCCGGTAGTCGAGCCGCCCGTACGAGCTGGTGCGAAACCACTGCGAGGTCTGGGGGAAGAACTCACCGAGCCGGTCGGCGGCGCTGCCGGGACCCGGCGCGTCCGAGAAGTCGACCATCAGGTTGAGCGCGCGCACGGTGCCGGTCGAGCGGGTGTAGCCGGCGGGGGTGGGCACGCCCTCGGACATCTGTACGCCCGCGGCGGGGGCGATACGGCACGGGGTGAGCGTCGAGTCGTGCGCGGTGGATGCGGGGCCGGCGGAGGCGCGGATGGGCAGCGGGAGGGTGGCGCTGGCGGTGGCGAGGGCGGCGAGGGTCAGCGTGGCGACGGCGGCGAGCGTGCCGAGCCGGCGGGGTCTGGCGTGGCGGCCGTGACCTGCGGGTCCGCGTATCCGACGGGTGTCCTTCATCGGCCGCCTTCGGGTCAGCGGCAGTCGTCCGTGCTGACTGCTCTCGGTCCGCTCACCCTGCGACGGTCGGCGTGTCGGCGCTCGCTGGGTGCGCCGATCGTGGGGTTTTCCATCGCCGTACGGGCGTAAAAGCCCGGTCCGGCGATTGAGGACAGGAGACAGAGCCCGGTCGGGCGACTGAGGACAGAGCACGAAGCCCGGTCCGGCGATCGAGGACGAGCGGGCCCACAGCCCGCGCGACCCCTCCCGCACGCCAGTGACCCAGCTCACACGTTCCGCCGAAATAACCGGGGACGTCTTCCCCGTTTGCACCCGTGTCAAGGAAAACGGGGACGCGCTCCCCACTTGCGTGAACCGAGGGAAGGGCCCGACGTGACCACCGCTGCCGAATCCGAAACGCGTCGCATTCCGCGTCCGCGAGCGGACGCTCTGCGCAACAGGGAGCGCATCGTGGCGGCGGCCCGCGAGATCCTCGTGGAGTCGGGCCCCGACGTGCCGCTCGACGAGATCGCGCGACGCGCCGGCGTCGGCAACGCGACCCTCTACCGACACTTCCCCGACCGCTCCGCGCTCATCCTGGACGTGGTGCACTCCGTCATGGCGCGCACCGCGGACCAGGCCGAGCGGATGGCGGCCGAGGAGAGGGACCCGTTCGTGGCGCTCAGCCGCTTCGTCCACGCGGCGGCCGACGAGCGGATCGGCGCCCTGTGCCCGCTTCTCTCGGGCAGCTTCAACGGAGACCTTCCCCATTTGCACGCGGAACGCGAACGCCTCGAAGCGGCTGTGGAAGACCTCATGGAGAAGGCGCGTGCGGCGGGCAGGCTGCGCACCGACGTCGCGGTCGGTGACCTGATGGTCGCGCTCTCCCAGCTCACCCGTCCGCTGCCCGGTACCGGTTGCCTGAACATCGACCGTTTCACCCACCGGCATCTACAGCTGTTCCTCGACGGCCTGGAGGCGCCCGCGCGCTCCGAGCTGCCGGGCGCGGCGGCGACTCTGGAGGACCTGCGCCACGGTCGATGACGACGTGTGACGCGCCCCCGGACCAAGAACTTCCGGACCCGTAACTTCCGGACCCAAGAACTTCTGTCGACCACGTACACCGCGTAGACCACGCGTCTCATCTACACCGGCGACCACGATCACGACCACGTCGGCCGGATTCTCCCGAACCAGTAACCCGTAACCAGCGCGTAGGGCCGACCAGTGCGTCCCCGCGTCCGTTATGAACTCTTCGTACGCATAGGCGGACTCACCCATGTCAAAAACAGCCGAGACCCGGGTCCCGGACCCCCAGGTCCCCGATTCGGTCCCTGATCCCAATCGCTGGAAAGCCCTGGTGTTCATCGCCCTGGCCCAGCTGATGGTCGTGCTCGACGCGACCATCGTGAACATCGCGCTGCCCTCCGCCCAGCAGGACCTGGGCATATCGGACGGCAACCGCCAGTGGGTCATCACCGCGTACGCGCTCGCCTTCGGCGGTCTGCTGCTCTTCGGCGGACGCATCGCCGACCTGTGGGGACGTAAGCGCACCTTCACCGTCGGCCTGCTCGGCTTCGCCGCCGCGTCCGCCATCGGCGGCGCCGCCACCAGCGAGGCCATGCTGCTCGGCTCGCGCGCCCTCCAGGGTGCGTTCGGCGCGCTCCTCGCGCCGGCCGCGCTCTCCCTGCTCGCCGTGACGTTCGGCGATCCCAAGGAGCGCGCCAAGGCGTTCGGCATCTTCGGTGCGATCGCCGGTGGCGGTGGCGCCGTCGGTCTGATCCTCGGCGGATTCCTCACCGAGTACCTGGACTGGCGCTGGACCTTCTTCGTCAACATCCCGTTCGCGATCGTGGCCGCCGTCGGCGCCTACTTCGTGATCCGGGAGCCCGCGGGCGGCCGTAACCGCAACCCGCTCGACGTCCCCGGTGTCGTCCTGTCCACGCTGGGCCTGGTGGCGCTGGTGTACGGCTTCACACGCGCCGAGTCCGAGGGCTGGTCCGACCCGACGACGATCGGCATGTTCGTCGCCTCGGCCGTACTGCTGGCCACGTTCGTCGCGGTGGAGGCACGGGTGAAGTCCCCGCTGCTGCCGCTGCGCGTCCTGATGGAGCGCAACCGCGGTGGTGTCTACCTCTCGCTGGGTCTGGCCATCATCGGCATGTTCGGTCTGTTCCTCTTCCTGACCTACTACCTCCAGGTCGTGAAGGGTTACTCGCCGGTCCAGACCGGCTTCGCGTTCCTGCCGATGATCGTCGGCATGGTCACGGGCTCCACCCAGATCGGCGCCCGGCTGATGACCCGCGTGCCGCCGAGGCTGCTGATGGGCCCCGGCTTCCTGGTCGGCGCGACCGGCATGCTGCTGCTGACGCAGCTGTCGCTGGACACCTCGTACGCCGGTCTGATCCTGCCGGCGCTGGTGCTGCTCGGTCTCGGCATGGGTACGGCGTTCATGCCGGCCATGTCCCTCGCCACGCACGGCATCGAGCCGCGTGACGCGGGTGTCGCCTCGGCGATGGTCAACACCTCGCAGCAGGTCGGAGGCGCGATCGGTACGGCGCTGCTGAACACCGTGGCCGCCTCCGCCACCACCGCGTACGTCGCGGCCAACGCGGCGGGTGCGAACAACCCGAAGCTCCTGGAGCTCCAGGCGATGGTCCACGGATACGCGAGCGCCATCTGGTGGGCGGTCGGCATCCTGGTGATCGCCGCCGGTATCGCTTTCACCTTCATCAACACCGGCCGTCCGGGAAGCACCCAGGTGGCCAAGGGGGAGGGCGCCGAAGCTCCGGCGGAGGACGTCCAGATCCCGGTGGCCATGCACTGAGTCGTCGGCACCGGCTTCCGGTGCTCACGGCGAAGGACTGCCCTGGCGTCGCTGTTTCTCAGCGGCGCCAGGGCAGATCCGCGTCCGAACCGTCCGGCTGGAGCCCCTCCGCCATCACCCGCATGATCTCCCCGAGCTGGGTCACCTGCTCGGGGTCGAGCCGGTCGAAGATCGCCTGCCGTACGGCGGTGACATGGCCGGGCGCCGACCGCCGCAGCACCTCTTCGCCCTCGTCCGTGAGGATCGCGTTCTGCCCGCGCTTGTCGGAGGGGCAGTCCTCGCGGCGTACCCAGCCGTTCCGTTCCAGGCGGGCTATCGCGTGCGAGAGCCGGGACCGGGTGATCTTGGCGTTCTGGGCGAGGCGGGTCATCCGCAGCCGGTGGTGGGGGGCGCGGGCCAGATGCACGAGCAGCGCGTAGTAGATGTGCGGCATCCCCGCGTCGCGCTGCAACTGGCGGTCGAGATGGTCCTCCAGCAGCGTGGTGGCCTGGAGGTACGCCTGCCAGACGCCCTGCTCCTCGGCGTTGAGCCAGCGTGGCCTGCCTTCGCTCCCCATACTCTCCACCGTACGCGCTCCTTGAAAGTTGAACTAGATGGACGTAAAGTCCGTCTCAGAAAGTGCTTTAAAGTTCAAGCAAATCACCGGCAACCGGCAGGGAGACGCCATGACCAGCACAGCGGAGCGCATGCCCGCCCTCTATCTCTCCCACGGCGCCCCTCCCCTCGCCGACGACCCGGTGTGGCCCGGACAACTCGCCGCCTGGTCCGCCGAACTGCCGCGGCCCAGGGCGATCCTGATGGTCTCAGCCCACTGGGAGGAGGCGCCCCTCGCCCTCGGCGCCACCGAGACCCTGCCGCTGGTCTACGACTTCTGGGGCTTCCCCGAGCACTACTACCGGGTCCGGTACGCCGCCCCGGGCGCCCCCGCCCTCGCCGACTCCGTCGAGAAACTGCTGCGCGGCCCCGGCACCCCCGTACAACGCGTCCCCGACCGCGGGCTCGACCACGGCGCGTACGTCCCGCTGGTCGAGATGTTTCCCGGCGCCGACATCCCCGTACTCCAGATCTCCATGCCGACGCTCGACCCGAGCGAACTCCTCGCGATCGGCCGCAAGCTCGCCCCGCTGCGGGACGAGGGCGTCCTCGTCGTCGGCAGCGGCTTCTTCACCCACAACCTCGCCGCGCTGCGCCACGTGGGTCCCGGAGTGCCGGGCTGGTCGGCCGAGTTCGACGCCTGGGGCCGCGAGGCGCTGCTCGCGCGGGACATCGACGGGCTGCTCGACTTCACGCACAAGTCCCCGGCGGGGCAGCTCGCCCACCCGCGAACGGAGCACTTCGCGCCGCTGTTCGTGACGCTCGGCGCCGCCGAGGAGGAGCTGGACACCGTACGGAACGTCATCGACGGATTCTGGATGGGCCTGGCCAAACGGTCGGTGCAGTTCGGCTGACCCGCGCGCGATACTCCGCCAGTGGTCGGCCCAATGGCAGACGGGTTCAGATAGGCAACGGTTCGACATCCCCTGGCCAATGGCACTTGACCGGGCAATCGGGGCTCCGTACGTTCCTGTGGTCTAGACATCCTGTTAGGGAGCGGCCATGCGGAAACATGTCATCGGGGCCTTTGTCGTCACCATGGCGCTCGGACTCTCTGCCTGTGGCAGTGGGGACTCGGGCGGGGACGGCGGCGAAACGTCGGGCAAGGGCAAGACCCTGACCGTATGGATCATGGAGGGGACCAACCCGGACCCCAAGCCCTTCTTCAACGAGGTCGCCGCGGCCTTCAAGAAGAAGACGGGCGCCACGGTCAAGGTCGAGTACCAGCAGTGGGCCACCGCGCAGAAGAAGTTCACCACCGCGATCGAGGGCGGACCGAGCCAGGTCCCCGACGTCGCCGAGGTGGGCACCACCTGGATCCCGCAGTTCGCCGAGACCGGCGGCCTCGTTGACGTGACCGACAAGGTGAAGGACTCCGGACTCAACGACGACCTGGTCGAGGGCCTGGCCGACGCGGGCACGCTGGACGGCAAGCAGTACGGCATGCCCTGGTACGCCGGCGTCCGCGGACTCCTCTACCGCAAGGACATCTTCGAGAAGCACAACCTCAAGGCCCCGACCACCTGGAAGGAACTGCGCGACACCGCGCTGGTCCTGAAGGAGAAGGAGCCGGGCATGATCTCCTTCCCGGTCGCGGGCGGCGCGGAGATGTTCGCGACCCCGTTCGTCTGGGGCGCCGGCGGCGAACTGGCCGTCGAGGAGGGCGGCAAGTGGAAGTCCGGCATCAACTCCCCGGAGTCGGTCAAGGGCATCACGTACTACACCGACCTCGCGAAGAAGGACAAGCTGTCCCCGGCGAAGGTCACCACCTGGACCGAGAAGGAGGTGGCGACCGACTTCCAGAAGGGGAAGATCGCCATGTCCCTCTCCGGCAACTGGACGCCCAAGGCGTTCGTCCAGGCGGCCCCCGACCTCGAGGGCAAGCTCGCCGCGGCGCCCATCCCGGGTGAGACCGGCGGCATGAGCAAGTCCTTCCTCGGCGGCTCCTACCTCTCCACCTTCAAGGGCGAGAACCAGGACCTGGCCTGGGAGTACGTCAAGCTGGTCACCACCGGTGAGTTCGCCACCAAGTGGGCCGAGCAGACGAACTACTTCCCCGGACAGAACTCCCTCCTCAAGGAGGTCCAGGCGAAGAACGACCCGCTCGTCGCACCGTTCGCCCAGCAGATGACCGAGGCCGGCGCGACCGTGCCCAAGACGCCCGCGTACGGCCAGATCCAGGCCACCCAGGTCGTCACGAAGATGGTGCAGTCCATCCTCACCGGCAAGCAGACCGTGCAGGAGGCCGCGGACCAGGCCGCCGAGGAGATGGACAAGATCTTTGCCTCCTGAGTCGCTCATCGAAGACTCGGCGCACGACGACGTGGCCGCGGCGACCTCCCCCGTGAAGTCGCCGCGGCCGCGCGGGCAGCGCCCGAGCCCGACGCTGCGCCGCAAGCAGCTCGGTCGCACCACCCGCCCCTGGCTGCTGCTCCTGCCGTCCCTCGTGGTGCTGGCCGGTCTGCTCCTGTGGCCGCTGGTCAAGGTCGGCATCCTGTCGGTCCAGGACTACGAGGTGAAGTTCGGCGGCGGAGTCGGCACGTACACCGGCTTCGACCACTACAAGGACCTGCTCAGCGACAGCGCCCTGTGGCGCACGGTCCTGCCCAACACCGTGTTCTTCGCGGTCGCCTGTGTGGCGCTGACCGTCGCGCTCGGCACCCTCGCCGCCCTGCTGCTCCAGCGGCTCGGCACCACCTGGCGGGTCATCTGCTCCACCGCGATCATGGCGGCCTGGGCGATGCCCGCCGTCACCGGCACCTATGTCTGGGTCTGGCTGTTCTCGGCGGGCGACGGAATGATGAGCCAGCTCGCCGGCTCGCTCGGACTGATCGACCCCGAGACCACGAACTGGTTCACCGAGCGGCTGTCCTTCTACGCCATCGCCACCCTCAACGTGGTGCACCACGGCTTCCCGTTCGTCGCCATCACCGTGCTCGCGGGGCTGCTGACCATCCCCAAGGAGCTGTACGAGGCGGGGATGATCGACGGCGCGAACGCCTGGCAGCGGTTCTGGAAGATCACCGTGCCCACCATCAAGCCGATCTTCCTCGTCGTCACCATCCTGTCGACCATCTGGGACTTCAAGGTCTTCACCCAGATCTATCTGATGCCGGGCGGCGCGGGCAGCAACGAAGAGGTCCTCAACCTGGGCGTGTGGTCCTACCAGCAGGCGTTCGCCCTGAACGACTACGGCGCGGGCGCGGCCACCGCTGTACTCCTCACGCTGCTCCTGCTGCTGATCACGATCGTCTACATCCGAACCCTCTTCAAGGAGAGTGACGAGCTGTGACCCGCACGACGACCGCCGGGCGGATCGGGCTCGCTGTCGCGGTGTTCGCGCTGCTGGTCTTCACGCTGTTCCCGGTGTACTGGATGGTCAGCACCGCGCTCGACCCGAACGCGATCACCCGTGGCTCCGACGTCCTGCCGAGCGGGATCAGCGGCGAGCACTTCAGCTACATCTTCGACCGCGGCAACTTCGGCCAGTTCCTGACCAATTCGCTGATCGTCGGACTGGGCACGATCCTGGTGTCCGGGCTGCTGGCGCTGTTCGCCGCCGTGGCCGTCGCGCGCTTCCGGTTCCGGTTCCGCACCTCGGTGCTGATCATGGTGCTGATCGTGCAGATGGTCCCGCTGGAGGCGCTCGTCATCCCGCTCTTCCTACAGATGCGGGACTACGAACTGCTGAACAGCCTCATCGGGCTGACCGTCGTCTACATCGCGCTGTCGCTGCCGTTCGCGATCTGGACACTGCGCGGCTTCGTCGCGACCGTGCCCAAGGAGGTCGAGGAGGCCGCGTATCTGGACGGCTGCTCCTGGCCGCGGATGTTCTGGTCCGTCCTGCTGCCGCTGGTCGCGCCGGGCCTCGTCGCCACCAGTGTGTTCGCCTTCATCACCGCGTGGAACGAGTTCGTCTTCGCGTACACCTTCATGAAGGACGGCTCCAAGTACACGGCGGCCGTCGGGCTGTTCCAGTTCTTCGGTGAGAACTCCACGTCCTGGGGCCCGGTCATGGCCGGCTCCACCCTCATCACACTGCCGGTGCTGATCTTCTTCATCATCGTGCAGCGGCGCCTGGCCTCCGGGCTGGCGGCCGGGGCGGTGAAGGGGTGAGCACCGGTAATACGCGGGACGAGGCGCTGCACCTGGTCAACTCCGTCCTGCTGCCCGGCTTCCACGGCACCGAGCCGCCCCCGTGGCTGCTCGGCGCCGTGGACGAGGGACTCGCGGGCGTCGTGTACTTCGCGCACAACGTGCCCGACCCCAGGACGGCCGCCGCGCTCTCGGCCGCCCTGCACGCCCGCCGCGGCGACCTGATCGTCGCGAGCGACGAGGAGGGCGGCGACGTCACCCGCCTGGAGGCGGCGACCGGCTCCTCGTACCCCGGCAACGGCGCGCTCGGTGAGGTCGACGACACCGACGTCACCGAACGGATCGCCCGCGCCATCGGCCACGACCTGCGCGCGGCCGGCATCGACCTGAACCTCGCACCGGACGTCGACGTCAACGCGAACCCGGACAACCCGGTGATCGGCATCCGGTCCTTCGGCGCCGACGCCGCCCACGTGGCCAGGCACTCCGCCGCGTACGTCACGGGCCTCCAGTCCGCCGGTGTCGCGGCCTGCGCCAAGCACTTCCCCGGCCACGGCGACACGGCGGTCGACTCGCATCTGCGGGTTCCCCTGCTGGACGCCGACCTCGACCTGCTCCGACGGCGCGACCTGCTGCCGTTCACCGCCGCGATCGAGGCGGGCAGCCGCTGTCTGATGACCGGGCACATCATGGCCCGCCCGTTCGGCGACGCACCCGCCTCACTGAACCCCGAGGCCGCCCGGCTGGCCCGCGAGGAGCTGGGCTTCACCGGCGCCATCGTCACGGACGCGCTCGACATGGGCGCCGTCCTGGCCGACCCGGGCTTCGGCCCCGCCTGCGTCCGGGCCGTCCTCGGCGGCGCCGACCTGCTCTGCCTGGGCAACCCGGACAGCGCGGAGGCCGCCGAGAGCGCCTACGCGACGGCGCGCGACGCGCTCCTCGACGCCGTGGCCACCGGCGAGCTGCCCACACAGCGGCTCGCGGAGGCCGGACAGCGGGCCCGGGAGCTGGCGGAGTGGATCGGCCGCGCCCGCGCCACACCGCCGCCTCCCAAGGAGGACGCGCTGCCGCTCGCCGTGGCCCGCGCCGCCCTGCGGGTACGGGGCAATGCCGCCCTCGGCTCGCCGCCGTACGTGATCGACCTGCGACAGCGCGTCAACCACGCGTCAGGCAGCCGCGCACCCCATCTGAACCGGCTGCTCGCCGAGGCCCTGCCGGGCCTGACCACCACCGGCGTACCCGCCGAAGGCCCGACCTCGGCCCGCGCGGACACCGCCCTCCAGGGCGCCGGCGACCGCCCCGTGGTCGTCCTCGCGAGGGAGCCGCACCGGGACGCGGAGGAGACCGCGCTGCTGCGCGAACTGGTCGCCCGCCGCCCGGACGCCGTCGTCGTCCTCACGGGCTGGCCGCACGCCGTGGACGCGCTGGCGGCCAACACCGTGGTGACGTACGGCTCGGCCCGCGTCAACGCGCGGGCGGCCGTGGAGCGTCTCCTGGGCGGCACACCGCACGGAGGCCGGAGCGCCACGCCCGACAGGGCCTAGAGCTCCTTCTCGTACCAGGCGACGTCCCAGTACCTGCCGAATTTACGGCCGACCTCGCCGTACGTACCGACGTGCCGGAAGCCGAAGCGCTCGTGCAGCCGCTCCGACGCCGCGTTCGGCTGCGCGATGCCCGCGTACGCGCGATGCACGTCCTCGCCCTCCAGGGTCTTGAACAGCGCCTCGTAAAGAAGCGTGCCGACTCCCCTGCCCGCCGCCTCGGCCGCGCAGTACACCGTGACCTCCACAGAGGTGGAGTACGCCGCCTTCGCGCGGAAGGGGCTGCTGGTCGCGTAACCGAGGACTCGCCCAGAACGGACATCCTGAGCAACCTTGAGGCGGTGTGGGCCGTCTTCGGGGTAGGAGCACAGCCACGGGCGGCGTTCCTCGGGAGTGAAGGTGGTGGTGTCGAAGGTGATCGGGGTCTCGCGGACGTAATGGTTGTAAATCTCCGTGAGCGCCGTCAGATCGTCCTCGGTTCCGCTTCTGACCTGCACTTCCGCCCAGCTTGGCACCATGCGTCCCTCCTCGGTGGCGGGACAGGGTACTGCATGATCACAAAAATGAGTGCACGCCTTGGGAATTCTGTCCGGATTCCAGTCGTTGTTTCCAACGGATGCAGGGCACCCGGAAGGGTGTCGCGACCGACTCAGTAAGGGAGCTCGCATGGCAACCCGTGCCGTCGCCCGTCGCACCGCCACCGGCGGTTCGAAAGCGGCAAGCAGTGTTCGCGCCGTAGGCGGGGAGATCGCCGACCGCGACCTGGTCGGCATGTACCTCGACGAGATCGCGCGTACGCCGCTGCTCGACGCCGCCAAGGAAGTCGAGCTGTCCCAGACCATCGAAGCGGGTGTGTTCGCTCAGCAGATCCTCGACGGATCGGTGGAGAGCGAGGGTGCCGGCGCGCAGCACGAGGAGCTGGAAGCCCTCGTCGCCGCCGGTGAGCGCGCGAAGGACGTCTTCATACGCTCGAATCTCCGTCTCGTCGTCGCCGTGGCCCGGCGCTACCCGCGCAGTGGACTGCCCCTGCTCGACCTCATCCAGGAAGGCAACGCCGGCCTGGTGCGCGCGGTCGAGAAGTTCGACTATGCCAAGGGATTCAAGTTCTCCACCTATGCGACCTGGTGGATCCGCCAGGCCATCACCCGGTCCATCGCGGACCAGTCACGCACGATCAGGCTGCCCGTCCACCTCGTGGAGGAGCTCGGCCGCATCCGCAGGGTGCAGCGCGAGTTCAACCGTGAGCACGGGCGCGACCCGGAGCCCTCCGAGGTCGCCGCCGAGCTCGACTCCAACGCCGCGCGTGTCGTCGACGTCCTGGACTGGGCCCGTGACCCGGTCAGTCTGAACATGTCGGTGGACGACAACGGGGACACCCAGTTCGGCGATCTGCTGGAGGACACCTCGGCGATCTCGCCCGAGCAGTCCGTCCTCACGCTGCTGCGCAGCGAGGAGCTGGAAGACCTGATCGGCAGGCTCGACCACCGCACGGCCTCCATCATCAAGATGCGTTACGGCATCGAGGACGGCCGGGAGCGGACGCTCACCGAGGTGGGCAAGCAGCACGGCCTGACCCGGGAGCGGATCAGGCAGATCGAGAAGCACGCCCTTCTCGAACTGAAGAAGATGGCGCACGACGTGGGCTTCGACGCCGCGGCGTGACCCAGGGCGTGCCCCATGAGCGGAGTCCCGGTATCCACCCCCCCCGGTGCCGGGACTCCTTACGTACTCACGCCTCGCCCGGCGCGCCCCCGTCCACCGCACGGGTCAGCCGGCCGCCCAGCTCACCGATGTGCTCGACCAGCCGCGTGGGCCCGTGGACCGTGAACTCGCAGTCCACCAGCGCCAGTCGAAGCGCCAGCCACTCCAGCGAATCGCCCGCCTCGGCCCGTAGCCGGCAACTGTCAGGACCGGTCGGCTCCGGCACCCCGAACGAGGGCGGCAGCCGCGCCGCCACGAAGTCCGCGGGCGCCGCGAAGCTCACGTCCACCTCCCACGGCTGCTGCGCGCCCCGCATCGAACTGGTCAGGAACTCCGCCGCGTCACCCGTCGGCAGCTCACGCGGAGTGAAGCGCGCCCCGGTCGGGAACGGATCGCCGACCCGGTCGACCCGGAACGTACGCCAGTCCTCCCGCGCCAGGTCGTACGCGACGAGATACCAGCGCCGGGCCGTCGACACCAGACGGTACGGCTCGACCTGCCGCTTGGTCCGCGCGCCGTCGCCCGCGCGGTAGTCGAACCTCAGCCGCTCCGTACCGGTGATCGCGGAGGCGATGACCGTCAGCGTCCTCGGGTCCACGCTCGCCGCGTCGCCCCGGATCAGCAGCGGCACCGTCGCGGCCTGGAGGGTGGAGACCCGGCGCCGCAGCCGGGAGGGCAGCACCTGCTCCAGCTTCGCCAACGCCCTTACGGACGCCTCCTCGACGCCCTCGATGGCATGCCCCGCCCCGGCCCGCAGCCCCACCGCGATGGCCACCGCCTCCTCGTCGTCCAGCAGCAGCGGTGGCATCGCGGCGCCCGCCACCAGCCGGTACCCACCGACCGCGCCCCTGCTGGCCTCGACCGGATAGCCGAGATCGCGCAGCCGGTCGATGTCCCGGCGAATCGTGCGCGGGCTGACGTCGAGACGCGTCGCCAGCTCACTGCCCGGCCACTCGCGCGGCGTCTGGAGAAGCGACAACAGATTCAGGAGTCGTGCCGGAGTGTCCGTCATGCGTTCCAGGGTGCCAGCCATCTAGGACATGAACTGGCCTACATGCTGCATAGATTTCTCCCATGACTTCTCCAGCGACCGCACCGGTCGCCGTACCGGATACCACCCTCGACCCCGTCACGACCTCGGAGCCCGGCGACCGCCGGCGCTGGCTGGCGCTGGCCGTGGTCATGACCGCGGCCTTCATGGACCTGGTCGACGTCACCATCGTCAACATCGCCATCCCCAGCATCGAGCGGGACCTGTCGGCGACCTTCGGCTCCATCCAGTGGATCACCGCCGGCTACGCGCTGGCCTTCGCCGCCGGACTGATCACGGGCGGCAGGCTCGGCGACATCTACGGCCGCAAGCGGCTCTTCCTCCTCGGAATCACCGGCTTCACCCTCGCCTCCGCGCTCTGCGGCTTCGCGGTGAACTCCGAGATGCTCGTCGCCTCCCGGCTCCTCCAGGGCGCGATGGCCGCGCTGATGGTGCCCCAGGTGCTCGCGATCATCCACGTCACCTTCCCGGCGCACGAACGCGGCAAGGTCTTCGGGATGTTCGGCGCGATCGTCGGCCTCGGCGCCGTATCGGGACCGCTGCTCGGCGCGCTGCTCACCCAGTGGAACCTCTTCGGGCTCGAATGGCGCCCGATCTTCCTGATCAACCTGCCCGTCGGTATCGCCGGAGTGATCCTCGGCCGCAAGTTCATCACCGAGTCCAAGGCGCCGAAGGCCCTGCGGCTCGACGTGGTCGGCGTCGTCCTGGTGACCGGCGCGCTGCTGATGCTGATCTACCCGCTCACCCGCGGCCGTGAGCTGGGCTGGCCGCTCTGGGGGCACCTGTGCATGGCGGGCAGCGTGCTGGTGTTCGCGGCGTTCGTGGCGTACGAGAAGGTGAAGACCCGCAAGGACGGGTCGCCGCTGGTGGAGCTGTCCCTGTTCAAGGTCAAGAGCTTCGCCGCGGGCATCGCCGTACAGCTCACCTTCGGCGTCAGCCTGGGCATCTTCTTCCTGGTCTGGACGCTCTACATGCAGATCGGCCTCGGCTGGAGCCCGCTGCACGCGGGTCTGACCGGCCTGCCGTTCTCGCTCGCGGTGTCCACGGCCGCCGCGCTCTCCGTGCAGAAGCTGGTGCCGCGGTTCGGCCGCAAGGTCCTCCAGACCGGCGCGCTGACGATGGCGGCGGGCGTCCTGCTCTACCTCTGGGAGGCCGGGCGTTACGGGGCGGACATCAGCTCCTGGCAGATGGTGCCGCCGCTGGTCGTGATGGGCCTGGGGATGGGCCTGATCGTGGCGCCGCTGACGGACGCGGTGCTGTCGGACGTGCCGCGCGAGCACTCGGGCTCGGCGTCCGGCCTGATCAACACGGTGCAGCAGATGGGCAACGCGCTGGGGCTCGGGCTGGTGTCGGTGGTCTTCTTCGGGGTGGTCGACGACCACCGGGCGACGACGCCCACGGGGGTGGCGTCGGCGTTCGAGGACGGGTTCCAGAACGCGCTGTGGTGGGTGGTGGCGGTGCTGGTGGCCATCTTCCTGCTGATGTTCGCGCTGCCGAAGCACAAGTCGCCGGAGCCGGTGCTGGCGGCCTGACGCTGCCGGGTCCGCGTCCGCGGGCCGGGTCGTCCACGCGCCACAAATCAGCCTGAGTGTCCGGCCACGACCCCTGCGCGTCCCCCTTCCGGCCTGCGGACCGGTTGGGGGTGTGAACAGCGCCACGTGGCGGCGTGAGGGGGGCGGGGGCGCAGGAGGGGTGTGTTCGGACACTTGGGCTGATTTGTGGTGCGTGAACAAGATGGGTCGTCGGGTCCAACGAGCCCTGCACGCACCGTAAATCACGCCGTCCGGACATACCCGTCCGGAGGCCCCGATCCCCGACCGGAACCCGACAACCGCAACCCGGACACCGAACCCTGTCGCCCGACCACACGCCCACATGTGTTTACTTCCAAGGAACCCCACCGTAACGTGACCCCGAAACCACAGACTCGGGCATCGAACGGACGTAAACCCACATGTACGCACCGGAGCGGCAGCAAGAGATCCTGCGTCTCGCCCGCGAGGGAGGCCGCGTCGACGTGCTGTCGCTCGCCGAGGAGTTCCAGGTCACCGCCGAGACCGTACGGCGCGACCTCAAGGCCCTCGACCGCGCCGGTCTCGTCCGCCGGGTGCACGGCGGCGCCATCCCCGCCGGCCGCCTCGACTTCGAGCCCGACCTCGCCGAGCGCGAGTCCACCGCCGCGGACGAGAAGGACCGCATCGCGCACGCCGCGCTCGCCGAACTGCCCCGGACCGGCAGCGTGATCCTCGACGCGGGCTCGACCGTCGCGAGGCTCGCCGCCGCGCTCCCGCTGGAGAGCGGACTCACCGTCGTCACCCACGCGCTGCCCGTCGCCGCGCGCCTCGCCGACCACCCCGGCATCGATCTGCACCTCGTCGGCGGCCGGGTCCGCCACCGTACGCGCGCCGCCGTCGACGCCTGGGCGCTGCGCGCGTACGGCGAGATCCGCGCCGACGTCGTGTTCCTCGGCACCAACGGCTTCTCCCCGGACGGCGGCCTCACCACGCCCGACCTCGCCGAGGCGGCCGTCAAGCGCGCACTGATCGCGGCGGCCCGCCGCGTCGTGCTGCTCGCGGACTCCGCCAAACACGCCCAGGAGCACTTCGCCCGCTTCGGCGCCCTCGCCGACGTCGACCTGCTGGTCACCGACACCGCCCTCGCCCCCGCCGCCCGCGCCGCGATCGAGACCGCCGGCACCGAGGTGCTCAGTGTCTAGGCCCTGTCCGGCGGATCTTCGGAGTGCCAGGCGTCGCGGGCCAGGCGGGACTTTGAAGACACGACCTAGGCCCACCATCCCCCAAAGGGGCCCCGCGTGATACTCACCGTCACCCCGAACCCGAGCCTGGACCGTACGTACGAGATCCCCGCCCTCGACCGCGGCGAGGTCCTGCGCGCGACCGTCGAGCGGATGGACCCCGGCGGCAAGGGCGTCAACGTGTCACGGGCGGTCGCGGCGGCCGGGCACCGCACCGTCGCCGTGCTGCCCCTCGGCGGCGCACCTGGCGCGCTCGTCGCCCAACTCCTTGCCGAGCAGGGCATCGACGTCGCCCCCGTACCGATCGCCGGCGCGACCCGCTCCAACATCGCCCTCGCGGAACCCGACGGCACGCTGACGAAGATCAACGCGCCCGGCCCCGAACTGACCCCCGCCGAGTCGGAGTCCCTGCTGTCCGCCCTCGGCGACCACGCCGTGCGCGCCGAGGACGATTGGATCGCCTGCTGCGGCAGCCTGCCGCGCGGGCTCGGCCCCCAGTGGTACGCCGAACTCGTCGCCCGCGCGCACGCCGCCGGAGCCCGGATCGCGCTCGACACCTCCGGCGCCTCGCTCCTGGCCGCGCTCAAGGAACGCCCGGACGTCGTGAAGCCCAACGCCGACGAGCTCGCCACCGCCGTGGGCCGCCCGCTGGCCACCGTCGGCGACGCGCTGAAGGCGGCGGAGGAGCTGCGTACGTACGGCGCCAGGTCCGTCCTCGCCAGCCTCGGCGCCGACGGCCAGCTCCTGGTGTCCGACGCGGGCGCGTACTTCGGCTCGGCCGCCGTCGCGGCCGTCCGCAGCAACGTCGGCGCCGGTGACGCCTCGCTCGCCGGCTTCCTCGCGGCCGGCGGCACCGGCCCGGCCGCGCTGGCCTCGGCCGTCGCCCACGGCGCGGCGGCCGTCCAACTGCCGGGCAGCGTCATGCCGTCGCCCGCCGACCTCGACCCGCGGGCGGTCACCGTGTCCGCGGACATCCCCCTGGACCGTCCCCTCTCGGAGCCCGCCTCATGACCTCCCCCCGTACGTCCCCGAGTACGTCCCCGAACCGTTCCCCACGAAGGAGCCCGCGATGAGCGACATGATCACCGCGGACCTGGTCGACCTCGACCTGGCCGCAGAGACGAAGGAAGCCGCGGCCCGCTCGCTGGCCGAACGCATGGTGGCTCTGGGCCGCGTCACCGACCTGGAGGGCTTCCTGGCCGATGTGGCCGCCCGCGAGGCGCAGATGCCGACCGGGCTCGACGGCGGGATCGGCATACCGCACTGCCGCAGCGAACACGTCACGGAGCCGACGCTGGCGTTCGGCCGCCCCGCCGAGGGCATCGACTTCGGGGCACCGGACGGCCCGGCGGACCTGATCTTCCTGATCGCGGCCCCGGCAGGCGCCGACGACGCGCATCTGACGATCCTCTCCGCCCTGGCCCGTCGCCTGATGGACCCGGACTTCACGGCGGCGCTGCGCGCGGCGACGGACCCGGCGGCGACCGCGAGCCTGATCAGCGGCGAGACACCGCCCGTGACACCCGCCCCGGCGGAAGCGGCGGCCGGCGCGGCCGAACCCGAACCGGCCCCCGCGCCCGAGACCCCGCCCGCCGTCTTCCGCGTCGTCGCCGTCACCTCCTGCCCCACCGGCATCGCGCACACCTACATGGCCGCCGAGGCCCTGGAACAGGCCGGACAGGCCGAAGGCGTCGAGGTCGTCGTCGAACCGCAGGGCTCCGCCGGGTTCACCCGGATCGACCCCGCCGTCATCGCCGCCGCGGACGGCGTGATCTTCGCGCACGACGTGCCGGTACGGGAGAAGGAACGCTTCGCCGGCAAACCGACCGTCGACGTCGGCGTCAAGGCGGGCATCAACCGCCCCGCCGAACTGATCGCCGAAGTACGCGCCAAGGCCGCCCGAGGTGAGACCACGGCCGCCGCAACGGGCTCACCCGTCGACGAGGCGGGCGACCCCGGCGAGGGCTACGGCACCAAGCTGCGCAAGTGGCTGATGTCCGGCGTCAGTTACATGGTCCCGTTCGTCGCGGCCGGTGGACTCCTCATCGCCCTCGGCTTCGCCATCGGCGGCTACACCATCGACAAGGCACCCTCCGTCGCCGAACACTTCGTCTGGACGGACTCCACCAGCTGGGCGGCGCTGCTGTTCCAGGTCGGCGGCCTCGCGTTCAGCTTCCTGGTACCGGTCCTCGCGGGCTATATCGCGTACGGGATGGCCGACCGCCCCGGTCTGGTCCCCGGTTTCGTCGGCGGCTCCATCGCGCTCACCATCAACGCGGGATTCCTCGGCGGTCTCGCCGCCGGTCTGATCGCCGGCGGCACGGTCATGGCCATCCAGCGGATCAAGGTGCCCGCCGCGCTGCGCGGCATCATGCCGGTCGTCGTCATCCCGCTGATCTCCTCCGCGGTCGTCGGTTTCCTGATGTTCCTGGTGGTCGGCAAGCCGATCGCCGAGCTCCAGAAGGCCCTGACGGACTGGCTGTCGGGGCTGTCCGGCGCCAACGCGATCATCCTCGGCGTCGTCCTCGGCCTGATGATGTGCTTCGACCTGGGCGGGCCGCTGAACAAGGTCGCCTACGCCTTCGCGGTCGGCGGCCTCGCCAACCCGAACGAGGGCAGCCTGAAGGTGATGGCGGCCGTGATGGCGGCGGGCATGGTCCCGCCGCTCGCGATGGCGCTGGCCACCGTGGTGCGCGGCGCCCTCTTCACCCGCACCGAGCGCGAGAACGGCAAGGCCGCGTGGGTGCTCGGCGGCTCGTTCATCACCGAGGGCGCGATTCCGTTCGCCGCGGCCGACCCGCTGCGGGTCATCCCGTCGGCCATGGCGGGCGGCGCGGTCACGGGAGCGCTGTCGATGCTCTTCGAGTGCACCCTGCGTGCCCCGCACGGCGGGATCTTCGTGCTGCCGCTGATCGGCAATCCGGTGCTCTACCTGATCGCGATCCTGGCCGGTACGGCGGTCAGTGCCGCTCTGGTCATCCTGCTGAAGGGCATGGGCGGGCGCGGCGAGAAGAACCTCGGCCGGGACGGCGTCCCGGGCGCGGAGTCCGGGACCGCGCCCAAGGTGCCGGTGTCCGTCTGAGCCGTCTCACCCGCTCATCTGACCCGCGCGCGAAGCTCCATGGCTTCGCGCGCGGCGCTCTGTGCGGCGTACACCTCACACATATGACGGCCGTCGGGCGTCGCCGTGTGCTCGACCTCCCACAGGCTCGTCTCCGTGCCGTCGAGCAGCAGGAACGCGTGCTCGTACAGCGTGAACCCCGCGTCCTTGCCCTCGACATGGCCGTGCCGGCCGAAGACCTGGGTGATCTGGTGGGCGAAGGCGGCCCGCAGCGGTCCCGCGATCTCCTCGCCCGGCCGGTCGATGTTCTCCGCGCGGCGCAGCACCCGGCGTGCGTGGTCGGCGGAGTTGTCCGGGTGGTAGACCCGCGGCAGGGGCGTCTGTGGCGCTGTCAGCAGGCCGCTGAGCAGTTCGAGATCGGCCGCGAGGTCGGACTCGAAGCTCGGGTCGAGACTCCCGCCGAGGCCCGGCTCGAAACGGGACTCGAAGAGCGAATCGGAATCGGCGGTGGGATCGAGGTGGTCGATGGAGGTGACGGGGGCCTTGCCGGCACCGCCCGCGCCACCGGGGCGGCGCAGTCGGGAGGCGGCGAGGCGCACCTCGTGCTCGTCGGTGTAGAGCTCGTGCTGTTCGGCGCCGTCGCGCCCGGTGTTGTGGACCAGCTCCCAAAGGGTGAGGGCGGTGCTGTCGGCAAGCAGGTAGGTATGCCGGTAGGTCTCGCGGTGCAGTCCCGCACTGTGGTGCGAGGAACGCATTGAACTGGCGTGCGCCAGAGCGGAGTCGAGCCGCTCGATCACGGCGTCGGGCAGATCGAAGGAGTTGAGTGCCCGACCCAGGAGACGCTCAAGATGCGTCTCGCTTGTCTCATACGGATCGTTCAAGGTGGGTCTCCAGGCCGTCGCCACATGTCACTTGGTGATTGCATAACGTAGCCCCTGGGACTGACATTGCGTCCCAAGTTCGGTAAAACGATTGGGGGCGCGCAAGAAGTTCCCTCAAGCCCCCCTCAACTCCCTTGCGCCGTGGGTCAGTCCGTGCCGTACAGATCGCAATACGCGGGGAACGTACCGCCGGGTCCGTCGACCCCCTCCACCGACACCATCGCCCGCACGATTGCCCTGGTCACGGCGTCGGCGCCGGCCGCCAGCAGCTCGTTGAGCGCCAGCGGATCCCCAGCTTCGAGCGGGCGTTCCCCCGTGACGAGCGCGAAGACCGTGTCGCCGTCGTTGAGCAGATGTACAGGACGGACGGCGCGCGCGATGCCGTCGTGCGCCGTCCCCGCGAGCTTCTGCGCCTGCGCCTTGGAGAGGTCGGCGTCGGTCGCCACGACGGCGAGTGTGGTGTTCAGCGGAGGCCGCCCGTCACGCTCACGGATCCCGGCGAGCCGCGCGAGGGCCGCCTCGTGCGTACCGGCCGACGGATAGCCGGGACGGCCCTCGAAGTACCGCCCGTACAGCACGCCCGTCACCGGATCGACCGCGGAGCCGGCCGCGTTAGCGACGACCAGCGCCGCGACGGTGATCCCGGACGGCAGCAGCACGCTCGCCGTACCGACCCCTCCCTTCAGCTGCCCCACCACGGCTCCGGTCCCGGCGCCCACCGCCCCCTCGCCTACCGGTGCCCCTGATTCCGTACGGGCCGCAGCCTCCACCGCCGCGCGGCCGGTCGAGGCGTCCGGGCGGGCCCGCCAGTCGCCGCCACGCCCCAGGTCGAAGACGCAGGCGGCCGGGACGACCGGCACCACCTGGGACGGATCCGGTCCGACCCGCACACCCCGCCCCTGCTCCTCCAGCCACGTCATCACTCCGGTGGCGGAGTCGAGCCCGTACGCGCTGCCGCCGGTCAGCACGACGGCCTCCACCCGCTGGACCAGATTGCGCGGATCCAGCGCGTCGGTCTCCCGGGTGCCTGGCCCACCGCCCCGTACGTCCACGCCCGCGACCGCCCCGCCCTCGGGCGCGAGGACGACCGTCGTACCGGTGAGCGCCCGGTCCCCGGCCACCCGCGCGTGGCCGACCCGAATCCCCGCCACATCCGTCAGTGCGTCATTGATTGCCATGGGCCCCATGCGTACCACGAGGTCAGACCCGTCGACGGCGGATCCCCCCGTCCGCCGCGCCCACCGCCGTACCCTGGACGTATGAGTACCGCACGCACTCCCGGACCCCGTGACACCGCGACGGAGCCGCCCCGACCGGCCCCGCCGAAGCCGTCACCCCCGAAGCCGGGCCCGCCCAGGCCGCCGCTCGTCTTCGACGACCCGCTGGACCGTCAGTCCTCGGACGACACGGACGCCGGCTGGGGTGACCGGCCGGCCACCAGCGGCAACAGCGCCGCCGACCTGGCCCGCTTCCTGGACGAGAAGCCGCCCCACCACATCTGAGCGCCGTGAGCCCGACGAGCGCTATGGAGCGCTCCGCCCCGGTCCCCGCTGCTGAGCCACCAGAGCGTCCCTGATCTCCTTCAGGACCTCCAGCTCGCTCACCTCCAGCACTTCCTCCACCCGCTCCCTGGCGGCCTGCTGCCTTGCGCGCCTGGCCAGGTACTTCGCCATCGGCAGGACCATCAGGAAGTACACGACCGCGGCGGTGATCAGGAAGCTGAGTGTCGAGCTCAGCACCGTCCCCCACATGATCGGGATACCCGACACCACCTCGCCCGCCGCGTTCGTCTCGCAGGGGGCCTGCAGGCACGACGTGTAGCGGTCCAGGTCCTTGGTGCCGAACGCGCCGACGACCGGATTGATGACGCCCTTCACCAGGGAGTTCACCACGTTGGTGAACGCGGCGCCGATGACCACCGCGACCGCGAGGTCGATCACGTTGCCACGCGTCAGGAAGGCTTTGAAGCCTTCCAGCACGCTCTCCTTCTCCTTGCTCACCAGTGAGCCCTTCTTCGTATCTGCCGTGGGGACAGCGACGGGGACAGCCAATCGCTCTGACACCTTGGGCAACTCGCGCCCCAGCTGTCCAATCCGCCCATGCTTTCGTGTGACCAGTGTGCTCATCAGTACGACGGCGATGAGCGGGGGCCGACAGCGGGCGGCTCAGCACAGCGTCACCGCCAGCCGGGAGTTCGTGCTCGCCCCCGCCAACTCCGCCGCCACATCACGCGCGACGGTCAGCAGCACCAGCGCCCCACTGTCGGTGGCGCTCGCCAGAGCCCGTGGGACGGATTCCACCAGCGCCCCCGTCGCGATCACCCGGGCGTCCGACTCCTCGCCCATGGGGGAGTGGGCGGCGGCGATCACATCGACCCGGTCGCCCGGTCGCAGCAGCCGGACCGTCGCCACATCCGCGATCCGCACCGGAGCCGTCACCAACCGGGCCTTCTGCGCGCCTGGTTGGGCGGCGGCGCCCGCACCTGACGCGCCACCACCATTGCCACCACGCGCCGCCGCGCGGGACGCGGCTCGCTCCTCGGCTTCTGCCGCGACACCGGGACCGCCCGCGCCCGACGCCGCCAACGCGGCCGCCGTCACCGCCAGCCCCGCCGTCATCGCGCGTCGCCGCCGGAGCAGGGCCCTGCGCAGCCGATGCCCACGGCCGCGCACCCGCAACGGATCGAAAGCGGGCACCCCGCACGGCGCGGGCGCGGCGGCCACGGGCGCGGGCACCGGCACGGGCGGGAAGAGGGGCGGATCCGAGGGACGGGCGGAGAGGGAGCGGGAGAGCGAACGGGAAAGGGACATGGCAACCACCACCTGGCGTGAGGAGTTCTCGCTGACCGCCCCTCACGATCCACGTCCCGCCGGAATCCCGCCGAAGCCTGTGGACAACTACCCGGATGTGAATAACTCGCTCACCCGAACGAGGTCCGTCCCGAGCGTTTACGGCAGCTCAAGCCCCGTATCAATGCCGTCCAGCGCATGCGAGCACAGGCAGTCCCGCGTCTCGCCCGCCTGCAATCCGCCCACGGTGTCGAACAGCACCGTCCGCAGCCGGTCGACGTTGGAGGCGAAGACCTTCAGCACTTCCTCGTGCGAGACGCCCTCGCCGGTCTCGGCCCCGGCGTCCAGATCGGTCACGAGCGTCAACGACGTGTAGCAGAGCCCCAGTTCACGGGCGAGCACGGCCTCGGGGTGACCCGTCATACCGACCACCGACCAGCCCATCGCCGCGTGCCACCGCGATTCGGCGCGGGTCGAGAAGCGCGGTCCCTCGACGACCACCAGCGTCCCGCCGTCCACCGGCTCCCACTCGCGCCCGCGCGCCGCGGCGAGCGCCGCCTTGCGCCCCTCGGGGCAGTAGGGATCGGCCAGCGAGATGTGCACGACCTTGGAAGCGCCCCCACCGGGCAGCGGCACCCCGTCGTAGTACGTCTGGGTGCGTGCCTTCGTACGGTCCACCAACTGATCCGGCACGAGCAGCGTCCCCGGGCCGAACTCCTCACGCAGCCCGCCCACGGCGCACGGGCCGAGCACCTGCCGTGCGCCGACGGACCGCAGCGCCCACAGATTGGCGCGGTAGTTGATGCGGTGCGGCGCGATGTCGTGCGCGCGCCCGTGGCGGGGCAGGAACGCGACGCGCCTGCCCTCGACGTCGCCGAGGAACAGCGAGTCGCTGGGCGGTCCGTAGGGGGTGTCGACGGTGACCTCGGTCACATCGTCGAGGAATGAGTACAGACCCGAGCCGCCGATGACGCCGATCTCCGCGGTCTCCGAGCCCTCTGCGTTCGCCTTGGTCGCCATGACGATCACCCTAGCGGGGCTCGCCGGAGGGCACGCGGGGGTGTGCGGGTGCGTGGGAGCGCGGGTACGCCGAGGACCCCGCCGTACCGAACGGCGGGGTCCCGGAGAAGGTTTCGGACGATCAGGCGGCGGAGGAGCCGCTGGAGCTCGAGCTGCCGCTCGAAGCGCTCGACTTCGAGCCGGAGGAACCCGAGCCGGACGAGCCCGAGCCCGAGCCCGACGAGGACGACGACGATCCGGTCGACGACGACGAGGACGTGGACTTGGAGTCCGACGACGAGCCCGACGACTTGTCGCTCGAACCGCCCGACTCACCCGAGCCGTTCGAGGCGCCCGCCTTGGCCGGCGTGCTGCTCGACGACGATCCGCGGCTGTCGTTCCGGTAGAAACCGGAGCCCTTGAAGACGATGCCGACCGCGGAGAACACCTTCTTCAGGCGTCCTTCGCACGCGGGGCACACGGTGAGGGAATCGTCGGTGAATTTCTGCACCGCCTCAAGGCCCTCGCCACATTCGGTGCACTGGTACTGATAGGTCGGCACTTGTTCCTCCTGGCACTCTCACTCAATGAGTGCTAACGACGCTCCATAGTGACTCATTCCGCTGGATCAGTCCACTGCCACCGGCACGCGGTGACCCATTCCACGCGCGGCGACCCGGCCCGACGCCTTCGGCGTGAGCCGCGAGCGCAGTGCGACGAGCGTGACCAGGGCCAGTGCGGTGCCCACCAGGGGCACCACGAATCCGGCGCTCGCGCCGTGCGCGTCCGCCAGCTGTCCGGCAGCCGTGACCGCGCCGGCCTGGCCCAGTGCGACCGAGCCCGTCAGCCAGGTGAAGGCCTCCGTACGGGCCCCGGCGGGGACCAACGGCTCGATCAGGGTGTAGCCGCTGATCAGCGCGGGCGCGATGAAGAGCCCGACCAGCAGGCCGAGTGCGGCGAGCGCGGGTACCGAGTGCACGGCCCACAGCCCGGAGGCGGCCAGTGTCAGGCCCGCGTAACCGGCGACGAGCCGGCGGCGGGGCCCGGTCTTCCAGGCGACGGCGCCGCACGCGATACCGGCGAGCATGTTGCCGGCGGCGAAGACTCCGTACAGAAGGCCGTTCGCGCCGGGGTTGCCGATCTCCTCGGCGAAGGCCGTGAGCGAGACCTGCATCCCGCCGAAGACCGAACCGATGCCGAGGAAGGCCACGGCCAGGACGCGTACACCGGGTACGGACAGCGCCGAGACGCGCGCCCCGGCCGGATGGCCGGAACCGCCCGCCCGCTGCGAGCCGCCCGCCCGCTTCGAGCCGTCCGCACGTCGTCCCGCGGGCTTCGGCTGGGTGCCCCGCTGCGCGGCGAACAGCAGCCCGCCCGCCAGGGTCAGCACCCCCTCGGCGATCAGTCCGGCCGCCGGGTGCACACCGGTGCACAGCGCGGTCGCCAGGACCGGCCCGATGACGAAGGTGAACTCGTCCGTGACGGACTCGAAGGCGGCGGCCGTCGGCAACAGCCGCGCCCGCTCGTCGGAGGAGCCGAGCACGGCCGCCCAGCGGGCCCGGACCATCGGCCCCACCTGCGGGACGGAAGCGCCCGTCGGTACGGCGGCGACGAACAGCGCCCACAGGGGCGCGCCCGCCAGCGCGAGCACCGTCAGGGCGGTGACGGAAGCCGTGTGCAGCAGCACTCCGGGCACCAGGACCGCGCGCTGGCCGAACCGGTCGGCGAGCTTGCCGTTCTGCGGCGCGAAGAGCGCCATGGAGACACCGGTGACGGCGGCGACGATGCCCGCGCTGCCGTACGAACCGGAGGTGTGCTGGACGAGCAGGACGATGCCGATCGTCAGCATCGCGAAGGGCTGCCGCGCGGCGAAACCGGGGAGCAGGAACGTCCAGGCGCCGGGTGTACGCAGCAACTGCCCGTAACCCGGACGGGTCGGGGCCGTCCCCTCGGAGGCACCGGCGGTGGTGTCGACCGTGTTGACCACGGTCCTTGCCTTTCTGCCGCCTGGTGGCGTCCCCGGACGTGCGGGGGCCGCCGAGAGCTGTCCTCTTGCGCGGAACTGCGGTAGATACCCAGGGTCCACTGAAGGGGACGCCACGGCCGCCATACGGTCGCGCCAGCTCTGCGTCAGGCAGAGTTGGTCGATCAAGTCCGTGCCGTCACATCGGTACGTCGGAGACATTCCTCGATGTGGCAGGCACGGGCCTCATCCTACCTGGGAAACACCCGGAAGATCCCGGCCCGTACCTGTGATTGACGCCTCCGGGCCGGGCTGCCTTCGATTCCCAGCCCAGCCCAGCCCAGCCCAGCCCAGCCCAGCCCAGCCCAGCCCGCCGGCCCGGCCGTCAGCCGGACCCTCGTCCGACCCCGCTCCCGGGCTTCCCGTGCGCCCCCGGCTTCCTGCCCGGTCCGCCCGTGCCACCCCCGCCCTTCCCGTTCGTCCCCAGCCAGTCGGCCAGCTTGCCGCCCTGCCCGACGGCCCGCAGCCGCCGCTCGGCCGCGTCCCGTACCGGATCCGTCGCCACCACCAGCAGCTCGTCGCCCCGCCGCAGCACGGTGGACGGCCCCGGTACGAAGCTCTTGTCCTCCCGTACGACCAGCGTGACCGCCGACCCCGGGGGCAGCCGCAGCTCGCCGACCTCCACGCCGTGCATCTTCGACCGGTCCGGGATGGCCACGGACAGCAGATGACCGCGCAGCCGCTCCAGCGGCGCCGACTCGACACCGAGGTCGGCCGCCTCGGCGGGGTCGCCGAGGTGCAGCTTCCCGGCGACCCAGGGCAGCGTGGGCCCCTGTACGAGCGTGTACACGACGACCAGCACGAAGACGATGTTGAAGATCCGGTGGCTGCCCTCGATCCCCGAGACCATCGGGATGGTCGCCATGACGATGGGCACGGCGCCACGCAGCCCCGCCCACGACATCAGCGCCTTCTCCTGCCAGGCGATGCGGAACGGCGCGAGGCTGACCAGTACGGACAGGGGCCGCGCCACCGCGGTCAGCACCAGACCCACTATCACCGCGGGCCAGAAGTCGTCGCCCAGTTCGTGCGGCGTCACCAGCAGTCCGAGCAGGACGAACATGCCGATCTGCGCGAGCCAGCCCAGTCCCTCCGCGAAGCCGCGGGTCGCGGGCGCGTGCGGGAGCTTGGAGTTCCCGAGCAGCATGGAGGCCAGATACACGGCGAGGAATCCGCTGCCGTGGGCCATGGCTCCCGCCGCGTAGGCGACGACGGCGATGGCCATCACGGCGATCGGGTACAGGCCGGAGGCCGGCAGGGCCACGCGCCGGAGCCCGAAGGCGCCCAGCCAGCCCACCGCGATGCCGATGGCGGCGCCGATGGCCAGCTCCAGGGCGATCTCTCCCACGAGTACGTACCAGTGCTCCACCGGTCCGACCGTCGACAGCGCCACCACCATGATCACGACGGGGGCGTCGTTGAAGCCCGACTCCGCCTCCAGGGCGCCCGTCACCCTCGACGGCAGCGGGATCTTCCTCAGTACGGAGAAGACGGCGGCGGCGTCCGTGGACGAGACGACGGCTCCGATGATCAACGCCTGACGCCAGTCAAGGCCGACGAGGTAGTGCGCGGCGGTGGCGGTGACGCCCACGCTCACCGCGACACCGACGGTCGACAGCGCGACGGCGGCCGGCAGCGCGGGTCTGGCCTCTTTCCACTTGGCACCGAGACCACCCTCGGCGAGGATCACGACCAGGGCGGCGTACCCGATCACCTGCGTCAGCTCGGCGTTGTCGAACTTGACGTTGAAGATGCCGTCCTGCCCTATGACGACGCCGATCCCGAGGTAGAGCAGCAGGCTGGGAAGCCCGCTGCGGGACGAGATCCGTACCGCGGCGACGGCGATCAGCAGCACGAGCGAGCAGATGAGCAGGAGTTCATTGAGCTGGTGGACAGTCAGCGGCCGATCCTTCCCCTCGCGCGCACCGGATCGTTTCCCCGGGTCGGCACTTCGTTACCTTACCTAATCTTTAACGTTTTCTTGACGCGATCGATCGTTCGTGCGATCGATCTCGTGATTTCCTGTGTGATCGTCCGAGGAGTCCCGCCAGGTCGTACTCCGGGTCGTACTAGTGACACCGCGTCGGGGCGAGTGAACGGCTGCGCCTATGGTTGCTGCAGCATTCCAGGACCACCCTGCCCCTCGAAGGACAGCGATGCCCGCCAACTCAACGCCCCCTGCCACCAAAAAGAAGGGGCGACGCGCCCGCTTTGTCGTGATCGTCCTGGTCCTGGCTCTGGTAGCAGGCGTTGGCTACGGCGCCTACTGGGGCGTCAGCACCGTGCGTGCCTCGCTCCCGCAGACCACCGGCACGATCAAGGTGCCGGGACTCGACGGCCAGGTCGAGGTCAAGCGCGACAGTTACGGCATCCCGCAGATCTACGCCAACACCGACCGGGACCTCTTCCGCGCGCAGGGCTACGTCCAGGCCCAGGACCGCTTCTGGGAGATGGACGTCCGGCGCCACATGACCTCGGGCCGGCTCTCCGAGATGTTCGGCAAGGGACAGGTCGCGACGGACGAATTCCTGCGCACGCTCGGCTGGCGGCGGGTGGCCCAGGAGGAGTACGACACCAAGCTGTCGGACGAGACGAAGAAGAACCTCCAGTCGTACGCGGACGGCGTCAACGACTACCTCGAGGGGCGCGACGGCAAGGACATCTCCGTCGAGTACGCGGCCCTGAACTTCACCAACGACTACAAGCCCGCGAAGTGGACCCCCGTCGACTCGGTGGCCTGGCTCAAGGCGATGGCGTGGGACCTGCGCTCCAACATGCAGGACGAGATCGACCGTTCGCTGCTCACGAGCAGGATGGACGAGAAGCAGATCAAGGACCTGTACCCGTCGTATCCGTACAGCCGGAACCAGCCGATCGTCACCGAGGGCGCGGTCGATCCGCTCACGGAGCAGTACGACCCCAAGGCCGAGCCGGGCGACGCGACGGGTGACGGCACGGGGACAGGCACCGGTACGGGGACAGGTACGGGAACGGGGACAGGTACGGGGACCGGCACAGGCACCGGCACCGGCACCGGCACAGGCACCGGCACCGGTACGGACCCGGCCGGCGCCACCCAGGGCCTGGAGTCCCAGCTCGACGCCCTCTCAGGCACCCTCGACGAGATCCCCGCCCTCCTCGGCCCCAGCGGCAGCGGCATCGGGTCCAACTCGTGGGTCGTCTCGGGCGACTACACGACAACGGGCAAGCCGCTGCTCGCCAACGACCCGCACCTCGCGCCCCAGCTGCCCTCCGTCTGGTACCAGATGGGCCTGCACTGCCGCAGTTTCACCAAGGACTGCCAGTACGACGTGGCCGGCTACACCTTCGCCGGAATGCCGGGCGTCATAATCGGCCACAACAAGGACATCGCCTGGGGCATGACCAACCTGGGCGCCGACGTGACCGACCTCTATCTGGAGAAGGTCAACGGCGACACCTACCAGTACGGGAACGAGCAGAAGAAGTTCACGACCCGTCAGGAAACGATCAAGATCGCCGGGGCCAAGAGCCAGACCATCACGGTCCGCTCCACCGGACGCGGCCCGGTGGTCTCCGACCGCAACGCGGAGCTGCGCAGAGTCGGCGACAAGGCCCCCGTCAACAACGCGGCCCCCGACCGCGGTGAGGGATACGCGGTCTCGCTCCAGTGGACCGCCCTCCAGCCCGGCAAGTCCATGGACGCGGTCTTCCAGCTCAACAAGGCCAAGGACTTCCCCGAGTTCCGCAAGGCCGCCGAGTTCTTCGAGGTCCCCTCGCAGAATCTGATCTACGCCGACACCAAGGGCACCATCGGCTACCAGGCGCCCGGCCGGATCCCGATCCGCGCCGAGGGCGACGGCTCGATGCCCGCCCCCGGCTGGGACCCGAAGTACCGCTGGGAGGGCTACGTCCCCTTCGACGAGCTTCCTTACGAGGAGAACCCGAAGCGCGGCTACATCGTCACCGCCAACCAGGCCGTCATCGACAAGGACGACTATCCGTACCCGCTGACCGGGGACTGGGGCTACGGCGCGCGCAGCCAGCGGATCAACGACCTCATCAAGTCGAAGATCAAGGACGGCGGCAAGATCTCCACCGACGACATGCGCACCATGCAGACCGACAACCGCAGCGAGATCGCCACGCTGCTCATGCCGTATCTGCTGAAGATCGATGTCGCGGACCCCTCCGTACGCGAGGCCCAGAAGCTCCTCGAAGGCTGGGACTACACCCAGGAGCCGGACTCGGCGGCCGCCGCGTACTTCAACGGCGTCTGGCGCAACGTCCTCAAGCTCGCCTTCGGCAACAAGCTTCCCAAGGAGATGCGCGTCAAGGGCGAGTGCCTCGCCGTGCGCCCCGCCGACAGCACGGGGCCGGTCGACGACCTGGCGGCGCTGGTGCAGGAGTGCGGCAAGCGCTCCTCGGACTCGGCGCAGCCAGACGGCGGCGACCGCTGGTTCGAGATCACCCGCAAGATCCTCAAGGACGAGGACAACGAGTGGTGGCAGGCCCCGAAGACGCGTACGGAGAAGCCCACCAAGACCCGCGACGAACTCCTGCTGCGCGCCCTCACGGACGCGCGCTGGGAGCTGACCGCCAAGCTCGGCAAGGACGTCTCCACCTGGAGCTGGGGCCGGCTGCACCAGCTGACCCTGGAGAACCAGACCCTCGGTACGGAGGGTCCCGGCATCGTGCAGACCCTGCTCAACCGGGGCCCGTGGAACCTGGGCGGCGGCGAGGCCGCGGTCAACGCCACGGGCTGGAACGCGGCCGGCGGCTACGAAGTCATGTGGGTGCCGTCGATGCGGATGGTGGTCAACGTCGGTGACTGGGACAAGTCCCGCTGGATCAACCTGACGGGCGCCTCGGGGCACGCGTACAGCGCGAACTACACCGACCAGACGGACAAGTGGGTCAAGGGCGAGCTGCTCGACTGGTCGTTC
This sequence comes from Streptomyces sp. NPDC060366, assembly GCF_042725135.1. Lineage (NCBI taxonomy): Bacteria > Bacillati > Actinomycetota > Actinomycetes > Kitasatosporales > Streptomycetaceae > Streptomyces > Streptomyces sp. NPDC060366. The sequence continues at coordinate 291,307 of NZ_JBHXDC010000009.1, read as the reverse complement.
AGCAGCAGAGCCGTGGAGGAGAGCACGGGGGACACCCTCACGCTCGCGCCGTAAGGCGCGGGACGCGAGGACCCGCCCCGGCCGGGAGCACCGGCCGGGCGGGCCGCTCAGCCGCCGGTGAAGTGCCGTGTCCCGCCCGGAGTCACCACCACGTGCACGGGTCGGTCGTGCGGCTCCTCCGGGACCCGCTCGACCACCTCGTGGTCGTACAGAAGCACCGCGAGAGCGGGCCCCGCGTCCACACGGCCGCCCGTCGCCGCCTCCTCCAGCCGTGCCAGGACCCGGTCGTACGACCCGCCGCCCCGCCCCAGCCGCATCCCGCGTCCGTCCACGGCGAGCCCGGGCAGCAGCACCACCCGCGCCTCCAGCACCGCGCGTACGCCGAGCCGCGCACCGTCCGGCTCCAGCAGCCCACGCCCCGCGCGCACCAGATGCTCCGGCCCGTCGTACGCCGCCCAGTCCAGATCGTTGTCCGGCAGCAGCACCGGCAGGAGGACGCGCACCCCCCGCTCCCGCAGCGCGTCGAGCAGCGCGCGCGTGCCGGGCTCGCGTCCCACGGAGACGTACGCGGCGACGGTCCCGGCCGCCGCGAGTTCGGGAAGGTCCAGCGCCCGCCCGGCGAGAACCGCGGAGGCGTCCCGGACGTCCTCCTCCGACAGGAGGCGCCGCGCGGCGAGGAGTTCCCGCCGTAGGGCTGACTTTCCCGACATGTCAGTGTTCAACGGACTTCGCAAATCTCTCGTATGTGTATGTATGGAGAGAAAGTTAACCGGAGCCACATCTTCCCCTCATCCGTGACGGATATGGTGCTCGGCATGACTCAGTCGCCCCCCAGGATCAGCAAGGCTGTCATCCCCGCCGCAGGTCTCGGAACACGCTTCCTTCCTGTCACCAAGGCCACTCCCAAAGAGATGCTGCCTGTCGTCGACAAGCCCGCGATCCAGTACGTGGTCGAGGAAGCCGTGATGGCCGGGCTCTCCGACGTTCTCATGGTCACCGGACGCAACAAGCGTCCGCTGGAAGACCACTTCGACCGTAACTACGAGCTGGAGGAGGCGCTCACCCGAAAGGGAGACACCGAACGCCTCGCCAAGGTGCAGGAGTCCAGCGACCTGGCCACCATGCACTACGTCCGGCAGGGCGACCCCAAGGGCCTCGGCCACGCCGTGCTGTGCGCCGCCCCGCACGTCGGCGACCAGCCCTTCGCGGTGCTCCTCGGCGACGACCTGATCGACCCGCGCGACCCGCTGCTGTCCCGCATGGTCGAGATCCAGGAGAGCGAGGGCGGCAGCGTCATCGCGCTGATGGAGGTCGAGCCCGACCAGATCCACCTCTACGGATGCGCCGCCGTCGAGCCCACCGCCTACGGCGACGTGGTCAAGGTGCACGACCTGGTCGAGAAGCCCGACCGGGCCGACGCGCCCAGCAACTACGCCATCATCGGCCGCTACGTCCTCGACCCCGCCGTCTTCGAGATACTGCGCAAGACCGAGCCCGGCCGCGGCGGCGAGATCCAGCTCACCGACGCACTCCAGCAGCTCTCCGCCGACGAGAAGGTCGGCGGCCCGGTCCACGGCGTCGTCTTCAAGGGACGCCGCTATGACACGGGTGACCGCGGTGACTATCTGCGTGCCATTGTCAGACTCGCGTGCGAACGTGAAGACCTGGGACCGGACTTCCGGACCTGGCTCCGCAGTTACGTCACCGAGGAGATGTAGCAACTTGAGCAGTACGGCGACACCGGCACCCGCACCTGTCTCCGGGCAAGGACGGCTCTGGACGGTCGACGAGCACCTGGCGGACATCCTCGCCACGGTCCGCCCGCTGGACCCGATCGAGCTGCAACTGCCCGACGCCCAGGGCTGCGTCCTCGTCGAGGACGTCACGGTGCCGGTGGCGCTGCCGCCCTTCGACAACAGTTCCATGGACGGCTACGCGGTCCGTACGGCCGACGTGTCGGGCGCCGACGAGGAGTTCCCGGCCGTCCTGACGGTCATCGGCGACGTCGCGGCGGGGGGCGGCTCCCCGCCCCGCGTCGGTCCCGGCCAGGCCGCCCGGATCATGACCGGCGCACCGCTGCCGCCGGGCGCCGAGGCCGTCGTCCCCGTCGAATGGACCGACGGCGGTACGGGCGGCGGAGCCGCCACCTCCATGCGCCCGGCCGGCTCCGCGCCCGAGGGCGCGAGCGGCGAGGTCCGGGTGTACCGACCGGTCGAGGCCCGCGCCCATGTCCGCGCGCGCGGCAGCGACGTACAGGCCGGAGACCTCGCCCTGGAGGCCGGCACGATCCTGGGGCCGCCGCAGATCGGTCTGTTGTCCGCCATCGGCCGTGCGACCGTCCGGGTCCACCCGCGCCCGCGCGTCGTGGTCCTGTCGACCGGCAGCGAACTGGTCCAGCCCGGCGAGGCGTTGGGCGAGGGCCAGATCTACGACTCCAACAGCTTCGCGCTCACCGCCGCCGCGCGGGACGCCGGCGCCATCGCCTACCGGGTCGGCGCGGTCACCGACGACGCGGACACCCTCCGGGCCACCATCGAGGACCAGCTGATCCGCGCGGACATGATCGTGACGACCGGCGGTGTCAGCGTCGGGGCGTACGACGTGGTCAAGGAGGCGCTGTCCTCCGTAGGAGACGAGGACGAGCCGGGCAGCGGCATCGACTTCCGCAAGCTCGCGATGCAGCCGGGCAAGCCCCAGGGCTTCGGCTCGATCGGCCCCGAGCACACCCCGCTGCTCGCCCTCCCCGGCAATCCCGTCTCCTCCTACGTGTCCTTCGAGCTGTTCGTACGCCCCGCGATCCGCGCGCTCATGGGCCGCCGGGACGTCCACCGCCCGACGGTCCGCGCGACGCTGAAGGCCGACGCGCCGCTGACGTCCCCGGCCGGCCGGCGCCAGTTCCTGCGCGGTACGTACGACGCCGAGGCGGGCACGGCCGTCCCCGTCGGCGGCGCCGGCTCCCATCTCGTCGCCGCCCTCGCCCACGCCGACGCGCTCATCGTGGTCCCCGAGAAGGCGACGTCGATGGAGCCCGGAAGCGAGGTCGACGTGGTGCTGCTCGGCTGAGGGGCGCGCGGTGGCGGTAGCGTGTCTGCCCAGACAGGCCCCGCCGGGCCCGGACCGGGAGCGCCACAGCGATGACTGCGTTTTCCCGGGGGGAGACCCCCGGACCTTCTCGACCAGGCCGACTGACGCATATCGACGAGGCGGGCGCGGCCCGCATGGTCGACGTCTCCGCCAAGGAGGTCACCGCGCGCACCGCCAGCGCGAGCGGCCGGGTGCTGGTGTCGCCGCGCGTTGTCGAACTGCTGCGGGGTGAGGGCGTTCCCAAGGGTGACGCCCTGGCCACCGCCCGGATCGCGGGCATCATGGGCGCCAAGCGGACCCCGGACCTGATCCCCCTCTGCCATCCGCTGGCCGTCTCCGGAGTCACGCTCGACCTCGCCGTCGCCGACGACGCGGTGGAGATCCTGGCGACGGTGCGGACCACCGACCGCACGGGCGTGGAGATGGAGGCCCTGACCGCGGTCTCGGTCGCGGCTCTGACGGTGGTCGACATGGTGAAGGCCGTCGACAAGGGCGCGGTGATCACGGACGTACGGGTCGAGGAGAAGACCGGCGGAAAGTCGGGCCACTGGTCACGCCGGGCACCGGAACCGGAAGCACAGCCGGAATCACGGCCCGGCACCCCGCTGAAGCCGAACGGGACCCCGGAGAGGGGCACGGTATGACTCCCGCCGAGAGCGGCGCCGCGACCCCCGCACCGCGGGCGAGGCAGCCGTACCGCGCCCTCGTCGTCACCGCCTCCAACCGCGCGGCGGCCGGCGTGTACGCGGACACCGGAGGCCCGATCATCGCCAACGCCCTCGCGGAGCTGGGCTTCTCGGTCCAGGGCCCGCTGGTCGTGCCCGACGGCGACCCGGTCGAGCAGGCCCTGCGCGACGGGGTCGCCGCCTCGTACGCCGTCATCCTGACCACCGGCGGCACCGGCGTCTCGCCCACCGACCGCACCCCCGAGGCCACCCGCCGCGTGCTGGACCACGAGATCCCCGGCATCCCCGAGGCGATCCGTGCCGAAGGCGCCCGGAAGGTGCCCACGGCCGCGCTCTCGCGGGGCCTCGCGGGCGTCGCGGGCCGGACCCTGATCGTGAATCTGCCGGGTTCCTCCGGCGGCGTACGGGACGGGCTCGCCGTCCTCGGCCGGCTGCTCGTCCACGCCGTCGACCAGATCCACGGCGGCGATCACCCGCGTACCGACGGATGAACCACCCCTTCTGGCCGGTGGCGCTGGTGGACGGCGACGTCGTCCTGCGCCCCATAAAGTCGCGCGATCAACGGGCCTGGCGCGAGGTCAACCGACGCAACCGCGAGTGGCTGCGGCCGTGGGAGGCGACGATCCCGCCGCCGCCACCCGGCGCTCCGGTCGCCCAGCGCCCGACGTACCGGCAGATGGTCCGTCATCTGCGCGCCGAGGCGAACGCGGGGCGGATGCTGCCGTTCGTCATCGAGTACCAGGGGCGTCTCGTCGGCCAGTTGACCGTGGCCGGGATCACCTGGGGCTCGATGTGCTCGGGTCATGTCGGCTACTGGGTGGACCGCGACGTCGCGGGACGCGGCGTCATGCCGACGGCCGTGGCCCTCGCCGTCGACCACTGTTTCCGGATGGCGGGGATGCACCGTATCGAGGTGTGCATTCGCCCCGAGAACGGGCCGAGCCGCCGGGTCGTGGAGAAACTCGGATTCCGCGAGGAAGGGACCCGGCCCCGCTATCTGCACATCGACGGGGCCTGGCGGGACCATCTGGTCTTCGCGCTCACGGCCGAGGAAGTACCGGACGGACTTCTCCGCCGCTGGCACCAGGCGCGACCTGGAACAAGCACAGAAATGAAATAAGTGTTCGAAAATAGTCGCCATCCGACCATCAAGTGATCCGAACAATCACAAAAAAAGTCCGTGATATCAGCCAGATCGTGCGACACACCGGCTCAATTGGCGGATCCCCTCGCGCGTAGACCTCTACGGTGTGAACCGTGAGCAGCAGCGGCCTCATCTACGCAGTCATCGTCGGGGCCTGGGCCGCCTACTTGGTACCGATGTGGCTCCGCAGGCAGGACGAGCTCAACGAAGCCCGTCCGACGGAACGCTTCAGCACCGCCATCCGGCTGCTGTCCGGACGGGCGGGAATGGAGCGCCGGTACGCCAAGGAGTTGCAGGACCGCACCACCGAGGAGGCCGGGCCCGACGATGAACCGGACGTCCCGGCGGAGCCGACGAGCTCTGTCGACGTCCGGTCCTTCTCCGCGCCCGCGGCCCGTACGGAAGCCCGGCTGGAGATCCCGGCACCGTCACCGAAACGCCCGGCGCCCGCACCGGCCGTCGCGTCCGACCCGGAGCGCGCCCCCATCCCCGCGCCGGCCCGTCCGGCGCCCGAACGGCGCGCACGCCCCTCCGGCGACGCGGCCGAACGTGCCCGCCGCGCCCAGCGCTCGCAGGTCCTGGCCCGCCGCCGGCGCACCACCGTGGTGCTCTTCCTCGCCTTCACGATCGGCGCGATCGTCGCCGGCGTCCAAGGGCTCGCCTTCCTGTGGGCGCCGGGTGTCCCCGCCGTACTCCTCAGCGTCTACATCGTGCATCTGCGCGCCCAGGAGCGGCGCCGCTTCGTCTTCACCATGGACCGCCGCAGGGCCGAGATCGCCGCGCAGCGACTGCGCGAGAACCGCCCGCGCCGGCAACACCAGGCCTCGGCCCCGGCCGAGCCGGACGAGGAGCCCGAACCCTGCCCGGCGCCGGAACCGGCCCCTTCGGTCTCCCCGCAGGAGGCGGGCCGCCGCGCCCTGGTCGAGCAGACGGACCACGCCGAATGGGTCGACCAGCAGCGCGATCGCGGCCCGGCCCGCGGCGACAGCTGGGAGCCGGTCCCGGTCCCGCTCCCGACGTATGTGACGGCGCCCGTCGCCCCGCGGGCGTCGAGCGGCGTGAACGTCAGCGACCCGGAGACCTGGAGCGCGGCCCGCTCCTCCACGGCCGAACCGGCCCCCGCGGAACCGGCGACCCCCGAACCCCCCGCCCAGCGCCGCACCCCCCCAATCCAGCGCCGCACCCGCGACCGCGGCCGGACCCCCCTGTTCGACCAGTACGACGACGGCGACCGCCCCCGCGCCGCCAACGAGTGAACAGCACGGAACTGATTTCCAAGCAGCCCGACGGGGGTGCTAAAGTTTCACTCGTCGCAAGGGCCTGTGGCGCAGTCTGGTAGCGCACCTCGTTCGCATCGAGGGGGTCTGGGGTTCAAATCCCCACAGGTCCACGGCAAGTGAAAAGCCCCTACCGGGGAAATCCGGTGGGGGCTTTTCGGTGTGCGGCAGAGATGGGTGAGGTATTGGTCTAGGCCAGCCGCTCCCGTCCCAGTATCCTCACCCGTAGCCAGTGGCACACCACCCCCCACCCAGGTTGCGTGCTGGCGCGGGCGACCGCCGACTCAACTCCGCCCGAAGCAGCCGGGTCCCCCCACTCGCCGCCTCTAGGAGTCACGGTGAAATTTCGCACCAGAAGCTCGGCGATCATCGGCACCATCTGCCTTGCCACTTCCCTCGCCTTCGCCACGGCGTACGCCGACGAGCCCGCCGCCCCGCCCAAGGCGGCGGCGGCCGATGTGGCGCTCACGGAAGTGGCCACGGCCCAGAACCCCATCGCCGGCGCCGCCGGACCCGACGGCACCGTGTGGATCGCCGAACGCGCCGGAACCGTACGGGTCCTGGGCGACCAGGGGCTCGGCGAGCCCGTTCTCGACATCTCCGACGAGACCACCACCGACGGTGAACGCGGCCTGCTGGGAGTCGCGTTCGACAACGAGCTCGCGCACTTCTACATCTCGTACACGGACCTCGAAGGCACCAGCACGATCGACGAGTTCGCCGTGCAGTCGGGTGCGATCCAGCCGGACTCCCGGCGTACCGTCCTGACGCAGACGCAGCCGTACGAGAACCACAACGGCGGCGACATCAAGTTCGGCCCCGACGGCTACCTCTACATCGCGCTCGGCGACGGCGGCGCGGGCGGCGACCCGCACGGCAACGGCCAGAAGCTCGACACCCTGCTCGGCAAGATCCTGCGGATCGACCCGAGCGGCGGCGAGCCGTACGCCATCCCGGCGGACAACCCGTTCGTGGACGACCCGAACGCGAAGGACGAGATCTGGTCGTACGGGCTGCGCAACCCCTGGCGGTTCTCCTTCGACTCGGGCACGGGCGACCTGCTGATCGGTGACGTCGGCCAGAGCGACTGGGAAGAGATCGACTGGGCCTCGGCGGACAGCGAAGGCGGCGAGAACTACGGCTGGGCCTCGATGGAGGGCACCCACCCCTTCCGGGGCGGCACCGAGCCGGCGAACCACGTGCCGCCGGTCTTCGAGTACGACCGCAACGGGCTGGGCTGCTCGGTGACCGGTGGATACGTCTACCGGGGCGACGCGATCCCGGCGCTCCAGGGGCAGTACCTGTACAGCGACTACTGCGACGGCACCGTGCGCGGTCTGACGATCGAGAACGGCCAGGTGACCGGCCAGAGCGACCTCGGGGTCAACGGCGGCGAGGTCATCTCGTTCGTGGAGGACGGCGACGGCGAGCTGTACGTGCTCGGGCTCGGCGGCACCATCTCCCGTATCGACCCGGCGTAACGGCTCCAGTCGCCGCGGCGGAGCCTCGGCGCGTCAGCACGCGTCAACTGTTCACGGCATCCCGTCCGATCCCTCCGATCGGGCGGGATGCCGTCGTTTCCCCGCACGTGACTGCCCGCACGTCACTGCCCCGTCGCCACCGGCCCGCCGGTCCACAGACGGCAGGAGACGGCCACCACCAGCGGCCACAGAGCCTGTACGAAGGTCACCACCCGCTCCGCGACCCCCGGCGCCTTCCCGCTCCGCAGCTCGAACACGAACCACAGCGCGCACACGCACATCAGCGCGCTCGCGACGACCGCCACCTTGAACCGCAGCCCCCACGGCACCGTCCTCCTGCGTCTCGCGGCCAGCGCCGGCCACAGCGCGAGCAGTACGAAGCCGACGGCTGCCACCGCCCCGTGCCCCAGGGCCCCACCGCTGATGGGCGCGGGCACCAGGGTCAGGGCCATCGCGGACAACCCGCCGCCGGCCAGGGCGATCCGTCCGGCCGGCGCGGCCTCCCGCAGTCCGTGCGCCGTGGCCACGTAACAGGTCCCCAGCACGATCAGTATTCCCGTCATCAACCAGTAGCCGCGGGCGCCGTAGGACGCCAGCACGCTGAGCGTGTCGACCGTGGGGTTGTAACCGGGGCCTTGCAGCAGCTGCGCAATCATCCAGGCACCGACAAGCAGCAGAGGGGCGCCCCCCGAAGAGAGGAGAACCCACCAGGGGGCACGTCGCATCAGCCCACCGTAAACAGCACTCGCCCTCTCTTCCCGGTGACACACCACCACCTGAACCACCCCGCCCCCGCGTCCGTGCCTCCTGTACAGATCCGCGGCTCAGGCCGTCACCCTCACAGGAGAAATCACATGGCCACGGCGCCCCCACCAAAGCCGGAACCGAAACCGGAACCGCCCACGACGTCGAGCAGGGACAAGCCGAGCAAGGACAAGCCGAGCGGGGACAACTGGCTCGCCCGCATGGCGCTGCGCTTCACCGCGTTCACCGAGAAGTGGCTGCCCGACGCCCTCGGGTTCGTCCTCGTCGGTACGTTCGCGGTCTTCGCGCTCGGACTCGCGACCGGGGAAGGGCTGTACGGACGGCCCGACGATCCCGCGGACACCGCCGGGTTCGGGCTGGTGGACGCTTGGGGACAGGGCTTCTGGTCGCTCATCACCTTCACGCTCCAGATGGCGATGATCATCATCGCCGGTTACGCGGTCGCGGTCTCCCCGCCGATGAGCCGGCTGATAGCCAGGATCGCGCGCGTGCCCCGTACCCCGCGCGGCGCCATCGCGTTCACCGCCGCCGTCGCCATGGCGACCTCGTACCTCAACTGGGCCTTCAGCCTGATCTTCACGGCGATCCTCGCCAAGGAGATCGCCCGCCGGATCCAGGGCGTGGACTACCGGGCGCTCGGCGCGATGGCCTTCCTCGGGCTCGGGACCGTATGGGCCCAGGGGCTCTCCGGGTCCGCCGCGCTCCAGGTGGCCAGTGAGGCGTCGAGTCCGCCCGCGGTCCAGGAGGTCATCGCGGACGGGCGCGGCAGCGGGCTCATCCCGCTCACCGACACCATCTTCCTGTGGCAGGGCATGGTGGCCACGGCGATCATCTTCGTCATCGCGGTGGTCATGGCCTGGTTCCTCTCGCCGTCCCCCGAGCGGGCGAAGACCGCGGAGCAGCTCGGTATCGAGCTGGGGCCGAGCGTCGCCGAGAAGCGTACGGAGACCCGGCGCAACCGGCCGGGGGAGTGGATCGAGTACAGCCCCGTCTTCGCGATCCTGCTGTTCTCGCTCGGCGCCTGGTACCTCGTACGGCACTTCGCCCTCGCGGAGGGCGACCCCCTCAACGCGCTGGACCTCAACACCGTCAACCTCATCCTGATCCTGCTGGCCCTCATCCTGCACTGGCGCCCCGTCCGGCTCGCCCAGGCGGTCAAGGAGGGCACGCCCGCGGCTTCCGGTGTGCTGCTCCAATTCCCCCTCTACGGCGGCATCTTCGGCATGATCGCCTTCACCGGGCTGAGCAAGACGATCGCCGGCTGGCTGGTCTCGGTGTCGAACGAGTTCTTCTATCCGGCCCTCATCGCGATCTACAGCATGGTGCTGGGCGTCTTCGTGCCGAGCGGCGGCAGCAAGTGGGTGATCGAGGCGCCGTACGTCCTGGAGGCGGCCAACCAGCTCCAGGTCAACCAGGGCTGGATGGTCGTCGTGTACGACCTCGGTGAGGCCAGCGCCAATCTGCTCCAGCCGTTCTGGATGCTGCCCACGCTGACGATCCTCGGCCTGAAGGCGCGCGACATCATGGGCTACACCTTCGCCATGTTCCTCGCCTGCTTCCCGGCGGTGCTGATCCTCGTGACCCTCTTCGCCCGTACGCTTCCCTTCCCGTAGGGAAGAAGGACGGCTCGGGCGCGAAGGAGTGGGCGGACGTGCGGCGTATCGACGTGGCGGAGCGACGGGCCCGGATCGGCGTACGGCACCGGCTGGCGGTGGCGGCCCGCGCGGAGGATCCGGTCGAGGTGGCACGCGACATGGTCGCGCTGCACAGCACCGACCCGTCCTCCGTGTACGTCGCCACCTGGGCGCGGACGAACGGCGGTTCGGTACGGGAGGTGGAACAGGCCCTGTACGAGGACCGCTCCCTGATCCGCCTGCTGGGCATGCGCCGCACGGTCTTCGTCACCTCCCTCGACGTGGCCCCGGTCATACAGGCCGCCTGTTCGCACGCGGTGGCCGCGCGTGAACGCCGGAAGCTGCTCGGATTCCTGGCGGCGTCGCGGGTCGCGGACGACGAGGCGGGAGTACGGACGTGGCTGGCCGGGACGGAGGACATCGCCGTGCGCGCGCTCGCCGCGCGCGGCGAGTCCACGGCGGCCGAACTCGCCGGGGACGACGCCCGCCTCAGTACGGAGGTGGTGCTCTCCGCGGGCAAGAGCTACGAGGGCACCCAGAAGGTCGCGAGCAGGCTGCTGCTCCTGCTCGCCGCCGAGGGCCGGGTCGTACGCGGCCGGCCACGCGGCTCGTGGACCTCGCACCAGTACCGCTGGGCGCCGTTGACCGACTGGTTCCCCGGCGGCCTCGCGCACTGGGACACCCACCGCGCGGAGGAGGAACTGGCCCGACGCTGGCTGCGCACGTTCGGCCCGGCCACGGCGGACGATCTGCGCTGGTGGGCGGGGTGGACGAAGACGCAGGTCAAGCGAGTGCTGACGGAACTGCGGCCGGTCGAGGTCGATCTGGGCGGCGGCACGAGCGGTCTGCTCCTGCCCGACGACCTGGAGGAGACCGCGCCGCCGGAGCCGTGGGCCGCGCTGCTGCCCGCGCTCGACTCCACGCCGATGGGCTGGCACGAACGCGGCTGGTTCCTCGGCGACCACGGGCCGCGCCTCTTCGACGGCGTGGGGAACATCGGCCCCTCGCTCTGGTGGGACGGCCGGATCGTCGGCGGCTGGGCGCAGGACAGGAGCGGCGAGATCGTGTGCCGTTTCCTGGAGGACGTGGGCGCGGACGCGGAGGCGGCGGTACGAAGCGAGGCCGAGCGCCTCGCCGAACCACTCGGCACGGTCCGCCTCAGCGCGCGCACACGGGGCCGCACCTGGCTGGAGGACGAGTTGGCGGCCAACTAGCGGGTGTTCGCCGGACAGGACCTGGGCCCGGACAGGGGCGGTACGCGCCCCCGCCCGGCCTCGCCGAAGGTTACGGAAAATGGGCGGTCAGCGGTCTCCCGCGAACGCGCACGGCATCGAGCGGACCCGGTTGTCGAAGTTCGACGGCACCAGCACCGGCGCGCCCACGGCGCGCAGTTCGGGCATCCGCGTCAGCAACTCCCGGAACAGCGCCTTCATTTCCTGCTTCGCCAGGAACGTGCCCAGGCAGTAGTGCGGGCCGCCCCCGCCGTAGCCCACGTGCGGGTTGGGGCTCCGGGTGATGTCGAAGCGGTCCGGGTCGGTGAAGACCGACTCGTCCCGGTTGGCGGAGGCGTAGAAGAGCACCACCCGCTGGCCCCGCCGGAAGTCGTGCCCGTTCATCCGGTGGTCCTCGGTGAGCCTGCGCCGGAACTGGATGATCGGTGTCGAGTGACGCACGATCTCCTCGACGGCGCCGTCCGCGTACCGGTCGAAATCGCTGAGCAGCAGGGCGCGTTGGTCGGGATGGTCGGTCAGCAGGGACAGGCCGTGCGCGATCGCGTTCCGCGTGGTCTCCACACCGGCGACCATCAGCAGCGAGAAGAACGAGCCGAGCTGCCGGCCGTTGAGCGACTGTCCGTCGATATCGGCGTTCACCAGCGCGGAGATGAGATCCCCGGTCGGATTCCTGCGCCGTTGCCGACCGAGGTCCGCGACCATTCCCTGCATGGACGCCAGCGCCCGGAGGCCCTTTCCGGGTACGCGAATTCGCTGCCGTACCGTGCGTGCGACACCCGTTTCGACTGAGGCCCGATTCACCTGCGCGAGAATCGACGGACGCTCCTTCTCGGGGATACCCATCAGATTGCAGATGATTTCGAACGGCATGCGCGAGGCGACCGCCGTGACGAAATCGGCCGGACGTTCCCGGAGCATGTCGTCCACGATGCGGGTGGCAACCGAGCGGACGTCTTCCTCCGTCGCGGCGAGAATGCGCGGAGTGAAGGCCCGGGAGACGATCTTGCGCAACTGGGTGTGCTGCGGCTCGTCGAGATTGACCAGGGACTCCCCGAAGAGCGCCCGCACCCAGCGGGCCGGCTCGGGGGTCGTGACGCCCGGCGCGCTGCCGAACACCCGCGGATTACGGCTGGCCTCCACCACGTCGGCGTGCCTGACCAGTGCGGTGAAGCCCCGCTCCGGCCGCAGCCGGCTTCCGGGGCGCTCCACGAAGTACTGCGGCACCCCGAGGGCGCGCAGCCGGGCGAAACCCTCCAGCCTCTCGGAATGCGGTAGTTGCCAGAACGTGGGATCGGCGAGATTCGGCGTCATTTTTTCCATTCCTTCCGTGACTTGGAGCTTCCCACGGCCGACATGCCATCAGCATGTGTCGGATGTAGGGCAGACGGGGGTGTCGAAGGACCGCTTTCGCACTGGGGAACGAATGCTCCGCCAGTCGGGTGACGTGAAATCACTCCGGGCGCCGACGGGCCACTACTGTGCCGAAGCATGACCTCTACCAACACCGCGCGGGGAAACCAGCAATACGCCTCCCTGCTCGGCACCCTCACGGTAATTCCCTGGACCGGCGAAGCCTCCGACGGCGAGCGCAACCCGCCTTTCCTGCTGGCCTATTCACTCGGTGACGGCCGCGACGGCGCGGAGGCCGGAGGGGAGGCCATGCGTGCCGTCATCGAGGAGGTCGGGCTCCACACCGGCGCCGGGCTCGTCGATGTGGGGGAGTCGCCCAACGTCCCGATCACCCTCCTCGTACAGGCCGGGCGGGCCGTGCTGACCATGCCGTATCTCAAGGCCCAGTGCGCCGTCCCGCCGGAGTGGGAGGAGGACGCGCGCTCGACCGGCGGGGTGTACTTCATCATCGCCACCCAGCCGTGGCCCGAGGGCATTCCCGGCAAGCCGGTGAGTGAGGAGGCGCTGCGCGCCTTCGTCGGCGACGAGGCGGTCCTCACCGGCGCCGCGCACTGTCTGGTGCCGGTGAGCAGCCTGCGCGGCTGAGCGCGGCCGGCGGGGTACGGCCCCGAGGGGCGCCGGCCCCGGCCCGCGCCCCCGGCTCACCAGCCCTTCCGGCCGGCCCCGCCGTCCGCGGGGACCGTACGTCCCGCCGCGCCCCACTCCCGTACGAGAGCGCTGTAGATGGGAGTGGGGACCGGCGCGGGTGCGGGAGGAGGCGGCGAAGGGGGCGGGGAGACGTCTTCGCCGCGGAAGTCGGGTACCGCTGAGAGGCGCTGCCATTTGGGCGCTCGCACGGAGTTCATGCCGTGGAAACGCCGTACTCGACCCCGGAGTCACTGCGCCCGGCGTGTCGCGGGAAGTTAAAACGTTTATTCGAATGTGTGACCGAACCGGTGGAGCACGCCATGACGACAGTAGTGATCGGCAACGCGTCGCAGTCCGACGCGCACAGCGACGGGACCCTGCGGGACGGGCCGCGCCGCTTCGGGGCGGGGCGGGTGCTGGCGTGGTTGTTGGTGGTGACGGGTGCGGCGGGTGTGCTGGCGTCGTGGGTGATCACGATCGACAAGTTCAAGCTGCTGGAGGATCCGGGCTTCACGCCGGGGTGCAGCCTGAACCCGGTGGTCTCGTGCGGGAACATCATGACGAGCGAGCAGGCGGCGGTGTTCGGGTTCCCGAATCCGATGCTGGGGCTGGTGGCGTACGGAATCGTCGGGTGTGTGGGCGCCGGGTTGCTGGCGGGGGCGCGGTACCGGCGCTGGTTCTGGCTCGGGCTGAACGCCGGGATGCTGTTCGGCGTCGGCTTCTGCACCTGGCTCCAGTACCAGTCGCTCTACAGCATCGGCTCGCTCTGTCTGTGGTGCTCGCTGGCGTGGGTGGCGACGATCGTGATGTTCTCCTACGTCACCACGCACAACATCACGCACCGGATCCTTCCGGCGCCCGCGGGACTGCGCAGCGCGCTGGGTGAGTTCCACTGGGTGCTGCCCGTGCTGTGGATCGGCACCATCGGGATGCTCGTCCTGACCCGCTGGTGGGACTTCTGGACCAGCTGAAAGCGGCCGTCCGGTGTCCCCGCACATGAGAGCGGGGACACCGAACGGCCGCCGGTGGTGAGGGAGTTACGGGGACTGCCGACTACCGGCCGAGCGGGATCCCGCCGAGCATCGCGCCGCCCTTGCCCTTGGCCTTGCCGCCCTTGCCCTTGCCCTTGTCCCCCTTGGCACCCTTGCCTCCGTTGGCGCTCTTGCCGCCCTTGTCGCCGCTCAGACCCTTCGCCACATCGCCCACGCTGTTGACGAGGGAGCCGTCGTTCTTCGGGTCCAGCGCGTTCGTCCGCACCGGCTGGGCGTCGAGCGTCTCCTGGTTGGTCACCGTTTCGAGGGCCCCGCCCAGTCCGCCGTTCAGGCTCGTCGGGAGGTTCTGGGCGGCGAACGCCGGGGCGGCGGCACCCAGCGTCAGTACGGAACCGACGACGACCGCGGCGACCTTGATGGGCTTCATGGTGAATCCTTCTTTCAACGGTTGTTCTGTCCTGGCCTCGCCCTCAGTAACGATCTCCGGGCTTCCCGGACACGACGAACGGCCGTGCGGCCCCGTGTGACGGGACCGGCACGGCCGCTCTGGCGTACGCGGTGTTACTGGTTCTGCGGCGTCGTCGGCACGCCCGGAAGCTCCGGAGCCGGCGCGGGAAGCTCGGCGGCCGGGAGCTTGGGCAGCTCGGGCAGGCCCGGCAGGTTCGGGGCCGGCATGCCGCCGTTCATCACGAGCGCGGTGGTGAGGTTGACCAGCGAGGTCACGACGGCCTGCGACTGGGTGGCGACGGCCTTCGCGTCCTTGGTGGCGGCCGTCTTGAGAAGCGCGTCCGTCGACTTCTGTACGGAGTCGACGGCACGGGCCGTCAGGTCGGCACGGGCCGTCAGGTCGGCCGGGGCCGACATGTTGCCGTCGGCGCCCACGGCGTTCACGGGGCTCATCACGTCCGCGTTGTTGGCGTTGCCGGCGTTGTCGGCGGGCTTGGCGGGGGCGGCCGGGGCGGCGTTCTTGACGGCCTCCAGCCCCTTCTGGATGGCCGCCTGGTGCTTCTGGATGTCCGCGGCGACGAGCTGACCGTTGTCCGCGGCGAGCACGTCGGCGAGCAGGTCGGTGACCGGCGTGATGGCGCCGGACAGCGAACTCAGGGCCTCGGCCTGCTGCTTGATGGCAGCGGCGTCGGCGACCGGGGCAGGGGCCGCCTCGGCGCCGACACCGACCGGCTTCTCGTCGGCGGTGATGGCGACGGCGGTTCCGGCGGTGCCGAGAACGAGTGCGGCGCAGACGGCGGCGGCTGCGGCGCGGGAGGAAACGTGGGAACGCATGAAAAGTCCTTTCAGGACAGAGTGGGGGTTTCGTCTTCACCGTGAGTCGCGGGGCCGTGACCCGCAACTGATCCGGAGTGCCGTGCGGTGTCCGCCAATCGGCCGCCTCGACCCCTCTGACCTGCGCCGGACCTTCAGAAAACGCCACACGTCCGAGGCTCGTGTCGCAGCCGAAAGGGTGGCCGGATGTGCTCTCGTGCAGCGGAAGAGCCGCCCACCCCTGGATGGGGAGAGCGGCTCTGGCCGTGGGTGACGGCAGTCGGGGCTGCGGTCAGATTCAGGCGTTGACGCAGGTGTTGCCGAAGGCCGGGTTGAGCAGGCCGATGACGTTGATGGTGTTGCCGCAGACGTTCACGGGGATGTGCACGGGGACCTGGACGACGTTGCCGGAGATGACACCCGGGGAACCGACAGCCGCGCCCTGGGCGCCGCTGTCGGCGATGGCGGCACCGGAGGCGCCGACGACGGCGGCGGCGGCCGCGGAGGACAGAACAACAGCCTTGGCGATACGCGACATGGGGATGAGCTCCTCGGTCTTAAGGGGAATGGCGCTACGGGCGCAGTTGCCCGACTTACCGATCAACGCGGGGCGTGCTGATCGGTTGCGGCCCGAATGAGTGAAGAAGGGTGCCGGGTCCGGCGGCGGTGCCGCCGGACCCGGTGCGTCGGCCGTGGGCCGACGGAGCTCGGGCTCCGTCGAAGGTCAGGCGTTGACGCAGGTGTTGCCGAAGGCCGGGTTGAGCAGGCCGATGACGTTGATGGTGTTGCCGCAGAGGTTGACCGGCACGTGGACCGGGATCTGGACCAGATTGCCGGAGAGGACGCCCGGCGAGTTGGCCGCGACTCCCTCCGCGGAGGCGCCGCTGTGGCCGGTGGCGGAAGCCATTCCGGCTCCGGCGAGGAGGAAGGCGGCGCTCGACGTTGCCATGACGACGGACTTAGCGACTCGCTTCATCACCATATCCTTTCGATTTACCAATGGTGCGACAGGCTCAACGACCGTCGGCCGTTCGGGAAACGCGGGATAGCCCGAAGAGTGCTAAAGGGCGCGCGAGAAGGTTTGCGGGCGGACCGAATCCGGGAAAGCGACTGTGCCTTGACACGGTCCGGGCGGTTGACGTGATTTTCAGTCCGCGTCTGTAAGGGTGCACTGTCGATTCATACTTGGGGTCGGAGAGTCTCAATGCGTGATCTGGTACTTCATGGTGTAAGGCGGGGTCTGTTGTTCGCCGTCACGGCGACGGCTGTCGTGGCCGTCACCGCAATGGCCCCGGCCTCCGTCTCGACGGCGTCGACCGCGCCGGATTCCGGTGTCCGGGCGGCGAAAGAGGCCACTCGAATTCCGTTCGCCGAGCGCTACCGCGCCGTTCAGCACGGCGGGATCGTCCGGGCGGCCAACTCGGCCATCACCTGCCGGACCACGGGTGAGCTCACGGTCGTCACCGCGGCCGACGCCTCCGCATGCGTAGCCGCGCGGGACGGCGCCACGGCCTCCAACGACCAGTTCGACATGTTCTACACGGACCTCGACGAGGACCCGAACACCTACAACTCGACCCGGAGCGAACTGCGCGTACCGGCCGGCGCCACGGTCAGCTACGCCCGTCTCTACTGGGGCGGGAATCTCCGCGTCGGTGAGCAGAAGCCGCCCGAGGACAACGGCCGTGTACTGATGGCCGAACCCGGCGGCTCGTACAGGGAAGTCCTGTCCGACACCCTGATCGGCCACCGTACGGCCGGTGGCGCCGATGCCTACCAGGCGTCGGCGGACATCACGCCGCTGGTGCGCTCCGCCGGTTCGGGTCTGTACACGGTGGCGCAGATCAATGTCGCCATGGGCCGGACGGCTGTGGGCGCTTGGGGCGGCTGGACGATGGTCGTCGCGTACGAGAGGGCCGAGGACCCGCTGCGTCATCTGGCGATCTGGGACGGCTTCGAGGCGCTCGACGCCAAGAACCAGGAGTTGCGCGTCGGGCTCGGGAAGTTGCGTACGCCGGCCGGTGGCACGGGCGCCATGGGCGTCGTCTCGTACGACGGGGACCCCGGGACCGCCGGGGATTCGCTGACGGTCGGGACGGGGCGCGGGAAAGCGCGTTCGGTCGGCGACACCGCCAACTCGACCGACAACGTGATGAATTCCAGCATTACCGATGTGGGTGTCAATCAGATTAAACGACAACCCGCTTACAAGAACAGTCTCGGATATGACTCCGATCTCTTCGACCTGCGTGAAGCACTCGTCCCGGGAGGCGACACTATGAACGTCAGTTTCCGGACCGGGCGCGACTCGATCTGGCTCGGCGCGCTCTACGTAGCGGTGGACGCGCGGCGCTGAGCCGGTTCATTCGTCTGCGCGTCAGCAGCGCTTACGCGTTTTCCTGATTGTCCGATCCACGACACCAGAGACCACGAGTGGAGTGACTTACGCGTGCCGCCACCAAGTAACTGTCCGAGTTCCGGCTTCACCGTGCTCCATCTCGTCCAGCCGGTCGACGGGGGAGTGGGCCGGGTCGTCGCCGATCTCGTCCGCGCGCAAGTCACCGCCGGAATGCGGGTGGTCGTCGCCTGCCCCGACCGTGGCCCGCTCACGGCGGACGTCGCCGCGCTCGGCGCCGAGACGGAGGTCTGGCGCGCGACCCGCGACCCCGGCTTCGGACTGCCCGCCGAGATCCGCCGGGTCACCGAACTGGTCGGACGGATCCGCCCCGACGTGGTGCACGCGCACAGCGCGAAGGCCGGATTCGCCGGACGCCTGGCCGTACGGGGCCGGATCCCGACCGTGTTCCAGCCGCACGCCTGGTCGTTCGAGGCGGTCAGCGGTACGACGGCGGCCCTCGCCCGCGGCTGGGAGCGGCTGGCCGCCCGCTGGACCGCGCGCGTCGTCTGCGTCAGCGAGGCCGAGCGCGGCCGGGGCGAACGCGCCGGAGTACGAGCCCCCTGGTCCGTCGTCCACAACGGAGTCGACGCCGACCGCTTCCGCCCGGCGGACCCCGCCGACGCTCTCTCCTCGACCTCCGCCGGCCGTGCCGCGCTCCCCATGCTCGCCGGACTCCCTCCGGATACGCCCCTCGTCGTGTGCGTGGGCCGGCTCTGCAGACAGAAGGGGCAGGACATCCTGCTCCGAGCCTGGCCACTGGTTCTCCGGGACCTGCCCGAGGCCCGTCTCGTACTCGTCGGCGACGGCCCCGACGCCGAGCGGCTGCGCGAGGACGCCCCGCCCTCGGTGCTCTTCGCCGGAGGCGTGGCGGACACCGCGCCCTGGTACCGGGCCGCCGACCTCGTCGTCCTGCCGTCCCGCTGGGAGGGCATGGCGGTGGCGCCGCTCGAAGCGATGGCCAGCGGGCGGACCGTACTGCTCAGCGACGTGGACGGGGCACGCGAAAGCCTGCCGCCGCGCCAGCGGGCACACTGCCTGACCGCGCCCGAGGACCACACAGCCACGGCGAAGGCGATCACCACGCTCCTGCGCGACCGGTCGCTGCGCGACACCTTCGGCCGCGAAGGCCACGAGCACGTACGCGGGACCTATGACGTGCGGCGGACCACAAGGGCCATCGCCGATGTGTACCGCGACGTGGCCGCCGTGCCGCGCTCCGAGCGCAGGGAGCCGATTCCCCAGTGAACACGGAAAGCACCAGCGTCCCCGCACCCTCCGGACGCGGATCGACAGCGCGCGGGCCGGCCGGCCCCGGGCCCACGACCGTCACGGCGGACGGCCCCTCACCATTCGGGTACCCCTCGGTCGCGTCCCCGCAGGACGCGACCGACCGCCTCGCGCTGCCGCCCCGCCGCCGTACGGCCGCCCCCCTGCGCTTCGGGCTGCCGCTCCTCGCCTCCGACTGGGCGTCCGCCCTGGTCGGCACGGTATTACTCGACTCCGGACAGCGACACGCGGTGCTGATCGCGCAACTCCTCGTCTGCGTCGCCGTTCTCAACGCGTACGCCGGTCTCTACCGCCCGTCGGGCCCACGAACCGCCCTGGACGAATTCCCCGCACTGGCCGCGCGCACCCTCGTCGCCTGGTGCGCCTCCGCCGCGCTGCTCGCCGCGCTCCACCCCTCGCACGCGCTGAGCGTCACCGCCCTGCTGGCCGGGAGCGCGACGCAACTGCTCCTCGCCTGCTGCGGCCGGGCCGTCGTCCACGGATACCGGCGGCGTACGGCGCGCAAGCGGCTGACGTCCGCGCTGATCGTGGGCACCGGGCCGGCGGGCAGGCGGTTCGCGGCACTGTTCGCCCGGCATCCCGAGTACGGCCTGCGGCCCGTCGGCATCGTCGCCCCCGTGGAGGGGGACGCGCCCGGCGAACCGGACGCCGACCCACAAGGCGAGAGCGTCGGCGAGGACCACCCCGCCGACGCCGACACCCCCGCCCCCGGGCTCCCCGTACTGACCACCGTCGAGGAGATCCACCGCGCCGTCATCCAGAACGGTGTCCGGCAGGCCGTGTTCGTCGACGGCCCGGCCGGCGCCGACGGTGAAGAGGACCGGGCCGCGCTCGTCTCCCTCTTCCACGAATACGGCTGCGCCACCTGGTTCATCGGCGCCGGCCCCTGGGACACGGTCGTCAGATCCGGCGCCGGCGCTCGCCGCGCCATGTCGCAGCACGTGTGGGGCTACGCCTGCCACCGCGTCAACCCGCCCACCGCACCCCGCGGCACCCTCGCCAAGCGCCTGCTCGACATCGCGGTGGCGGCAGTCGCGCTGGTCGCCATCTCACCGGTGCTGCTGGCCTGCGCGCTCGCCGTACGGTTCCTCGACGGGCCCGGTGTGCTGTTCCGTCAGGAACGCGTCGGACAGAACGGCCGCCCGTTCACCGTGCTGAAGTTCCGCACCCTGCGCCCGGCCGACGACACCGAGGCCGCCACCCGCTGGTCCGTCGCCAACGACCGGCGGATGAGCACGGTAGGCCACATCCTGCGCCGTACGTCGCTGGACGAACTCCCGCAGATCTGGAACGTCCTGCGCGGCGACATGAGCCTCGTCGGACCCCGACCCGAACGCCCCTTCTTCGTCGCCAACTTCAGCAAGACCCACCCCGGCTACGCGGCACGCCACCGGATGCCCGTCGGTATCACCGGTCTCGCGCAGGTCAACGGGCTGCGCGGGGACACCTCGATCGAGGACCGCTCCCGATTCGACAACCACTACATCGACCACTGGTCGTTGTGGCAGGACGTGTGCATCATCATCCGAACCGCCCTCTCGCTCGTCCGCCCGGCGGGGAGCTGACGTGGCCCACGCCCGAGGCGCGCCGCTCCTGGCCCCCCGTACCGAATCGAATCCCCTCCGCCCTCCCTCCTTCTCCTCCGCCTCCGAACGCGACGGGCGCAACTGGCGTAACTGGCGCGACACGCTGCGCCGGGTCGCCCCTCTGCTGCCGGCCCTCGCCGTCGTGGCGCTCCTCGCCGTCCCCGTGGCGGGCACCGCCTCTGACGGATCGGCCGGTTCCGGGACGGTGGCCGACGCCGCGTCCGCGCTGCTGGTCCTCTTCTGCCTGGTACGCGTCGTGCGCGAGCGCGCCCGGCCGCTGACCCGAACGGCCGCGCTGGTACTGGGACTTCCCGTATTCGGCGTCTGCGTCGCCGCGATCACGTCCTACGACCCCGTTTCCAGCCTGCCGGGCGTGGTGCGCTACCTCCAGATCTTCGTGCTGGTGCCCGGCGCCCTGCTCCTGTTGATCAGGGACCGCCGGGACTTCCGGCTCGTCGCCTGGGCGATGGTGGCCCTCGCGCTGGTGCAGGGGCTCATCGGCGTCGTCCAGTACCTGACCGGCACCGGTGCCTCGTACATGGGCGAGGACATCCGCGCCGTCGGCACGTTCGGTCCCACCGACGTCATGGGCATGGCCACCGTCGTGTCGTACGGCCTGGTCGCCGCGGTCGGACTGGCCCTGGGCGCGGGAGCGGAGAGCGGTCCGGGGGGCGCGCGTGAGGTGCCGCGCGGACAGCGCGCCGCCGCGCTCGGCTGCGCCGCACTGCTCTTGCTGCCGCTCGTGGTCTCCTTCAGCCGGGGCGCGTGGATCGCGACTGTCGTGGCCGTCACGCTGCAACTCGTGCTCTCCGGGCCGCGCCGCGCCGCCCGGGTCGCGCTCGTGACGGCGGCCCTCGGTGTCGTACTCGTCGGCGGACTCGGCATCGGCTCGCAGATGATCTCCGAACGGCTCGGCAGCATCACCGAAGTCACCGAGGCACCCGACCGGTCGGTCACCGACCGGTACACGATGTGGGCGGCGGCGGGCGGGATGTGGCGCACCGACCCGGTCACCGGCGTCGGGCTGAAGGCCTTCCCCGCCTACCGCGACAGCCACTCCTCGATCGCGCTGTCGTCGGGCAGCGACACGGCGGGCGCGGGGAAGGCCTTCCAGCGCCAGCCGCTGCTCTCCCCGCACAACATGTATCTGCTGGTCCTCAGTGAGCAGGGAGTCGTCGGCCTGCTGGCCCTCGCCGGGAGCTGGGCGGCGCTGCTCGTCCTGGCCCTGCGGCGACTGCCCCGCGCACGCCGTGGAGGCAGGGGCGCCGACTGCGCGCTCGTCGCCGTCGGGCTGCTGATCTGGCAACTGGTGGACTTCGGTTACGCGGACATCGGCGGACCCTCCACGGTGCTCACCGCCGTCGTGCTCGGTCTGGCGGCCTGGTGGGCGCTCGACCGGCGGGCCGACCGGGGACCGGGTGCCGCGTGACCGATCTGACGGACGCGACACAGTCCCCGACGGCGAAGACCGCGGAGCCCGCGAACAGCACGGAGCCCGCGAACAGCGAGAACAGCGCGAAGACCACGGAGCCTGCGGGGCCCGCCGTCCCCGGCCGGCGGCCGCCGCCCCCATCTCCGACCACGCCCGCGCACACCACGACCTCGCCTGCCGAGAAGGCCGACCAGGAGACCGCCGGTCAGGAGAAGGCCGAAGCGGGCAGCCGCGGCGGCCACCTCTCCAACCGCTTCCTCGCCCGCGCCGCCCTGCTCACCGCCATCCTCACCGCCGCCGGCGCGCTGCTCGGTCTCGTACGCGACCAGACCATCGCCCACCTCTACGGCGCGGGCCCCGACACCGACGCGTTCCTCGTCGCCTGGACCGTTCCCGAAGTCGCCTCGACGCTGCTCATCGAGGACGCGATGGCGCTCATCCTGGTGCCCGCCTTCAGCCTCGCGCTCGCGCGCCGGGCCACGGACCGGCCGCTCCTCGACCGCGACCCCGTGCACGCCCTGCTGCGTACGACCCTGCCGGGTCTGCTGCTCGCTCTCAGCGCGGGCGCCGTCCTGCTGATGCTCGCGGCCCCGTGGGTCGTCGCCGTACTGGCACCCGGCCTGCCGGACACCCAACTGGCCGTCGACTGCACCCGGTTGACGGCGACCTGCGCCTTCAGTTTCGGTATCGCCGGATACTGCAGCGCCGCGTTGCGGGCGCACGGCAGTTTCGTACCGCCCGCGATGATCTACGTCGCCTACAACATCGGCATCATCGTCACGATGCTGGTCCTCAGCGACCGGCTCGGTGTGCGGGCGGCCGCGGCCGGGGTCGCCGTCGGCGGGGTCCTCATGGTCCTCGTCCAGGCCCCGGTCGTCTGGCGGCGACTGCGCGAGCGCCGCGCGACGGCGGAGCAGACGCGGGAGCACGCACCGGAGAAGCCGAGCGTGGCGGCCGGGAAGCAACCGGCCGACGGACAGCCGGCCGACGGACAAGCGGCCGGCGAAAAGACGGCGGACGAGCGACCGGCCGGGGAACAGCCCGGCGGCGCCGCCCGGCCGCTCGTCGCCCTCGGACTGCTGGCCCCCGTCATCGTCTTCGCCCTCACCCGCCAGTCCCAGGTCCTCATCGAACGCTTCCTCGCCGCCCCCCTGCCCGCCGGCGCCATCTCGCATCTCAACTACGCGCAGAAGGTCGCGCAGATGCCGATGGTCCTGTCCCTGATGCTCTGCACGGTCACCTTCCCGGTGGTCGCCCGCGCCATGGCGGCCGGGGAGACCGACCGGGCCAGGCGCCGCGTCGAGCGAGACCTCGCACTCGCCGGCGTCATCGTGCTGGTGGGCGCCGCGACCGTCGTCGCATGCGCGCCGCAGATCATCGAAATCCTCTTCCAGCGCGGCGCTTTCGACCGTGCGGACACGGCGGCCACCGCCACCGTGATGCGTGTGTACGCACTGGGGCTGCTCGGCCACACCCTCGTCGGGGCCCTCGTCCGCTGCTACTTCTCCGCCGCGCGTCCCCTGTGGTTCCCGGCTCTCGCCATGTTCCTCGGCCTCGTCCTCACCACCGTCGGCGGCGCACTGCTCGTCGGCGTCTGGGGCGTCCTCGGGATCGCGGCGGGCAACGCGCTGGGCATCACCGTCACCGCCGTACTGCTGCTGCACGGCGTCGCCAGGCACAGCGTTCCGGTGCGAGTCCGCCACATGACCGGAGGGCTCGTCAAACTCAGCGCCGCCGCGGCTTCCGCGACCGGCGCCGGATGGCTCTGCGGCGCCCTCATCCCCGCACCCGTGCCGGCCGCGGCCGTCGCCTGCGTGGTGGTCGCCGCCGTGTTCCTCGTCATCGCCCGCGCCGTCCAGGCACCCGAGATCGACTCCGTCATCCGCTCCGTCACACGAAAGTTCATCGATGTCCGCTGACACGGTGCCCGCAGGCCCCTTGTGGGCAGCCATGTACCACTCGATCACCGACCCCACCGACGACCCCTACCAAGTAACCGTCTCGCCCGACCGGCTCGACCGGCAACTGCGCTGGCTGCGCCGCCGCGGGCTCACCGGCGTGAGCATGGAGCGCCTGCTCCTGGCCCGAGCGCGGGGCGGCCACGCCGGACTCATCGGCCTCACGTTCGACGACGGCTACGCCGACTTCTTGACGAACGCCGTGCCGCTGCTGCACCGGTACCGGTTCACCGCCACCGTCTACGCGCTCCCCGGCCGCCTCGGCGGCACCAACGAATGGGACCGCCTCGGCCCGCGCAAGCCCCTCCTTACGGAGGACGGCATCCGCGAGGCAGCGGCGGCGGGCATGGAGATCGGCTCGCACGGACTGCGCCACACCGATCTCACCAAGGCCGACGACGCGCTGCTCGCCGACGAGACGCGCGGCAGCCGGGAGGCGCTGAACGCGATCACGGGCGCCGAGGTGACCGGGTTCTGCTATCCGTACGGCACGGTCGACGAGCGCGCCATGGCCGCCGTACGGAACGCCGGTTACCGGTACGCCGTCGGCATCGACCCCGGCCCGCTCACCGGCCTGTTCGCCCTGCCGCGCCTCCACATCGGCCAGGAGGACACCGGGCCCCGGCTGTTCCTGAAGCGCGCACTGCACGGCCGCCGACGCGAGCCGGTGCCGTACGGCCCGTATCCGGCCGCCGCCACGGGCGCCGAGCGGCCGGGGACCGCGACCGTACCCGAGGGCGGCGGCGCATGAAGGTACTGCACGTCATCACCGGCCTCGGCATCGGTGGTGCCGAACAACAACTGCGCCTCCTGCTCAGCCGGTTGCCCACGGACAGCGCCGTCGTCACGCTCACCAACCCGGGCGCCGTCGCGCGCGGCATCGTCGCCGACGGCTTCCCCGTCACGGACCTCGACATAAGAGGCAACCGCGACATCGGCGCGCTGCCCCGGCTGACGGGACTGATCAAGGACGGCCGGTACGACCTCGTCCACACCCACCTCTACCGCGCCTGTGTGTACGGACGCCTCGCCGCCCGCCTCGCGGGCGTACGGACCGTCGTCGCCACCGAGCACTCGCTGGGCGCCACCCAGATCGAGGGCCGCTCGCTGACCGCCGGGGCCCGCGCCCTCTACCTCGGCAGCGAACGCCTCGGCACGGAGACCGTCGCCGTCTCGACGACCGTGGCGAACCGGCTGCGCCGCTGGGGCGTACGCCGCGACCGTATCCATGTCGTGCCCAACGGCATCGACGTGCCGCGCTTCTCCTACGACGAGACGGCCCGGCACAAGGCGCGGGCCGAACTCGGTCTGCCCGCCGACGCGTTCGTGGTCGGCGGCATCGGTCGGCTCAGCGAGGGCAAGCGCTTCGACACCCTCGTCAGAGCCGTCGCCGCCCTGCCCGGAGCCCGCCTCCTGCTCGTCGGCGAAGGCCCCGAGCGTGACCGACTGCTCGATTTGGCAGCGGAGTTGGGCGCCGCCGACCGCGTCCTGCTCCACGGCGCGTGCGAGGACCCGCCGCCGAAACCCGCCGACGGCACGGGACCCGACCTGCCGTCACTGCTCGCCGCCATGGACCTCTTCGTCTCCACCTCCGCGGACGAGGCCTTCGGGCTCGCCGTGATCGAGGGCCTGGCCGCCGGGCTGCCCGTCCTGTACGTCACCTGCCCCGCCCTGACGGACCTGCCCGCCGACGCGGCGCCCGCCGCGCGCCGGATCACCGGATCGGTGGACGGTCTCGTCGCCGAACTGGGCGCGGCGCAGGGGCGGTTCGCGGCCGGAGACGGCCCGCCCCGGCTGCCGGTACCACCCGCCGCCCGCCACTACGACATCTCCCGCAGCGCCGAACAGCTGATGTCCGTCTACGACCGCGCCCTGCGCCGGACCGGCTCGTCCGAGCCCACCGTCCGGCGCCCGGCCACCCCCGAGGAGTGAGTTACCGATGACCGACAACGAGAACGGCCGACGCCACGTGGGCACCAGGCCCGGCAGCGTCCCGGCGAAGGCAGCGCCCATCTGGTGGATCGTGCCCGTCGCCGTCCTGATCGGGGCGCTCGCGGGCGGCGGGTACGGCATGCTGCGCACCCCGCAGTACTCCGCCACCAGCTATGTCCTCGTCGTACCCACCGACAAGACCGACCCGGCCGCCGCGCTCGGCTTCGCGCAGGCGTACGGGCGGGTCGCCTCGCAGGTCGCCGCCGTCGGCGACGCCCAGGTGTGGGCCGGGGTCTCCAAAAAGGTCCTGAAGGAGAACGTCACCACGGTCACCTCGCCCGACGCCCCGATGATCTCGGTGACGGCCACGTCGAGCGGCGCGCAGGCGGCCGTCAGCATGGCCGACGGCGTCGCCCGCTCGCTGGTGCTCAACGGCACGCAGATGCAGGGCAGTACGAACGTCCGGGTGGTCCAGTTCGCCCGCGCGGTCAAGCCCACCAGCCCGGTGTCGCCGTCGGTGCCGCTGGCCGCGCTCGTCGGCGCCGCCGCGGGCGGGCTGCTCGGCGGACTCGGTGTGCTGGTCCGCCCCAAGCGACGGCGCGAAGAGGTCCACGCGACGGTCCCCGGCCCATCGACGGCGTCCGTGCCGCAGACGGAGAGCGTGTGATGGCGACGGAACCGAGCACCCGGAACCGAGGACCTGTCCGGCGGATCTTCGTGCGCGCGCGCACGGCCCCGGCCACGCCCGTCGGCAGAGGCACCTTCACACCACTGACCTCGGAGATCTGCCGGGACCCCGACCGGTTCGGCGCGCTCGCGGCCGAATGGACCGCGCTGCACCGCCGCTCCGGCCAGGCCACCCCGTTCCAGAGCCACGCCTGGCTGCACTCCTGGTGGCTGTCGTACGGCACACCCGGCCGGCTCCGCGTCGTCCTCGTACGCCGGGGCGGCACCCTCGTCGCCGCGGCCCCGCTGATGCTGACGCACCGGCCGGTCCCCGTCCTGGTGCAGCTCGGCGGCGGCATCTCCGACTTCTCCGACGTCCTGCTCGACGACGACTGCGCCGACATCGCGGCCCCGGCGCTCGCCAAGGCCCTCGCCGTCGCCGCGCGCGGCGCCGTCATCGACCTGCGGGAGGTACGGCCCGGAGCCGCCGTCGAACGTGTCTACGAGTGCTGGGACGGCCCGCGCGACCGGCTGGCGGACTCGTCCTGTCTCGAACTGCCCGCCGTCCCCATGGACGAACTGCTCGGCCGCCTCTCGTCGTCGCGTGCCCAGCGCGCCAGGGCCAAGATCCGCAAGATCGACTCGCTCGGCATCGAGGCGCGCGTGGCGCCCGCCGACGAGATCCCGACCGCCGTCGAACGCCTCCTGCATCTGCACCGGCTCCAGTGGCAGGGACGCGGCGTCACCACCGAACACCTCAGCGCCCGCTTCTCGGCGCATCTGACCCGCTCGGTGCGGACCATGGTCGAGCACGGCGACGCGATGGTCACCGAGTTCCTGCTCGGGGGCGAAGTGGTGGCCGCCGACCTCACGCTGATGTCACCGCGGCTCGGGGGCGGCTATCTGTACGGCGCGGACCCGATGCTGCGCGACCGGAAGGTCGACGTGGCCACGATGCTGCTGCGCGAGAGCGCCCGGCGGCTCAGCGCCGACGGACGCTCGACGCTGAGCATGCTGCGCGGCAACGAGCCGTACAAGCACCACTGGCGCCCGGAGACCGTCCGCAACCAGCGACTGCTGATGGCACGCGGCCTGCTCGCCCCCTCGCTGCGGCTGGTCGCCACCCAGGCCGCCGCGCGCGACCGGGCGGCCGTCCTGGTCAACGAGCGGCTGCCGGCGATGAAGGCGGGCCTGGCGAAGCGGACACGCCGCGGCGGTGACGGCAAGGGCTGATCCCGAAGGGATCCTTGCCGTCACCGCGACGAGGCGGTCAGGAGAGCCAGCGCTCCCAGCTGCCGACCCGCAGACAGACCTTCTCGCCGAGAAGGGCCTCGACCCACGAACTGAGCGTCAGCTGCTTGCAGTTCGAGGGCGCCCCGGGCTTTCCCGGGGTGCTGGGCCCGGGCCGGGGCACCGTGGGAGTGCTCGGCTCGGGCTCCGGCTTCAGCCCGTACAGCGTGGAACGGAACACCTTCGAGGACTTCGGATTCGTACCGCACTGCCACACGCCGTGCGGACAGTAATCCGTGAGCGTCTGATAGAGCGGCCGGTGCTGTTCGAACCACTTGAGCATGCCCCGCATGTACGTGGGGTTGTCGCCGTTACGGAAGAGGCCCCACTCCGGATAGGAGATCACCTTTCCATGTTCAGCGGCGAACTCCACATGCTTACGGAGTCCGAAAGGCTCATTCACCTGCTCTTCGAATGTCCCTCCCGGCGGCTGGTCGTAGGAGTCCATTCCCATGATGTCCACGACGTCGTCGCCCGGGTAGCACTCGGTCCAGGCGATGGCGTCCTTTCCGCGGTTCGGAGCGAAATCGAAACGGAATTTCTGGCCCGGCACCGCGCGCATGGCGCCGACGATCCGCTTCCAATACGCCTTCCACGCCTTCGGGTCGGGGCCGCAACGGTGCGTGTACGTCGTGCCGTTCATCTCCCAGCCGAGTACGAGGACGGTGTCCGGCACACCGAGCGAGACAAGGCGCTCGGCCAGCACCTTGAAGTGCCGGTCGTAGTCGCCCCGCGCGCCCCGGCGCAGCTCCTTGGCAACGAGCAGGTCGTGGACCCGGCCCTCGTTGCGTTCGAGCATGGGGACGTTGAGCACGAACATGCGGTCGGCGTCGGCCTTCTTCCAGAGGGCCCAGTCACGCAGGAAGCTCGGGCTGCCCTCGATGTTGGACCACACGTCGCCCGGCAGGTAGGTGTGCCCGACCCGCAGTTCCGTACCGCCGAGCCACTTCTGCAAATCGGCCATGCGGCGGACACCATCGGGGCCGTAATTGAGGTACGCGCCGACCGCCGTTGATTTGATTTCCGGTGGTGCGGGGCTGCCGGAAGCCTCGGGGCCGACGACGTCGGTCGCCATCGGCAGCACGGAACCTGAAACGAGGAGGCCGGCCGTGATGACACCCAGACAGGTGCTGATCATCCGTCGGCGCCGATAGGACATGTGTGCTCCTCATGAGGGGACGCGTTCCTTGGTCGCACTGATCCAAAAGTATTTGTAATAAGACGATCGGGAATCCGGTCGGCCGCTTTGATAGACCGTTCGTGAATTCCATCCCTCGCATGGGCCATCGAAAATGAAGGACACCGCCGTGGTGAGCTTTGACAGCACCGTCCCCGCCGTGCTCGTGCGGCTCGACCGGAATCCGTTCCACCACGGGACCCTCGGCGCCGTCAGATCCCTCGGCCGGGCCGGAATCACGGTGCACGCGGTGATCGAGTCGCTCCGCAGCCCGGTCGCCGGATCCCGGTATCTGCACAGCGCGCATCCGCGTCCTGACCGGGCCTCGGGCGACGGGGCGGATCCCCGGGCGGCCGAGCCCGAGGACGAGAAGCTGCACGGCTTGCTGCTGCGGATCTCCGAGCGGCTCGGCACCCCCGCCGTCCTCGTCCCGCTCGACGATCTGAGCGCGATCTCCGTCGCCCGGCTGCGGCCCCGGCTGGCCGGCCACTACCTCCTGCCCGAACAGCCGTCAGGGCTGCCGGAGCGGGTCGCCGACAAGGCGGAGCTGGCCGCCATCTGCGGCACGCTCGGCCTGCCGCATCCCCGCACGATCGTCCCCGACGACCCCGGGGAGGCCGCGCGGGCGGCGTCGGCGCTCGGGCTGCCGGTGGTCGCCAAATGGAGCCGGCCCTGGCTGCTGCCCGAGGGGTCCGGGCTGCGCAGCACCGTCGTCGTCCGCTCGCCCCGGGAGGCCGGGGAACTCTTCGCACACGGTACGGAGGCGGGAAGCCGGCTGCTGCTCCAGCGGCGGCTGCCGCCGGGCCCCGACCTCGACTGGTTCTTCCACGGCTACAGCGGTCGCGACGGCACCCTCCTGATGGGCGCGACCGGACGCAAGGAACGGTCGTGGCCGGTCGGGGCGGGGCTGACGGCCGTCGGCCGATGGCTGCCCAACCCCGCCGTGGATCACCTCGCGCGCGAGGTGATCGCCGCGCTCGGCTACCGGGGCATCGTCGATCTCGACTTCCGGCTCGATCCCGCCACCGGCGCGTACCACCTGCTCGACTTCAATCCGCGGCCCGGAGCCCAGTTCCGTCTCTTCACCGACGCGTCGGGCCTGGACGTCGTACGGGCGCTGCATCTGGACCTCACCGGGCGCCCCGTCCCGCCGCCGGTCCCCGCGTACGGCCGGACCTTCGTGGTCGAGAACTACGCGCTGCTGTCCCTGCTGTCCCCGCTCCCCCCGGCCGGGCGCCGGGACCGGTCGAGGGGGCGTGAGGGGGACCGGCGGGTCCGGGCACAGGGCACGGAGAGGGCGTGGTTCGCACGGGACGACCCGCGCCCGGCTTATGCCATGACAGCGGCCTGGCTCCGGCGCGCGGCATGTGGCCGCGGCCGGCGCCCCAGCAACCCCCCAGAGCGGTCAGAGAACAGAGAGAGCGGTGAACTCCTATGCAGGACTTGGTAGTTGTGGGTGCGGGACCGTACGGGCTGTCCATCGCCTCGCACGCGACGGCGGCCGGCCTCCAGCCACGCGTGTTCGGCAGGCCGATGGCGGCCTGGCGGGACGGGATGCCTTCGGGCATGTTCCTGAAGTCGGAGCCGTGGGCGTCGAACCTCTCCGACCCCAAGCGCGCGTTCGGGCTGGCCGCCTACGCGGCCACCAAGGGGATCCAGGTCCGGCACGGTGTCCCGCTGCCGGTCGGCTTCTTCGCCTCGTACGGCCTCTGGTTCGCCGCCAACGCGGCGCCCCCGGTGGAGGAACGGACCGTCACCGCCGTACGGCCCCGGGCCGGCGGCGGGTTCGAGGTCACCGTCGACGACGGCGACGGTGCGGGCGCGGGCGGCGGTGAGACGTTCCTCGCCCGTACGGTGGTGCTCGCCGTCGGCGTCCGGCCCTTCGCCGACGTCCCCGGCCCGCTGCGCGCACTGCCGCCCGAGCGGGTGTCGCACAGCACCGACCACGCGGACCTGACGCGCTTCAAGGGCATGGACGTGACGGTCGTCGGGGCGGGCCAGGCCGCGCTGGAGACCGCGACGCTCCTCGCGGAACAGGGAACGTCCGTACGCGTGGTCGCCCGGTCCCGCGACCTGAACTGGAACACCCTCCCACCGCCCCTGGAACGCCCCTTCGGCGAGGCCGCCCGTGCCCCGCACACGGGCCTGGGCTGCGGCTGGCGCAACTGGCTCTACGCGCGGACCCCCGGCGTCTTCCACCGGCTGCCCACCTCGACGCGGGCCCGCGTCTTCACCTCGGCGCTGGGCCCGGCCGGCGCCTGGTGGCTGCGCGAGCGGTTCGAGCCCGCGGTGGAGGTCCGGCTGGGCGAGAGCGTCGCAGCCGCCGCCCCGGCCGGGGGCCGCGTACGGCTCGACCTGGTCTCCACCCGCGGATCCGTGGACTCGGTCACGACGGACCATGTCATCGCCGCCACCGGCTTCACCCCGGGCCTGGACCGGCTCGGGCTGCTCGACGAGCGGCTGCGCCGCAGACTGCGCACCGTGGGCGCGAGCGCCGCCCCCGACACGGACACCGTCTTCGAGACCTCGCACCCCGGTCTGTTCGTGACCGGTCTGCTGAGCGCCCCGTCGTTCGGCCCGTCGATGCGGTTCGTGTTCGGCGCGACGTACACGGCGGGCCGGGTGGTACGCGGGGTGCGGCGCCGGCTGGGAACGGGGCCCCGGGATACGCGGCCGGGAGAGCCCCGCGAGATTCTCCCGGCCGGCGCGGCGCAGACGAACTGGATGGAGCGGTTCTGACGGACGGGCACGGAGCCCGCCCGGTTATCGAGTACAGGCCCGGCCGGTAGAACTAGACGCGCGCGCCGGAGCGGTTGCGGCGGTAGAGGATGCCGCCCCCGATCAGCAGCCCGGCGCTGAGCGCGGCGCCGGCGAGCAGGTTCGTGTCCGCGCCTGTATGGGCCAACTGGTCGAAGGCGCCCGCCTCTTGGACGGCACGCGGCTGCTCCGGGAGTCCATGGGGGCCGGGCGCGTTCGGGGGCTCGACGTTGCGGTCCCCGGGCGGCTTCGACGGGTCGCGCGGGTCGGGCGGGTCGACCGGGGTCGGCGGGAGCACCGGGGCTTCCGGGGTCTTCCCGTCGACGCCGTTGGCGCAGGAGTTGCCGAAAGCCGGGTTCAGCACGCCGACCACGTCCACGCTGTTGCCGCAGATGTTCACCGGGACGTGGAGCGGGGCCTGGAGGTGGTTCCCCGACAGCAGACCTGGGGAGTTGAGGGCCGCGCCGGAGGCCGACGAGCCGCTGTGGTCCGTGTGGCTTGCGGGGGCCGCGTGCCGACCGTGCTTCTTGGGCGAACCGCCGCCGTGCCCCTGGGGGTTGGCGCCGTGTGTCGAGTTGGCGTGGCTGTTGTTGCCGGTACGTGCCGGGCCGCCGTGCGGGGCCTGCGCGTGGGCCGCGGGCTCGGTGCGCGGCCCGTGGTGCTGCGTGTGGGGGGCCTGGTGGTGCTTGGGCGCCGCGTGCGCACCGGAAGAGTTGCCGCAGCCGTTGCCGAAGGCGGGGTTGCCCGCACCGACGGGATTCACCGTGTTGCCGCACACGTTGACCGGGATCTCGACGGGCGCCTGGACGCTGTTGCCCGACAGCAGCCCCGGGGACCCGGCGGCTGTGGCACTGCTGTCGGTGGCCTGGGCGTACCCACCGCTCATGGTCAGCACGCTCGACGCCGCCGCGGCGGTGAGCAGTCCTTTGCCGATGAGTTCTCGCATCTGTTCTCCTGATATCGCCGGTGTCTCGCCGGTGCGTCGGTGTATCTGTGTATCGGTGTCGACTGAGGCCAATCCCGAGGCGCGTTTCGCCGTACGCCTCGGGACCGGCCGATGCCCCTCAGGGCGATTCAGTGCCTGTCATACGTCGGACGTAGGAACGTCAGGCGTTGACACAGGTGTTGCCGAAGGTGGGGTTCAGCAGACCGATCACGTTGATGCTGTTGCCGCACGCGTTGATGGGAATGTGTACGGGGATCTGGACGACGTTGCCGGACAGGACGCCCGGGGAGCCGACAGCGGCACCTTCCGCGCCCGCGTCGGCCATCGCCGGCGACGCGGCACCGACGGCCAGGAGAACGCCCGCGACGATGGTCGCTGCCTTCTTGCCATTCATTATTGAGCCCTTTCCGCAACGGGGGTCGCGCGCGCGGCTCTTGTTTGCCACGCGAACACAGCTCTATCGGCCCGCACCGCCGTTGCTGGAACTCCAACGAGTACGCGCTTATGAGGAAACTGCCCTGATTTATGGCGTTTGTTGGTTCACTCGATCGCCGCGAGAAATAATGATTCCGCAAGGGCGCGGGAACTTCATATGACATGAAGGTCGGCCGGGGTGAATTCTCCCCGGCCGACCTTCGTCGGTCCGGAGTGCCGCCGCGAATGGCAGTGGCTGTCAGCCGTTGCCCGAACCGTTGGCCGAGAGGAGGGCGATGTCCTCCAGGATGTGCGAAAGGGGCTCGTCGCCCTTCGCCTGCGTGGAGTTCTCGACACACTGCTGGTTCTGCGGGGAGGACAGAACGTTGATGTCCTGGACCGCGATCGGCGTGGCACCCAGCAGGGACCCGGCGTTGATCTTGGCCGGCAGGCCGATGCAGGGCTTGTTGAGCGTGCCCTGCACGAGGCTGAGCTGGGGGCTCATGTCCCCGTGGGTCTCCGAGTTGCCGAACGACTGCTTGGCACCGTTGCCGCTGAGCGACGTCGTGCCCGTGTCGTTGCCGATCGCCAGCGCCGGCGAAGCGGCGGCGGCGAGACCGCCGACCACGGAGGCGCTGATCGCCGCGGCCGTCAGGATCTTCTTGATCACGGCTGGTTCCCTTTCTCAAGAAATGCAGGTGGTGACGCCTGCCCAACCGAATGCCCTGGGTTTGGTTCCGTGGCTTCACTCGTTCGGCTCACGGGCGGCATGCGGGCTGATTGGGTGCCTAATGAGCCGTTGGAGTGAATCGCGATAACCAAACCTGCGGAGTTTAGTTGCTCATGGAGCCCCGGGGACTTTGGGGCATCCTTCGGAAGGGTACTGATCGTGATCAAGAAGATTATGGCTACCGCAGCCGTCGCTGCTTCCTTCGTCGGCGTGTCGGCAATGGCCGCGCCGTCCGCTTTCGCCGTCGGTGACGACACGGGCACCACGTCGCTCAGCGGCAACGGTGCCACGCAGGCGTACGGCAACTCCGCGACGTACGGGAACATGAGCCCGCAGATGGCGCTCATTCAGGGCTCGCTCAACAAGCCCTGCATCGGTCTGCCGGCCAAGATCAACGCCGGGTCCCTGCTGGGTGCCACGCCGATCGCGGTCCAGGACATCAACGTTCTGTCCTCCCCGCAGAACCAGCAGTGTGTCGAGAACTCCACCCAGGCGAAGGGCGACGAGCCCCTTTCGCACATCCTGAACGACATCCCGATCCTGTCGGCCAACGGTGCGGGCAACGGCTGATATCGCCCCCGAATCGCCTCTGCCGGGTCACCGCTGAATTCGGCGGTGACCCGGTCGTTTCTGTAAATGCCATGACGTGCCGATATGCCTTATGGGCCGTTCGGGGGAGCGGGCGTAACCAAACGTCGCGTGGCGGGTTGAATATATCGGAACTCCGCCGGTGGGTTCCGGATTTCTGGAAAGGCAACAAAATGAAGAAGCTGTGGGCAACCGCCGCTGTAGCCGCCACGATGGTCGGCGGTCTCGCCGCCACCGCTTCGCCGGCGCTGGCGATCGGCAACGACACGGGCACCACGTCGCTCAGCGGTAACGGTGCCAAGCAGTCGTTCGGCAACTCGGAGACCCACGGGGACATGAGCCCCCAGCTCAGCCTCGTGCAGGGCACGCTCAACAAGCCCTGCGTCGGCCTGCCGGTCAAGGCCAACCTCGGCGGGCTCGCGGGTGCCGTCCCGATCACGGTCCAGGACGTCAACGTTCTGTCCTCCCCGCAGAACCAGCAGTGCACCGAGAACTCCACCCAGGCGAAGGGCGACGAGCCCCTGTCGCACATCCTGGAGGACATCGCCCTCCTCTCGGCGAACGGCGTCGGCAACGGCTGACCTTCCGTCTCGGAGCCCGGTCCGGCAGCTCGGCTGCCGGGCCGGGCTCTGTCGTGTGCCGGGGCCCCTCAGCCCAGCGGCTTCGCCAGGCAGACGCTGAGCGGGTCGTGCCGGTAGTGGCCGAACTTCGCGCAGTCCGTGTAGCCGCTGGACCGGTAGAGGGCGATGGCCTCCGGCTGCTTGGTGCCCGTCTCCAGCACCATGCGGGTACGGCCCGCCGCACGGGCGTCCTCCTCCAGGCGCGCGAGGATACGGCGGGCCAGCCCGAGGCCGCGCGCCTCCGCCGTCACGTACATCCGCTTGATCTCCGCGTCGCCGTCCGAGTAGCCCTCGTCGTTGGTCTCCTGCGACCGCCAGCCGCCGGTGGCGACCGGGCGGTCGTCGGCGTCGTAGGCGAGGAGGTAGAGACCGTGGGGCGGGTCGAACATCCGGGGGTGGAGCACGGTGGCGTCACCCTCGCTCTCGTAACGCACCGCGTATTCGAGCTGGACCTCGGCATCGAGCTTCACGGCGTCGGGGTGGTCGGCGGGGACCTGACGTATTTGGATGGCCACGGCATCGATCGTAGAGCCTGGGTAGGGTGCCGGAATGCTCACTGTGACATCCGTGAATGTGAACGGGCTCCGGGCCGCCGCGAAGAAGGGTTTCGTGGAGTGGCTGGCCGGGACCGGTGCCGATGTGGTCTGCCTCCAGGAGGTGCGCGCCGAGGAGGATCAGCTCGCCGAGGCGGTGCGGAAGCCCGAGGGGTGGCACACGGTGTTCGCGCCGGCGGCCGACAAGGGCCGGGCGGGCGTCGCGCTCTACTCGCGGCGCGAGCCGGAGCGGGTACGGATCGGCTTCGGGAGCGCGGAGTTCGACACGAGCGGGCGGTACGTCGAGATCGATCTGCCCGGTGTGACGGTGGCCAGCCTCTATCTGCCGTCGGGTGACGTGGGCACGGAGCGTCAGGACCAGAAGGTCCGGTTCATGGACGAGTTCCTCTCGTACCTCGTCGGCCTCAAGGAGCGCGCGGCGGCCGACGGCCGGGAGGTGCTGGTCTGCGGCGACTGGAACATCGCGCACCACGAGGCCGACCTCAAGAACTGGAAGGGAAACCGCAAGGAGTCCGGCTTCCTGCCCGAGGAGCGGGCGTGGCTGACGCGGGTCTTCGACGAGGCGGCGTACGTGGACGTGGTCCGCGCGCTGCACCCGGACGAGACCGGGCCGTACACCTGGTGGTCCTACCGGGGGCGCGCCTTCGACAACGACACGGGCTGGCGCATCGACTACCACGTGGCGACGGCGGGGCTGGCGGAGCGCGCGGTGAAGGCGTGGGTGGAGCGGGCGGCGACCCACGCGGAGCGCTGGAGCGACCACGCGCCGGTGAGCGTCGTCTACGAGCAGGGGTAACGGGCCTCAGGGCTTGCGCAGCCGGCGGTCCAGGGCCATCGAGAGTTCCGCGTCCACCACGCTCTTGGCGAGGGGGCGCAGGGTCTGCGGGTCCGTCGCGCCCGCGTGGGTCTGGAGCGTCGTCGCGAAGAGTTCGGCCAGCGCGTCCGCGTGGGTGCGGACCTGGCGGGCCGCCTCGAAGACCGCCGCCAGGGGGACACCCTCGCGGACCAGGGCGGCGGAGACGTCCAGCAGGCGGCGGCTGATGTGAACGAGGTCGTCGCCGTCGGTGGCGAGGTAGCCGAGTTCGAGCGCGGTGGCCAGGTTCTCCGCCGTCACCTCGCCCTCGAAGTGGTCGGCCAGGGCCTCGGGGGTGAGACGGACCGGTGTCTCCTCGGTCGGTTCGCCGAGGCCCAGGACCTCGCCCACGTCGCGTCCGCTCTCGAAGGCGGTGGCGAGGTCGGCGATGCCGTTGAGGGTGTGGCCGCGTTCCAGCAGGGCGGCGATCGTACGGAGCCTGGCCAGGTGGTGGGTGTCGTACCAGGCGATCCGGCCCTCCCTGCGGGGCGGCGGGATCAGGCCGCGTTCGCGGTAGAAGCGCACCGTACGCACCGTGATGCCGGCCGCGTCGGCCAGCTCCTTCATGCGGTACTCGCGGGGCTCCTCGCGGACTTCCTCCTGGTCGGACATGGCGTCCAGCCTATGTCTCGCCACCGGCTCGTACCGTCGGTAACTTTTCTCGTCCGCCCCCTACCCATGAGTAAGGAGCTGCCCTACTCTCCCAACAGTGCCAGTGATTACTGGCGCGGTCCGGTGCGGAACTCCGGCGGGAGGCGGCGGCATGGCCAAGCACGAGCACGTACGGGTGGCGGTGATCGGATCCGGATTCGGTGGCCTGGGGGCCGCCGTCCGGCTGCGGCGCGACGGGATCACCGACTTCGTCGTCCTGGAACGGGCCGGCTCGGTCGGCGGCACCTGGCGCGACAACAGTTATCCGGGCTGCGCCTGCGACGTGCCCTCGCACCTGTACTCGTTCTCCTTCGCGCCCAACCCCGACTGGCCGCGCGTCTTCTCCGGCCAGTCGCACATCCGCGCCTATCTGGAGCACGTCACCGACACCTTCGGTCTCCGGCCGCACATCCGGCTGAACCACGAGGTGCTGCTGATGCGCTGGATCGCCGACGCGG
Source organism: Streptomyces sp. NPDC060366 (assembly GCF_042725135.1). Lineage (NCBI taxonomy): Bacteria > Bacillati > Actinomycetota > Actinomycetes > Kitasatosporales > Streptomycetaceae > Streptomyces > Streptomyces sp. NPDC060366. The sequence continues at coordinate 253,418 of NZ_JBHXDC010000009.1, read as the reverse complement.
CGCACTGGGAGATCGAGACCTCGCGCGGGATCATCACGGCGGATGTCGTGGTCTCCGCCACCGGGCCGCTCTCGGACCCCAAGGTGCCGGACGTGCCCGGACTCGACTCGTTCCCCGGCAAGGTCTTCCACTCCGCGCGCTGGGACCACGGTTACGACCTGCGGGGCAAGCGCGTCGCCGTGATCGGGACCGGGGCGTCGGCGATCCAGATCGTGCCGGCCGTCCAGCCCGACGTCGCCAGGCTGACGCTCTTCCAGCGCACGCCGCCGTGGGTGCTGCCGCGCGCCGACCGGGCCATCTCCGATGCCGAGCGATGGTTGCACCGCAAGGTGCCCGCCACCGCCGTCGCACGGCGCGGACTGCTCTGGGGGATCAGGGAGTTGCAGGTCCAGGCGTTCACCAAGCGCCCCAATGAGCTGGGGCTCGTCGAGCGCGTCGCGAAGGCCAACATCGCGCGGGCGGTCAAGGACCCGGCGCTGCGGGCCAGGCTGACCCCCTCGTACCGCATCGGCTGCAAGCGGATCCTGCTGTCCAGTACGTACTATCCGGCGCTCGCGCGGCCCAACGTGGACGTCGTGTCGTCCGCGCTCGCCGAGGTGCGCGGGTCGACGGTGGTCGCCGCGGACGGTACGGAGACCGAGGTCGACGCGATCGTCTTCGCCACCGGCTTCCATGTCACCGACATGCCCATCGCCGACCGGGTGGTGGGGGCGGACGGGATCACGCTCGCCGAGGCGTGGAAGGACGGCATGGAGTCGCTGCGCGGCGCGACCGCCGCCGGTTTCCCCAACTGGATGACCGTCATCGGGCCCAACACCGGACTCGGCAACTCCTCGATGATCCTGATGATCGAGGCCCAGCTCAGCTATCTCGGCGACTATCTGCGCGCCCTCGGCTCGCTCGGCGCGGGCGCCGCGCTCACCCCCCGGCCCGCGGCCGTCGACGCCTGGAACCACCGTGTGCAGGAGCGGATGAAGCGCACCGTGTGGAACACCGGCGGCTGCACCAGCTGGTACCTGGACGCCAACGGGCGCAACACCACCATCTGGCCGGGCACGACGACCGAGTTCCGCCGGGCGACCCGGGCCGTGGACCTGGAGGAGTACGACGTTGTACGGGCACGGACCGGGAAGCCGCGGGACAAGGAGGCACTTCGATGACGACGACACCCAACCCCCGTGAAGTGAGCGCGCGTTCGGCCGACGGCTCGCGCCTGCACATCGAGGTGTACGGCTCCGAGGGGGCGCCCGCGATCGTTCTCAGTCACGGCTGGACCTGCTCGACTCTCTTCTGGGCCGCGCAGATAGACGCGCTGTCCGCCGACCACCGCGTGATCGTCTACGACCAGCGCGGGCACGGCCGTTCACCCGCCGTCGGCCGGAGCGGCTACACCACCGACGCGCTCGCCGACGACCTGGAGGCGGTGCTGGGCGCGACCCTCGCGCCGGGCGAGAAGGCCATACTGGCGGGGCACTCCATGGGCGGCATGACGCTGATGGCCGCGTCGGCGCGGCCCGCCTTCCGGGAGCACGCCGCTGCCGCGCTGCTGTGCAGCACGGGCAGTTCGAAGCTGGTTGCCGAGTCGCGGGTGGTGCCGATGCGCCCCGGGCGCGTACGGACCCGGCTGACGCGGCTGATACTCGGCGCGCGGGCCCCGCTGGGGCCGGTCACGCCGGTCTCGAAGCGGATCCTGCGGTACGGGACCATGGGGCCCGGTACGGCGCCCGACCGGGTCGCCGCCTGCGCCCGAATAGTGCACGCGTGTCCGCGCGCCGTCCGGGTGGCCTGGTCGCACGTCCTCGGCGAACTCGATCTCGACGCGGGCGTGGGCGAGTTGAGGGTCCCCACGGCTGTCGTCGCGGGGACGGCCGACCGGCTGACGCCGCCGGTGCTGGCGCGCCGGCTCGCCGAGGCGCTGCCCGACTGTGTCGGCCTCACCGAGCTGGCGGGTATGGGTCACATGACGCCCGTGGAGGCGCCCGAGGCGGTGACCGCCGTGCTCCGGGGGCTGGCGGACGACCACCTGCGGACCGAGCGGGCGGCGGACAACGCGACCGAGGAGAGTGCCGTATGAGCAGGGTCAGCCTGGAGGGGCAGGTCGCCGTCGTCACGGGCGCGGCCCGCGGCGTGGGCGAACTGCTGGCGCGCAAGCTTTCGGCGCGCGGCGCCAGGGTGGCGCTGGTGGGCCTGGAGGCCGACGAACTCAAGGACGTGGCGAGCAGGCTCCACACCGAGTGCGAGCACTGGTACGCCGATGTCACCGACCACGAGGCGATGACCCGCGTCGCCCAGGAGGTCAAACAGCGCTTCGGGAAGGTCGACATCGTCGTGGCCAACGCGGGTGTGGCGGCGGGCGGTCCGTTCCTGGACTCCGACCCCGTCGCGTGGCGGCGGGTCATCGAGGTGAACCTCATCGGCGGCGCGGTGACGGCGCGCGCGTTCCTGCCCGTACTGATGGAGAGCCGCGGCTACTTCCTCCAGATCGCCTCGCTCGCCGCGATCACACCGGCGCCGATGATGAGCGCGTACTGCGCCTCCAAGTCGGGCGCCGAGGCCTTCGCGCACAGCCTGCGCGCCGAGGTCGGCTACAAGGGCGTCCGCGTCGGCGTCGGCTATCTCTCCTGGACCGACACCGACATGGTGCGCGGTGCGGACGAGGACGAGGTGATGCGCGAGATGCGGCGGCGGCTGCCGTGGCCGGCCAACAAGACGTACCCGCTCGGGCCCGCCGTCGAGCGCCTGGTGACGGGGATCGAGCGGCGTTCGGCGCATGTGTACGCGCAGTGGTGGCTGCGGGGCATGCAGTCCGTACGCGGATATCTGCCCGGCGTCGTCGCGACCGTCGGGAGCCGGCACATGCGGAGCCTCGACGCACGGCTCGGCGGGGTCGGCAAGGGGCTCGTGGGTGCGGGCGGGGCGGCCGACGAGCAGGCGCGTACGCAGCGTAATTGATCGAAATGCGAGCTATGTCGGGGCGTGTAAGTCTGGTCGAGGCCCAGGGACTCATCCACGGGCCTCACCGGACTTCCAGGAGTGACTTCCCATGGGCATCGCGGACCAGTTCAAGGACAAGTCGCAGGCGCTCGCCGACCAGGCGAAGAAGAAGATGAACGACAAGCAGGACGACTCGTCGGAGCGTTCCTCGCGGGACGAGGACGGGACGCGGGACGAGCAGGCGCGGGCGCGGCAGCGTGCGCAGGACGCGCGTGACCGTTTCGACGACAACTACGACGCCTGAGCGTGTAGTTCGGGGCGGAGCGCACCTGGTGACTTGTGCACCAGGTGCGCTTCCACGTTCGGGCCGGGGCGGGTGTCCTCAATCGCCGGACGGGCTCCGTGTGGTGTCCTCAATCGCCGGACGGGCTTATCAAGCCCGTCCGGCGATTGAGGACGATCCGGCCACCGGGCGGGCCCGGTCGAAGAATGCCGGTCGGCGAGGATCAGCTTCGCGGCGGTAGCGCGGGGCGGCGGCGGTCGGGGACGTTCGTGTAGTCCGGGGGTGTCGACGCCGGCTGTTTCGCCAGCAGTTCCAGCGCCACCCACACCGCGTCGTCCAGCTGTGCGTGCCGCCCCTCCGCCCAGTCCAGCGGCGTGCGCAGCGCCTCGATGTCCGGTTCCACGCCGTGGTTCTCGACCGACCAGCCGTACGTGTCGAACCAGGCCGCGTTCATCGGCACCGTGATCACCGTGCCGTCGCCCAAGCGGTGTCTGCCGGTCATGCCGACCACACCGCCCCAGGTGCGCTGTCCGACCACCGGGCCCAGTTTCAGCAGCCGGAACGCGGCGGTGATCATGTCGCCGTCGGAGGAGGTGGCCTCGTCCGCGATCGCGACCACCGGGCCGCGCGGGGCGTTGGAGGCGTAACTGACCGCTTGGGCGTTGCGCGTCAGGTCCCAGCCGAGGATGCGCCGGGTCAGCTTCTCCACGACGAGTTCGCTGATGTGGCCGCCGGCGTTTCCGCGTACGTCCACGATCAGTCCGGGCCTGGACACCTCCAGCCGCAGGTCCCGGTTGAACTGCGCCCAGCCGGAGCCGCCCATGTCGGGGATGTGGAGATAGCCGCACTTGCCGCCGCTCATCTCGCGGACGACCTCGCGGCGTTTGGCCACCCAGTCCTGGTAGCGCAGGGGCCGTTCGTCGACGAGCGGGACGATCGCCACGCGCCGTGAACCGCCGTTTCCCGTACCGCCGTTGGCCGTCGACAGGTCCTCGGCGGGCCGGAAGGTCAGCTCGACCGTCGTGCCGCCGGCGGCGGACAGCAGCGGGAAGGGGCCGGTCACCGGGTCGACGGGCCGGCCGTCGACATGGGTCAGGACCGCGCCCTCGCGGATGCCCGTACCGGCCAGCGGGGAACGGGCCTTGGAGTCCGAGGACTCACCGGGCAGGATCCGTTTGATCAGCCATTCGCCGTCCCGGCAGACGAGGTTGGCGCCGAGCAGGCCCATGGCGCGCTGGTAGTGCGGCGGTCCTTCGTTGCGGCGGGCGGGGGTGACGTAGGCGTGCGAGGTGCCCAGCTCGCCGAGTGCCTCGCGCAGCAGATCGGCGAACTCGTCGGGTGTCGCGACGCGTTCGACCAGCGGGCGGTACTGGTCGAGTACCGCGTCCCAGTCGATGCCGCACATCTGTGGCTCCCAGAAGTACGCGCGGATGATGCGGCCCGCCTCCCCGTACGCCTGGCGCCACTCGGCCGCCGGGTCGACCTCGTGCAGGATGCGGCGCAGATCGAGATGGACGGTCGAGTCGCTGTCGCCGGGTTCGTTGGCGGGCACGGCGCGCAGATCGTCGTCGTCCACGACCACGAGCCGTGAACCGTCCCGGCTGATCGCGAACCAGTCGAGGTGGTCGACGAGTTCGCTCTTGCGCGCCTTGGTGATGTCGAAGTGTTCGAGCGTCGGCCGGCCCGAGGTGTCGGCGGGGTTGGCGAACGTCTCACCGAGCGCGCCGGAGATCGGCCAGCGCAGCCAGACCAGGCCGCCGCCGCTGACGGGTTGCAGGGCCGAGTACTTGGACGCGGTGACGGGGAACGGCGTGACGCGGCTCGCGAGTCCTTCGACCTCGACCGTCACCGTCCCTCCCCCGGAGCCTTCGGCCTGGGAGGCGCCCCCCGTGCCGTCGGACACGACGGCCGCCACCGGGTCGAGTCCGCCCGCGGCCGGCCGGCCGTCCGGGGACAGCGCGAACGGCGAGGGCGTCGCCGACGACAGCGGTACGAGATAGGGGCGGCAGCCCAGCGGGAAGGAGAGGTCGCCGGTGTGGACGTCGTACACGGGGTCGAACCCACGCCAGGAAAGAAAGGCGAGATATCGGCCGTCCCGCGTGAAGACCGGATTCTCGTCCTCGAAGCGGCCGTTGGTGACGTCGATGATCGTACGGTCGGCGATCCGCGCCATCTTGATCTGCCGCAGCGAGCGGCCGACTCCGGGGTGGGACCAGGCGATCCAGTCCCCGCCCGGGGAGAACGCGAGGTCGGTGACGGGGCCGTTGACGGAGCGGATGAGTTCGGTGACGTCTTCGGTGACGTCCTCCGTGACGGGCTCGGCCGACTCCGTACCGGTCATTTCTGACGGTGCGTCAGTTGGTGAGTCGTCAGGAACCGTCAGTATCAGCAGTCTTCCGTCGTGCGTCGTCAGCGCCAGCCGTTCGCCGTCCGGGTCGGCGATCAGTTCATGCACCCTTCCCAGCCGCCCGGAGGCGAGCCGCACCGGCGGCCGGTCGCCGCTCGCGCGGGGCAGGTAGGCGATCTCGATCGCGTCCTCGCCGTCCGCGTCGGTGACGTAGGCGACCTTGCCGCCGCTGCCCAGCATCTCGGGGAGCCGGACCCGTACCCCCGGAGTGTCGGTGATCGTGCGGGCCGGGCCGTCGCGGTGGGTGAGCCAGTACAGGCTGCCGCGTACGGAGACGGCGCTGGCCCGGCCGGTGGTGTCGACGGAGATCGAGTCGACGTGGTGGGCGGCCGGGACCTGGTAGGTGCGCCGGCCGGCGCGCGGGCCGCCGAGCCGTACCGACAGCTTGCGCGGCACCGAGTCGGGCGCCAGCGAGTCGACCAGCCACAGGTCTCCCGCGCACTGGTAGACGATCCGGCGCCCGTCGGACGAGGCGTGGCGGGCGTAGAACGCGTCGTGGTCGGTGTGCCGGCGCAGGTCGGTGCCGTCGGGGAGCGTCGAGTAGAGATTGCCGACGCCTTCGTGGTCGGAGAGGAAGGCGATGCGCCCGTCGACGAACATCGGGCAGTCGAGGTGGCCGGGCAGATCCTCCAGCAGCCGCTCGCCGTGCAGCCAGAGCCGGCCCATGGCCCCGCCCCGGTAACGCTTCCAGGCGGCCGGCTCGTGCGGCGGCTTTCCGGTGAGCAGCAGCGTGCGCCGCTCGCCCCCGATGTCGGTGACGGCTATGTCGGCGACCGGGCCCCAGGGGAGTTTGCCGCCGGGGGAGCCGTCGGTGGGGACGCTGTAGGCCCAGGAGTAGTACGAGAACGGCTGCCCGTGCGAGGAGACGGCGAGGATCTGCGCCGAGCCGTCCTTGTCCGGCGGTGTCCAGCCGCAGACGCGGGTGTCGGTGGAGCCCCAGTAGCTGAGCCGGCGGGCGGGGCCGCCGGCCACCGGCGCCAGATGGATCTCGGGATCGAGGCTGCGCCAGGTCGTGTAGGCGATCTGGCTGCCGTCGGGCGAGAACCGCGGATGTCCCACTCTGGTGCGGTCGACGGTCACCCGCCACGCGCGGTCCGGGCGGTGCTTGGCCGACGAGAGGGGGGCGACCCAGAGATCGTCCTCGGCGGCGAAGCACAGCAAGTCGTCGTGCAGATGCGGATAGCGGAGATACGCGACGTCGTCACTCACCCCCCAATGCTTTCCGTGCGTGAGGGGTGGGGCAACTCGTGGGCACCGGTCAGTTGGCCGGATGTGTTCGGCGGGCGCTCGGTCGTGTGTGTGGGGGTGTGGCGGAGCCCACAAGCGAAACGTTGCCGTTTCGATGAAGGTGGGGTTATCTTCGTACTGTACGAAACCGTTTCGTTCGGTTCTTCGATTCCTCGAGGGAGGTCGACCATGGCACGCACCAGACTCACGCCGGAGCGCGAGAGCGAGTTGTACGGAGCCGTGCTCGACCTGCTGCGCGAGGTCGGCTACGACGCCCTCACCATGGACGCCGTCGCCGGTCGCACCCACTCCAGCAAGGCCACCCTCTACCGCCAGTGGGGGAGCAAGCCGGAGCTCGTCGCACGGGCCCTGCGCCACAACAAGCCGGCCGATGTCGCACAGATCGACACCGGCTCGCTGCGCGGGGACTTCCACGCCATGGTCTCGATGGCCGACGACTGTCAGATGGAACGGGACACCGCGCTGATGCGGGGCCTGGTCCATGCCGTCCACACCAACCCCGATCTCCACCAGGCCCTGCGGGAACTCCTCATCGAGCCCGAGCTGAACGGGCTGAGCGTGTTCCTGCGCCGTGCCGTGGACCGGGGTGAGATCAGTGCGGACCAGCCCGCGCTGAAGTACGTCACACACATGCTGGTCGGCGCCTTCGTCGCCCGGCAGCTCGTCGAGGACCGCTCTGTCGACCAGGCGTTCCTCCGCGATTACCTCGACGCCGTGGTTCTCCCCGCCCTCGGCGTCTGACCCTCCCCGCAGCACCGCAGCTCCGCCTCCCTGGGCCGCTCGCCCATCTCCGGGGTTCCCCAGCAGTACCCAGCACCGCACGCGTGTCGCTCTCGCGCCGTCGGTCGGCTCCCCATGCCCTGATCCACCCCCAGACCGGGAGTACGCCTCGTGGCCACGTTCCTGTACAAACTCGGACGGTTCGCCTTCCGACGCCGAAATTTCGTCGCCCTCGTATGGGTGGCGCTGCTGGCCCTGGCCGGCGTCGGCGCCGCATCCGCGTCCACCGCGACCTCCAGCTCCTTCTCCATTCCGGGGACGGAGGCCCAGAAGGCCTTCGACCTCCTTGAGGAGCGCTTCCCCGGCGGCAGCGCCGACGGAGCGACAGCCCGTGTCGTCTTCAAGGCGCCGGACGGCGAGAAGATGACCTCCGCCGCCAACAAGGCCGAGGTCGAGAAGATCGTCGACGAGCTGCCGGCCGGCTCGGACCAGATCGCGCGGGTCACCGACCCGTACACGGCCAAGGCCGTCTCGCAGAACGGTTCGACGGCCTACGTGTCCGTCACGTACAAGGTCAGCTCGATGGAGCTGACCGAGGAGACCCGCACGGCGCTGGAGGAGACCGGGGCCGACGCGCGGGACGCGGGCCTGACGGTCGAGATCGGCGGGGACGCGCTCCAGGCCGTACCGGAGACCGGGGCCACCGAGGTCATCGGTGTCTCCGTCGCCGCAGTCGTACTCGTCATCACCTTCGGCTCGCTGATCGCGGCGGGGCTGCCACTGCTCACCGCGCTCATCGGCGTCGGGATCGGCGTCTCGGCCATCACCGCGCTGGCGAGCGTGATGGACCTCGGCTCCACCACCAGCATTCTCGCGATGATGATCGGCCTCGCCGTCGGCATCGACTACGCCCTGTTCATCGTCTCCCGCTACCGGGCGGAGCTGACGGAGGGGCGTGAACCCGAGGAAGCCGCCGGGCGGGCGGCCGGGACGGCGGGATCCGCGGTCGTCTTCGCGGGGCTCACCGTCGTCATCGCGCTCGTCGGGCTCTCCGTCGTCAACATCCCGATGCTCACCAAGATGGGCATCGCCGCCGCCGGCACGGTCGTCATCGCCGTCCTCGTCGCGCTCACGCTCGTCCCGGCCATGCTGGGATACGCGGGCAGGCGCGTACAGGGCAAGAAGGTGCGCGAGCGGCACGAGCGGGAGCGGGCGGCATCGGCCGACGGCAAGGTGGCCGAGGGCAAGCCCAACATGGGCACCCGCTGGGCCCGCTTCGTGCTGCGCCGCCCCGTCGCCGTACTCCTCGCCGGAGTCGTCGGCCTCGGCGTCATCGCCGTACCGGCGACCTCGCTGGAGATGGGTCTGCCCGACGACGGTTCGCAGCCGACGAGCACCACGCAGCGCAAGGCGTACGACATGTTGTCCGACGGCTTCGGCCCCGGCTTCAACGGGCCGCTGATGGTCGTCGTGGACGGCAAGGGCGACGACAACGCCAAGCAGACCGCCGGTCAGGTCACCGACGCGGTGAAGGATCTGAAGGGCGTCGCGGCCGTCACCCCGGCCACGTACAACAAGGCCGGTGACACGGCGACGATCACGGTCGTCCCGAAGGACCGTCCCTCGTCGGTGGAGACGGAGAACCTGGTCCACGCCATCCGCGACGCGGGCGGCGAGATCGCCTCCGACAGCGAGGCGAAGGTCCTGGTCACCGGCGCCACCGCGATGAACACCGACTTCTCCGAGAAGATGAACGACGCGCTGCTGCCCTACCTCGCGCTCGTCGTGGGTCTGGCGTTCCTGCTGCTGATGCTCGTCTTCCGGTCGGTCCTGGTACCGCTCAAGGCGGCCCTCGGGTTCCTGCTGTCGGTCGTCGCCGCGCTCGGCGCGGTGGTCGCGGTCTTCCAGTGGGGCTGGCTCTCGGGTCTGTTCGGCGTCGAGCAGACCGGTCCCGTCATGTCGATGATGCCGATCTTCATGGTGGGTGTGGTCTTCGGTCTCGCCATGGACTACGAGGTCTTCCTGGTCACCCGGATGCGGGAGGCGTACGTCCACGGGGAGCGGCCCGGCCAGGCGATCGTCACCGGCTTCCGGCACGGGGCGCGGGTCGTCACCGCCGCCGCGGTGATCATGATGGCGGTCTTCGCGGGCTTCATCGGCTCCGGCGAGTCCATGATCAAGATGATCGGCTTCTCGCTCGCCATCGCGGTCTTCTTCGACGCCTTCGTGGTCCGGATGGCCATTGTCCCGGCGGTGCTCGCACTGCTCGGCAACAAGGCGTGGTGGCTGCCGCGCTGGCTGGACAGGCTGCTGCCGAACGTCGACGTCGAGGGGGAGCAGCTCCGGAAGATGCTGGAGAAGGAGTCCGACGGCGCCGGCCGGGACGCCGGGCCCGGCTCGGACAAGGAGCTGGTGCGGGTCTGAGGTGACGGGTCCGAGGTGACCCGGAAGAGGTGACCTAGGAGTTGTGCAGCAGACGGTCCAGGCCCCGCTTGGCGCGCAGAGGGTAGCGCTCCTCGCCGGCCGGGACCGTCTGGTGTGTCAGCCGCAGGAAGCGGCGCAGCGCGGCGGTGTCGAACTGGACCAGTGCAACGCCGTCCGGCGAGTGGAATTCGAGCATCGTCTGCGCCCGGCCGCAGGGCCAGACGCGTACGTCGCCCTCGCCGGACGGCGTACGCAGGCCCGCTTCGAGGAGCTCGCGGGCGAAGGCCCACACCACCTCGCCGTCGTCGCGCGACACCTCGGCGGGGAAGGCGACGCGCACGGCCAGAGGATCGGCGCTGTCGTAGCGGAGGGTGACCGAGAGGCACCTGTGGTCGGGGGCGTCCGTGATGAGACGGACCTTGGCGGGCTGCTCGACGACGGCTGGCATCGCTTCGCTCCTCTGCGGCGGTCTTCGACCCTGTATGTAGTGCTTTATAGAACAACATACCTTTTGTCAGATATTTAACGCCGTGCGTCCCGGAATCCTCAAACTTTCCGTGCCGTTCGGTGCCCGTACACCGGTTCGCATGGGCCACGCTCTTGCAACTCGTTCGCAAGAGAGGACTATCTATTCGAACGGTTCACTTCGAGCGGTTCACCACGCCTGCCGGAAGCGGAGCCCGCCCATGCATGTCCCCGACGGAATGATCAACCTGCCGGTGTCGGCCGCCGCCGGCGTCGTCGCGGCCGGAGCCGTGGCGGTCAGCCTGCGCGGCGCCCGCCGCGAGCTGGGCGACGGACCCCTCGCCGAGGGCCACGGCGCGGAGCGCACCGCGCCCCTCGCGGGCCTCGTCGCGGCGTTCGTCTTCGCCGTACAGATGCTGAACTTCCCCGTCGCGGCCGGCACCAGCGGGCATCTGCTCGGCGGGGCGCTGGCGGCGATACTCGTCGGCCCCTTCACCGGGGTGCTCTGTATCGCCGTCGTCCTGCTGATGCAGGGCATCCTCTTCGCCGACGGCGGACTCACCGCGCTCGGCGTGAACATCACGGTCATGGGCGTCGTGACGGTGCTCGTCTCGTACGGGATCTTCCGGGCCCTGCTCCGGGTCCTGCCGCGGGGGCGCCACTCGGTGACCGGATCGGCCTTCGTCGCCGCGCTGGTGTCCGTGCCGGCCGCCGCGGCGGCGTTCACCCTCCTCTACGCGATCGGCGGGACCACCGACATCCCGATCGGCAAGGTGCTCACCGCGATGGTCGGCGTGCACGTCCTCATCGGCATCGGCGAGGCGGCGATCACCGCGCTGACCGTGGGGGCGGTCATCGCCGTACGCCCGGACCTGGTTCACGGGGCGCGCGGGCTCGCCGCGCCGCTCAAGCTGCGGGTGGACGGTGAACTGATCGACGCCCCTGCCGTGCCCGCCGCCCCCGCGCCGGCCGCCTCGCGCTCGCCGCGCGGGCTCCTGGCGGCCGGCCTCGGCACGGCCCTCCTGCTGGCCGGCGTCGTCTCCTTCTACGCCTCCGCCAACCCCGACGGACTGGAGAAGGTCGCCGCCGACAAGGGCATCGACGAGAAGGTCGAGGAGCACGCCGCAGCCGACTCGCCCCTCGCCGACTACGGCATCGCGGACATCTCCAACTCCCGTCTCTCCGGCGGCCTCGCGGGCGTGATCGGCGTCGGCGCGACGGTCGTCGTGGGCAGCGGGATCTTCTACGTCGTCCACCGCCGCCGTACGGAGAGCGCGTCCTCCGCGTCCTCCGCCGAGCGGGCCTGACATGGGGGCGGGCCACGCCCACAAGCTCTACCGGCAGGGGAACTCACCGGTCCACGCGCTGCCGCCGCACTGCAAGCTCGCCGCCGTCCTGTGCTTCGTGCTCGTCGTGGTCTCCACCCCGCGCGAGGCCGTGTGGGCCTTTGGTCTGTACGCGCTGCTGCTCGCCGCCGTCGCCGCGCTCGCCCGCGTCCCGGCGGGGTTCCTGCTGCGCCGGATGCTGATCGAGGTCCCGTTCGTGGCCTTCGCCGTCCTCATGCCGTTCGTGGTGCCCGGCGACCAAGTCCGGTTCCTCGGGGTGTCGTTGAGCGTCCCCGGCCTGTGGGGCGCCTGGAACGTGCTGGCCAAGGGCACGCTGGGCGTGGCAGCCTCCGTACTTCTCGCCTCCACCACGGAACTGCGCGCGCTGCTGCTGGGGCTGCAACGGCTCAGGCTGCCGCCGATGCTCGTCCAGATCGCGTCGTTCATGATCCGCTACGGCGACGTGATCACCGACGAGTTGCGCCGGATGTCGATCGCCCGCCGTTCGCGCGGCTTCGAGGCGCGCGGCGTACGGCACTGGGGTGTGCTCGGCAAATCCGCCGGCGCCCTGTTCATCCGCTCCTACGAGCGCGGCGAGCGGGTGCATCTGGCGATGATGAGCCGCGGCTACACGGGCACGATGCCGGTCATCGACGAGATGACGGCGTCCCGTGCGCAGTGGACGTCGGCCGCCGCACTCCCGCTCTCGGCGCTCGCGGTCTGTCTGCTTGGCTGGACGCTATGAGCACGCAGTCCCAGGAACAGCCGCAGCCGCCGACCCCGCCGCCCTCTCTCGAAGTGCGCGGGCTCGCCTACGCGTATCCCGACGGTCACCAGGCCCTCTTCGGCGTCGACCTGACCGTCGCGCGCGGCGAGCGGGTGGCTCTGCTGGGGCCCAACGGCGCAGGGAAGACCACCCTCGTCCTGCATCTCAACGGCATCCACGCGGCGGGCGCCGGGTCCGTCACCGTCGCCGGGCTGCCCGTCGCGAAACAGCACCTCGCCGAGATACGCCGCCGGGTCGGCATCGTCTTCCAGGACCCCGACGACCAGCTCTTCATGCCCACGGTGCGCGAGGACGTGGCCTTCGGCCCCGCCACGTCCGGACTGCGCGGCCCCGAGCTGGAGGCCAGGGTCGTCGCCGCGCTCGACCAGGTCGGCATGGCCGAGTACGCGGACCGGCCGCCGCACCATCTCTCCTTCGGCCAGCGCCGCCGGGTCGCCGTCGCCACGGTCCTGGCGATGGAGCCCGAGATCCTCGTACTCGACGAGCCCTCGTCCAACCTCGATCCGGCGTCCCGCCGCGAACTCGCCGACATCCTGCGGGCGTTGGACGTCACCGTTCTGATGGTCACCCACGACCTGCCGTACGCGCTGGAACTCTGCCCGCGCGCCGTGATCCTCAGCGAGGGCGTCATCGCGGCGGACGGGCCGACCCGCGAACTGCTGGGCGACCCGGAGCTGATGGGCGCGCACCGGCTGGAGTTGCCGTTCGGTTTCGATCCCACGTCGGTCCCGTCCGGCTGAGCCCGTGCTGAACCCCGGTGGCCCGCACGGCCCCCGGAACCGTGCACCATGGAGGGATGAGCGGGATGGTAGGCGTCGCTGACGTCCAGGGCACGGTGGCCGCGGGCTTCGAACCCGTCAAGGACGCCTTCGTACGGAACTTCCAGGAGCGCGGTGAACGGGGCGCCGCCGTCGCCGTGTACCGGGACGGGCACAAGGTCGTCGACCTGTGGGCCGGCACGCGCGACGTCGACGGCGCGGAGCCGTGGGCCGTGGACACCGCGCAGATCGTCCACTCCGCCACGAAGGGCGTCGCCGCCGCCGTACCGCTGCTGCTGCACCAGCGCGGGCGCATCGACCTGGACGCTCCGGTGGGCACGTACTGGCCCGAGTTCAAGGCGGCGGGCAAGGAACGGGTCCTCGTACGGCACCTGTTGTCGCACCGTGCGGGCGTGCCCGTGCTCGACCGGCCGCTCAGCCCCGCCGAAGCGCTCGACGGTGAGTCGGGCGCCCACGCCCTCGCCGCCCAGCGGCCCGTCTGGGAGCCGGGCACCGACCACGGCTACCACGCCTACACCTACGGCTGGCTCGTCGCCGAGCTGGTGAGACGCGTCACAGGTCGCTCCGTCGGCCGCTGGATCGCGGACGAGATCGCCCGCCCGCTCGGCCTGGACTTCTGGATCGGGCTGCCCCCCGAAGAGGCGCACCGGGTGGGCCGGATCGGCCGGATCGAGGAGCCCGCCGGTGGCGGTGGTGAGCTGAGGCTGCGCGTGAAGCGCTCGGTCGCCGAGGCGTACAAGGACCCGGAATCGCTCACCCGGCGGGCGTTCGGCGCGATCGATCCGCTGCCGGACCTCAACAGCGCCGCCTACCGTGCCGCCGAGATGCCCGCGAGCGGCGGGATCTCCACCGCGCGTGCGCTGGCGCGCTGTTACGCGGCGATGATCGGCCCGGTCGACGGTCCGGGACGCGGCTACCGGGGCGGCGAACGGCTGTTCGCCCCCGCGACGCTGACCCTCGCCCGTACCGAGGAATCGGCCGGCCCCGACCGGGTGCTGGTCGTCGGCACCCGCTTCGGCCTGGGTTTCATGCTGCACGGCGCGGGCGCGCCACTACTGGGCCCCGGCTCCTTCGGGCACCCGGGGAGCGGCGGCTCGCTCGGCTTCGCCGATCCGGAATCGGGCATCGCCTTCGGCTACGTCACCAACGGGATGCGGAAGGGAGTGACGGCGGACCCCCGGGCCCAGGCCCTGGTGCGAGCCGTCAGGTCGGCCGCATGATCGTCGTATGAGGCGATTCTGGTGAGGCGATTCGAGAATCACGGCGTACTGATCACGGGAGCCGGGCGCGGTATCGGCGAGGCCATCGCCCGTCGGCTTGCCGCCGAGGGTGCGCGGGTGCTGATCACCGACGTGGACGGTGAACGGGCTTCGCGGGCCGCCGAGTTGATCGACGGCGCGGAGGCGTACGTCTGCGACGTCGGCGACCGCGCGTCGGTCGAGGCGGCCGTGGCGTACGCCGTCGAGCGCTTCGGCTCGCTCGACGTCCTGGTCAACAACGCGTACTCGTGCACGGTGGACGCGCCGCTCTTCGAGGACGAACCGGACGAACACTGGGCCCGTGACCTCGACCTCACCCTGACCGGGGCCTTCCGCTGCGCGCGGGCGGCGCTGCCGCACCTGGCGGCGTCGGGGCGCGGCGCGATCGTGAGCATCGGCTCGGTCAACGGCGAGCAGGACTTCGGCAACCACGCCTACAGCGCGGCGAAGGCGGGCCTCGCGAGCCTGACCCGCACCCTGGCGGGCCACGCGGCACCGCGCGGGGTGCGCGTCAACCTCGTCGCACCCGGCACGATCCACACGGAGGGCTGGCGGGGCCGCGAGGCCAACCTGGAACGCGCGGCGCCCCACTACCCGGCGGGCCGGGTGGGCCTGCCGGACGACGTCGCGTCGGCGGTGGCGTTCCTGGCGTCCTCGGACGCGGGCTGGATCACCGGGGTGACGCTGCCGGTGGACGGGGGGATCCTGACGTCCAACCTGGGGCTGCGCAGGGCGCTCAGGGGGGAGTAGCGCCGCCGCGGCCCGGCGGCCGGTGCCCGGCACGCGGAAGCGGCCGGGAAGCGATGAGTTCCGCCCCGCGGCAGGGTCCTACCTTTGTCACCCCGATCCAGCAGGCTTCCAGGCAAGGACGGCACCACCATGGTCACCACCCGCACACTCGACGTCCCCGGCGCGCACCTGCGCTACGAGGTACGGGGCTCCGGCCCCTTCCTGGTACTCACGGGCGCGCCCATGGGCGCCGTGCACTTCGCGCCGCTGGCCGACGCGCTCGCCGACGGGTACACCGTCGTCACCCACGACCCCCGGGGCATCTCCGGCAGCACACTGGACGACCCCGAGCAGGACTCCACCCCCGAACTGCGGGCCGACGACCTCGCCGCGATCCTGGACGACCTCGGCGCGGGGTCGGCCGATGTCTTCGGCAGCAGCGGCGGCGCCGTGACCGGGTTCGCCCTGGTCGCCAGGCACCCGGCGCGGGTGCGGACCCTCGTCGCGCACGAACCGCCCGTGCTGGGGCTGCTGCCCGACGCGGCCGAGCGGCTCGCGGAGACGGACGACATCGTCGGGACGTTCCACCGGGAGGGCCCCGGACCGGCGTTCGCGAAGTTCATGGCCTTCGCCGGGCTGGACACCGGCGGCGAATCCGGCGCCCCCGCCGAACCGCCCGCCGAACCCTCCGCCCAGGACATGGCGGACGGGGCCCGCTTCCTCGGCCATGAACTGCGCGGCACCGCCCGGTACCTGCCCGACATCCAGGCGCTGAAGGCCGGACCCGCCCGCGTCGTGATCGGTTTCGGCGCGACGTCCGGCCAATTGGTCACGTACCGCACCTCCAAGGAACTGGCCGGCCGCCTCGCCTCGGCCCCGGCCGAATTCCCGGGCGGCCACGGCGGGTTCGTGGAGGCACCGGGGGAGTTCGCGGAGGTGCTGCGGAAGGTCCTCGTAGGCTGAGGGCGTCCCCGTGCTCCGGGGTGCGTCCGCCGTCGAGAGGGTCCGTACATGTCCGCGCTGACCGCGTCCCGGCTCGCCGCGATTCTTGAGGCCGCCGGGGCGCGGGCGGGCGTCGGGCACGAGGTGTTGGGCGGGGGAACGTACAACTCCCTCTACCGGGTGCGGCTGGACGACGGGGGGCGGCTGGTTCTGAAGCTGCCGCCGGAGGCCGGGACGCCGCGTCTGACGTACGAGAGTGAACTGCTCGTCAACGAGGGCGAGTTCTATCGGTCGGCCGGTGGCTCCGGTGTGCCGGTGCCCGAGGTGGTGCGTCTCGCGGCGGATTCGCTGCTGATGACGGAGTGTCCGGGGCAGCCGTGGTCCGACCTGGCGAACGGGCTCGGGGATGTGGAGCACGAGCGGTTGCGGCGCGAACTCGGGTCTTGCGTGGCCCAGTTGCACACCGTCACCGGTACGCGCTTCGGGTACCCGTCCCGGGCCGTGCCCACCGCCGATACCTGGCGGGAGGCGTTCATGGCCATGCTGGAGGCGGTGCTGGCGGACGCCGAGCGGTTCGGGGCCAAGCTGCCCGTGTCCGGGGAGCGTGTGCGGGAGCTGGTACGGGCCGCCGTACCGGCGCTGGACGAGGTCACCGTTCCCGCGCTCGTGCACTTCGATCTGTGGGAGGGCAACATCCTGCTGACGGGTGAGGCGGGGGAGCGGCGGATCGGTGGGGTCATCGACGGTGAACGGATGTTCTGGGGCGACCCGTTGGCGGAGTTCGTGTCGCTCAATCTGTTCGGCGAACCCGAGGACGACCCGGCGCTGCTGGCCGGCTACCGGGCGGGTGGCGGCGTCGCCGGCTTCGACCGGTCCGCCCGGCTGCGCATGGCGCTCTACCGCTGCTACCTGTACCTGATCATGCTGGTCGAGGGCGTACCGCGCGGCTACCCGCCCGCGCGGACCGCGGTGACCCGCAGGACCGCCGGGACCGCGCTGATCCTCGCCCTCGGGCTGATCTCCACCACCGCGTAGGGGGGATCAGACGCCCGGCGTGGGGGTGCCGCCCTGGAGGCGTTCGAGGTCCGAGGCCCGTACCTGGATCACGAACACCGCGATCACGGCCGATACGGCGGCGAACACCGCCGCCACGATGAACGCGTTCGACACACCGTGGGCCAGCACCTCGTCGCTCCACGGTTTCGGCAGCGTCCCCGTCTTCTGGAACGTCATCTTCTGGGCAGGGGTCGCGTGCGCCAGGAAGTCCGGGACCTGGCTCTTCGCCTCGTCCTTGCTGGCGGTGCCGAACACCGTCACCAGGATGGACAGCCCCAGCGAACCGCCCACCTGCTGCGTCGCGTTGAAAACGCCGGAGGCCGCGCCGGCCTCCTCCTGCTCGACACCCGAGAGCGCCATCAGGGTCAGCGACACGAACTGGAAGCCCATACCGAGGCCGAAGATCAGCATCGGCCCCAGAACGCTGCCCAGATAGGTGCTGTTCACGTCCGTCAGCGTCAGCCACGCGAGACCCCCGGCGGCCAGGATCGCGCCGGACACCATGAACGGTTTCGGACCCCAGCGCGGCAGCAACTGCGAGGCGATGCCCGCACCGACGGCGATGATCACACTCACCGGGAGGAAGGCGAGACCGGCCCGGAGCGGGCTGAAGTTGAGGACTTCCTGCACGAAGAGCGTCAGGAAGAAGAACATGCCGAACAGCGCCGCGGCCAGGCTCAGCATCATCCCGTAGACGCCCGAGCGGTTGCGGTCACGGAACATCCAGAGCGGGGTGATCGGCTGCCGCGAACGCCGCTCGATGACGATGAAGAGGGCCAGGAGCACCACGGCGGCGCCGAAGGACCCTAGCGTCAGGCCGTTGGTCCAGCCCTCCTCGGAGGCCCGGATGAAGCCGTAGACCAGACACACCATGCCGAGTGTCGCGGTGAGTGCGCCGACGACGTCGAAGTGACCGGGGCGCGGCACGGATTCCTTGATGAAGCGGGGCGTCAGGCCGATGATCACCAGCCCGATCGGCGCGTTGACGAAGAAGATCCACCGCCAGTCCAGCCACTCCACCAGGATGCCGCCGGCCAGCAGCCCGATCGCGCTGCCGCCCGCCGAGACCGCCGCGAACACACCGAACGCCCTGTTGCGCGCGGGCCCTTCACGGAACGTGGTGGTGATCAGCGACAGTGACGTCGGGGACGCGATCGCGCCGCCGACGCCCTGGATGGCACGGGCCGCCAGCAGTTGCCACGACTCCTGCGCGAAACCGCAGAGCAGAGAGGCGAACGCGAAGAGCGCCACGCCGAACATGAAGACCCTGCGCCGTCCCAGGACGTCGCCGAGACGGCCGCCGAGCAGCAGCAGGCCGCCGAAGGTGAGGGTGTAGGCGTTGACCACCCAGGACAGGTTCTGTGTCGAGAAGTCGAGCGCGCTCTGGATGTGCGGGAGCGCGATGTTCACGATGGTGATGTCGAGGACCACCATCAGCTGGCAGGAGGCGATGATGGCCAGCGCGATTCCGTTGCCGCGGTCCCCGTCGGGGGCGGCGGCACTCTTCGTGGTGGTCGGCGGCGTGCCCTGTGAATCAGTCATAGGTGTGGGGTGGTGGAACGGGGTGGTGCGCGCCCTCGGACAGGGAGCGCCGTCGTTCACCGGATCTGACTCTAAGTGGGGCGAACCGGACCCGCGACTCGGCCGCGACCGGGCGGGGAACGGTCATCGGGGGGCCTGCGGGGCGTCGTCGGCCGGAGGCTGTTCGGCGTCGTGTTCGGCGAGCGCGCGGTCCACGAGGGCCGGGGCGGAACCCGTGTAACCGGCCGGGTCGGTGAGGGCGCGCATCCGCTCCTCCCCGATCAGCTCGGCGACCGCCGGATCGGTCTCCGTCAGCGCCTGCGCGAGCGGGATGCCCGCGCGTGTCGCGAGCCGTTCGGCGGCGCCGAGCAGTTCCTTCGCGCGGGCCCTGCCGACGGCGGGGGTCAGGGCCGTCGCGAGCCGTTCGGCTGCGAGCACCCCGTGGGTGAGCGCGAGGTTGTCCCGCATCCGGTCGGGGAAGACGCGCAGACCGTGGGCGAGTTCGGCGGCGTCACGGGCGGCTCCGCCGGTCAGCCGCAGCAGCTCACGCAGCGGCTGCCACTCGGCGTGCCAGGGACCGGCGGGGCGTTCGTCCTCGGCGACGAGCGCGCCCAGTAGTACGGAGGCGAGTGCGGGAGCCTGTCGCGCGGCGGCGGCGATCAGGGCGGCCCGCACCGGGTTACGCCGGTGCGGCGGCGTGGCCGGACCGCCGCCGCGCGCCTCGGCGACCTCCCCGATCTCGGTCCGGGACAGCACGAGCACGTCGGCGGCCACCTTCCCGAGCGCGCCCACGGTGAAGGCCAGGGCCGAGCCGAGATCGGCGACGGGGGTACGGAGGGTGTGCCACGGGAGCGTCGGTTCGGCGAGACGCAGCCGGTCGGCGTACGCGGCGAGGAGACGCACGCCGGTGTCGGTTTCGGGGCGGTCGCCGGTGGCGGCGCCGGTGTGGGTGTCGGCGGCCGTGCCGGTGCCGGTTGCGCCCCGGTCCGCCTCCCGGGCCCCGCTCCCGTCCCTGCTCTCCGTCGCGGCCTCGGCCGAGTGGTTGGGGGCCGCGCCCGGCAGGTCGTAGATCGGCTCGTCGGGCGCGGGGTCGACCCCGAGGCCGGGCTCGAAATCCCCCTCCGGGCCGGGGCCGGTGGCGGGCGGGTAGTCGGGCAGCGGCTCGGGAGGGCTGTCCAGCGTGGTGTCGAGCGGGCCGGTCAGGTCGTAGACGGGCTCGCAGGACGCGGCGGTGGAGGTCCTGCCCGGTGCCCCGTCCACCGCGACGTCGTCCGGCGCGAAAGCCGCCAACGTACCGGCCTCGCCGCCCAGTTGGGCCGGGAGCCGGACTGCCGCCAACCGGGTGCGGGCGGCCCGTACCGACGAGAGCCAGCCCGCCGCCTTCAGCCCGAACGTCGTCGGGGCCGCGTGCTGTGTGAGGGTGCGCCCCGCCGCCGGGGTCGTGCGGTGGGTCGTGGCCAGGGCGGCGAGCGCGTCGGCCGTACGGTCCAGGTCCGCCAGGATCACCGGCACCGTGCGGGCGGCGACCAGCATCATCGCCGTGTCCACGATGTCCTGGCTGGTCGCGCCCCGGTGCACGTACTGCGCCGTGTCCGCGTCCCTCCCCGCCCTCGTGTCCTCGTCGTCGACCGCCGCCGTCAGATCCGCCACCAGCGGGGTCACCGGATTGCCCGCGGAGCGCGCCCGCAGTGCCACGTCCCGTACGTCGAACCGCCCGGCCGCCGCCACCGCCGTGATCGCGTCGGCCGCCGCCTCCGGCGCGAGGCCGACCGCGGCCTGCGCGTGGACCAGCGCCGCCTCGGCGTCGAGCATGGCCCGGAGGAACGCGGCGTCGCCGGTGGCCGCCTCGGCGGCGGATCCCGCCCGGCCGGGCGAGAGCAGCCCGGTGTCATCGGTGTGCCCGTCGGACTCGCGGCGGTCGGCGTCGGCGTCGGCGTGCTCGGCGTCGACGCGCTCGGTGCGGTCGTCGTCGGTGCGGTCGGCGGAAGTCAAGGGAGACCGTCTCCTCGGTACGCGCCGGGCGTGGGCCCGGCCTGCTGGTACCAAGGTCCCCCGCCCGTCCGTGCCGGGCGAGGCGAACGATGGATGTTTAACACCCTTTAACAGGGTCTGGGTAAGGGACCGATTGAGTGAATGAACCCTGCGGGAGCAGGGATCGGACCGGCAACGGTCAGGAAGTGGGCGGTGATGAACATCGAGACCATTCGGGGGCGCAGGGTCGGCGAACGGCGGTGACCGAGATACGTGGAACGAACGGAACACTCCGTCATATCGCCGTCGTCGGCACATCTCTCGCGGGCGTGCGCTCCGGCGAGGCGCTGCGTCGGCTCGGGTTCGACGGCCAGCTCACGCTGGTCGGCTCGGACCCCGAATTCCCGCCGTACGACCGTCCTCCGCCCTCCCAGGCCGTGCTGACCGGCGGGTACGTGGACGGCGCGCGGCTTACGGTCGCGCCGGACCTCGACGCCGAGTTGCTGATGAACACGACGGCGGAAGGGCTCGCCCTCGACCGTACGTCTGACGGCACCGGTGGCACCCTACGGCTGTCCGAGGGCCGGACCCTGGACTTCGACGGGCTGGTCATCGCGACCGGCGCCGCGGCCCGGCAGCCCGCTCCCCTGAAGGGCGGGCACCCGGACGTGTTCGTCCTCCGTACTTTCGAGGACTCGCTGGCGCTGCGCGCCGCCCTCCTCCACGGACCGCGGGTCGCGGTCGTGGGCGCCGGATTCGTCGGCTGCGCGGTCGCCTCGCACTGCCGGGCCCTGGGGCTCGACGTCACCGTCATCGAGGAGGGCCCCGGTCCGCTGGGGCACGTGCTCGGTACGGCCATGGGGCGGGAGCTTGCCGAGCTGCACCGCGACCACGGCACGGTCATGACGACCGACGCCTCGGTCGCCGGGCTCCACCCCGACGGGGTCGAGCTGGCCGACGGCACCCGCGTACCCGCCGATGTGGTGGTCGTCGCGGTCGGCCGCGCACCGCGCACCGAATGGCTGCGGGGGAGCGGCCTCGACGTGGCGGACGGAGTTCTCCTGGACGCGACGTGCGCGGCGGCGGGAGCCTCGCGCGTCGTCGCGGCCGGGGATGTGGCCCGCTGGTTCAACCCGCTGTTCGGCACGGTGATGCGGGTCGGGCGGCGGAGCGACACGGTCGAGCAGGCCGCGGCCGCCGCCGACACCCTGCTGGCGGACGGCGAGAACGCGGTGCCGTTCGAATCCGTGCCGTACTTCCGGTCGGAGCAGTACGGGACCACGATCCAGTTCGTCGGACGCGGGAACGGTGTCCCGCACGTGGTCGCGGGGACGCTCGCCGAGCGTCAGTTCGTCGCCGTGTACACCGACGGGCAGCACATCACCGGCGCCCTGTGTGTGAACAGGCCCTCCCAGCTCATCCGCTTCCGGCGGATGGTGGCGGCGCGTGCGCCGGCGGATCTCGTCCTCACGCCGGAAGGCGGTCAAGTCGGCACTGTGGCAGCGAACTTGACCGCCTACGAGGCGGCCGACACCCTGCCTCAGACCGCATGACGTTCTGTCGGACCGCTTGACGTCTGTCAGGCCGAGACGCAAGGCCGGGCCGAAGTGGGTTACGCCGCGGCAGCGGGTTACGCCGCGGCCCGGTCGTCCGTCGGCCTCCGACGGAGCGACGCGTCGGTGAGTACGGGCGGGCGCCAGGCGCCGTCCGGGTGGTAGACGTTCGTCCCGGGCGGCACGATCTCGTCGATACGGTCGAGCGTCGCGTCGTCCAGACCGATCGAGGCGCCCTTCAGCAGCCCGTCCAACTGCTCCATCGTGCGCGGGCCGATGATGACCGACGTCACGGCGGGATGCGCGACGGTGAAGGCCACCGCCAGCTCGGGCAGTGAGCAGCCGATGCTGTTCGCCAGCTCGACCAGTCGCTCCACGATCTCCAGCTTGGTGATGTTCACCGGCAGCGTCGGATCGAACCGCGCCGGGGTGAGCGCCGCGCGGCCCGTGGTCAGGTCGATCGCGCCGCCCATGCGGTGCTTGCCGGTGAGGAAGCCGGAGGCGAGCGGACTCCACGTCAGCACACCCATCCCGTACCGCTCGCACACCGGCAGGACGGACGTCTCGATGCCGCGCGCCAGGATCGAGTACGGCGGCTGCTCCGTCCTGAACCGCATGAGCGCGCGGCGCTCGGCGACGACATGCGACTCGACGATCTCCTCGGCGGGGAACGTCGAGCAGCCGAAGGCGCGGATCTTGCCCTGCCGTACGAGATCGGTCAGCGCGGAGAGCGTCTCCTCGATGTCCGTCGTGTTGTCGGGGCGGTGGATCTGGTAGAGGTCGATCCAGTCGGTGTCCAGCCGCTTCAGGCTCTCCTCCACCTCCTTGACGATCCAGCGCCGCGAGTTGCCGCCGCGGTTACGGCCCTCGCCCATCGGGAAGTGCACCTTGGTCGCGAGTACGACGTCGTCGCGGCGGCCCTTGAGGGCCTTGCCGACGATGAGTTCGGACTCACCGGCGGAGTACATGTCCGCCGTGTCGAGGAAGTTGACGCCCTGGTCGAGGGCGGCGTGGATGATGCGTACGGAGTCGTCGTGGTCACTGTTGCCGACGGAGCCGAACATCATGGTGCCGAGGCAGTGGACGCTCACCTCGATACCGGTGCCGCCGAGAGTGCGGTAACGCATGTCGTGCTCCCTTGCTGGTCAGGCCTCCGCTGGGGGGTACGCGGGCACTCTAGGACTTGGAGTGCGATCAAGGTCAAGGCGCGACGGGCCGTCAGGAGAGCCCGCGTGGCGGACCCGATGGCTCCGTATCGCCATGGACCCGATCACTCCGGATCGGTGCGGGCCCGATCCCTCCGGATCGGTGTCGGCCCGACCACTCCGGAGGCTCCCGATACTTTGGTCACACCCGCGGATCCCTTCGGCCGATACCCGCCCCGGCGTCCGCTTCCTAACCTCGGCGTATGAAGTCAACCGCCAAGGACCGCGACGCCACCGTACTGGCCCAAGGGGTCTGGATCGTCCCGGCCTTCGCCGCGCTCGGAGCGGTCGTGGGCTGGCTGGTCAAACTCCTCGCCAACTGGCTGGTGACGCTGCGCTGGGCCCCGTTGAAAGGTCCGGCGGAGCTCCTGAACTCGATTCCCGAGCCCTGGCTCACCGTCCTCGGCGTGACGGCGGGCGTGCTGCTCGGCGTGTTCGTGGCGTTCATCGCGCTGCACGAGGCGCTGGCCGTACGGCTGACCGACACCCGGGTGACGCTGACGATCCGCGACGAGCCCCAGGAGCTGAACCACGCCGACCTCGGCCCGGTCTTCCTGGACGGCAAGTTCCTCGTACTGCTCGGCCACCACGCCGAGGAGATGGCACGCGAGCCCTGCGACCTGGACGCGGCGGAGCTGGCCGCCGCCTTCACCGCCCACGGCTACACCTGGGTCGCCGAGGACCCGTACAAGGCCGACTTCCGGCTCTGGGTCCCGGACACGCCGGGGCTTCCGGTGGGTGCGAACGCGCTGATGAGCGCCCGTGCGACGGCGATGCGGAAGACGGGTACGGAGGAGGATGTCCGGGCGCTGCGCGGCGAGTTGAACAGGCTGGGCCTGGCGGTCCGCGACGAGAAGAAGCGCCAGTACTGGCGGCTGCCGCCGCGGCCGTCCGCGTAGGGCGTGCCGGCCGGGACCGTCGCGCCCGGGTGGCGACCGGCTGATCAGCCTCCCCTGAATGACCCGCGTCCGGTGGTTGGCTTGAGGGGAGACGCGAGAGAGGCAGGCAGCCCCATGACCACCGACTCCAACGGCCCGATCACCACCCCCTTCAACGCCGGGTCCACCGCGGCCGAGGTCGTCGCCGGTGTCGATCTCACCGGCCGGCGCACCGTCGTGACCGGCGGTTCCTCCGGCATCGGCGTCGAGACCGCCCGCGCGCTGGCCGACGCGGGCGCCGAGGTGACCCTCGCCGTACGCGACGTCCGGGCCGGCGAGAGCACGGCCGAGGACATCACCGCCACGACCGGCAACGAGCGCGTGCTCGTGGCGCCGCTCGACCTCGCCGATCTGCCGTCGGTCGCCGCGTTCACCGCCGCGTGGGACGGTCCGCTGGACATCCTGATCAACAACGCCGGTGTGATGTACACGCCCGAGCTGCGGACACCGGAGGGCTGGGAGCTCCAGTTCGCCACGAACCACCTCGGCCACTTCGCGCTCGCCACCGGCCTGCACCCGGCGCTCGCCGCCGCCGACCGGGCACGGATCGTCGCGCTCAGCTCGGTCGGGCATCTGCGGCAGGCGGTGGACTTCGACGACATCGACTACCGCCGCCGGCCGTTCGACACCCGGCTCGCCTACGGCCAGTCCAAGACGGCGAACGTGCTCTTCGCGGTCGAGGCGAACCGCCGCTGGGCCGGTGACGGCATCACCGCCAACGCCGTCCACCCCGGCGCGGTCCTGTCGAACCTGACGCGCCACATGAGCCAGGACGAACTCGACAAGGCCATCGCCTCCGGCTACACGTTCAAGACGCCCGAGCAGGGTGCGGCCACCTCGATCCTCCTGGCGACGTGGCCGGGGCTCGAAGGCATCGGCGGGCGGTACTTCGAGGACTGCCAGGAGGCGCGGATCCATCGGGAGGGCGACTCGGGCGGCGTCGCCGCGCACGCACTGGACCCCGTCGCGGCGGAGCGGCTGTGGCAGGTGTCGCTCGACATGCTGGCCTCGGCGTCGCGCGCGTGACCCCCACCCCGCAGGGCTCAGGCCCCCGCCTCCTCCAGCAGCCGCACCGTCTCCGGATACGGCCCGGTCCGCGCCCATTCGAGCGGCGAGTGCCCGTCGCCGCCGTCCTCGCGCAGTCGCGGATCGGCGCCGTACGCGAGCAGTTCGCGTACGGCGTCGGCATGCCCCCAGCACGCCGCCCCGCACAGCGGTGTGCCCTCCGTGCCGTCCCCGCTCTCGGTGTCGGGCAGCGCGCCCGCCGCCAGCAGGAGGCGTACGGAGTCGGCGTCGCCCTGCACGGACGCCGCGTACAGGGGAGTCGACCCCTCGGAGTCCCACGTCTGCGCCGGCGCCCCGCCCCGCAACAGCACGGCGACCTCCGCCGCCCCACCGAGCCTCGCGGCCCACACCAGGCGCCGCGACAGCTTCTTCCGCCGTCTGTTGTTCATCGCGCTCCCGCTCCCTTCCTCAACTCGTGTGCAGCATCAGGCCGACGCCGATCACCATGAGCCCGGCGGCCGCGATGGTCGCGCCTGGTCCGGATCGCTCGGTCGACCGGGGTACCCCGTGCAAAGACGGCAACTGAGCCGGACGGACATTGCCTGACCCCGGCATGGTCAGGCAACACCGGGTCCAGCGACAATGCAGGCACCTTCGGGCCGGGCGTTATTTCGCGTTCCGGGCCTCTCGAGGTCGGAGCGGAGCGACACCATGGCATGGGTAGTAGGACTGGGCGCGCTCTTGGGGCTGCTGGCGGTCACATCGGGAATCGTCACGCTTCGGACCGGGTGGATCGTGCCCACGGCACGTCGCCACGTCACCAGGCCCCGACTCCACGGTCTCGGCGCCCTGCTCACGGGTACCTCCGTCTTTTTGCAGAGCCTCTTCCACTTTCCAGTCCTGCCGAGCGTTTCCTGGGAGGCCCGCTTCTTCGGTGGGAACGCCCTCCTGCTTTCTGGACTGCTCCTGATCGCCTTCAGCCAGTTGCTGCCGCTCCGCCGAAGCAGCCATCACCCCGATCCCTCTGCCGTTTGAAGGGTGTCGGTGGATCACGGCCGGAGCCATAGGCTGTCGAACCCCGGGGGCCGTCTTCGTCGCGCTGGACGTGTGGCCGGGCCCACCTCACGACTTCGGCTGTGCGGCAGCGCGGCCACCTCCGTCGCGCCGCCTCCCGCTTTCTTCCTCAACTCGTGTGCAGCATCAGGCCGATGCCGATCACCATGAGACCGGCCGCCGCGATGCGTGGTGTGCCGAAGCGTTCCTTGAAGAACACCGCCCCTATCGCCGCTCCGACGATGATCGACGACTCCCGCAGCGCCGCGATCGGTGCGAGGGCCGCCTGCGTCTGGGCCCACAGCACCAGGGCGTACGCGCTCACCGAGAGCGTCGCGCCGAGCAGGCCGAGGCGGGCGTGCGGGCGGAGTTGGGTGAGGAGCCGGCCGCGGCGCGCGAACAGGGCGTAGAGCGGGATCAGCGAGCCCTGAAGGATCATCAGCCAGCCGATGTAGCCGAGTGGTGTGCCCGATTCGCGGACGCCCACCCCGTCCACGACGGTGTAAGCGGCGATCGCCACACCCGTCGCGACCGCGGCGGTCAGCGCGGGCCACTGCGGCTTCGTCTCCGCGCTCCGCATGCCCCACAGGGCCACGCCCACCAGCCCCGCCGAGGCCACGGCGACGCCGGTCGCCTGCCAGCGGTCCAGCGACTCGCCGACGAAGACCGCTGCCAGGACGGTCACCAGTAGCGGCGCCGTGCCGCGGGCGATCGGATACATCTGGCCGAAGTCGCCGAGACTGAACGACCGCATCAGCAGCGCCTGGTAGCCGAGGTGAACCACCGCCGAGACGATCAGATACGGCCACGCGCCGGACGCCGGGAACGGCGCGAAGCAGACGGCGACCGCGCCGATCAGCGTCCCGCCCCCGGCGATCAGGGTGAAGGCGACCACCTGGTCCTTGATGGTGTGCGCGATCGCGTTCCACGTGGCATGGGTGACGGCCGCCAGGAGGACGGCGGCGGCGACGGCCGGGGTCACGCCATGCGCTCGCGGACGTCCACCAGCGTGCCGCCGGCGTGCGAGACCACGCTCTTGGGGTCCATCGGGAAGACCGTGTGCGGGGTGCCGGCCGCCGCCCACACCACGTCGTGGTCGAGCAGCCCCCGGTCGGCGAGCACGCGGGTCCGGGTGCGGTGGCCGAAGGGCGGTACGCCTCCGATCGCGTAACCGGTGGTCTCCCGTACGAGATCCGCGCGCGCCCGCTTGACCGCCCCGGCGCCCAACTCCTCCCGTACGCGCTCCACATCGACGCGCGACGCGCCGTCCATCAGCACCAGCACCGGGACGCCGTCGGCCTCGAAGATCAGGGACTTGACGATCTCGCCGAGTGAGCAGCCGATGGCGGTGGCGGCCTCGGCCGCCGTACGGGTGGCGTCGGGGAAGGCGCGGACCTGGCCGGTGAGGTCGTCGAGGCCCAGTTCGCGCAGGGCCTCGACGAAACGGGGATGCGCGGCGGGGGCGGTGTCAGGCGTGCCGTCGGGGTTGGTCATGACGGGCACGCTAGCGGCAGGGCGAGGGGCGGTGCGAGGGCGTTTCCCGACGCGTTTCTCGACCCGCCGCCCGCAGCCTGTCCGCCAGCGCGCCGCAGCGCTCCGCGAGCTCCGGAGGGTCGAGCACCTCGAAGTCGTGCCCCAGCAGCAGGACATGCATGAGTACGGCGTCGAGACGGGCGCCGCCGCTCAGCACCTCGCAGCGTCCGTCCCCCCGCTCCTCCACGACGGCCGCCGACGCCGGGATCTGCTCACGCACCCTGTCGGCGGACGCGTGCACGAGGAAGCGCGCCCGATGCGCGTAGACGCGGCTCGCCACACCCTCCTGCACGTACGCCGCCGCGTCCGGCGCCGCGCGCGGGCGGAAGCGCCAGGTCCGCACCGATACCCCGGTCATCCGGTCGACACGGAAGGTGCGCCAGTCGTCGCGGTCGAGGTCGTAGGTGAGGAGGTACCAGCGCCGGTCGGAGGCGACCAGCCGGTACGGCTCGCAACGGCGCCGCCGCGTCTCGCCGCCCGAGGGGTAGTCGAAACCGGTCTCGACCTCGTCGCGGCAGGCTCTGGCCAGCGTCATGAGCACATCGGGGTCGACCGGCGACCGGCCGCCGCCGAAGAACTCCACCGCGCCGGAGAGGGCGCGCACCTCGTGCCGCAGCCGGACGGGCAGCACCTGGTCGAGCTTGGTCAGTGCCCGGAGCGCGGCCTCGCCGGCGCCGGTGACCGCGCCACCCGCGCCGACCAGCAGGGAGACCGCCGTCGCGATCGCCTCCTCGTCGTCGAGAAGCAGCGGCGGCAACTCCTGCCCCGCGCCGAGCTGATAGCCGCCGCCGACGCCTTGGCCGGCCCGTACCGGATAGCCGAGCACGCGCAGCCGCTCGACATCGCGCCGCACCGTGCGCGTCGTGACGCCGAGCCGGTCGGCCAGCTCGGGGCCGGTCCAGACCTGACGCTGTTGCAGGAGCCCGAGCAGGGTGAGTACCCGCTCGGTCGTACCGCGCTCTGTCGTGCCGTGTTCCGCCGTACCCGCCCGCTCGGTCGCGTCCCGCCCGTCACCGCTCGCCGCCGTATCCATGCCGACACCCTGACAGAGAATGCGGACCGATCCTGTCCGCCATGGGTGTCAGGGTGGCTCCATGGAAGCGGACGAACTCGATTGGAACCGGACGCTGCGCGAGCAGTGGGAGTTCCACTGGAACCATCAGCTGCGGGCCCGGCTCGACGGCCTCACCGACGACGAATACTTCTGGTCGCCCGTGCCGGACGCCTGGAGCGTGCGGCCACGCGGCGAATCGACGGCGCCCCTGCGGTTCGGTGCGGGGGACTTCACGATCGACTACGCCCACCCCGCCCCGGACCCGGCGGCCTTCACCACGATCGCCTGGCGGCTCGGCCACGTCGTCGTCGGCGTGCTCGCCGCGCGTAACGCGGCGCACTTCGGCGGGCCGCCGGCGTCGTACGAGAGCTGGGAGTACGCCGCGAGCGCGGAGACCGCGCTCGCGCAGTTGGAGGAGCAGCTCGATACCTGGCTCGCCGGGGTGCGGGGCCTCGGTGACGCCGGGCTCCGGGTCCCGATCGGTGCGAAGGAGCCGTATCCCGAGGCCCCGACGGCGGATCTGGTGCTGCACATCCACCGCGAGCTGATCCACCATCTGTCCGAGGTCTGCCTCCTGCGCGACCTCTACCACCACATGAAATCCACCACGAACGGAGCCACCCGATGAGCCGCCACATCCAGATCACCTTCGACGCCCACAACCCGGCGGCGCTGTCGACCTTCTGGCGCGACGCACTCGGCTACGTCCACCCGGCTCCGCCCGGCGTCGACCTGCCGGAGGGCGCCGACCCGCTGGCCGCGTGGGACGAATTCCTGGCGCGGATCGGCGTACCGGAGGAGCAGCGCAACACCCGATCGGCCGTCGAGGACCCGGACGGCCACGGCCCGCGGCTGTTCTTCCAGCAGGTACCGGAGGACAAGGTCGCCAAGAACCGCGTCCACCTCGACGTCCGCGCGGCTCCCGGACTGGAGGGGGAGGCGCGGATGGCGGCACTGGAGGCGGAGTGCGACCGCCTGGTCGTCCTGGGAGCGACCCGCGTACGCCGCGACGAGCCGGCCCCGCCGCTGAGCGCCGGGTTCATCGTGATGACGGATCCCGAGGGCAACGAGTTCTGTCTGGACTGACGGTGCGGGGGCGGCCCTGGGGGGCGTACCCGGAGTGGCACGGCGCGGTGCCGGTGCGCCCGCTCCGTAGGATGCGAGGCATGCCGGATGCCCCGTTCCGTCCCGAGCCGTTCACCGCGCGCGCCTCGCCCGCCGCGCTTGAGGACCTCCGAGCGCGGCTGCGCGCGACGCGCTGGCCGGATGCGCCCGAGGACGCCGGATGGGGGCTCGGGACCGACCTCGGCTACCTCCGTGAGCTGGTCGACTACTGGGCGGACGGGTTCGACTGGCAGGCGCAGGAGTCGGCCCTCGCCCGGTTCCCCCGCTACCGTGTCCCGGTCGGCGGCCTCGGGATCCACTACGTGCACGCGCGTGCCGTCGCGCCGACCGGGTCCACCGTGCTGCCGCTGGTCCTCAGCCACGGCTGGCCGGACTCCTTCTGGCGGTACGCGAAGGTCCTCCCGCTCCTCACCGATCCCGGCGCGCACGGCGCCGACCCCGCGGACGCGTTCGACGTGGTCGTGCCGGACATGCCGGGTTACGGGTACTCCGACCGTCCCACCGGCGCGCCACTCGACTCCATCGCCGTCGCGGGTCTCTGGGCCGAGCTGATGGGCCTTCTCGGCTACGCGCGGTTCGGCGCGGCGGGCGGGGACATCGGCAGTCACGTGAGCCGCTACCTCGCGCTCGACCATCCCGACCGGGTGGTGGCCGTCCACCGCACCGACGCGGGCGTTCCGCTCTTCGCCGGTGATCCGGCGGACCTCGCGCCCGAGGAACGAACCTGGTTCGATTCCGTCGCGGCGTGGGGCGCGAGCGAGGGCGCGTACGCCGCCGTGCACCGTACGAAGCCGCAGACGGCCGCCTTCGGGCTCACCGACTCGCCGGCCGGGCTCGCCGCGTGGATCGTGGAGAAGATGCGGGCGTGGAGCGACTGCGGGGGCGAGATCGAGCGCGCCTTCTCGAAGGACGAGATCCTCACGAACGTCACGCTCTACTGGCTCACGGGCACGATCGGCTCGTCGATGCGCATGTACGGCGCGAACGCCGCGATTCCGCCCGCGCAGCTCGCTCGCCGGGTCGAGGTGCCGTCCGGCTTCTCGCTCTTCCCCGGCGACATCGTGCGTCCGCCGCGGGCGTGGCTGGAGCGGACGGCGAACGTCGCGCGCGTGACGGAGCCCGAACGAGGCGGCCACTTTGCCGCGTTCGAGGAGCCGGAGCTGTACGCGGAGGAACTGCGCGCGTTCTTCCGCCCGTACCGGGCACCGTCGCTGGGCTAGGGCGTGTCCGGGGCGCCGGGTCCGTCCGGTGGCCGGTTCGTCCTCAATCGCCGGACGGCTGAAAACGCGGCCGCGTCCCGCTTCCTCAGCCCGCCGCGAGGACCGCTGCCACCACCGGGCCCGCCGCGTCACCGCCGTGGCCGCCCGCCTCTACGCTCGCCGCCGCCGCCAGGTCGTCCTGGAAGCCGGTGAACCAGCTGTTCGACGTGGCCTGTCCGTCCACCTCGGCGGAGCCCGTCTTCGCGCCCTTGTCGCCGCCGAGCGCGGACATCGCCGCCTTGCCCGTGCCCCACGAGGCCGTCGCCCGCATCATGTCGCGCAGCTGCTGGCCCACCCCGCCCGGCAACTGGCGCTCGGCCACCGCCAGTTGGCGGTCGTCGAGGTCGCGCGGGACGATGACCGGCTGGCGGAACGTGCCGTCCTTCGTGGTGGCCGTGACGGACGCGATGTTCAGCACGTTCATCTGGACCGTGCCCTGACCGATGTACTGCGCGGCGGCCCCGCCCCCGGCGGACTCCGGCACGCTGCCGTCCGCCGACGCTATGCCGGTCTGCCAGTTCAGCCCGAGGCCGAAGACCTCACGGGCCTCCGCGGGCAGCGCGTGGTCGTCCTTCGTGTCGTCGATCAGCTTGATGAAAGCGGTGTTGCAGGAGCGCGCGAAGCTCTGTGTGAAGTTGCCGCCCTTGATGTCGAACTGGTCCAGGTTGTGGAACGAAGTGCCCTGGTAGAGCACCGTCTTGGGACACTCGGCCGGCTGGTTCGCGCCGACCAGACCCTTCTCCAGCAGCAGCGCCGCGGTCACTATCTTCATCGTCGAGCCCGGCGCCTGCTTGCCGAGCATCGCCGCGTTGAAGCCGTCCTCACGATTGTTGGCGACGGCGAGTATCTCGCCGGTGCTCGGCTTCACGGCGGCGACGGACGCCTCGTCGTACTTCTTCACGGCCTGCTCGGCCGCCGCCTGCACCTTCGCGTCGAGTGTCGTCCTCAGCTCGCCGGGCTTGCCCTTGGAGAGCGTCAGCAGCGTCGTGCGGGGCGCGCTGTCGCCGTCGCTCTGGATCCACGTCTCGACGCCGGACCTGCCGCCCGCCTTCTCCCCGTACTTGTCCCGCAGTTGGTCGAGCACCGGCGCGAGTGACGGGTACTTCTCGGCGGTCAGCTCGGTCCCGTCGCGGTCGACCGCCTTGATCGGCGGCTTCGCGGCCTCGCCGGTGACCAGGCTCGTGTTCTTCGCCAGCTTCGGGTGAATGACGGTCGGCACCCAGTCGACCAGCGGCTTCCCGCTGGTCAGTCCACGGACGACGGTCAGCTCGGAGGCGTACGACAGGGGCTTGCTCAATCCCTCGAACTTCACCGTCGCCTTCACGGTGAAGGGCACCTTCGCGCCCGTCGCCTTCCCCGGAGTGATCACGGCGCCGGTGATGTGGGCCTGCTCGCCGTATCCGGCGACGGCTTCCTTCGCGGCGGCCGGATTGTTGGTGTACGTGGCGGCGAGCTCGGGGTCCTTGCCCTCGGCCCACGCCGCCAGGAACTGCCCGGCGGCGTCCTTGACCTCTTCCGCGCTCAGCGGCCCTGTCCGGACCTCGGTCGATGCCGACCGGGCCTCCGTGTCCCCCTCGCCGGCCAGGACGTTGTACGCCCCGTACCCGATACCACCGGCCACGACGACGAACACGCCGCCGACGATGGCGACCTTCGTTCCACTGCGCATGGGTGCGGTCCCCTCCCCCCAGGAGCGCCCCCGCCACGTTTGAACGTGTTCAAGGGGCAATGATTTCGCACTCTACGGGACGCGGGTGAACGCGGAAGGGCCCGTTATCGGACCGCGATGAGGGCCGGCATCAGGCGGTGGATCCGGGCGGATCCGGGTGGATCCGTGCGGACGCGCGTCGACGCGACCAGGGGCGCGACCGCCGGAGACACCCGCCTGAAACGACCGCCGGAACGAGCGATGACACGACCGTTGACACGGCTGATTCCGCGAACGTAGCGTAAGGACTAGTCGTCTAGACTAATTCGAGCCTGCCGGGCTCTGACGCGGAGGTGACCATGGAGTCGCGGACATCGCATCTGAAAGAAGCTCGCTACGAGCTGGTCGAGATTCCCGAGCCGATGGGCCCGGTCAGCGTGACCGTGGACCGGCGCAAGGTCCTCGACCACGCCTACAGCGAGGACGACTTCGGGTCCTGGTACTTCCAGGACTCACCGTTCGGCGGCCCCGTGGGACACCCCCTCGTACTCGCCAACGACCTGCTGTTCCTCTTCTACGAGAAGTACGACGGCAACACCGCCCAAGGTCTGCACACACACGAGCATCTGACGTTCCACTCGCCGGTCCGGGTGGGTGAGACGGTCACGATCGAGGGCGGCTACACGCAGAAGTACGAGCGCCGGGGCCAGGGCTATGTCGTCCTGGAGGCCGAGGCGCGCGGCGCCGACGGCCGGCTGCTGGTGCGCCACACCGGCAAAGAGATCATGCGGACGGTCGCCGGTGAGGTCACCGGGCAGAACCGTACGGCGGGCGACGTCCGGTCACGCACCGTGCTCGGCACGGTGGACACCGCCGTCCCCGCTCTCGACCGGGCCCGCCTCGACGCTCCCGCACGCGCCGCCCTGCCGCGGCGGACAACGGTCTTCACCCAGGACCAGATGTCTGTCTTCTCGTGGGCCGGGCGCGGTTACGCCAACGTGCACACCGCCCCCGAGAAGGCCGCGGCCTCCGGACTGGACCGCACGATCGTCCAGGCCCAGCAGCAGACCGGTTTCATCATCGCCAACCTGATCGACGTGTTCGGCAAGGCGTTCTTCACCTCGGGCGAACTCGACCTCCGCTTCGTCTCCCCCGCCTTCGTCGGCGACGAACTCACCGCCGGCGGCGCTGTCGCCGGTGTCACCGGCGACCGGCTCGAACTGGAGGTCTGGGTCGACAAGGCCGACGGCACCCGTACCGCACTCGGGTGGGCGTCCGCCCGCGTGGACACCGACCCGGAGCGCCCCGTGCGCCTGGTCTGACCCGCCGTATCCCCGCCCCCGCACCCCCGTCCCCACACGTCAGTGAGATCGACAACGGAGTCATCCATGGCGCACTCAGCCACCGCCCCGCCCACCACCGAGCAGGAACGGACCAAGCTCGCCAAACGAGCCGCCGTAGCCAGCCTCGTCGGCACCGCCGTCGAGTGGTACGACTACTTCATCTTCGGCACCGCGGCCGCCCTCGTGTTCGGGGAGCTGTTCTTCCCCAACGAGGACGACCCGATCATCGGCACCCTGTCGGCGTTCGCCGTCTTCGGTGTCGGCTTCTTCGCCCGCCCCGTCGGAGGGGTGGTCTTCGGACACTTCGGTGACAAGTTCGGCCGCAAGGCCGCCCTCGTCACGACGCTCATGCTGATGGGCGTCTCCACCTTCCTCATCGGCCTCCTGCCCACCACCGAACAGATCGGTATATGGGCTCCGATCCTGCTCGTCCTGCTGCGGCTCGTCCAGGGATTCGGCGTGGGCGGCGAGTGGGGAGGCGCCTCACTGGTCGCCGTCGAGTACGCCCCGGCGCACAAACGCGGCGCCTACGGCAGCTTCCCGCAGATCGGCAACGCGGTGGGGCTCGTGCTCTCCACGGGCATCTTCGCGATCGTGTCCACGCTGCCCGACGACGCGCTGATGAGCTGGGGCTGGCGCGTGCCGTTCCTGCTCAGCGCCGTACTCATCGCCGTCGGCCTGTTCATCCGGTTCAAGCTCACCGAGACCCCCACCTTCCAGGCCGCGCAGGAGGAGCTGGAGAAGCAGCCTGCCGAGGAACAGGCCAAGGAACGCATGCCGATCGCCGAACTGTTCACCCGGTTCAGGAGGCCCCTGCTCCTGGCCATGGGCATGCGTCTCGGTGAGGCGGTCTTCGGCTACATCATCCTGACCATCGGCCTCACCTTCGCCGAGAACTACACCGACATCCCGCGCACCCATGTCCTCGTCGCGAGCAGCATCGCCGCCGCGCTCGCCATCTACACGTACTACTTCTTCGGGAAGCTGTCCGACCGCATCGGCCGGCGCACCGTCTTCATCATCGGCTCACTCGTGGGCGTGGTCGTCACCTTCCCCTTCTTCTGGGTCCTGGACGCCGACGCCCTGGTGCTGATGTACGTGGCCTACGCCGTGGCGTACGCGATCGGCGTGGGCGCCGTCTACGGCGTCGAACCGGCCTTCTTCGCCGAGCTGTTCAGTACGAAGGTGCGCTACACCGGACTCTCCCTGGCGGCGCAGATCCCCAGCGTCCTCATCGGACTGTGGCCGCTCGCCTCGACCGCCCTGCTGGCGGCGACCGGCGGAGACCCCTGGCCCATCGCGGCCATCACCGTCGCGGCCCTGCTCATCGGACTGGTGTGCGCGTACCTGGCCCCCGAGACCAACCGCGTCGACATGACACGTGTCGGTGACGAGACGGAGAAGGCACGATGACGGAACCGAACCCCCGTCCATGGCGGGATCTGACCGACCCGCGCCGCGCGGGCGCGACCGACAGGCTCGAAGAGGGGCTCAAGGAACCGGAGTTCGAGAACCTCGACATTCCCGAGGCGCTCGGCACCGTGCGGGTCGTCGTCGACGACCACAAGATCAAGCGGTACGCCTTCACCCACGACGACCATTCCCCCTGGCATCTGACGGAGAGTCCGTTCGGCGGCAGGCGCGTCGGGCACGCGGCGCTGCTGGGCAACGACCTCGTCCAGCTCTTCACCCTCGTCTACGCGGCCAGCCAGGTCGTCGGGTACCACACCGAGGAACAGATGTGGTTCGACAGCCCCGCCGTCCTGGACGAGGTCGTCACCCTCAGCGGCACGTACACCGAGGCCTACCGGCGCCGAGGCGAGGGCTACGTCGTCATGGAGGCCACCGCCACGGGCGAGGACGGGCGCAGCATCGTCCGCCATCGCGGTGTCGAGATCCTCAAGACCGACCCCGGCGCCATCGGCGGACGCGGATCGGCGGCGCCCGAACGGCGCGTCACCGGCGAGGTTCCGGAAGGCGCCCGGACCGTCGGCGCGCTGGGTCCGGACGTACGCCCCGGTGACGTACTCGCGCCGCTGCACAAGACGGTGACCGCCGAACAGGCCGCGGTCTTCAGCCGCGTGGGCGAGTACGTGCGCAACATCCACAACGACATCGACGTCGCCCGCGCGGGCGGGCTGCCGGTGCCGATCGTGCAGGGACAGCAACAGTTCGGCGTGCTGGCCCAGTTGCTCACCCTCCGCGCCGGTCCGTCGT
Source organism: Streptomyces sp. NPDC060366 (assembly GCF_042725135.1). NCBI lineage: Bacteria > Bacillati > Actinomycetota > Actinomycetes > Kitasatosporales > Streptomycetaceae > Streptomyces > Streptomyces sp. NPDC060366. The sequence continues at coordinate 216,635 of NZ_JBHXDC010000009.1, read as the reverse complement.
TCCTCACCACCGGCTGGCTGCGGGTCAAGTTCCTCGCCCCGCTGGAGGTGTTCGAGCCGTTCACCTCCACCGGCGTCGTCACCGCCGTCACCCCCGTCGACGACGGTCTCCGCGTCGATCTGGAGGTCTGGGTACGCCGCGACGCCGACAACCGTCTCCTCACCGCCGGCTGGGCGGCCGTGACCGTCCCCGCGTCGTGAGCGACCGCGCCACTGCCACTTCGCACCTCTCACTTCTCACCGACCGCACCACCGCACCGACACAGAAAACGGGATCTTCGCAGATGAGCACTTCCAAGACCGGCGGCCAGGTCGTCGTCGACCTTCTGACCTCCCTGGGCGTCGAGTACGTCTTCGGCGTCGTGGGCGGCCAGACCCTCGCCATCACCGACGCGATCATCGACACCCCCGGCATCCAGCTCGTCCACACCCGGCACGAGAACGCCGCGGCCGTGATGATGGACGCCTACGGCAGGCTCACCGGCACCCCGGCCGCCTGCATCTCCACGACCGGACCCGGCGCCACCAACCTCCTCACCGGCGTCGGGGGCGCCTACCGCGACTCCAGCCCCGGCTTCGTCCTCACCTGCAACAACAACGGCGAGAACATCCACAAGGACGACGCCCAGAACGCCGACCACGTCGAACTGCTCAAGCCGCTGGTGAAGTACTCCCGGCTGGTGGCACACAGCTCGTCCATCAAGCAGGCGATGGAGGAGGCGTACGTCAACGCCCTCACCGGCAACCCCGGTCCGGTCCACCTCGACTTCGCCCGCGACACCATCGAGGGGCAGGTGACCGACCCGCCGGTGGTGCCCGCCGTCCACCCGAGCCGCGCGTGGGTCACCGAGCGGCCGTCCGCCAACCCCGTCGCGCTGGCCAGGGTCGCCGAGCGGGTGCTGCGCGCCGAACGGCCGGTCATCTGGCTCGGCAACGGCGGCAACCGGGCGCGGGCGAGCGAGGACGTACTGGCGCTCGCCGACGCGCTCGGTATCCCGGTCGTCACCACCTTCAACGGCATCGGGTCCGTGCCGACCACGCATCCGCTGGTGTTCGGGGCCGTCAGCCGGATGGGCACCACGCTCTCCGGCGAGGTCCTCGGCGACGCCGACCTCGTACTCGCGCTCGGCAACAGCCTCAACGCCGTGTCGACCACCCGCTGGCGCCGCGAACTCCCCGAGGTGATCCAGGTCGACGTCGAGCCGGCCATGATCGGGCGCTACTACTCCGAGATCACCCAGGGCGTGGTCGGTGACCTCGGCTCGTTCGCCCGTGACCTGGTCACCGCGACCGCGGGTCACGCGGCCGACGCGAAGGCCGGACGCGCCGAGTGGATCAGCTCGCTCGACAAGGCGCGCACCGACTGGTGGCAGGCCTCCGAGGTGACGGACCCCGCCGCCGAGGGTCCGCTGTCCCCGGCCGACATCGTCCGCACCCTGCGCGAGGTGTCGCCCGAGGAGACGCTGCTGATCCCGGACGCCGGCAACCCGGGCGTCTGGTCCTTCCTCTGGGAGATCCAGCGGCCCAACAGCTACATCAAGCCCGTCGGCTTCGGGAACATGGGATTCGCGCTGCCGTCGGCGATCGCGGCGTCGCTGATCGACCCGCGGCGCCCCGTGCTCGCGTTGATCGGCGACGGCTCCCTCGGCATGAGCATGGGCGAGATCGAGACGCTCGCGCGCGTCGGCGGCAACGTCTGCGTCGTGGTCCTCAACGACTCCAGCTACGGCAACATCCGCCAGGAGCAGGAGTTGCACTTCGACGGCCGCACCACGGGCGTCGACTTCGGCACCGTCGACTTCGGCATGGTGGCGCGGGCGATGGGTGTGGACGGCGAGGTCGTCACCGGCCTGGCCGCGCTGCGGCAACGGGTCGCGGACGCCTTCGCGGCCGGTACGCCGGTGATACTCGACGTACCGATCGACCGTGCTGCCAACGCCTGGACGTTCCCTTCGTTCGTGGCGCCGAAGAAGTAGAAGCAGGAGTAGGAAGCAGGTGACAGCGGCAATGTCGAACGCGAACGCGGCACCGAACGGGGCGGCGGGTCCGACACCCCTCGACGGCGTGAAGGTGCTCGACCTCTCGCGGTTCATCGCGGGCCCGCTCTGCGCGCAGATCCTGGCCGACTTCGGAGCCGAGGTGGTCAAGATCGAGCGGCCGGGCGGCGAGGACTCCCGGCACCACGGCCCGTACCACCGGGACGAGAGCGTCTACATGTTCCTCTACCACCGGAACAAGTACGACGCCTCCCTGGACACCCGTCACCCGGAGGCGCTCGGAATCCTCGAGCGCCTGATCGCCTGGGCGGACGTCGTCGTGGAGAACTACCGGCCGGGCACGATCGAGAAGATGGGCATCGGCTACGAGCGGATGAAGGAGCTCAACCCGGACATCATCCTGGTGTCGATCTCCGGCTTCGGCCAGACCGGTCCGGACTCGCGCCGCGCCCTGTTCGACGCCATCTCGCAGGCGTCCTCGGGGCTGATGGACATGACCGGGGAACCGGACGGCAAACCGACCCTCAGCGGCACCTACATCGCCGACTACACCACCGGCTACCAGGGCGCGATCGGGGCCCTGCTGGCGATCCTGCACCGCGAACGCACCGGCGAGGGCCAGCTCGTGGACATCGCGTCCTTCGACACGATGTTCTCCGCGCTCGGCATCCGCCTCATGTCCCAGCTCATGCTCGGCCAGGACATGCCCCGCAGCGGCTCACGCGATCTGCTGACGGCGCCGGTCAACGTCTACGAGGCCGCCGACGGACCCATCTACATCCAGGCCGGCACCGCCTCGTTGTTCCCGAAGCTCTGTGCGGTGATAGGGCGCCCCGATCTGGCCGAGGACCCGCGCTTCGCGCATGTCGAAGGCCGGATGACGCACCAGGAGTTCCTGGAGGGCGAGATCGGCGCATGGGTGGCGGGCCGTACGAGGGAGGCCATCGCGCGGTCCCTCGACGAGGCGGGTGTGCCTTACGCCAAGGTCGCCTCGGTCGGGGAAGTGGCCGAGTCACCGCAGATCGCCGCCCGTGACATGATCGTTGAATCGGAGCATCCCGAACTCGGTACGATCCGGATGCCCGGTAATCCGATCAAAATGGAGAAGACCCCGCCCATGGTCCGCAAGGCGCCACCTCGGGTCGGCGAGGACAACAGTTACGTCTACGGGGGCATCCTCGGGCTCTCCGCCCAGGACGTGGCCCAACTGCGTGGGTCGGGAGCCATCTGATCATGGCGCGCGCACCCAGGTATCAGGTGATCTACGACGACCTCGTGTCCCGGATCCGGTCCGGCGCCCTGGCCCCCTCGGCACGGCTGCCCAGCGAGACGGACCTGGCCAGGCAGTACGGGGTGAGCCGGATGACCGTGCGGCAGGCCCTGGACCTGCTCGACTCGGAGAGATTCGTCGTACGGCGGCAGGGCAGCGGCACCTACGTCAGCGGCCACGGCGATCGCGGACGGCGGCTCAACCGGCTGCGGTCCTTCGCCGAGGAGATCGAGGGCACGGGCGGTGAGCCGTCCACCCGGCTGATCCACTGCGAGACCACGACCGCGCCCGGCGAAGTGACCGAAGTTCTCGGCGGCACGGCGGACGACACGGTCAACCGGCTCACCCGTGTACGTCTCGTCGACGGCTCGCCCGCCGCCCTCCAGGACGCCTGGATCCCCTACTCCGTGGCGCCGTCACTGTGCCGGGAGCCACTGCTCGACGACTCCCTCTACCGCACCCTGACGACACGCTTCGGGGTCGAACTGCGCCACGCCGACCAGTCCATGACGGCCACTTTGCTGACCGCCGAACAGGCGGCACTGCTCGAAACCGAACCCGGCGGGGCCGCGCTGGTGGTACGCCGCACCACCTATGGATCGCGCGGCGAGATCGTCGAGTTCACCACGAGCTGGACGCTGCCCGGATTCCCCTTCCTGCTGAGGATCGACGCCGAATGAGCGCACATGTCATCGCGGTCGATGTCGGCACCTCGGCCGTGCGGGCCGTCGCGATCGATGTAGGGGGACAGGTCGTCGCGCAGCGGCGTATCGCCCGCACGTCGGGACTCGGCGGCGACACCTTCGACGCCGACGAACTGGAGCGGGACGTACGCGCCGCGCTGGCGGGTGTCTCCGGCGGACCGGCCCCCGCCGCGCTCGCCATCGCCGCCCACATCGGGACGGTCGCCGTCGACTCCGCCCTCCGGCCCCTCGGGCGCGGCGGCGGCTGGGCCGACACCCGGGGCGTGGAGCGGCTCGCGGCGCTCGGCGACGCGACCGTGCGGCGGCTGCTGCACGCCGCCGGCCGTCCGGCACTGACGGGCGGGGCGCTCGCCCATCTCCTGGGCATGGAGCCCGAACTCGCGTCGAGGGTGCACGCCGTGCTGTCGCCCAAGGACTTCCTCGTCGCCCGGCTCACCGGACGGCTCACCTCCGACACGATCAGCGCCGCCTACACGCTGGCCTCCGACGTACGGCACCGCGCGTGGAACACCGGCCTGCTCGCCGAGGCAGGTCTGGATCCCGCGCTGCTGCCGCCGCAGTCGGAGCCGACGTCGGTGGTCGGCGCCCTCACCGGGGAGGCCGGGGCGGCCACCGGCCTGCCCGCGGGACTTCCTGTGATCGCCGGCGGCCCGGACGGATCCGTCGGCATCGGCCTGCTCCTCGGCGGAGCCGGCGACGTCATCGCCGACGTCGCGGGCACCACCGACGTCATCGGCCGGCTGCTCCCGGGCCCCGACGACGTACCGGAGGGCGCCGTACTCAACCCCTCCGTCCTGCCCGGCCGATTCGTCGCCGGCGGGGCGACCGGGCTCACCGGAGGCGCTGTCGCCCGGTGGCGCTCCCTGGTCGGCACCGTCCCGGACGAAGAACTCGCCGCGGTGCCGCCGGGCGCGAACGGGCTCACCGTCCTGCCCGGCATGACTGGCGCGCGCTTCCCGACCTGGCGGTCCGGCACCCGCGGAGCGGTGCTCGGGCAGCGTCCCGACCACGACGCCGCGTGTCTGCTCCGGGCCGCCCAGGAGGCGGCGGCCTTCACGGTCCGTGAGGGAATGGATCACCTCGATCCCACGGGCGGCCTGCCGGTCGCGCTGGCCGGCGGCTCGTCGCGCAGCGCCCATGTGGCGCGGCTGCGCGCCGACATCCTCGCCCGGCCGCTCCTGATCTCCCCGGAGCCCGACGTGACCCTGCTCGGCGCCGCGGCGCTGGCGTTCATCGGCTCCGGACTGGACACCGACCTGGACGCGATCCGCGCCCGCCTGATCGGCACCCCGCGCCGGGTCGACCCCGACGCGGCTCGGGCGGCGCGCTACGAGCGACTGCACTCCCGCTGGCTGGAGCTGCGCGACGCGACGGACGGGCTCTCAACCCCGCCCGGCGACGCCCCGGCGCGGTGACCGGGCGGGCTGCGTCTGCGGCCCGTCCGGCGATTGAGGACCCGTCCTACACCCAGGTGTCGAACCACATCCGGTCCTGCCACTCCCCGACGGGGATCGTCTGGCCCGTGAAGACCGGCCAGAAGTAGATGAAGTTCCAGACGATCAGCAGCACCAGCACACCCGCCCCCACCGCGCCGATCGTCCTGCGTCTCTCGTCCGAGCCCGCCGGGCCCAGCATCGCGCCGATCATCATCGACACCGCGAGACAGAGGAACGGCACGAAGACCACCGCGTAGAAGAGGAAGATCGTGCGTTCCTGGTAGAAGAACCACGGCACCCAGCCCGCCGCGATCGCACAGGCGATGGCGCCCGCGCGCCAGTCGCGGCGAAAGAACCAGCGCCACAGGACGTACAGGATCGCGAAGCACGCCGCCCACCAGAGCAGGGGTGTGCCGATCGCCAGGACCTCCTGGGCGCACTTGTCCGCCGGGGCCGCCGTACAGCCCTCCGTGCCGCCCCTGGGGTCCTCGTAGAAGTACGAGACGGGGCGGCCCAGGACGATCCAGCTCCAGGGGTTGGACTGGTAGGTGTGGCCGGAGGTCAGATTGACGTGGAAGCTGTAGACCTCGGTCTCGTAGTGCCACAGGCTGCGCAGCCAGTCCGGCAGCCAGGACCACATCCCGCCCTGGCCCTGGGTGGCCGCCCAGTCCCGGAAGTAGCCCTTGTCGGTGACGATCCAGCCGGTCCACGAGGCGACGTACGTGCCGATCGCGACCGGGACCGTGGAGACGAACGCCGGCAGCAGGTCGCGCTTGAGTACGGCCAGGTACGGGCGTACGGCGCCGGCGGTGCGCCGCGCGCCCACGTCCCAGAAGACGGTGAGCAGACCGAACGCGGCCAGGATGTAGAGGCCGTTCCACTTCGTCGCGAAGGCGAGCCCCAGCATCAGACCGGCCGCGACGCGCCACGGCCGCCAGCCCAGCCGCAGGCCCTCCGCGATGTTGATGTCCGGCCGCAGCACCCCCTCCGCGTCCACCGGCAGCGCGTCCGCGAACCGCCGTCTCGCCCAGTCCCTGTCGAGCAGCAGACAGCCGAAAGCCGCCAGCACGAAGAACATCAGCACCAGGTCGAGCAGCGCCGTGCGGCTCATCACGAAGTGCAGCCCGTCCACGGCGAGCAGCCCGCCGGCCAGACAGCCCAGGAACGTCGAACGGAACAGCCGGCGGCCGATGCGGCACAGCATCAGTACGGAGAGCGTGCCGAGGACGGCCACCATGAAGCGCCAGCCGAACGGGTCGAAGCCGAACATCAGCTCGCCGAGCCCGATGATCCACTTGCCCACCGGCGGGTGCACCACATATCCGGGGTCGGTCGGCACCGGGACCTGCGAGGGGTCGGCCAGGATCAGCTTGTCGACGTCCTTGGGCCAGCTCGCCTCGTACCCCTGCTTGACGAGCGCCCACGAGTCCTTCGCGTAGTACGTCTCGTCGAATATCACCGACTTGGGGCTGCCCAGATGCCAGAACCGCATCAGCCCGGCGACCAGCGCCACCAGCAGTGGACCGAGCCAGGCGGACCAGCGGGTCAGCCGGTCGGCGAGCAGGGGGCGCACACCGAGCACGATCCACAGGCGTTGGGACGGCTCCGTGTACGGCGGCACCAGGCGCTCGCGCAGCCCGATCACCGGTCTCGGCGCATAGCCGAACCGCCGCAGCCGCTGGGGCCATGACGGCGGTCTGTCCTCGGCGTCCCGACCCTGGAGGGCTTCTGGCGCAGTACTGGTCACCGCGCCATCGTAGGGAACGCGACTGTGTGACGTGGGCACACGGCGCCCGAGACGGCGTTCTCCACCGCGGAAGGGGCCGCCCCGCCGCCCTGCGAGGATGGCGTACGTGACTACTGTGCCCTCCCGGGGAACGGCCCCCGCAGCCCCGACCGGCGTCCTCGTCCTCGCCGGGACCCCCATCGGCGACACCTCAGACGCCCCGCCGCGCCTCGCCTCCGAACTGGCGACCGCGGACGTCGTCGCCGCCGAGGACACCCGGCGGCTGCGCCGGCTCACCCAGGCGCTCGGCGTACAGACGACCGGCCGGGTCGTGTCGTACTTCGAGGGCAACGAGAGCGCCCGTACGCCCGAACTCGTCGAGGCGCTGGCCGGCGGCGCCCGCGTGCTGCTCGTCACGGACGCGGGGATGCCGTCCGTCTCCGACCCCGGTTACCGGCTCGTGGCCGCGGCCGTCGAACGCGACATCAAGGTGACCGCGGTGCCCGGCCCGTCCGCCGTGCTGACCGCGCTGGCACTCTCCGGGCTGCCCGTCGACCGCTTCTGTTTCGAGGGGTTCCTGCCCCGCAAGGCGGGCGAGCGGCTGGGGAAGCTCCGCGAGGTCGCCGACGAACGCCGCACCCTCGTCTACTTCGAGGCCCCGCACCGGCTCGACGACACCCTCGCGGCGATGGCCGAGGTCTTCGGCCCCGAGCGCCGGGCCGCCGTCTGCCGCGAGCTGACGAAGACGTACGAAGAGGTCAAGCGCGGCGGCCTCGGCGAACTCGCCGAATGGGCGGCCGACGGCGTACGAGGCGAGATCACCGTCGTCGTGGAGGGCGCCCCCGAGAGCGCGCCCGTGACGGACCCGGTGGAACTGGTGCGCCGGGTACGGGTGCGGGAGGAGGCGGGCGAGCGGCGGAAGGAGGCCATCGCCGCGGTCGCCTCGGAAGCGGGGGTGCCCAAACGCGACGTGTTCGATGCGGTCGTGGCGGCAAAGAATGCGGCCGTGACAGGCCCTCGTGACGGTAAAGGACTATCTTGAAAAGCAAAGCGCAGACCGTGTGCCGAGCCCTTTCGGCATGAGGAGGCCAAGAGCCTGCCATTAATCGACAGCGCTGATGCGCTCCCGCCCGAATAGGCGTCCACTGGATCGAGTGGAGAGGAGCTGGCATGAGTGAGATAACGGGCAACGCCGTCGCCCACGAGGCATATGCGTTCTGTTGCATGCGATGCGGTCACGGCTGGGAGCAGGCGTACGACATAGAGCACCACACGGACGCTTCGGGTCAGCAATACGTCGTCTACAAGGCGGACGGACTGCGGGTGCCTTCACCGCTGTCGAGTCCCACCTGCCTCAACTGCGGACACCACGTCGTGCGCATCATGCGCTCGGGACAGGTGTCCTCGGTGCACGCGTACTCCCTGATGAACCAGCAGCGGAACTCCGTCAAGGCACCCAGAACGCCGAGGGAGCCCAAGGCGCGAAAGACCCAGAAGCCGGCGAAGGCGTCCGAGCCCGCCAAGCCGGTGCCGGTGACGGACGAGGCGGGCGGGGCGGCCGTCGCGGCGGTCGCCGAGGGGGCACGGGCGAAGGCGGACCACCACTGGCACCTCTCCGACCTCCTGCACCCCTTCCACCGCAAGTAGGCCCCCGCACCTGCGGTCGGCCCGGTGGACACGGTCCTCGTACGATCGGGCCCATGACCCCGAAGAGCGCCAACAGCACGAAAAGCGCCACACGCGCCGAAGAAGCGCCGCCGGCCCCGGAACCGCTGCGGGTGCCGGTCGCCGATTCGCACACCCATCTGGACATGCAGAGCGGCACCGTCGAGGACGCGCTCGCCAAGGCGGCCTCCGTAGGAGTGCCGATCGTCGTCCAGGTGGGTTGCGACGTGAAGGGGTCCCGCTGGGCGGCCGACACCGCCGCCGCGCACGAGTCCGTGCACGCGGCGGTCGCGCTGCATCCCAACGAGGCGCCGCGCATCGTGCACGGAGACCCCGACGGCTGGTCGCGCCAGGGCGTGCGCGAGGCGGGCGGGGACGCGGCCCTCGACGACGCGCTCGCCGAGATCGACCGGCTGGCCGCGCTTTCGCAGGTGAAGGCCGTCGGCGAGACGGGGCTCGACTTCTTCCGTACGGGGCCCGACGGCATGGCCGCGCAGGAACGCTCGTTCCGCGCGCACATCGAGATCGCCAAACGGCACGGAAAAGCACTCGTGATCCACGATCGCGAGGCGCACGCCGACGTGTTGCGCGTCCTGGCCGACGAAGGCGCTCCGGAACGGACCGTTTTCCACTGCTATTCGGGCGACGCGGAAATGGCCGAAATCTGCGCCGCCGCAGGCTACTTCATGTCCTTCGCGGGAAATATGACCTTCAAGAACGCGCGACCGTTGCGTGAGGCGTTGGCCGTCGCTCCGTCCGAACTCGTTCTGGTCGAGACGGACGCGCCTTTTCTGACGCCCGTTCCGTACCGTGGACGGCCCAATGCGCCGTATTTGATTCCGATCACGGTACGCGCGATGGCGGAGGTGCGCGGGATCGGTGAGGACGCGATGGCGGCGGCGATTTCGGCCAACACGGCGCGCGCGTTCGGTTACTGAGCCGGCCGGTCCCGTTCGGCCCCGCCCGGCCCGGCCGGCGGATTCGTCGCCCACTCGAACAGCGACCCTGTGTAGTCGCGCTGCTTTGGAGAGTGACCGCCGCTCCGCTAGTGTCCGCCGGGCATCGGGGGCCCGGACCGGACTTGTGGAGCGTCGAGCGTCGTGAGCAATGCGCAGGGCAGTCACCGTGCCGGACGGTACGAGTACGAGTACGAGTACGGATACGGGCACGGGCACGGGCACGCGTACGGGTCCGAATTCGCTTACGCGGGAGACGTCGACGTCGTCGCGTGGCCGCACCCCGAACCGGCGCCCACCCTGCCGTGGTTCGACCCGGCGCAGGCGCTGGTCCCGCACCAGCCCCACCAGCCGCCGCCACCGCCGGTCCCCGCCCCGGCCCCGGCGTCCGACCTCCTCAGCGCCTCCCGCCGCCGCATCGTCCCGCAGGCCCTCGTCGTCGCCTTCCTGGCCGGCGGCACCTCCGCGTTCGTCGCCAGCGACAAGGAGGTCCGACTCAGCGTCGACGGCACCCCGCGCACGCTCCACACCTTCGCCGACGACGTGGACGAACTCCTCGCCGACGAGGGTGTGCGGATCGGCGCGCACGACCTCGTCGCCCCCGGCCGCGGCGCCGAACTCACCAACGGCGACGCGGTGGTTGTCCGCCACGGCCGTCCCGTCATGCTCACCCTCGACGGCAGGCGCCGCCAGATCTGGACGACCGCCGACACCGTCGAGGGCGCGCTGCGCCAGCTCGGCGTACGCGCGGAGGGCGCCTTCCTGTCCGTCTCGCGCTCCTCCGCGATCCCCCGCAGCGGTCTGGCCCTGGACGTCCTGACGGAGCGCACCGTGACGTTCATGGCCGACGGGCGCGAGCGCACCATCCGTACGAACGCCGCGACCGTACGTGACGCCCTGGCCGACTCCGGGCTGACCCTGCACGGCGAGGACACCACCTCGGTGCACCCCGACAGCTTCCCGCGCGACGGTCAGACGATCACGGTGATGCGCATCACCGCCGACGAGATCGTGCGCGAGGAGCCCATCCCGTACGACATCGAACGCACCCGCGACGCCTCGCTCTTCACCGGCACGGAGGTCGTCACGCACCAGGGCGAACCGGGGACGCGCCGCCTCACGTACGCCGTGCGCGCCGTCAACGGCGTCAAGCAGAAGCCCCGCAAGATCTCCGAGAAGATCGTCCGCGTGCCCGTCACCGAGCGCGTCAGGGTCGGTACGAAGCAGCGCCCGGCCTCCGTCACGGGCGCCGACGGACTCGACTGGGCCGCCCTCGCCGCCTGCGAGTCGGGTGGCCGGCCGGACGCGGTCGACCCCTCGGGGACGTACGGCGGGCTCTACCAGTTCGACTCCGGCACCTGGCGGTCCCTCGGCGGCAGCGGACGCCCGCAGGACGCGTCGGCGGGTGAGCAGACGTTCCGGGCGAAGAAGCTCTATGTGCAAAGGGGGGCGAGTCCGTGGCCGCACTGCGGCCGTAGGCTGCATGGGTGAGCACCACAGAGCCCCCCGACGCCTCGGGCGTCCCTGACGTCCCTGATGTCTCCGACGCCCTCCTCGGCCCCGCGGACATCCGCGAGCTGGCCGCCGCCCTGGGCGTACGCCCCACCAAGCAGCGTGGCCAGAACTTCGTCATCGACGCCAACACCGTCCGCCGGATCGTCCGCACGGCGGGTGTACGGCCCGACGACGTGGTCGTGGAGGTGGGCCCCGGGCTCGGCTCGCTGACACTGGCGCTGCTGGAGGCGGCCGACCATGTGACGGCCGTCGAGATCGACGACATCCTCGCCGCCGCGCTGCCGCGCACGATCGAGGCCCGGATGCCGGCCCGCGCCGGCCACTTCTCGCTGGTGCACTCGGACGCGATGCAGGTGCGGGAGCTGCCGGGGCCGACACCCACGGCACTGGTGGCGAACCTTCCGTACAACGTCGCCGTGCCCGTCCTGCTCCACATGCTGGAGCACTTCCCGACCATCGAGCGCACCCTGATCATGGTCCAGGCGGAGGTCGCGGACCGGCTCGCGGCGGCGCCGGGCAACAAGGTGTACGGCGTGCCGTCGGTGAAGGCCAACTGGTACGCGCGGGTCAAGCGCGCCGGCGCCATCGGCCGTAACGTGTTCTGGCCCGCGCCGAACGTCGACTCGGGCCTCGTCTCGCTCGTCCGGCGCGCCGAACCGCTCACGACCACCGCCTCGCGGACCGAGGTCTTCGCGGTCGTGGACGCGGCCTTCGCGCAGCGCCGCAAGACGCTGCGGGCGGCGCTCGCGGGCTGGGCCGGGTCGGCCCCGGCGGCGGAGGCGGCGCTGGTCGCGGCGGGGATCTCGCCGCAGGCGCGGGGGGAGTCGCTGACGGTGGAGGAGTTCGCACGGATCGCGGAATCGAAGGGGGCGGGGGCATGAGTGACACGAACGCGGTGAGCGTGGCGCGCACGGCGAGCGGGAGTACGGGGGCGGTGACCGTACGCGTACCGGCGAAGGTCAACGTCCAGCTGGCGGTGGGCGCGGCGCGCCCCGACGGCTTCCACGACCTCGCCAACGTCTTCCTGGCGGTCGGTCTCCACGACGAGATCACCGTGACCCCGGCCGACGAGCTGCGCGTCACCTGCGCCGGACCGGACGCGCACCAGGTCCCGCTGGACGCGACCAACCTCGCCGCGCGGGCGGCGATCGCGCTCGCGGAGCGCCACGGGCTGGAGCCGCGCGTCCATATCCACATCGACAAGGACATCCCCGTCGCGGGCGGCATGGCCGGCGGCAGCGCGGACGGCGCGGGAGCACTGCTCGCCTGCGACGCGCTCTGGTCGCTTGGCTCGTCCGAGGCCGAACTGCTCGCCATCTGCGCCGAGTTGGGCAGCGACGTGCCGTTCAGCCTGCTGGGCGGCGCGGCGCTCGGCGTCGGACGCGGGGAGCGGCTGACGCCCCTGGACGTCGGCGGCACGTTCCACTGGGTGTTCGCGGTCGCCGACGGAGGACTGTCGACCCCGGCGGTCTACGCGGAGTTCGACCGGCTCACCGCCGCCGCCGACGTTCCGCCCCCCGCCGCCGACCCCGCCCTGCTCGCGGCCCTGGGCGCGGGCGACGCGACGGCCCTGGCGGCCACCCTGACCAACGACCTCCAGTCCGCGGCCCTCTCGTTGCGCCCGTCCCTCGCGACGACGCTCGCCACGGGCACGGCGGCGGGCGCGCTGGCGGCCCTGGTCTCGGGCTCGGGCCCGACGACCGCGTTCCTGACGAAGGACGAGGAGTCGGCGACGGCGGTGGCCCAGGCCCTGCTGGCGTCGGGCAACTGCCGTACGGCGCGGGTGACTTCGGCGCCCGCCGCCGGGGCGCGGGTGGTGTCCTGATGGCCGGTTCGAAGTCCGTGGGCGCCGCCGCCGACACCGCCATTGCCACAGAACCGCTGATCGCGCTGCTCCGGGAGACCGCCGACGGCTCCGGCGGCCTCGTACAGCTCCGCCCCGGCCTCTCCGACGCCCGGATGGACGCGTGGGCGGCGCCGGTTCCGGAAGAGATCCGCGTACTGCTGCGCGCCGTGGGCGGCATCCGGATCGCCTTCGGCCGCCGGAAGGACGACGACACCTTCCTCTTCTCGGAGATCGACTTCGACGAATCGCTCAACGAAGGCACCCACCCCATGGGCGGGGACGGCAGTTGGTACGTGGAGCAGGCCGGCGGCCCCGGCACCCACCGCTTCGTCCATCTCGACTCGGGCGGCGGCTTCACCTACGTGGACGTCGACCGTGAAACCGGCGCCTGGGGACCGGTGTTCATCTTCTGGGACGACAACGACACGACACGGCTCGACAGTTCACTGCACGCCTGGCTGCACCGCACGGCCCTCTGCCTCCGCGACGCCCTGCGGGACGCCGACGCAGACACCTACGCCTTCGACTCCGCCTTCACGGAGACCTGGACGGAGCCCCGGCGGAACGCGCACCAGGTGCCCACGATCCCCGCGGTCGAGGCACGGACGAGCCCGGACCCGGTCATCCGGTCCGTGGCCACCGCGCTCCCGGACGACGCGGAACTGGCCGACCTCCGCGAGGCGGACGGCGCCGCGTTGGTGATCTTCGACTTCCCGGAACTCTGCCGCTTCGCCCGGACGCACACCGGCACGATACTCACGGCGGTCCCGGCGGCCCCGGACGACGACTACTGAGCCGTCATCCCGGCCGGGGAGCCTCGCGCACGTGCTGGTGGCCGTCCAGGGGGAACGGAGGACGGGCGGGGAGGGTTTGGTGGTAGGCGTAACCGGTCTTCTCCGCCACGCGGCACGAGGCGGTGTTGTCGATCTGGTGGAGCAGTTCGAGCCGTGTGAGGCCGTCGAGTGTGGCGAATGCCCAGTCGGTCAGGGCGGTCACGGCGCGCGGCGCGATTCCCCGGCCGCGCGCATCGGCCGCGGTCCAGTACCCGACCTCGGCACAGTCGCTCGGCACCGTACCCCGCTTGATCGCGACGTTGCCGACGAGCAGGTCCCCTTCGAGTACGGCGAAACTGAGCCGCTGCCCGGTGCGCCACCCGTCCGACTGGACCGCCAGCCAGCGTGCGCCGTCCACGACTCCGGTCACGTGCAGCCGGGTCCACTTCCGGAGGAGGGGGTCGCGGTAGATGTCGACCAGCGGCTGGATGTCGCTGTCGGCCCAGGGGCGCAGAGCGAGGGCGGGGTGCCCGGCTGGGGTCGGATCGACGTGGAGTTCGACGGTCAACGGGGGCTCCTACCGGCTCTGCGTGCTCTTGGGGTTCTCCGGAAACAGCCCGGTCACCTCGGCGGACGTCACGGTCTCGGCGGCCAGGGGAGGTGTCGCCTTCACGGGCTCGCCGGGGTCCGAGATGGCGAGTTCGAAGGGCTCGCCGTCGATCTCGAACCCGGCGCGCAGCGGGACGGGGGTTCCCGTCACCGGGACTTGGACGCTCACCCCGGCGCCCTCCGGCTGCTGGACCAGCCCCACCACCCGCTCGCCGGCCTTCGTCTCCGGATTGCGCGCCTCGGCCCCGCTCACCGAATCGGGCACGTCGGCGAACGTCGTGTCCAGATCGCACAGCCTCAGTTCCAGGTTCTCCTCCACCTCGGCCGGCGACGACTCGATGTACTTTCCGCGGACCTTCTTCGCGGCCTTGTCGTGGCGGGCGACCGCGTCCGGGCCGGTCTGCTCGGCGAGCCGGCGCCAAGTGGCCAGAACGGCGTCGTCGTGCCGATGCCACACCCGTTCGCCGCCCACGTGGACGAACTCGGTGCGGCCGTCGTCGCCGAAATCGAGCGTGCCGACGCAGTTGCCCTCCCGGTCCGCCCGGAGGTCGATGTCGGCAATCGACATGTAGCGACCGTTCATGCGGACCGTGTCGTACCCCTTCAGAGTCTTCAGCGCCGCGGACATCCGCCGGACCTCGTTGCCGCCCTTCTCCGCCGAGGGCTTGTCGTCCTCCGCGCCCGAGCCACCGCACCCGGCCACCCCGCCCGCTCCCAGCACCACGATCGCGCACAGCACCGCTGTGCGTCGCGTCCGGTTCCCCACCCCTGCACGCTCCCCGCGCTCGAAGATCTACTGTGCGCGAAAGTTACCCCACGGGTCCGCGCGCGCAGCACCCCCGCAGCCCCTCCACCGCCTCACGCCCCGCCACGCCGATCGCCGTGTCCAGGTCCGGGCGGCGGGTGGAGAGGGAGGTGGCGCGGGTGAAGACCGCGATCGCGTAGCGCGCGCCGTCGGGGCAGGTGACGACGCCGATCTCGTTGCGTACGCCCGGCAGCGTCCCGCTCTTCGCCGCCACCGAGGTGAAACGGTCGAACGCCGCGCCCAGTCGCGCGCCGTTCACCTGGCCCGACATGAGCTCGCGGACACCCGCGCAGGCCACCGCCGCCCCCGCGCGGTCGTTCCACACCAGGCTCAGCAGCCGCGTCATCTCGCGCGGTGTCGCGCTCGTCGTACGCGCCGGGTCCAGGGCGCGCAGCCGGTGGACGTCCTCGGCGGGCAGCGCGGCGAACGCCGACGCGAACGCGTCCGCGTCGGCCGCCCCCAGATCCTCCAGCATGCTCTCCAGCACCTCGCGCGGCGCGCCCGTCACCCGGACGCGTTCCAGGCCCAGTTGGTGGGCCAGGGACTGCACCGTGTCCCGGCCGACACGCCGGAAGAGGATGTCGGCGGCGGTGTTGTCACTCACCGACATCGTCATGAGGGCGAGATCGCGCAGGCTCAGCTCCACGTCGTCGTGGAAGCCGGCCGTTCCCGTACCGCCGAGCCGGTCCGCCGCGCGTACGACGGCCCGTTCGGCCGGATCGAGCTGCCCGGCGGCGGCCTGCCGGAAGAACTCCAGCACCAGCAGCACCTTCACCACGGAGGCCAGGACCACGGGCTCGTCCTCCGCGTGGCCCACCGCGCGCCCGCAGTCGACGCAGCGGGCGTGCAACCACAGGCGGGAGCCGAGGAGTTCGAATCTGCGCGAGAGTTCGCGGGGGTGCGGGAGTTCGTCGATGTGCGTGACGTCCGTTCCGGTCATGACCGCTCGTACACCGCGTTCCAGGGTCGGGGAGCGGGCTCGGTGCCCGGTCCGGATGCGGCCAGGGCACCGCCCTCGTGACCGCGCAGAATCCCGGTCGCCGCCCGCACCAGCGGCCCCACCGCCGGG
This sequence comes from Streptomyces sp. NPDC060366, assembly GCF_042725135.1. Classification (NCBI taxonomy): domain Bacteria; kingdom Bacillati; phylum Actinomycetota; class Actinomycetes; order Kitasatosporales; family Streptomycetaceae; genus Streptomyces; species Streptomyces sp. NPDC060366. Next base: position 200,265 of record NZ_JBHXDC010000009.1, on the reverse strand, counting down.
TGCGGCGCACGGGACGGCCACGCGAAGACCAGCCGCCACAGCGGCGCCCGGGGCGCCAACGGACGCCAGATCACGCGCGGTTCCTTCCGCGCGATCGCCGGGTGGCTGAAGGCGACCCCGTGCCCGGCGATGACCAGGCCGAGCATCACCTCGGGGCTGCGCGCCGTCGAGACCCGCACCGGGTGGAAACCCTCGTCACGGCAGGCCGCGAGCGTCGCGTCGTACAGCGCCGGGGCCGCCTCGCGCGGATGCGTGACCAGTGCCCGGCCCGCCAGCTCGGCGAGTGTGATGTCACCGCCGGAGGACGCCTCTCCCGCGAGTGGCGGGACGCGCGGCAGCACGACCCCCAGCGGAGGTTCGATCACGGGGCCGCTGTCCAGACCGGCGGCGGGATCGAGCGGATGGTGGACGAGCCCGGCGTCCAGGCCGTGCCCGGCCAGCAGTTCCAGTTGCTCGGCGGTGGTGAACTCGCTCAGTTCCAGGCGGACTTCGGGTGCCAGCGCGGCGAACTCGGTGAGTACGGCCCCGAGTACGCTGCCCGGCAGCTCCGGCGGCACCCCCACCCGCAGCGTGCCGTACTCGCCGCGCCCCGCCCTGGCCACCAGCTCCCGCATCCGTCCCACCCCGGCGAGCAGTTCACGGGCCTCGTCGAGGAGTACGGCGCCGGCCGGCGTGAGCCGCACCTGGCGGCGCGAGCGGTCGAAGAGTTCCACCCCCAACTCCCGCTCCAGTTCGCGGATGCGCTGGCTCAGTGGCGGTTGCGCCATGCCGAGGCGTTCGGCCGCCCGGCCGAAGTGCAGTTCCTCGCCCACCACGGTGAAGTGACGCAGCTGTCGCAACAGGTCCACGCTGCGACGATATCGGCCTCGATATGAGTCGCCGCCGGTCAGGGTCTTGGACCGGGCCGCCGCGGGCGTGCTGTGATCCCGTCCTGTTCGCCACACCGGCCGCTCCCTCCGGGGGAGCCGACCGTACGACGAAGGGCACTGACGCACGATGAGCAAGGCCAACAGCAACAGCGACAACGGCAAGAGCGCCAACGGCAAGAGCGAGCGGCGACCGAACTTCATGACGCGGCGGGGGCTGCTCGGCGCCTCGGCGGCGGTCGGCGCCGGCGTGGCCGCGACGGCCGTGGGCACCGCGAGCGCCGGCCCGTCCGCACAGTCGTCCGCCGACCGGTCCACGCCCCCCGGCGATCTGCGCCTGCGCTGGCTCGGCAACAACGGCTGGGAGATCCGTATCGGCGCCGGTGACTCCGCCGCCACCGTACTGATCGACCCCTGGCTCACCCGCTTCTGGACCGGCACCTACACCGAGCCGGGCGCGGCCCCGGAGACGCCGATCGAGGTCGACACCGCGGTGATCGACGGTTACGGGCTGCGCGCCGACCAGATCCTGGTCACGCACGGGCACTACGACCACATGACCGACGTCCCGCACCTCGCGAAGACCACCGGCGCCACGGTCTTCGGCACCGAGAGCCATGTGAACACCATGCGGGCGATGGGCGCCCCGGAGCGGCAGATGTCGGTGGTGGCGGGCGGTGAGCGGCTTCAGTACGACGGCTACTCCGTGCAGGTCGTACGGTCGCTGCACTCCATGGGCGGCGAGCACCCCCGCGTCGCCTTCGCCGGCACCCGGCCGGGGCAGGTTCCCAAGGCCCCGGAGACCATCGCGGACCTGGTCGAGGGCGGGAGCCTGTCGTATCTGATCAGCGTCGGCGGCTTCAACATCGTCAACTTCGGCTCGTCCAACTTCAGCGAGCACGACCTCGAAGGGATACGCGCGGATCTCGTCATGATCCAGCCGGGCGGGGCCAACGTGCCCGGCTACGTACCGAGGCTGCTCGATCTGCTGGGACACCCCTCCTATGTCGTACCGACGCACTGGGACGACTTCGACGAGCCGCTGGACAAGCCCGCGGTGGACTGGGGCGGGCTCGACGCGCTGCGCGACGCGGTACGGAAGGCGAGCCCCAAGAGCCGGTTCGTGAAGCTGGACCACCTGGAGACGCTGAGTCTCTGACGGCACGGGTGGCCGCGTTCGCGCGGCCGGTTGTCAGACCTCCGCGCTAGATTCCCGGCATGACTCGATACGTACTGGTGGCAGGCGCGTGGCTCGGCTCGTGGGCGTGGGACGAGGTGGTGCCCGAGCTGCGCGCCGCCGGGCACGACGCCCACGCGCTGACACTGTCCGGCCTCGCCGAGCGGCGGGACGAGGAGCGGGACCGGCCCATCGGGTCGAAGACCCACGTCCGCGACATCGTGGACACGATCGAGCGCCTGGACCTGCGCGATGTCGTCCTGGTCGGCCACAGCTACTCGGGCATCCCGGTCGGCCAGGCCGCCGAGCGCATCGGTGACCGGCTGTCCCGCGTGGTGTTCGTCGACTCGAACGTGCCTGTGGACGGCGAGTCGTTCGTCTCCGGCTGGCCGGACGGCCGGGCGGCGGTGGAGGCGGCGATCGCCGGGAGCGGCGGCTTCTGGCCGCCGCTCACGGCGGCCGAGTTCGAGGGCCAGGGCCTGACGGACGAGCAGATCACCCGCATCGTCTCCGGCGCGACGCCCCACCCGGGCGCGACCCTGACCGAACCGGCAAGTCTGGAGCGACCACTCGCCGAGCTCCCGGCGACCTACATCAAATGCCTGCTGGACTGGCCGGAGCCGAGCCCCGAGGTCGCCGAACTGCTGAAGAGCGAGAACTGGCGGCTGGTGGAGATGAACACGGGCCACTGGCCGATGTTCTCGCAGCCCCACGAACTGGCCCGGATCCTGCTCGGCGCTGCCACTGCCGGTGGCGAGCAGCCACCCGGACAGTGAAGATCACGATCTCCGGCTGGACTGTCGGACCAGGTCGGACTCGTCCCAGATCCGCAGTACGCCGTCGCTCCCCGAGGTGACGAGTGCCCGACGGCCGTCGACGACTGTCGACTCCATCGCCGTGACGCCGTGCTCGCGCGTGTCGACGTGTCCGGCCTCGGTCCCGTCGGCGGCGGACCACAGCCGCAGCGAGTCCTGGTCCGCGGCGAGGACCAGCGGCTCTCCACCGACCGTCGTGACAGCCAACGTCTCCGACTCCCGCGTGGCGGCGACCAGTTCGTACAGCGGCTCGTCCCGATCGGAACCAAGGGCCCACGCGTACAGATCGCCCTTCTCGGTGAGCGCGAGAACCGCCGTGCGCTCCGCGAGCGCGCAGGCGGTCACGGCCCACACCCGCCCGTCGTACGGATAGAAGGAGCCGATCCGGGAGAAGGTCGCGGCGTCCCACACTTCGGCTCCCGACCCGCCGGCCAGGATCAGGGAGCGGCCACCGACCCGCGCTGCGCCGAGGCAGGACAACTCGCCCACTTCGCCAAGTAGCGTGTCCCCGCCGTCCGGTGACCGGAGCCGTACCTCCTCCGAGTACTGCTGCGCGGTGACGAACGCGCCGTCGAGCGCGATCACATCGGCGAGATAGGCACCGTTGAACCGTGCCCGCCACAGGAGTTCACCGGTGCCGAGATCCCAGAGCGCCGGTTCCTGTTCGTCTCCGCCGGCCGCCAACAGGAGCCTGCCGCCGACGGAAAGCGCGGCGACCATGTCGATGGTGTTCTCGGCATCGGGGTACTCCGCCATGATCGGATCCTCCGCGTGCGCGTACGGAATGGGCCGCGCCAGCCATTCCCCTGTCGACGGGGACCATGTCCACACCCCGCCCCACTTGTCCAAGCAGACGATCAGGGAACTTCCTTCGTGGTGGACGACGGAGAGGTCGCTGATCAGGAACTCACTGGGGATCCTTGTGCTCATGAGCATTCGGGGAGTGTAGTTTCCGGTCCCGGCCCGCGACCGGGGTTCCTCGCGAACCGGTGCGCGACGGGTTGTCGGCGCCGTATGACCGTGACGCACCCGTTGCGGTCCCGTACGAAGGCGCCCCGCCGTCTGCACTCAGCCGTTGCGGGCCTCCCGCGCCGCGGCCTCCACCCGGTCCCGGTACGTCTCCCACCAGGCCCGGTCGCCCGGAGGCATGTTGTCGTTGCCCTTCTGCATCCCGACCGCTCCGTCGACGAGTTCGCGCACGACGTCGGCGTGCCCCGCGTGCCGGGTGGTGTCGGCGATCACGTGCACGAGGACGCGGTGCAGTGTCACCTCGCGTCGGTCCTCGGGCCACCACGCGACGTGACCGGTCGCGTCGAGCGGCAGAGCGGCTACCGTGCCGTTCGTGTGCTCCCACGCCTGCCGGTACAGCCCCACGATCTCCGCGCGCGACTCGTCCGCGGCGGCCCACATGTCCGCGTTGGCCTCGGCGCCCTCCCCGTACCACGAAGGCGCCTCGGCCCCGTCGAAGAACGGCCGTCCGAACGTCTCGCCGAAGTAGTCGATCTCCACCCCGGCGACGTGCTTGACCAGCCCCAGCAGATTGGTCCCGGTGGGCGTCAGAGGGCGGCGGACGTCGTACTCCGAGAGGCCGTCGAGCTTCCACAGCAGGGCGTCACGGGCGGATTGGAGGTACCGGAGAAGGTCTGCCTTCGGGTTCGGTTCGATCATGCCGGGCAGTCTCCCACCCGGCACTGACACCCTCATCGGCCCGCCGTCCAGGGCCGGGCGGGTCAGACCAGGTGGTCGAACTCGCCGGCCTTCACACCGAGGAGGAAGGCGCGCAGCTTGTCCCTGTCGGTGGTGACGATCGTGTCCGGTGCGTCGCTCTCACGGAGCAGGATCCGGCCGTCCACGTCGGCCAGTTCGACACACTGGATCTCGGCGTCGGAGCCCGAGAATGAGGACTTCTGCCAGTTGATGGGGCTGGTCATGATGGTGGCTCGCCTTCTGTTGAGTGCTGTGGTGCGCCGGTTGCGTTCAGCGCGGTAGGAGGGGGAGTTGGCGCGTCTCGGGGGTGTGGAACGCGTAGTACGGGTGGACCGTCCACTCCAGCCACGCGCTGCGGTGGCTGAGCGAGAACCCGCATGGTTCGCCCCGGTGCAGGGCGGCGACGGCTCCGACGCAGCCGCCGCCCTCGGCCCAACTGAGGGCGCGTTTGCGCTCTTCGGGTGGGAGCGTGGCCATGAGGGCGCGGACGGACAGCCGGATCTGGCGGATTGCCTCGGCGGGGGTGCGGGCGGAGTGGCGTTCGATCTTGTCGATCTCCGAGCCCGCAGCGGTGAGCGAACGGTACGCGATGTGCTCGTACCAGTAGCGGATTTCGATGTCCGGGCATGGCGAAGCTGCGGGCTGGAGCATGGATGGGCCTTCCGCCGGGTCGTGTGCGGTACGGAGCCGCCCCCGCCTGTCGCCGGCATGACGGGCGGCGGACGGGGGCGACCCTTCGGGCCTCTCCCCGGCCGGGCCAAGGGCAGGGGGAGGTACGTCGCCACGGGTCCGGCCCGCCGAGTTGGCCGGTCCGAGCGCGACGCATGGTGACGTTAGCGTGACAGGATGCGATGTCGCAACGGTGGTACGTCCCAAAGGTGCGCCGCGGTTGACGGGCGAGGTTCGGAGCCTTCGCGATGTCACGGAAAACGCCCCCCGCCGAGGGGGCGGGAGGCGTTCGCGATGTCAGGTTCGTCAGATCAGGTGGTCGAACTCCCCGGCCTTGACGCCCAGCAGGAAGGCGCGCAGCTTCTCGGGACTCGTGGTGACGATCGTGTCCGGTTCGTCGCTCTCGCGCATGAGGATCTGGCCGTCGGCGTGGGCCAGTTCGACGCAGTTCGGGCTGTCGTCAGCTCCCGAGAATGAGGACTTCTGCCAATTGATGTGGTCGGTCATGCCGCTTGACTCACATTCTCTGTGCGATCTGTTGGATGAATTTTCTCGACTCGTCGGCGTCGAGTGAGATGGCCACGAGTGAATCGAGCAGCGCGCGATACCGGGCGAGTTGTGCCTCGGCATCCAGATGGCCGCCGTGGAACGCGCTGTCAATCTGCACGGTGTCCAACTGTGGAATCGCGGCGCCCGCGTAGAGCACCGAGTGAACGGACCCGGTGATCTGCCTGTCGAACGGGATGATGCGGATCGTCACGTTCGGCCATTGCGAGGCGTCGTGCAGGAAGTCGAGCTGCGCTCGCATGACGTCCAACGAGCTGTATCTCATGCGCAACGCGGCTTCGTGGATGATCGCTTCGAACTTCGGCGGGTTCGGGCGGTCGAAAATCTCACGGCGCCTGGTCCGGTGCTCAACGCGCGCGTCGATGTCGGCGGTCGGTAGGTTCGTCACGCCGCTCGTGATCAGTTCGCGAGCGTACGCCTCGGTCTGGAGCAGCCCGGGAACGTTCAGCATCTGAATGGCGCGCAGATAGGCCGCGTGGTGTTCCAGTTCTGCCAGGTCCAGGAATCCTGGCGGAAGAACTCCCCGATATTCCTCCCACCACCCCTTTCCGCGTTCCTCGGCCATGTCGGCCAGCGCGTCGACAAGGTGCTTGTCCGTCGCCGAGCAGTGCGCGGCAATTCGCCGCACGCGTTCCGCGCTGACTCCGTACCTGCCGGACTCCAAGTGGCTTACCTGGGCCCGTTCTCCGCCCAGGAATGCCGCGACCGCGCTGCCGGACAGTCCTGCCCGTTCGCGCAGCTTTCGCAGCTCGATCCCCACCCGCTTCTGTCGGGCTGTCGGATAGGGCCTCGGCGGCATGGATCCCTCCTTCTTGTGGTGCGTACGAGTGTGCCGCCCCACTCTGTCACCGGTCCACCCGTCCGAGTGCGACTGCCGTCACACTGTTGCGCCGTCCCATTGTTGTGCCTTACGTTCTGGAGCGCGCCGAGCCCGCACAGCCGAAGTGAAGCCGCTCCAGCGGCCGTTGCCACGTCCGGCGGATGGCGTACACCCTCAGCACCCCGGCACAGGGAGACCTCGACATGCCACCCGTGAGCCCCACACCCACCCCCCACCACGGCGGCGAAAGCTACCGGCTGACCGTGCCCAGTACCGACCACGCGCCCCGCCTCGCCCGCGAGTTCGTCGCCTCGCTTCTCGACGTCAGCGGGTACGCCCCTCTCGTGGACGACGCCCGGCTCTGTGTCAGTGAGTTGGTCACCAATGCCCATCGGCACACGCGGACCCACCGAATCCGGGTCGAGGCCGTCGTCAATTGGAAGCAGGCCACCGTGTACGTCTGCGACAGCAACCCCTGGGCGCTGCCCGCACCAGGTGAGGTGGGACTGGGAGCCGTACAAGAGGGCGGGCAGGGGCTCCGGCTCGTCGAGAACCTTGCCCGCGCTTGGGGGCTCACCATCTACGGCGGTTGCTCGCCCGCGTACAAGGCCGTCTGGTTCACCCTCGCCCGCCGGGGCGCCGCGTGAAGCACCTCGCGTGGGACTTCGTCCTCGCCGCAGCCGGCCTCGTCGTCCTCGCCGTGGGGCTCGTTCGGGGGGATGACGCAGGTCGGGCCCGGTGCCGGGACTGCGGCGCCGGGCCCGACCTGGTGGGCGTTACGCCGCGTCGAGGCGCGACACGCTGCCGCCGATCGCGAGCACGTACAGCTCGCCCGCGCCGTCCTGGACGAAGGAGATGACCTCGCCGTTCGTGACGCCGAGGTCGCTCTGGCCCGTCACCTTGCCGTTCTTGAGCTTCAGGGTGCGGACCGTGCCGTCGCAGTAGTCGCTGTACAGGTACTGGCCCCTGAGGGCCGGGATCGCCTGGCCCCGGTAGACGTAGCCGCCGGTGACCGCGCAGCCCAGTCCGGTGCGGTCGTACTCGAAGACCGGCCGCGTGTGGTTCGCGGGCTCGGTGCCGCCCCGGAAGGGGTGGGTGCCCTCCATCGAGGCCCAGCCGTAGTTCTCGCCGCCCTTGCTCCTCGCCGGAGCCCAGTCGATCTCTTCCCAGTCGCTCTGGCCCACGTCGGCGATCAGCATGTCGCCCGTGCCGGAGTCGAAGGAGAAGCGCCAGGGGTTGCGGAGCCCGTACGCCCAGATCTCGTCCTTGGCGTTGGGGTCGTTCACGAACGGGTTGTTCTTCGGGATCGTGTAGGGCTTGCCGCTCTGCCTGCCGCCGGCCGGGTCGATCCGCAGGATCTTGCCGAGCAGGGTGTCGAGCTTCTGGCCGTTGCCGTGCGGGTCGCCGCCCGCGCCGCCGTCGCCGAGCGCGATGTAGAGATAGCCGTCGGGGCCGAACTTGATGTCGCCGCCGTTGTGGTTCTCGTACGGCTGGGTCTGGGTGAGGACGGTGCGCCGGGTCTGCGGCTGGAGCTTGCCGTTCCGCAGGGCGATCTCGTCGATCGTGCTGGTGCCTTCGAGGTCCGTGTACGAGATGTAGAAGTGCGCGAGCCTCTTGTCGAACGCGACCCCCAGCAGGCCGCGTTCGCCGTCGGTGGTGGTCTCGGCGGAGATGTCGAGGACGGGCTTGCTGAGCCCGTTGTCCGTCAGAACCCGTACGGTGCCCGCGCGTTCGGCGATCCAGACCGTGCCACGCGGCCCGGCGGCGCCGGCGATGGGGTTCTGTGCCTTGGCCACTTCCGTGAGCTTCACATCGGCCGCCGGACGCGGGCCGCGTGGCTCGTCGGCGGATGCCGTGGTCAGCGCGAGGGAAGCGAGGAGGGAGATGGTGCAGATGATCGCCGAGCTTCTGGTGCGAAATTTCACCGTGACTCCTAGAGCGGCGAATGGGGGACCCGGCTGCTCGTGTGCTGCAGGTCACGGATGAGGATACAGAGACAGCATTACTTGGCCTAGACCAATGTGCCGTCCATTCGTCTCTGTCCAATTACCGCTGTCGGGCCCGCCCGGCGGCGGCAAGGCGGCCTGCCCCCCGCCGCCCGGCGCCCCCGTCACCCCGGCCGCCCGCCGCCAGGCGGACCGCCCCCGCACCCCACCCCCCGCTCCGACTACCCTGGGACGTCGATCCATCCGTCCCGTAGCAGGAGTGAAATGGCCGTCAATCTGGTCAATGTCGAGGCAGTCACCAAGGTGTACGGCACCCGGGCGCTGCTCGACGGGGTCTCCCTCGGGGTGTCCGAAGGGGACCGGATCGGGGTCGTCGGGCGCAACGGGGACGGGAAGACCACCCTCATCCGGATGCTCGCCAAGCTGGAGGAGGCCGACACCGGGCGGGTCACGCACAACGGCGGGCTCAGGCTCGGCGTCCTCACGCAGCACGATTCGCTCGATCCCGCGGCCACCGTCCGGCACGAGGTGATCGGTGACCTCGCCGATCACGAGTGGGCCGGGAACGCCAAGATCCGGGACGTCCTCACCGGGCTGTTCGGCGGGCTCGACATGGCCGGGTTCCCGCAGGGGCTCGACACCGTCATCGGGCCGCTGTCCGGTGGCGAGCGGCGCCGGATCGCGCTCGCGAAGCTGCTCATCGCCGAGCAGGACGTGATCATCCTCGACGAGCCCACCAACCATCTGGACGTCGAGGGCATCTCCTGGCTCGCCAGGCATCTGCGTGAGCGACGCTCCGCGCTCGTCGTCGTGACCCACGACCGGTGGTTCCTGGACCAGGTCTGTACGCGGATGTGGGACGTGCAGCGCGGCGCGGTGCACGAGTACGAGGGCGGCTACTCCGACTACGTCTTCGCCCGCGCCGAGCGCGAGCGCATCGCCGCCACCGAGGAGTCCAAGCGGCAGAACCTGGTGCGCAAGGAGCTGGCATGGCTGCGGCGCGGCCCGCCGGCCCGTACCTCCAAGCCGCGCTACCGCATCGAGGCCGCCAACGAACTGATCGCGGACGTGCCGCCGCCCCGCGACAACTCGGCGCTGATGAAGTTCGCCAACGCCCGCCTCGGCAAGACGGTCTTCGACCTGGAGGACGTGACCGTCCAGGCCGGGCCCAAGGTGCTGCTCAGGCATCTGACCTGGCAGCTCGGCCCCGGCGACCGGATCGGCCTCGTCGGCGTCAACGGCGCGGGCAAGACCTCCCTGCTGCGCGCGCTCGCGGACGCGGCCCGTACGCAGGGCGACGTCCAGCCCGAGGCCGGGAAGGTGATCGTCGGCAGGACCGTCAAGCTGGCCTACCTGTCGCAGGAGGTCAGTGAACTCAAGCCCACCTTGCGGGTGCTGGAAGCCGTGTCGCAGGTGCGCGACCGCGTCGACCTGGGCAAGGGGCGGGAGTTGACCGCCGGGCAGCTCTGCGAGCAGTTCGGCTTCGGCAAGGACAAGCAGTGGACGCCCGTCGGCGATCTCTCCGGCGGCGAGCGGCGCAGGCTCCAGATCCTGCGGCTGCTGATGGACGAGCCCAACGTGCTGTTCCTGGACGAGCCGACGAACGACCTCGACATCGAGACGCTCACCCAGCTCGAAGACCTCCTCGACGGCTGGCCGGGCTCGATGGTCGTCATCAGCCACGACCGGTTCTTCATCGAGCGCACGACGGACAAGGTGTTCGCGCTCCTCGGCGACGCCAGCCTGCGCCATCTGCCGCGCGGTATCGACGAGTACCTGGAACGGCGGCGCAAGGTAGTGGAGTCGGCGCCCGCCCCGGCGCGCTCCGGTGCCGGAACCGGTACGCCGGCGCCGGCCGCCGCCGTCGCGTCGGCGAAGGACAACCGCGCCGCGAAGAAGGAACTCCAGCGGATCGAGCGGCAGCTCGACAAGATGTCCACGCGCGAGACCGCCCTTCACGGACAGATCGCCGAAAGCGCCACGAACTTCGACAAGGTGGCCGAGCTCGACAGCGAGCTTCGTGAACTCGTCGCGCAGCGCGACGAGTTGGAGATGCGCTGGATGGAGCTCGCCGAAGACGCGTAGAGGTCCGGTACAGACCTCGTAACAACCGCATCACGGGCCGGTCCTCCCTTGGGAACAGGGGAGCACCGGCCCCTCCCGTACAAGGGTGCGAGTGATACAAAGAAGCCCCGCTCGACTGACGTGACACTGCGGATTCCCAAGCCCGAATCGCTCCGTTCCGGTGGCACCTGCTGACATTCGACAGCCGGTCTTCCCGCCTCCGGAACAGCGGGGGAGACCGACCGGACGAAGGACCGTACGACAAGGGGGAAGGCTGATGACCCAGCCGCCCAGCCAGCCACCGCCGCCGGGCCAGCAGCCGGGCCAACAGCCGGGCCAGGAGCCGGGTTACGGATACCCGCAGGGGCCGCCGCAGGGGCAGCCCGGATACGGCTACCCGCAGACACCGCCCGTCCCCGGTCAGCCGCCGGGTCAGCCGGGTCCGTACAACCAGCCCGGCCCGTACGGCTCGCAGCCGGGCCAGCCCGGCCCGTACGGCTCGCAGCCGGGCCAGCCCGGCCCGTACGGCCAGCCGGGCCCCTACAACCAGCCGGGACCGTACGGCCAGCAGGCCAACCCGTACGGCGGTGGCGGCGGTTACCCGCCCCAGCAGTACCCCGGCGCGCCCACCCCGCCCCCCGGCGGCAACGGCGGCGGCAGCTTCTTCAAGCGCAAGCCCGGCGTCGTGATCGCCGCGGCCGTCGCGGGTCTGCTCGTCATCGGCGGTGGCACCTGGTTCTTCGTCAGCGGTGACGACGAAGGCGGCAAGAAGAGCGTCAGCAAGAAGGACGACGACGCCAAGCCCGACGGCAACGGCTCGGACGACGAGCCCGACACCGGTGACGGAACCGGCGGCGGGCGCGAGGCGCAGGACGACCTCAACGCCGGTCGCAAGGACGGCGAGTCGAAGATCCTTTGGCTTCAGAAGAACGACGTCGACCTGCCGAAGAACGGCGCCGACGTGTACGGCCCGTGGTTCGCCGGCGACATCGTCGTCAAGGCCATGTACAAGAAGGTCGTCGGCTACAGCGCCGCGGACGGCAAGCAGAAGTGGAGCCTCACCCTGCCCGCCGAGATGTGTGCGGCGCCCACGGTGTCCACGGCCGACGGCAAGATCGTCCTCGGGATCAAGGATGGTGTCTCGGAGAAGTCCGACTGCGCCGTTCTCCAGCAGGTCGACCTCAAGACCGGCAAGGGCGGCTGGAAGCAGACGCTCAAGCAGCAGGGCAACTTCGACTTCCTCTCCGACATCACCCTCGCCATCAACGGCGACACCGTCACCGCGGCCCGCACCGGTCACGCCAACGCCTTCCGGATGAGCGACGGCAAGGCGCTCTTCGACGAGGTGGCGGGCAACTGCCAGCCCGACGCGATCTCCAGCGGCGCCAGGATGATCGCCGCCGAGTCGTGCCCCGGCGGTGACATCGACAAGCAGCAGAACCAGGTCCAGGAACTCGACCCGGTCACCGGCAAGGCCAAATGGACGTACAAGCTCAAGACCAACTGGGAACTCGACAAGGTCTATTCGAGCGATCCGATCGTCCTGTCGCTGACGGAGCCGGACAAGAAGTCCTGGGCCATCGTCGCGCTCAACGACAACGGCACCGTGCGCTCCCAGATCGACGGCGGCAAGGACAAGTTCCAGCCCAAGTGCGGCGGAGGCTTCATCGTCTTCGGGTCCAACCTGGACGGCTGCACCGGTGTCGCCGCCGACGCCACCACCTTCTACATGGCGACGCAGCCCAGCGAGACCGGCTCGTCCGGCACCAACGAGGTCATCGCCTTCAGCCTCGACACCGGCAAGGCCAAGTGGCGCGCCAAGGCCCCGGCCGAGCGCGTCATGACGCCGCTGCGGATGGAGGGCGCGAACGTGCTCCTCTACTTCGAGCCGTCGTACGACAAGGGCGGCGCCGTCGCGACCCTGGCGCCCACCGGAGGCGCCCCCAAGGTGCTGCTCAACAACCCGCAGTCCACCTCCCAGATCGAGAGCTCGTTCTACGACACCGAACTGGACTACGTGGGCGGGCGGTTCTTCGTGACCAGCAGCCGGGTCAGCGCCAGTGACGACAAGGCCGAGATGGAGACGAAGACCATGATGGCCTTCGGCAAGTGACACACTCCGTGTCTCTCCGACTCCGCTCCGTACGCATACTCATCCCTTTTGAGGTAAGCACGCCATGACCCAGCCACCCCAGCCGCCCAACGAGCCCCCGCAGGGAGGGTTCGGCAAGCCGCAGGAGCCGCCGGCCGGGGGCTTCGGTGCACCGACCGAGCCGCCTCCCGGCGGATTCGGCGCGCCGACGCCGCCGCCCGAGCAGCCCGGCTACGGCTATCCGCAGACGCCCCCCGGCCAGCCCGGCCAGCCCGGTCAACCGCAGTACGGCTACCCGCAGCAGGGCCAGTACCCGCAGCAGCCGCCGACGCAGCCCATGGGCCAGCCGCAGTACGGGTATCCGCAGCAGGGCCAGCCCCAGTACGGCTACCCGCAGCAGCCGGGCCAGCCGTACAACCAGCCCGGTCCGGGCGGACCCGGCGCACCCGGCGGGCCCGGTGCCCCCGGCGGCAAGAAGATCAGCACGCAGGCGCAGATCATCATCGCCGCGGTCGTCGCCGTCGTCCTGATCGTCGGCGGTGGCGTGTACTTCGCCTCCAGCGGCGACGACGAAAAGGGCAACCAGGCCAAGAAGTCCGACACCAAGGGCGGTGACAAGGACGGCGACAACGGCAAGTCCCTCGGCGGCGGCACGGAGAAGCCCCCGGGGAACAACAAGTCGAAGGTCGCCTTCCAGCTTCCGCAGCCCAAGGTCGGCGACATCACCGACGTGTCCGGCTCGTGGCTCACCGACAAGGCGTACGTCAAGACCGGCGTGAACCAGATCGTCGGCTACGAGGCCGACACCGGCAAGCAGCTCTGGACCATCCCGCTGCCCGGCCAGGTCTGCGCGGCCTCGCGCCACGCCACCGAGGACAACAAGACGGCCGTCGTCTTCGCCGCGAGCAAGCCGACCGCCAAGGAGAAGTACGTCTCCTGCACCGAGGTCGGCGCGATCGACCTCGACAAGGGCGCACTGCTGTGGACCGAGTCGGTCACGGGCGGCAACTCCGGTGACGACAAGGCCGCCTTCCGGGAGGTCACCCTCAGCGGCAAGACCGTCGCAGTCGGCGGCACCGACGGCGGCGCGGCCTTCGACCTCACCACCGGCGACAACCTGTGGAAGCCCGACGTCAACGCCGAGGGCTGCTACGACATGGGTTACGGCGGCGGCCCCGCGCTCGTCGCGGCCCGCAAGTGCGGCTCGTACGACGACCCGACGGTGACGATCGAGACCGTGAAGCCGACCGACGGGACGCCGATCTCCAAGTTCAAGATGCCCGCGGGCGTCGAGTACGTCTCCGTCGTCTCCACCAAGCCGCTCGTCGTCGCGGCCGACGTCGGCGACACCGCAGGTGACGGCAGCGGCATCTCGGACTTCTTCTCCATCGACGAGAAGACGGGCAAGCTGCGCGCCAAGATCCCCGTGGACGCGGACAAGTACGCGGGCCAGTGCGGCTCCACCGAGGTGGAGCAGTGCTCCAAGCTCGCCGTCGGCAACGACAGGATCTACGTGCCGACCGAGGAGCACGAGGGCACCGGCGACGAGTACGGCCAGACCAACGAGATCGTCTCCTTCGACCTCGCGACCGGCAAGGCCACGACGGACCGGGCCGACGCGGGCGAGCGCTACGCGATGTACCCGCTGCGCATGGACGGGTCGAACATCATCGCGTACAAGTGGCCCCCGTACGACAAGGGCGGACAGATCGTCTCCATCGACGGCGCCACGTTCAAGGAGACGGTTCTCATGGAGAACCCGGGCGAGGAATCCGTCCGTGAGGCGGAGACCAGCTTCTCGCTGGACGGCGCGGAGATCCGCTTCGGCGGCGGCCGGATGTACACCTCGGAGACGCTGATCAGCGAGCCGAGCGACTACAGCAAGGACCGCAAGGAGTACCTCGTGGTGGCGTTCACCACGAACTAGCCTGGTTCGTGATCGCCGGGCGGGCCGCACACGCGGCCCGCCCGGCGATCACGTTTCGCCCCTGAATCGCGGCGAATTCGACAAGTAGGCGTCTTCTTACCCGTATGGGGGCGCGCGGTCCCGGCCGAGCGTGTAGCTTGCCGGGTCAGGGGGGCCGGGGGGCCCTGGGCCTGGGGGGATGGGGATTCTCGATGGGCATACGGCTCATGGTGGTCGACGACCACCGACTACTCGCCGAGGCGCTCGCCTCGGCCCTGAAACTGCGCGGGCACCGGGTGCTCGCGGCCGCCGCGCCCACGGCCGGCGCCGCCGAACTGGTCGTGAGCCGGGCGCCCGAGGTGTGCCTCATGGGGACGGCGGCACCGGCCGGTCCCGGCGCCTTCGACCCGATCGTACGGATCCGGCGCGAGCGACCGCAGGTGGCGGTCGTGGTCCTGGGGCCGGTGCCGAGTCCGCGCGGTATCGCCGCGGCCTTCGCGGCCGGGGCGTGCGGATACGTACGGCACGACGAACGCATCGAGGGTGTCGAACGCGCCATAGTGAAGGCGCGGGCGGGCGACGCGGCCGTGGCGCCGGGGCTGTTGCAGGGGGCGTTCACCGAACTGCTGAACCCGGTGGCCCAGCCGGACGACGAGGGGCAGCGTCTGCTGCGGATGCTCACACCGCGCGAGGTCGAGGTGCTGGTGCGCGTCGCCGAGGGGGAGGACACCCGGCTGATCGCCGCCGGTATGGGTATCGCGCCGAGCACCGCCCGTACGCATGTGCAGCGGGTCCTGATGAAGCTGGGCGTGGGCTCCCGGCTCGAGGCCGCGGCGCTGGCCGCGCGGACGGGGCTGCTGGACCGGGCCATGAACGAGTGATCGCCGGACGGGCCGTCCGCACGGCCCGTCCGGCGATCGGCGGCAAGCGCGGCGGTTACTTCCCGGCGTCGGGCGCGTCCGGTTCGTCCGTCGCGGCCGGCGGCGGTATCTCCGTCGGGCGCAGCTTCATCCAGCCCAGGAAGAACAGGCCGAGTGCCAGCATCGCCAGCCCCGTCCAGAGGTTGATGTTGACGCCCTCGGCCTTCTCCATGTCCGCGTCGGACACGAAGACACCGGCGACGGTGACGATCACCCCGTACAGCGTGAACAGGCCGCCGATGATGAGCCGGATGTCGAACAGGCGGGCCGCCGTGGCGGACTTGCTCTCCAGTTCGGAGACTTCTTTGTGCAGGTCGGACATGATGAGTGTGCCTCCGCTTCTGTCAGAACGAGTACGGGATGTAGCAGGCCGCGGCGAGGACGATCGCGCCCCAGCCGAGCAGGGCGGGCTTGCGGTACCACGCGTCGTCGCCCTCGGCCGGTGCCTCCGACATACCGGGTGACGTCGTCCCGTACACCAGGCCCGCGAGTTCGGCCTCCGGCTTGGGCGCGGTGAACAGCGTGACGGCGACCATCACCACGGCGCCGGCGACGAAGCCGACGATCGCGGAGACGAAGTTGGCGCCCTGGTCGCTGGGTATGTCGATGACGCCCTGCTTGTAGATCCAGAAGTAGTTGACCATCGCGGCCGTCGTACCGGCGACCAGACCCCAGGCACCGGACTTCATCGAGGCCCGCTTCCAGAACATACCGATGATGAAGACCACGAACATCGGCACGTTGAAGAAGGAGAACAGGGTCTGGAGGTAGCTCATGATGTTGGAGAAGCTGGCGGCGATGAAGGCCGTGCCGACGGAGGCCAGCACACCGATCGCGGTGATCAGCCGACCGAAGCGCAGGTAGTACGTGTCCTCCCGGTCCTTGACCACGTACCTCTGCCAGATGTCGGTGGTGAAGACGGTGTTGAACGACGACACGTTCGCCGCCATGCCGGCCATGAAGGCGGCCATCAGACCCGTGACGGCGATCCCGAGCACACCGTTGGGCAGCAACTCCTGCATCAGCAACGGGATCGCGTCGTTGTACGTGAGGTCCGAGCCCGCCGTGCCTATCTTCGGCACGATCACGGCGGCGACCAGGCCCGGGATCATCACCAGGAAGACGATGAAGATCTTCGGGAACGCGGCGATCAGCGGGGTGCGCTTGGCGGCGGAGAGGTTCTTGGCGGAGAGCGCGCGCTGCACCTCGGCGAAGTTGGTCGTCCAGTAGCCGAAGGAGAGCACGAAGCCGAGCCCGAGGATGATCGTCAGCCAGTTGGCGCCGAGCGGGTTGGCGTCACCGATGCCCGTACCGCCCCAGGCGCTCAGGAAGTTGTCACCCTTGCTCGCGCTCAGCGAGTCGGTCAGACCGTCCCAGCCGCCGACCCGCTTGAGGCCGAGGACCGTGAGGGGGATGAGCGCGGCGAGGATGACGAAGAACTGGAGCACTTCGTTGTAGATCGCCGACGAGAGGCCGCCGACGGTTATGTACGCGAGGACGAAGAACCCGGCGACGACGATCGAGACCCACTGGGGCCAGCCGAGCAGCGCCTCGACCACGATCGACAGGGCGTAGAGGTTGACGCCCGCGATGAGGATGGCGGCGAAGGCGAAGAGGACCGAGCTGAGCAGGTGCGCCGACTTGTCGAAGCGCTGGAGCAGGAACTCGGGGACGGACCGCACCTTGGAGCCGTAGTAGAACGGCATCATCACCAGGCCGAGGAAGACCATGGCGGGGATCGCGCCGATCCAGTACCAGTGCACGACGGCCACGCCGTACTGGGCGCCGGTCGCGGCCATGCCCAGGATCTCGGTCGCGCCGAGGTTGGCGGCGACGAAGGCGAGGCCGGTGACCCAGGCCGGCAGTGATCTGCCGGAGAGGAAGAAGTCGAGGCTGGTCTTGACGCTCGCCCGGGCGGCGAAGCCGATGCCGAGGACCACGATGAAGTAGATCGCCAGGATCGTGTAGTCGAGGCCGTTCGTGGGGAGCCGAAGTCCTTCGGCCAGGTAGTACGTGGGGGACTGCATGGGGGTACCCGCTTCGTCGCGTGAACGTTTCGTCGGTGGAGCCTGCAATGACTCCGTCGGAACTTACGCCTCCTATTAACGAAACTGAACACTTTTGATGGTGTTCTTTGTTCGATCGTGATCGAGTGCCACAACCGTTGACGTGAGTGTTGGCTCGTGGTTAGTTATGTTTAGTTCTGTTTGAGTGCGGGCTCGGGTGTGGCCGGAGGAAGAAGACGATGAAGAAGACGGTGACGGCGCTCGCCGACGGCCGGGAGCTGATCTACTACGACTCCCGTGACGACGCCGTACGCGACGCCGTGGACCAGCGGCCCCTCGAACCGATCTCCACCACCTCCGAGATCCGCCGCGACCCGCTGCTCGGCGACTCGGTCGCCGTCGCCTCGCACCGCCAGGGCCGCACCTACCACCCGCCGGCCGGCGAGTGCCCGCTCTGTCCCACCGACGCCGCCGCGGGCCGGCTCAGCGAGATCCCCGACAGCGACTACGACGTGGTCGTCTTCGAGAACCGCTTCCCCTCCCTCGCCGGGGACGCCGGACGCTGCGAGGTCGTCTGCTTCACCTCCGACCACGGTGCCTCCTTCGCCGACCTCACCGAGGAACAGGCCGGTCTCGTCCTCGACGTATGGACCGACCGCACCGCCGAACTGGCCGAACTCCCGCAGGTGGAGCAGGTGTTCTGCTTCGAGAACCGCGGCCCCGAGATCGGCGTGACCCTCGGCCATCCGCACGGGCAGATCTACGCGTACCCCTTCGTCACCCCCCGAACCGAACGGATGTCCCGGTCGGTCGCCGAGCACCGCGCCGCCACCGGGGGCAACCTCTTCGACGACGTCCTGGAGCGCGAGCGTGCCGCCGGCCGGGTGATCCTCACGGGTGAACACTGGGTGGCGTTCGTGCCGTACGCGGCGCACTGGCCGTACGAGGTGCACCTCTATCCGCTGCGCCGGGTGCCGGACCTGCGGGGCCTCGACGAGGCGGCGCGCGCCGAGTTCCCCGCCGTCTATCTGGAGCTGCTGCGGCGCTTCGACCGGATCTTCGGCGCGGGCGAACCGCCGACGCCGTACATCTCCGCCTGGCACCAGGCACCGTTCCGCCAACCGGGGCGCCACGACTTCGCACTTCACCTGGAACTTTTCACCATCCGCCGGACGTCGGGCAAGCTGAAGTTCCTCGCGGGATCCGAGTCCGGAATGAACGTCTTCATCAACGACGTACCGCCGGAGACCGCGGCCGAGCGACTGCGAGAGGTAGCGAGCGCGTGAGTGGCAAATATCTGGTGACGGGCGGCGCGGGGTATGTCGGCAGCGTGGTCGCCACGCATCTGCTGGAGGCCGGGCACGAGGTGACCGTGCTCGACGACCTCTCCACCGGCTTCCGGGAAGCGGTCCCGGCGGGCGCCGAATTCATCGAGGGCCGGGTCCACGACGCGGTCAAGTGGCTCGACCCCTCCTACGACGCGGTCCTGCACTTCGCCGCGTCCTCACAGGTCGGCGAGTCCGTCGCCAGGCCCGAGAGGTACTGGGAAAACAACGTCGGCGGCTCGATGGCGCTGCTGGAGGCCATGCGCGCCGCCGGCGTACGCAAGCTCGTCTTCTCCTCGACGGCCGCGACGTACGGCGAGCCCGTCTCCACCCCGATCACCGAGAGCGACCCGACCGCGCCGACCAGCCCCTACGGCGCCACCAAGCTCGCCGTCGACCACATGATCGGCGGCGAGTGCGTGGCGCACGGGCTCGCCGCGGTCTCGCTGCGGTACTTCAACGTGGCGGGCGCGTACGGGAGTTACGGCGAGCGGCACGACCCCGAGTCGCACCTGATCCCGCTCGTCCTGCAAGTCGCCCTCGGCGCACGGGAGTCGATCTCCGTGTACGGCGACGACTACCCGACCCCGGACGGCACGTGCGTGCGCGACTACATCCATGTCGCCGACCTCGCGGACGCCCATCTGCTCGCCCTGACGGCCGCGGCCGAAGGGGAACACCTGATCTGCAACCTCGGCAACGGCAGCGGGTTCTCCGTCCGCGAGGTCATCGAGACCGTACGCACCGTCACCGGGCACCCGGTGCCGGAGGTCGTGGCCCCCCGCCGCGCCGGCGACCCCGCGGTCCTGGTCGCCTCCGCCGCCACGGCGCGCGAGCGCCTGGGCTGGACCCCGAGCCGGGCCGACCTGGCGGGGATCGTCGCGGACGCGTGGGCGTTCGCACGTCGAGAGGAGACACACAGGTGAGTGGTCCGAGCGTGGCCGACGGGTTCGAGGAGCTGTACGGCGCGGCGCCCGAGGGGGTGTGGGCCGCGCCCGGCCGGGTGAATCTCATCGGCGAGTACACCGACTTCAACGACGGCTTCGTGATGCCGCTCGCGCTGCCGCACACCGCCGTCGCGGCGGTGTCGCGGCGCACGGACGGCGTCCTGCGGGTGCACTCCGCCGACGCCCCCGGCGGGGTGGTGCGGCTCGCCGTCGACGATCTGGTGCCGCTCTCCGACACCGGCTGGGCCGCGTATCCGGCGGGCGTCGTATGGGCGCTGCGCGAGGCGGGCCACGCGATATCGGGCGCCGACATCCACCTCGCGTCGACCGTGCCGACGGGCGCGGGACTCTCCTCGTCGGCGGCGCTGGAGGTCGTGACCGCGCTCGCACTGAACGACCTGTACGAACTCGGCCTGTCGGCACCCGAGTTGGCGGTCCTCGCCCAGCGCGCCGAGAACGCGTTCGTCGGCGTCCCCTGCGGCGTCATGGACCAGATGGCCTCCGCCTGCTGCACCGACGGGCACGCGCTGTACCTCGACACCCGCGACCTCTCGCAGCGCCAGGTCCCCTTCGACCTGGCCGCCGTCGGGCTTGAGCTGCTGGTCGTCGACACACGGGTGAAGCACTCCCTGGGCGACGGCGCGTACGCGGAGCGACGCGCCGGTTGCGAGACCGGCGCGCGGGCGCTCGGCGCGCGCACGCTGCGTGAAGTGGAGTACGCGCATCTGCCCGCCGCGCTGGACCGGCTGGCGGGCGAGGCGGAGAACGTACGCCGCTATGTCCGCCATGTCGTGAGCGACAACCACCGCGTGGAGCGGGTCATCGGCCTGCTCGACGCGGGCGACGTCCGCGCGGTCGGCCCGGTCCTGGTCGAGGGCCATGTCTCGCTCCGCGACGACCTGCGGGTCTCGTGCGCCGAACTGGACCTCGTGGTGTCGTCGGCGGTGGCGGCGGGCGCGCTCGGCGCGCGGATGACGGGCGGCGGCTTCGGCGGCTCGGCGATCGTCCTGGTCGAGACGGCGGACGCGGACACGGTGACGAAGGCGGTCCTGGAGGCGTTCGCGTCGGCGGGCCACACTGCTCCCCGCGTCTTCCCTGCGGTCCCGTCGCGGGGGGCGCACCGGGTGAGCTGAGGCCGCGGTCCCCGGGTCGAGGTCAGGTCAGGCGCTTGATGAAGAGGAACTCCGTGACGCCGGGCGGATAGTCGGGGATGTGCCCCGCCAGGTCGTAGCCCTGCCGCCGGTAGAACGCCGGCGCCTGGAAGTCCCAGGTCTCCAGGCGCGCGTGCGTACAGCCCCGGCCGCGGGCCAGGTCCTCCGTCTCCGTCAACAGGCGCGTGCCGAGGCCCGTGCCGCGGTGCGTCTCGTCGATCCACAGCAGGTCGACATGGAGCCAGCGCGCCCACACATGGGCCGCGAGCCCGCCCGCGAGCGCGCCCGTCGACTCGTCCACCAGCCACACGTGCAGCGGGAACTCCTCGTCGTCGGCCGACCCCCGCAGCTCCCGCAGGACCGCCGAACGTGCTGTGTTGGTGTCCCGCATCCGCTCTTGCAGCAACGCCCGTCGTTCGTTGTCGACTTCTGTCTCTAGACGGAACATGCGCCCCACCCTAACCAGCCGTCGCCGATCAGTTCTGTAAATAGTCTTCCGCTCCGGGCCCCCGCCCGTACGCTGATGCACAGCACCGGTGGGGGCCGGTGCTGATCAGGGAAGCGAGACAGTCGGGTACGACGCCCAGGGGTGGGTGGGCAGCCGCACGGCGGCGGCCGTGGCGGCATCAGTGTCCACGAGGACGCCGGCTCACCCCACCGGGCGCCGTACCCGCGTCGTCCCGCGCCCCGACATCTGGGGGTGTCAATTGGTCCGTATCAGAGTTCTCGTGGTGGACGACCACCGCATATTCGCCGAGTCGCTGGCAGCCGCCCTCGCGGCGGAGCCCGACGTGGACGTCGCGGCCGCCGGCAGCGGTCCCGCCGCGCTGCGCTGCCTGGAGCGGGCGGCGACCGAAGGGCGCGCGTACGACGTGATGCTGGTCGACGCCGACCTGGGCATCGTCGCGGGCGCGGGCGTCGGTCCGGTGGCCCGCGCCGTACCCGACAGCGGCGAGGCCGGTCTCGGACTCGTCGACGGCATCTCGCTGGTCGCCGGCGTCCGTTCGGGACAGCCGTCGGTGCGCTGCGTGGTCCTCGCGGAGAAGGACGACCCGAGCCGCGCGGCACTCGCCCTCCAGGCGGGAGCCTCCGGCTGGGTCGCCAAGGACTGCTCGCTGCAACGGCTGCTTGCGGTGATCAGGGGCGTACTGCGCGACGAGACGCATCTGCCGCCCGCGCTGCTCACGAACGTCCTGCGGGAGCTGACCGCCGCGCGCAAGCACCGCACGGACAGCGAGCGGCTGGTCGACTCGCTGACGCCGCGCGAGCTGGAGGTACTGCGCTGCATGGTGGCGGGCCTGGGGCGCAAGGCGGTGGCCGAGCGCCTCTTCCTGTCCCCGCACACGGTCCGTACGCACATGCAGAACGTGCTGGGGAAGCTCGGCGTCCACTCGACACTGGCGGCGGTCGCACTGGCCCGCCGCGCGGGAGTGGGCCCGGCGGACCTGGGCGACACGGACGCGGTACGGGTGGGCTAGGCCTGGTGGGTCCCTGTCCGGAGCCCGGCCGTTTCACGGGCCGGGCAGTCGTACCTCAGCCGGGGACGTTGTCGAACGGCGCGGTCAACCGGCGCAGCAGCGCGGCCAGTTCGCCGCGCTGCCCGCGCGACAGCTCCGCGAGGATCGCGCGCTCCTGGGCGAGCAGACCGGCCAGCGCCTGATCGGCGCGGTCGCGCCCTTCGGGGGTGAGCCGTACGAGGACCCCGCGCCGGTCACTGGGGTCGGGCAGCCGCTCGACCAGGTCCTTCTTCGCGAGCCGGTCGATGCGGTTGGTCATCGTGCCGGACGTGACCAGGGTCTGGGTCAGCAGCTGACCGGGGGAGAGCTGGTACGGAGCGCCGGCCCGCCGCAGCGAGGTCAGGACGTCGAACTCCCACGGCTCCAGATTGTGCTCGGAGAACGCGAGGCGCCGGGCCCGGTCGAGATGGCGCGCGAGCCTGCTGACGCGGCTGAGCACCTCAAGTGGTTCCACGTCGAGGTCCGGCCGCTCCCGGCGCCATGCTGCGACCAGACGGTCGACCTCGTCCTCCATGGCGATCAGTGTAGAGGGTCTGTCGACATGAAGTCTCTTGACGTCAAGATATACTTGAGTGCAGGCTTGGGCATGGTCGGGCGCGGACGGGAATCCGCTCGTCCGCTCCGTATCCCGAGGGGACTTCGTACATGCATTCGGCAGCGACTCCGGCGACCAATCCGGTACCCACCCCGGCATCCACCTCCGCACCGACCTGGGACCCGGAGCAGTACCTCCACCACTCCGCGCACCGCACCCGCCCGTTCCTGGATCTGCTGGGCCGGATCCCCGAGCTGCCGGGCGGGAACCGGCCCGCCCGCATAGCCGACATCGGCTGCGGCCCCGGCAACGTCACGGCGCTCCTCGCCGAACGGTGGCCCACCGCCCACATCACCGGATTCGACCTCTCCACCGAGATGCTGGCACAGGCCGAGAAGGAGTACGCGGGACCCACACCCGGCGGCGGCCGGCTGGACTTCCGGCCCGCCGACGCCGCGCACTGGACGCCCGACGAGCCGTACGACCTGATCGTCTCCAACGCCGCGCTCCAGTGGGTCCCCGGCCACGCCGAATCGTTCGCGAGCTGGATCGACGGCCTGAACCCCGGCGGTACGTTCGCCTTCCAGGTGCCCGGCAACTTCACCGCCCCCAGCCACGCCCTCCTCGGCGAACTGTGCGAGACCCCGCGCTGGAGCCGCCGCCTCGACAGCCACGGCCGGCGCTTCGTACACATCCTGGACCCGGCCGAGTATCTGCTGCGCCTCACGGACCTCGGCTGCACGGCGGACGCCTGGGAGACCACGTACCTCCAGCTGCTCTCCGGCGAGGACCCGGTGCTCGACTGGGTCAAGGGCACCGCCCTGCGGCCCGTCCTCACCGAACTCGCCGACGACCCGGAGGCGGCGGAGGAATTCCTCGGCCAGTACGGCGACCTGCTCCGCAAGGCCTATCCACCCGGCCCGCACGGCACGGTGTTCCCGTTCCGCCGGATCTTCGCGGTCGCGAGAAGGCGCGCCTGATGATCGCGGACGTCGACCATGTCCAGCTCGCCGCCCCGGCGGGCTCGGAGGACGCGCTGCGCACGTACTACGCCGACGTCCTGGGTATGACGGAGATCCCCAAACCGCCGGCACTGGCGGTACGCGGCGGCTGCTGGTTCCGGACCGGCCGGGTCCAGCTCCACCTCGGCATCGAGGCGGACTTCCGCCCGGCGAGAAAGGCCCATCCGGGCCTGCGGGTCACCGGCATCGACGCGTTCGCGGCCCGCCTGGAGAGCCACGGCGCCCCGGTGGCCTGGGACGACAGCCTCCCGGGTCACCGCCGCTTCTACTCCGACGACCCGGTGGGCAACCGCCTGGAGTTCCTGGAGCCGGTGACCTGAGCGGCCTGCCCCGACCCGGCCCGACACCAGAACACCCACCCGACACCAGCACACCGGGGCGCCACGAGAACGTGGCGCCCCGGTGGTGGGACCCGGACCCCGGAAGCGGTCTCGGCGCTCTTGCGGCGCGGCCCGCTCTCACACCTTGCGGTGCCCTATCAGTCGTGGCTTCGCCTCCAGATTGCCCAGCCCGTGCCACGCCAGATTCACCAGGTGCGCCGCCACCTCGTTCTTCTTCGGGCGGCGGGTGTCCACCCACCACTGGCCCGTCAGTGCCACCATGCCCACCAGGGCGTGCGCGTACAGAGGCGCCAGCTTCGGGTCGAAGCCGCGTGCCTTGAACTCCATGCCGAGAATGTCCTCGACCTGCGTGGCGATGTCACTGATCAGCGAGGCGAACGTGCCCGTCGACTGCGCCACCGGCGAATCGCGGACCAGGATGCGGAAGCCGTCCGTGTACTCCTCGATGTAGTCGAGGAGCGCGAACGCCGCCTGCTCGCACAGCTCCCGCGGATGGCCCGCCGTAAGAGAACTCGTCACCATGTCGAGCAGCTGGCGCATCTCCCGGTCGACCACGACCGCGTACAGGCCCTCCTTGCCACCGAAGTGCTCGTACACCACCGGCTTGGAGACGCCCGCCTTCGACGCGATCTCCTCGACCGACGTGCCCTCGTAGCCCTTCTCGGCGAACAGGGTGCGGCCGATGTCCAGCAGTTGCTCGCGACGCTCCTTGCCGGTCATCCGCACCCGGCGGGAGCGCCGGGCGGGCGCGCTCGGGGTCCGGCTCTTCTGGGTGTCGCTCTTACCGCCGTCGATCGCCACGTTGCCAATCATGCCGCGTTGGAATGGTCAATTTTCCGCCGGGCGTCCAGCCGTCCGGCATCCGGCCAGCGCACGCTGTGCGCCCAGCCGAACGCCTCGAACCACCGGATCAGCCGGGCACTGGAGTCGATCTGACCTCGCAGCACACCGTGCCGGGCGCTCGTCGGGTCCGCATGGTGCAGGTTGTGCCATGACTCGCCACAGGACAAGACCGCCAGCCACCACACATTGCCTGACCGGTCACGGGATTTGAACGGCCGCTTGCCCACCGCGTGACAGATCGAATTGATCGACCACGTCACGTGGTGCAGCAGCGCCACCCGCACGAGCGAGCCCCAGAAGAACGCCGTGAAAGCGCCCCACCACGACATCGTCACCAGCCCGCCGACCAGCGGCGGGATCGCCAGCGACACGAACGCCCACAGCAGGAACTGCCGCGAGACCCGGCGGATCGCCGGATCCCTGATCAGATCCGGCGCGTACTTCTGCTGCGGCGTCTGCTCCTCGTCGAAGAGCCAGCCGATGTGCGCCCACCACAGGCCCTTCATCAGCGCGGGCAGGCTCTCGCCGAACCGCCACGGCGAGTGCGGGTCACCCTCCGCGTCCGAGAACTTGTGGTGCTTGCGGTGATCGGCGACCCAGCGGACCACCGGACCCTCCACGGCCATCGACCCCGCCACGGCCAGCGCGATCCGCAGCGGGCGCTTCGCCTTGAACGAGCCGTGCGTGAAATAGCGGTGGAAGCCGACCGTGATGCCATGGCAGCCGATGAAATACATCGCCACGAGCAGACCCAGATCGAGCCAGCTCACCCCCCAGCCCCAGACCAGCGGAACGGCGCCGAGCAGGGCGATGAAGGGCACGACGATGAAGAGCAGCAGCGTGATCTGCTCCAGCGAACGCTTGTTCTCCCCGCCGAGCGTGGCTGAGGGAGTGGAGGGGGTGGGGGGAGCGGAGGAACCGTCCGGCGCAGGCTGGGCCTGTGAGGAGTCGCCGAGAACGTCAGGGCTTGTCGACATGGGTGTGTCCCCTGGAGGTGTGGAATGCGGCATTCTGCCCGTCTACGGGCGCGTAACCTACGGCAACGTAAGTATGGCAGCGAAGAGGCACGCGACAAGGGGCCTGTGGATAACGACGCGCAAAGGACACCTATCCTTGTGACGTCGGACAGCGCGGTCCGGTCGAACAATCTCTCCAGAACCTTCTCCTCCCGACGTGCTCAAACACTGCAAGGAGCCGCACCTGTGAGCAGTGCCGACCAGACCCCGACCGCCGACCGGTCCACGACCGACCGGCCGTTGCACACCGAGGGCGCCACCTCCAACGTCGAGCTGCGCTCCGACATCCGCCGGCTCGGCGACCTCCTCGGCGAGACCCTCGTACGCCAGGAGGGACCCGAACTCCTCGACCTCGTCGAGCGTGTCCGCGCCCTCACCCGCGAGGACGGCGAAGCAGCCGCCGCGCTGCTCGGCGACACCGACCTGGAGACCGCCGCGAAGCTCGTCCGCGCCTTCTCCACCTACTTCCACCTCGCCAACGTCACCGAGCAGGTCCACCGGGGCCGCGAGATGCGCGACCGCCGGGAGGCCGAGGGCGGGCTCCTCGCCCGTACCGCCGACCGTCTCAAGGACGCCGACCCGGACCATCTGCGCGCCACGGTCAAGAACCTCAGCGTCCGCCCCGTCTTCACCGCACACCCCACCGAAGCCGCGCGCCGCTCCGTACTGAACAAGCTCCGCCGCATCGCCGAACTCCTCGAACTGCCCGTCATCGCCGCCGACCGGCGCCGCCACGACCTGCGGCTCGCCGAGTCCATCGACCTGATCTGGCAGACCGACGAACTGCGCGTCGTACGGCCCGAGCCCGCCGACGAGGCCCGCAACGCCATCTACTACCTCGACGAACTCCACGCCGAAGCCGTCGGTGACGTCCTTGAGGACCTCGTCGCCGAACTCGAACGCGTCGGCGTCGAACTGCCCTCCGGCACCCGCCCCCTCAGCTTCGGCACCTGGATCGGCGGCGACCGCGACGGCAACCCCAACGTGACCCCCGCCGTCACCTGGGAAGTGCTGATCCTCCAGCACGAACACGGCATCACCGACGCGCTCGAACTCATCGACCAGCTGCGCGGCCAGCTCTCCAACTCCATCCGGTACGCGGGCGCCACCCAGGAACTCCTCGACTCGCTCGCCACCGACCTGGACCGCCTCCCCGAGATCAGCCCCCGCTACAAGCGCCTCAACGCCGAAGAGCCGTACCGCCTCAAGGCCACCTGCATCCGGCAGAAGCTCGTCAACACCCGTGAGCGCCTCGCCAAGGGCACCCCGCACAGCGCGGGCCGCGACTACCTCGGCACCTCACAGCTGCTGGATGACCTCACCCTCATCCAGGAGTCCCTGCGCTCCCACCGCGGCGGCCTCTTCGCCGACGGCCGCATGGACCGCACCATCCGCACCCTCGCCGCGTTCGGGCTCCAGCTCGCCACCATGGACGTACGCGAACACGCCGACGCCCACCACCACGCGCTCGGCCAGCTCTTCGACCGCCTCGGTGAAGAGTCCTGGCGGTACGCGGACATGCCGCGCGAGTACCGGCAGAAGCTCCTCGCCAAGGAACTGCGCTCGCGGCGCCCCCTCGCCCCCACCCCCGCGCCGCTCGACGCCGCCGGCGAGAAGACCCTCGGCGTCTTCCACACCGTCAAGCAGGCGTTCGAACGCTTCGGCCCCGAAGTCATCGAGTCCTACATCATCTCGATGTGCCAGGGCGCCGACGACGTCTTCGCCGCCGCCGTCCTCGCCCGCGAGGCCGGACTGCTCGACCTGCACTCCGGCTGGGCGAAGATCGGCATCGTGCCGCTCCTGGAGACCACCGACGAGCTGCGCGCCGCCGACATCATCCTCGACGAGATGCTCGCCGACCCCTCCTACCGACGGCTCGTCTCCCTGCGCGGCGACGTCCAGGAGGTCATGCTCGGCTACTCCGACTCCTCCAAGTTCGGCGGCATCACCACCAGCCAGTGGGAGATCCACCGCGCCCAGCGCCGCCTCCGCGACGTCGCCCACCGCTACGGCGTACGGCTCCGCCTCTTCCACGGCCGCGGCGGCACCGTCGGCCGCGGCGGCGGCCCCTCGCACGACGCGATCCTCGCGCAGCCCTGGGGCACCCTGGAGGGCGAGATCAAGGTGACCGAGCAGGGCGAGGTCATCTCCGACAAGTACCTGATCCCGGCCCTCGCCAGGGAGAACCTGGAACTGACCGTCGCCGCCACCCTCCAGGCATCCGCCCTGCACACCGCGCCCCGCCAGTCCGACGAGGCGCTGGCGCGCTGGGACGCCGCCATGGACACCGTCTCCGACGCGGCCCACGGCGCGTACCGCAAGCTCGTCGAGGACCCGGACCTGCCCGCGTACTTCTTCGCCGCGACGCCCGTCGACCAGCTCGCCGACCTGCACCTCGGCTCACGCCCCTCGCGGCGCCCGGACTCCGGCGCCGGACTCGACGGGCTGCGCGCCATCCCGTGGGTCTTCGGCTGGACGCAGTCGCGGCAGATCGTGCCCGGCTGGTACGGGGTCGGCTCCGGCCTCAAGGCGCTGCGGGAGTCGGGTCTCGACCCGGTCCTGGACGAGATGCACGAACACTGGCACTTCTTCCAGAACTTCCTCTCCAACGTCGAGATGACCCTCGCCAAGACCGACCTGCGGATCGCCAGGCACTACGTCGACACCCTGGTGCCCGACGAGCTCAAGCACGTCTTCACCGCCATCGAGGAGGAGCACGCGCTCACGGTGCGGGAAGTCCTGCGGATCACCGGCAACGAGCAGCTGCTGGGCTCCAACCCGGTACTGCGGCAGACGTTCGCCATCCGCGACGCCTACCTCGACCCGATCTCCTACCTCCAGGTCTCGCTGCTCGCGCGCCAGCGCGCGGCGGCGGCCCGCGAGGAAGCACCGGACCCGCTGCTCTCGCGGGCTCTGCTGCTGACGGTCAACGGAGTGGCGGCAGGGCTGCGCAACACAGGCTGAGCCAACGCCGAGTGGGGCGCCGGACGGGCCGATGGCGGCTCGTCCGGCGCTTTCGTGCCAGGTGTCAGAGTGCGAAGAACGCCGCCGCCAGGAGGAGCGCGCCCGCCAGCGCCGTACCCCATCCCGTACGCGTCAGCCGCATCCCGCCGCCGACCACCGGCGCCGCCAGCAGCAGCGCGCCGCCCAGCGGCACCCATGCCAGCAGTGCGCCGGACGAGCCCGCGCGGACCAGTTCCTCGGTGCCGGGCTTCAGTACCACCTCGTACTCGCGGCCCTTCTTCACCGCCACCGACCGCTCGATGGGCGCCCCGGCGCGCGGTGGCGGCGGCCCCTCGGGGTCGTACTTCCCCGTACAGGTCGTATCGCCGCACTCGGTGACCGACAGCGTGCCGTGCTCACGGCCCTTGGAGAGCAGTACGTGCTGCGCCGTGTCCCAGGACGTCCAGAAACCCGCGACGAGCAACAGCCCGGCGACGCACGCCATCGCGACGCGGCGGCCCACCGACAGGGCGAGTTGGGACGAGCTCGGCTTCATGGACCGCGATCCTTGGCCATTCGGACGCGGTCGGTCAACTTGTGCTCAAGAAATGGTCGTTGTTGTCAGGAGTTGTACGCGCTCTGCGCGCGCTCAAGCCCCTCCGTCACCAGACACTCCACGGCGTCGGCCGCCCGGTCCACGAGGAAGTCCAGCTCCTTGCGCTCCACGGACGAGAAGTCCTTCAGTACGAAGTCGGCCACCTGCATCCGTCCCGGCGGCCGGCCGATCCCGAAGCGGACCCGGTGATAGTCGGGGCCCATCGACTTCGTCATCGACTTCAGACCGTTGTGGCCGTTGTCCCCGCCGCCCAGCTTCAGCCGCAGGGTGCCGTAGTCGATGTCCAACTCGTCATGGATCGCCACGATATTGGCCGTCGGCACCTTGTAGAAGTCCCGCAGCCCGGCGACCGGCCCACCGGACAGATTCATGAACGACAGCGGCTTCGCCAGCACCACCCGCCGGCTGCCCGGTCCCATCGGCCCCACCCGGCCCTCAAGGACCTGCGCCTGTGCCTTCTGCGCGCGCTTGAACGAGCCGCCGATCCGGCCCGCGAGGAGATCGGCCACCATGTAACCCACGTTGTGACGGTTGGCCGCGTAACCCGGGCCGGGATTGCCCAGGCCCACGATCAGCCACGGGGCGGTGACATCGGTCGTCATCTGCGCTGCGTCTCCTCAGGACGAAGAAGAACGGGGTGGCGGGCACCGGCCCGCCACCCCGTCGGGCAAAGCGTTTTTCTCGGAAACCCGCCGGATCTCAGGATCCGGCGGAAACTCACATCCGGGCGGAGGCTCAGACCTCGGCGGCGGCCTCGTCGGCCGCGTCCTCGGCACTCGGCTCCTCGGCCTGCGCGGCCAGGATCTGGATGACGACCGCGTCCTCGTCGGTCACCAGCGTCGTGCCCTCGGGCAGCGGGACATCCTTCGCCAGGATGGAGGCACCGGCCTCCAGGCCCTCGACGGAGACCGTGACGGACTCGGGGATGTGCGTCGCCTCGGCCTCGACGGTCAGGGTGCTCAGCACGTTCTCCAGCAGGAACGGACCCGGGGCCAGCTCGCCCTCGGTGTGCACCGCGACCTCGACCGTGACCTTCTCGCCGAGCTTCACCGCGAGCAGGTCGACGTGCTTGATGAAGCCCTTGAGCGCGTCACGCTGGACGGCCTTGGGGATCACGAGCTCCTTGCGGCCCTCGATGTCGATGCTCAGGAGGGCGTTGGCCGTCTTGAGCGCCATCATCAGGTCGTGACCCGGCAGGGAGATGTGAACGGGGTCGGCGCCGTGACCGTAGATGACCGCGGGAACCTTGTTCTCACGACGGGTACGGCGGGCGGCGCCCTTGCCGAACTCGGACCGGACCTCAGCGCTGATCTTGACCTCAGCCATGGCTGCACTCCTCGTAGATGACACATAGGTGACGATGAGACTGGTGGTCACCCGGCCACGACAGGCCTGCTACGAAGAGCGCGTCGATAACGGACAGCCGCGAATGAAAGCGGCCTCCCTCGCCGAGCAACTCCGTGAGTCTACCCGGCGGGGAGGCCGCCCAGAAATCGATCTTCAGAACCGGTGCGGGGGCTGTGCTACGCCTGCTCGTCGAAGAGGCTGGTCACCGAACCGTCCTCGAACACCTCACGCACCGCACGCGCGATCGTCGGCGCGATCGACAGCACCGTGATCTTGTCCATCTCCAGATTGCCCGGGTCCGGCAGCGTGTCCGTGAAGATGAACTCGCTCACCTTCGAATTCTTCAGCCGGTCCCCGGCCGGACCGGACAGCACACCGTGCGTCGCCGTCACGATGACGTCCTCGGCGCCGTGCGCGAACAGCGCGTCCGCGGCGGCGCAGATCGTGCCACCGGTGTCGATCATGTCGTCCACCAGGACACAGACCCGGCCCTCGACGTTGCCCACGACCTCATGGACCGTCACCTCGTTCGCGACATCCTTGTCGCGACGCTTGTGCACGATCGCCAGCGGCGCGTCCAGCCGGTCGCACCAGCGGTCCGCCACCCGTACACGGCCGGCGTCCGGCGAGACCACCGTCAGCTTCGACCGGTCGACCTTCGTCGCCACGTAGTCCGCCAGGATCGGCAGCGCGAACAGATGGTCCACCGGACCGTCGAAGAAGCCCTGGATCTGGTCCGTGTGGAGGTCCACGGTCAGAATGCGGTGCGCGCCCGCCGTCTTCATCAGGTCCGCCACCATGCGGGCCGAGATCGGCTCGCGCCCACGGTGCTTCTTGTCCTGCCGGGCGTATCCGTAGAAGGGAACGATCACCGTGATGCTCCGGGCGGAGGCCCGCTTCAGAGCGTCGATCATGATCAACTGTTCCATGATCCATTTATTGATCGGAGCCGTGTGGCTCTGGATCAGAAAACAGTCCGCACCACGAGCCGACTCCTGATAGCGCACGTAGATCTCACCGTTGGCGAAATCGAACGCCTTGGTCGGCACTATCCCGACACCCAGCGTATGGGCGACAGCCTCGGCCAGCTCGGGGTGGGCGCGGCCGGAAAAGAGCATCAGCTTCTTCTCGCCGGTCGTCTTGATCCCGGTCACAGCACAGTCTCCTCAGACGTGTTGATTGCCGCTGAGCCCGCGCGTCCCTGCGAGCCAGCCGAACGTGAGCATCTATCACGGTACGCGCTGCACGAGGCGCCTGTTTCCGGTCAGCTTTCGACCGCGAGCTCCTCGGCCGCGGCGGCGGCGGCCTGCGCGGCGGCACTGCCAGGCCGCTTTCGGGCCACCCAACCCTCGATATTCCTTTGCTGGCCCCGCGCGACGGCCAGCGAACCCGACGGGACGTCCTTCGTGATGACCGACCCGGCGGCGGTGTAAGCACCGTCCCCGACAGTGACAGGCGCCACAAACATGTTGTCCGAGCCCGTCTTGCAGTGCGAGCCGATCGTCGTGTGGTGCTTCGACTCGCCGTCGTAGTTCACGAACACGCTCGCCGCACCGATGTTCGTCTGCTCACCGATCGTCGCGTCACCCACGTAACTCAGGTGCGGCACCTTCGAACCGGCGCCGATCGTCGCCTTCTTCATCTCGACGAACGTCCCGGCCTTCGACCTCACGCCGAGCTTCGTGCCCGGACGCAGATACGCGAACGGGCCCACCGAGGCCGACTCGCCCACCTCCGCGTCGATGGCCACCGTGTTGTCCACCCGGGCGCCCACGCCCACCTTCGTGTCCGTAAGCCGCGAGTTGGGACCCACCTCCGCGCCCTCCGACAGATGCGTCGCGCCCAGCAGCTGCGTACCCGGGTGCACGATCGAGTCCGGCTCGTACGTCACCGTCACATCGATCAGCACCGACCCCGGGTCCACCACGGTCACGCCGGCCGTCATCGCCCGCTCCAGCAGCCGCTCGTTCAGCAGCCCGCGCGCCGCGGCCAGTTGTACGCGGTTGTTGATGCCCAGGATCTCCCGGTGATCACCGGCCACCGAGGCGCCGACGCGGTGCCCCGCCGACCGCAGGATGCCGAGGACGTCGGTCAGATACTCCTCGCCCTGGCTGTTGTCCGTACGGACCTTGCCGAGCGCGTCCGCGAGCAGCCGACCGTCGAAGG
The DNA here is from genome assembly GCF_042725135.1 of Streptomyces sp. NPDC060366. Lineage (NCBI taxonomy): Bacteria > Bacillati > Actinomycetota > Actinomycetes > Kitasatosporales > Streptomycetaceae > Streptomyces > Streptomyces sp. NPDC060366. The sequence continues at coordinate 166,941 of NZ_JBHXDC010000009.1, read as the reverse complement.
CGAACACCCCCGAGTTGATCTCCCGCACCGCGAGCTGCTCGTCCGTCGCGTCCTTGTGCTCCACGATCCCTACGACGGCGCCGCTCGCCTCGTCCCGCACGATCCGCCCGTAACCGGTCGCGTCCGGCACCTCGGCGGTCAGCACGGTGACGGCGTTGCCGTCCTTCTCGTGCTGCGCGGCGAGCGCGGCGAGCGTCGAGCCGGACAGCAGCGGGGTGTCGCCGCACACGACGACGACGGTGCCGTCGGGGGCCTGCCCCAGCTCCTCGACGGCCATCCGGACGGCGTGCCCGGTGCCGTTCTGCTCGGCCTGGAAGGCGGTCCGCACCCCGTCGTACGAGGCGGCCAGATGCCCCTCGACCAGCTCCCGCGCGTGCCCGACGACGACGACGAGATGCTCCGGCTCCAGCTCACGCGCGGCGGAGACGACATGACCGACGAGCGAGCGCCCGCAGATCTCGTGCAGAACCTTGGGTGTCTTCGACTTCATGCGGGTGCCCTCACCCGCTGCGAGGACGACGACGGCGGCCGGGCGATTGGCGCTCACGGGAATGCCCTTCGGCTTCGGATGCTTGGCGTGGCGGACATCCGCAGGATACCGGGGGGTTTCGGGACGGAAACGAAGGCGGGTCCTGACCGGAGAGGTCAGGACCCGAGAAAGCCGGCTCCCCCGCCAGGACTCGAACCTGGACAGATGGCACCAAAAGCCACAGTGCTGCCAATTACACCACGGGGGAACATTGTGACCTAAACGGACATTCTGTCAGGTCGTTGATTCTGCACCCAACACTATGCCGTACCGGGTGCTGTCCACGCGACGTCATAGATCGGCGCTCTTGGTGACGGGGGCGACCGGGCGCCTGCGTGGACGGCGGTTCGCACTCGCCGGAAATTGGGTCGCGGCCGCCCGTAGGCTGGGAGGTATGACCACAACGGGGGCACCCCAGGAGGCCGAGGGTTTGACCACTCGCGGCTTCTGGTGGTGGAGACGGCGCCGCAGCGTCGTGCTGGATGTGGGGCTGGCCGTCGTGTCCGCCCTGGAGTGCGCGTTCGAGGGGATCCGGTTCGCGGGCAGTGCTCAGCTGCCGGTCGCTCTCGGGGTCGTTTTCGGCGTGTTGGTCGGGTCCGTGCTGCTGTTGCGGCGGCGGTGGCCGATGACCGTCGTGCTGGTCTCCGTCGCCGTCACACCGGCCGAGATGGGCGTGCTGCTCGCGATCGTCGGGCTGTACACGCTCGCCGCGTCCGACGCGCCCCGCCGCATCATCGGCGCGCTCGCCGGGATGTCGCTCGTGGGGACGCTCATCGTCGTCTTCGTACGGACGCGGCAGGACGTCAGTGGCGTGGACATCGACTCCGCCCGCTGGTACATCCCGCTCATCGCCGTCTTCATGGCGCTGAGCATGTCGTTGCCGCCCGTGCTCCTCGGTCTCTACGTGGGGGCCAGGCGCCGGCTGATGGAGAGCCTGCGGGAGCGGGCGGACAGTCTGGAGCAGGAGTTGTCGCTGCTGGCCGACCGGGCCGAGCAGCGGGCGGAGTGGGCTCGTACGGAGGAGCGCACGCGTATCGCGCGTGAGATGCACGACGTGGTGGCGCACCGGGTGAGTCTGATGGTGGTGCACGCCGCCGCGTTGCAGGCGGTGGCGTTGAAGGATCCGCAGAAGGCCGTGAAGAACGCCGCGCTGGTGGGGGACATGGGGCGGCAGGCGCTGACGGAGCTGCGGGAGATGCTGGGTGTGCTGCGGGCGGGGGAGCAGCAGGCGGCGCGGAAGGTGGCGGGTGCGGACCGTTCGACGGTGCCGTTGGCGTCGGTGGGTGTCGCCGCCGCGGCGGCAGCGGCCGCGGCGGCGGACGACGGCCCCGGTATGGAGGACATCGAGGCGCTGGTGGGTCAGTCGCGCGACGCCGGGATGGTCGTGGAGCTCGCGGTGCAGGGGGTGACGCGGGTGTACGCGCCGGAGGTGGAGCAGACGGCGTACCGGGTGGTGCAGGAGGCGCTGACGAATGTGCACAAGCACGCTGCGGGGGCGAAGGTGATGGTGCGGCTGGCGCACCGGGAGGCCGAGATCGCGATGCAGGTGGAGAACGGTCCCTCGTACGGCGAGGCCGACGCCGGGCTGCCCAGTGGCGGGAACGGGCTGGTGGGGATGCGGGAGCGGGTGCTCGCGCTGGGCGGGGTGTTCGTGTCCGGCGAGACGGACGCGGGAGGTTTCCGGGTGTCGGCGGTGCTGCCGTACCGGGACGCCGCGTAGGGGCGCTCGGTTCGAAGGGGCGCTCAGTTCGATGTGAGCCGTTGCGGCTGCGTTCCGGTCACCAGCGCCGCGAGCGCGTGGTCGATGTGCGGGCCGAGGTACCAGTCGCCGGTGTGGTCGATGGAGTAGACGCGTCCCGTCGCGTCGACGGCGACCACGGCCCGGCCGTCGCCTTCCTCACCGATGGGGCTGATCTCGGTGTCCAGGGAGCGTCCGAGGTCCCCGAGGGTACGGGCGAGATGGATGCCGGCCAGCGGGTCGAACCGTACGGACGTGGGGGCGATCTGCCGCCCGGGTCCGGGCCCGGTCACGGTCAGCCCGCCGAACTCCGCCCAGATCTCGACGACGGCCGCGAACACGGCGTGCATGTGTCCCGCCGGGGTGACGTGGGCGCGCAGCGCGTCCGCCCACTCCTCTGCCTGCCGCATGTCCCAGCGGCCCGGCTGCCAGCCGGCTTCGCGCAGGGCGGCGTCGACGGCGACGGGGAAGCGGGTCGTGGTGAGATCGGGCACGGGGTCGTCAGCCGTTCTGCGTCGGGTCGACGGGGCGTACGCCGAACTGGGCGAGCATCGCCGTACAGGAGCGGCAGGGCGGCGCGTAACTGCCGTGGAGCGGGTCGCCGTCCTCACGGATGCGGCGTGCGGTGAGTTTGGCGTGCTTGAGGGAGCGGCGGGCCTCGCCGGTGGTGAGGGGTTTGCGCTGGGCGCGTTTGGAGCGGGCGCCCTCGACGGCGGTCAGGTGCCGGGACAGCAGGATGGCTTCGGGGCAGCGTCCGGTGAATCGTTCACGCTGGCCGCTGGTGAGGGTGTCCAGGAAGTCCTGTACGAGGGGATGCAGGGCGGGCGGTTGGTCGGCCTTGCCCGCGGTGCAGGTGAGATTTTCACCACGCACGGAGAGCGCGGCGGCGACGGCGGGCAGGATTCCGTCGCGGCGCTGCCGCAGTACGGGCGGTCGGTGCGGTTCGGTGCTGCTCCAGCTGAGGCGCGGGTCTCCGGAGGTCTCGCCGGCCGCGGTCCCGGTGGTCCCGTCCGAAGTCCGGTTCAGCGGCCCGTCCGAGGTCCCGGCGGTGGTGCCGGGCCGGCCGGTCCCGGCGATGTCCGTGACAGGGCGCCCCGGCGTCGCTCCCGGGCGGCTCGGTGAACCGAGTCGAGGATCTCCCGATGTGTCCTGTTGTGCTGTGTGCAAAGCGTTGTCCCTCCCTACGCAATCCCCACGCAATCCCCCGAGTTGCGGGGGACAGCCTGCCAAATGTGACACGTCGTGGGGAAGCCGGGGCGGGTTCGGGGCGTGGCGTCGCCGCTGCGTGACCTGCGGTGACCCGTTGTCACCGGCACCCGAACGAGTGCCGTGGCGAGGGCCGTCGACGGAACGGAGGGGCAGCGTCCCCTGTTGCTTCACCGCATAGGCTGTGCCGAACCAGTCAGAAGCCAGCAGGGGGCATCCGCCATGACGACAGGTCGGCTCGGGCAGCAAGCCGCGCCACCGAATGCGGCCTATGCCGGGCAGGTCGTGCTTTTCCCGGACCCCGTCCGGGCCTCCCGCCACCCCAGGGGTGTGCCGGTGGACGGCAACGGCTTCCCGGACTTCTCGCCGTACGCGCGCGCCGCCGCCGAGATCGCCGAGCCCCCCGAGGGGTTCGGCGTCGACGAGTTGCGGCTCACGGACTACGTGTCTGCCAACGCCGCGCTGCACGCCGACGGCCATGAACTGTGGGACACGATCCCCGCCGTGGCGACCCCGCACGGCTGGACCTGGCACCACGCGCCGGGATCGCGCCGGCTGCTGCTGGTGCCGGTGGAGGTGAAGGCGCTGCTGCGCCATCACGGCGGGCTGGCGACGACTCCGGTGGATCACGGCAAGCGCGGAACGCGTCCTCTTCAGGAGACGCGGCCGGTGCACTTCGGGCTGCCGAAGAGTTCGGTGTCCGTGACCGAGCAGCAGTTGCTCGGTGTCGAGGAGGACCTCGGCTACCGGCTGCCCGGCGCGTACCGCACCTTCCTCAAGGCGGCGGGCGGCTGCGCCCCGGTGGGCGCGGCGCTGGACGCGGAGCTGGGGCTGCTGGTGGACCAGCCGTTCTTCACGGTGCGTGAAGAGGCGGCGGTCAACGACCTGTTGTACGTCAACAAGTGTCTGCGGGACCATCTGACCAAGGACTATCTGGGCGTGGCGTTCGTCCAGGGCGGCATCCTCGCGGTGAAGGTGCGGGGCGAGTCGGCCGGTTCGGTGTGGTTCTGCGCGTACGACGACGCACGCGACCGGGACGGCTGGAGTGTGCAGGAGCGGGTCGAGCGCCTGCTGCTGCCCTGCGGTGAGGACTTCGACGCCTTCCTCACACGACTGGCGGGCAATCCGCCGGAGCTGGACACGGTGGCGAACCTGATGGTGGACGGCGGCTTCGCCCGCGCCGTCCCGGTGGAGGGATGAGCGCGATGGTGACATTCGCTCAGGCGCAGGAACGCGCGGACGAGTGGGTCAACGGCGACGTGCCCGCGTATCAGCACCGTGAGGTGCGGGTGCGGGAGTTCGAGCTGGGGTTCGTGGTGTGGGCCGAGGACCGCGCGGACGGTCCGAGGTCGGACGGCGGGCTCCAGCGGCTGGTGATCGCGAGGGACAGCGGTGAGGCGACGCTGTGGCCGGGGCTGCCGGTGGGTGAGGTGATCCGGCGGTACGAGGAGGAGTACGGGTCGCAGGCGCAGGCCCCGGAGCCGCCGCAGGCGCCGCAGCGCATCGATCTGAATCAGACGTCGTTCCTGTTGACGCCGCCGGAGTGGTTGCAGGACGCGGCGGACAGGATGGGTGTTCCCGGGGGGCCCTCGGCGTCGTCCTCGTCGTCGGGCGCGGGCTCGTCAGCGGGCTCGGGCCCCGGCGCGGGTTCCTCCGGTGGTGGCGGGTACGGGCAGGGTGCGCCCGCGGCGCCGGTCTCGGCGTCGCAGAGCAGCAGTTCGCCGTGGCCCGACGCCGACCGCAGTGGGGATCACGGGCCCGCGGGGTCCGGCGCCGCGCCGCAGGCCGGGGCGACTCCCTGGGCCGGTACGGACACCAACGCCGCCGGTGAGGACGTGTCGGTGGGCCTTCCGGCGACGGTCTTCGCGCCGCCGCTCTCGGGCGCGGACGACGACACGCCGCCGCCCGGTGTGGCGGCCGAGGCGCCGACGGCGCTGATGTCGGGTGGCAGTCAACTGCCGCGTACGGCCATGGCCCCGGCTCTCGGCTCGGGGACTCCCGATCGGGGCGGGCCGAGTGCGCCCGGCCCCGGTTCCGGTCCCGGTGACATCGCCGACGCGGCGACGAGCAAGGCGACGGCGCCGCCGCGCGGTGCGCGTGGCGCGGGCTCCACGACCCCGCCGCCGCCCGGTGCTCCCGGCGTGCCCGGGGTTCCCGGCCCGCCCGGTCCTCCCGGCGCCCCGGCCGGTGGGTACCAGCCGACACAGCTCGCCCCGCACCTCGGTCCCGGCGGTCCGGGTGGTCCGCAGCCGCCCGGTCCTCCGGGCGCTCCCGGCGCCCCTGGTGCTCCCGGTACGCCGCCGCCCGGTGGTGTGCATCACGCGGCGACGATGTTCGCGGATCCGAGCCAGGGTGGTCAGTCCCCGTCGTCGGGCGGTCCTCGTCCTCCGGGTCCTCCGGGTCCGCCCGGTGCTCCGGGCGCTCCCGGCATGCCGCCGGGTCCGCCTGGTCCCCCCGGTGCTCCTGGGACGCCGCCGCCCGGTGGTGTCCACCATGCGGCGACGATGCTGGCGGACCCGAGCCAGGGCGGTCAGCACGGTGTTCCGGGCGTGCCTCCTGGGATGCCGCCCGGTCCTCCAGGCGCCCCCGGCGCTCCCGGTGCTCCTGGGACGCCGCCGCCCGGTGGTGTCCACCACGCCGCGACGATGCTGGCCGGCCCCGGTGCCGTACCCGGCCCGCCGCCCGGTGCCCCCGGTCCGCATCCGCCCGGCCCGCCCGGTGCGCCTCCCGGTGCCCCGCCCGGCTCGTACGGCTATCCGCAACAGGCCGCCGGCATGCCGACGGTCGGCCCCGGCTATCAGGCCGTACTGCGCTACCGCGCGCCCGACGGCTCCGAGGCCCAGCTCATCCGCCGTTCGGCGCCCGGCACTCCGCACCCCGAGTGGCAGATACTGCACGAGCTGCGCGCCATGAACGTGCCGCCGCAGCAGGTGCTCGAACTCCACACGGAGCTGGAGTCCTGCGAGCTGCCCGGTGGTTACTGCGCGCGGATGATCCGCGAGACCTGGCCCCAGGTGCGGATCACCAGCGTCGCCCCGTACGGCAGGGACCACTCCAGCCGCCAGCAGGGCATGCAGCATCTGCTCACCCACCAGGGCGAGTTGCACCAGGTCGCGGACGGTCCGGCGCGGCCGGCCCCGGTACGCGCCCCGCTGCCGCAGGTGCCGCCCGCGCAGCCGGTCCCGCCTGAGGCGATCGCGCAGGAGCTGGCGGGCGCGTTCGGCCCGCAGGGCATCTGCCGCTTCGACCAGCGGGCGGTGTCCCGTCAGGGCGTACCGGAAGTCGTTGCGCGCACGCTCGTGTGGGCGGGGCTGCCGGGCGACTTCGGCCCGTTCTTCTGGGCGCAGCCCCCGCAGCCGGTGGTGCCGACGCTGGCCGAGCTGGCCGCGCAGCGGCAGGTGCAGCCGGCGGCGGACGCGGGCTCGTACCTGGTGATGGGCAGCGACTTCGGCCGCGCGATCTGTGTCCAGTACGGCACGGCGCACATCATGGCCGTGTCGGTCGAGACGGGTCCGGGCGGTCAGACGATCCCGCCGCAGTTCGTGAACACCGGACTGCCGGAGTTCACTCGCTCGATGGCGCTGCTCGGCCGCATGTGGCGGCTGCGTTTCGGTCTGAATCCGGAGCAGGCAGGTCGCTGGACGGTCGATTTCCAGGCGCAGCTCGCCGCGATCGACCCGGCGGCGCTGTCGTCGCCGGAGAGCTGGTGGTCGGTGCTGCTGGAGCAGATGTGGGACGGGCTGCTCTGATCGACCCGGCGGTGCTCCGACCGTACGGAGCCGGTTTGGCGACGCCGACCGGGCGGTGAGATCCGCCACGTACGACCCCGCGCGCAGGCGCCCCCGTGGTTCACGGTGGGCGCCTTCGCCGTTCCGGCACCGGGATCGGGAATGGCTTGAACGCGTCGGCCGCGTCATCGGTACGGAAGCGGAGTCAGGCACCCGGCGTCAAATGCCGCATCCTTGAGAAGGATGGACGGGTGGGGCGTTTCGTAAGGACGTCTCATCTCGTCACCATCGGTCGGAGAGAGGCTTCACGAATGGCTGCTGCACGGGCTTCGGCTCACGGTTTCGATCCCGTCCGGGGCCGTGGTTACCGCCCCGAGCAGGTCGACCGGCGGGTCACGGAACTGGCCGGGGACCGGGAGGACGCCCAGGCGCACGAGCGGCGGCTCACGGAGCTCGCCGAGCGTCTGGAGGTGGAGGTCGAGCTGCTGCGGCGGCAGGTCGAGGCCCTGCCGCCGCAGACGTACGACTCCCTGAGCGACCGCGCCCGGCAGATCCTGGCTCTGGCCGCCGAGGAGGCGGACGCGGCGCGCACGGCCGCTCGGGAGGACGCGCAGGCTCTGTCCGACGAGGCGGACGACGGTGGCCGGCGGACGCGCGAGGCGGCCCGCGCGCACGCGGAGGCGGTCACGGCCGACGCGGACGCGCACGCGGCGCGGACGTTGGAGGGCGCGCGGGACGCGGCCGACGAGCTGCGGACGGCCGCGCGCCGGGACGCCGAGGGCGTACGGGGCGCGGCGCTGGCCCGTTTCGACGAGATCCGGCAGCGTACGGAGGCGCTGCTCACCGAGTTGTCGCGGGAGCACGCGGAGCGACTGGCCGCGACGGAACGGGAGTTCACCGACCGGGACGCGGCCGAGGAGGCCCAGCAGACGGAGGTGGCGACCCGCTCGGACGCTCGACTCGCGGACGCAAGGCGTGCTTTCGCGGAGGCGGAGGAGAACGCCCGGCACATCCGGGAGGACGCGGCCGCGCGCGCCGAGGAGTTGATCGGGCGGGCACGGGCGGCGCAGGAGCGGACGCTGCGGGAGACGGAGCGGATCCTGCGGGAGCACACCGAGATCCGTGAGGAGGTGCAGGCGCGGATGACGCATGTGCGCAACAGCCTGGCGGCGTTGACGGGCCGGGCTCCTGCGGAGGCCGAGGCCGGTCCGTCCGCCGATCGAGGATCCTCTTAAGGAGGAGCCCGTTCTTCAGGAGGCGTCCGTGGCGGGGTCGGTCGCCTTGCTGGGCCGCGCGTCCGGGGCCGGATCCGGTGTGGGGTCCTGGTGGACGGGGAAGCGGCGCGGCGCCACGAAGAGGAGCACCAGCAGGCAGAGCGCGGCGGCGCCGGCCGCTCCCAGGAAGACGGCGTCGACCGCCGAGTCGACCGCGCGGCGCAGGAAGTCGGCCGCGCGGGCGGTGAGGGCCGCCGGGTCGTCCAGGGCGTGTGCCACGGAGTCGAGGTCGCGCGGGAGGCCGCTGCCGGGCGCGTCGGCGAGCTTGTTGGTGAGGATGCCGTTGGCCAGCGCCCCGAAGAGCGCGGCGCCGACGCTCTGGCCGAGCTGGCGGCAGAAGAGTATCGACGCGGTGGCCGTACCGCGCTCCGACCAGCCGACCGTCCCCTGTACGGCGATGATCAGCGGGAGTTGGAACAGCCCGAGCGCCGCGCCGAGCAGCAGCATCAGCAGCGCGGGCTGCCATGCCTGGCCGGGGAAGGGCAGCAGGGGGAAGGCCAGCAGGACCAGCAGGGCGAAGGACATGCCGGTGATCGCGGTGCGGCGGAAGCCCACGCGGTTGTAGACGCGGTCGGAGAGGGCCGCGCTGATCGGCCAGGTCAGGGTCATCGCGGAGAGGACGAAGCCGGCGGCTATCGGTCCGAGGCCGAGGACGGACTGGGCGTACGTCGGCAGGAAGACCGTCGGGGCGATCATCAGCAGCCCGAGCGCGCCCAGCGCGAGGTTGACGGCGGCGATGGGGCGGCGGCGCCAGACCCAGCCGGGGATGATCGGTTCGGCCGCGCGCCGTTCGACGAGGAAGGTCACGACGGCGAGCAGCGCGCTGCCGCCGAGGAGCGCGATCGAGGGGGCGGAGAGCCAGGGCCAGGCGACACCGCCCTGTACGAGGGCGGTGACCAGGAGCGTGCCGGTGGCGAAGACGGCGAGCGCGCCCGCCCAGTCGATACGGGGCCGGGTGCCGGTCGCGGCGCGGGGACCCCGCTTCGTACGCGCGGTGTCCCCCCTCTCGCGGGTGCGCGTGCGGCCGGGCTCGTGGAGGTGGCGGACGGTCAGGTACAGCGCGAGCGCGCCCACCGGCAGATTGATCAGGAAGATCCAGCGCCAGTCGGCGTACCCCGCGAGCAGTCCGCCGACCGCCGGGCCCGCGATGGAGGACGTGGCCCAGACGGTGGAGAGCTTGGCCTGGATCTTGGGGCGTTCCTTCAGGGGGTAGAGGTCGGCGGCGATGGTCTGCACGGTGCCCTGGATCGCGCCGCCGCCGAGGCCCTGGACGACGCGGAAGGCGATCAGGGACCCCATGTTCCACGCGGTGGCGCAGAGGACGGAGCCGATGAGGAAGAGGATGATGCCCGCGATCAGCACGGGCTTGCGGCCGAAGGTGTCGGAGAGCTTTCCGTACACGGGGAGGGTGACCGTCGCGGCGAGCAGGTAGCCGGAGAAGAGCCAGGAGAAGACGGAGAAGCCGCCGAGGTCTCCGACGATCTGCGGGACGGCGGTGGAGAGGATCGTGCCGTCGAGCGCGGCCAGCGCCATGCCGAGCATGAGGGCGGCGACGACGGGACCGCGGCGGCGCTCGGGTGCGGCGCGCTCGGGTATGGCGGTCACAGGATCCCTTCCCTATGCAGGTATCTCCCCGGACACCATCTCACTTGACCCTCTCGTCGCGGCAGGGTGCAGCCTTCGACCCCGGAGGGAACCCTCAGGGCGGCTCCACCTGAGGGTGGAGAGCCCTTAGGTGGTTCTCCCTACTTACGGCCAGGGACGGTTCGTCCCGCTGGAGGAGGAGAAGAGGGGTGCCCATTCTTTAAGTTGGTCTTACACCGCGGGGGGCCGGTCGGGGGGCCGGGCGGTGAGGGGGAGCGGGCCCGAGGGGGGCTACCACCCGGAAATCCTGAGGAAAACCCCAGCAGAAGTCTGAGTTTTTCCCCAGCGCGCCGGAGGGGCTCGGGCGCGCAGACTCAAGTCGGAGCCGGCGGGACCACTCACCGGCCCACCTGCCGCACGACGGCCGGTCGCGCGACACCACGTCGCGCGACCACCCGCCGCATCACCGACACGTCACCACACCACCACACAGCGCGGGGCGCGCAGCGTGCCTCACGACGCCTGATTATCAACGGACTTAGGAGATTTACCGTGACAACGGCTATGACCATCCCCAAGCACGGGGGCACGGGAGGGCGTTTGGCCGTCGCCGCGCGAGCGCGGCAGGTCGTCAAGGCCTACGGCTCGGGGGAGACCCGGATCGTCGCGCTCGACCATGTCGATGTGGACATCGCCCGCGGGCAGTTCACCGCGATCATGGGCCCGTCCGGCTCCGGCAAGTCGACGCTGATGCACTGCCTCGCCGGGCTCGACACCGTGACTTCGGGGGAGATCTATCTCGACGAGACCGAGATCACGAAGCTCAAGGACAAGAAGCTCACGCAGCTGCGCAGGGACCGGATCGGCTTCATCTTCCAGGCCTACAACCTGCTGCCGACGCTGAACGCCCTGGAGAACATCACGCTGCCCATGGACATAGCGGGCCGCAAGCCCGACCGGCAGTGGCTCCAGCGGGTGGTGGAGACCGTCGGTCTGGCCGAGCGGCTCAAGCACCGGCCCACCCAGCTCTCCGGCGGCCAGCAGCAGCGCGTGGCCGTCGCCCGCGCGCTCGCCGCCCGTCCCGAGATCATCTTCGGTGACGAGCCGACCGGAAACCTGGACTCACGGGCCGGCGCCGAGGTGCTGAACTTCCTGCGCAAGTCGGTGGACGAGCTGGGACAGACCATGGTGATGGTCACGCACGACCCGGTCGCCGCCTCCTACGCGGACCGGGTGCTGTATCTCGCCGACGGCCGGATCGTCGACGAGATGCGCAGCCCGACCGCCGAGCAGGTCCTCGACCGCATGAAGAACTTCGACGCTCGGGGGCGGACGTCGTGACCGTCGTCAAGACTTCCGTGCGCAACTTCCTCGCGCACAAGGGCCGCATGGTGCTCTCCGCCGTCGCCGTCCTGCTGTCGGTGGCGTTCGTCTCGGGGACGCTCGTCTTCACGGACACGATGAACACCACGTTCGACAAACTCTTCGCCTCGACGTCGTCCGACGTCACCGTCAGCCCCAAGGGCGCGGCGGCGGCCGACGAAGCGCCGTCGCAGACCGGCAAGCCCGAGTCGCTGCCGGCCTCCGTCGTCGGACGCGTGGAGAAGTCGCCGGGCGTGAAGTCCGCCGAGGGCGCGGTCAGCAGCATGAGTGTCACGGTCGTCGACACGGAGAACAAGAACGTGGGCGCGACGTCCGGCGCCCCGACGATCGCCGGCAACTGGACGGACAACGACCTCAGGTCGATGGAGATCACCTCCGGGCACGCCCCGCGCGGTCCCACCGAGGTCATGGTCGACGCCGACACCGCGGACAAGCACGACCTGAAGCTCGGCGACGAGCTGCGCACCATCGTGGTCACGGGCGACCTCAAGGCGAAGATCGTCGGCATCGCCACCTTCAAGGTGACCAACCCGGGCGCCACCATCCTCTACTTCGACACCGAGACCGCCCAGCGTGGACTCCTCGGCGAGACCGGTCTGTTCACGCAAGTCAACGTCGTGGCCGACGACGGGGTGAGCGACGCCCGGCTGAAGGCGGACCTGGCGGGATCGCTCGGGGGCACGTACAAGCTCCAGACGCAGAAGGAGATGGCGGACGCGGGCCGGGACAGCGTCGGTTCGTTCCTCGACGTGATGAAGTACGCGATGCTCGGCTTCGCCGGAATCGCCTTCCTCGTCGGCATCTTCCTGATCGTCAACACCTTCTCCATGCTGGTCGCCCAGCGGACCCGCGAGATCGGCCTGATGCGGGCCATCGGGTCCAGCCGTAAGCAGGTCAACCGCTCGGTGCTGCTGGAGGCCGTCCTGCTCGGCGTCGTCGGCTCCATCGCCGGTGTCGCCGCGGGTGTGGGACTGGCCGTGGGTCTGATGGAACTGATGTCGTCCATGGGGATGGAGCTGTCCACCCAGGACCTCACCGTGAAGTGGACGACTCCCGCGATCGGGCTGGTGCTCGGCGTCGTCGTCACCGTCCTCGCCGCCTACATACCGGCCCGCAGGGCCGGGAAGATCTCGCCGATGGCGGCGCTGCGTGACGCCGGGACACCGGCCGACGGCCGCGCCGGACGGATCCGGGGCACGATCGGTCTGCTCCTCACCGCCGGTGGTGTCGCCGCGCTGCTCGTCTCGACGCAAGCCGAGAAGGCTAGTGAGGGCTCGCTGTTCCTCGGCGTGGGCGTCGTTCTCACGCTCATCGGCTTCGTCGTCATCGGCCCGCTGCTCGCCGGCTTCTTCGTCCGGATCCTGAGCACCGTGGTGCTGCGGGGCTTCGGCCCGGTCGGCCGGATGGCCGAGCGCAACGCGCTGCGCAACCCGCGGCGTACGGGAGCCACGGGCGCGGCCCTGATGATCGGCCTGGCCCTGGTGGCGTGTCTGTCGGTGGTCGGTTCGTCGATGGTCGCCTCGGCGACGGACGAGCTGGACAAGACCGTCGGCGCGGACTTCATCATCCAGTCCGACACCGGCCAGCCGATCGTGCCGCAGGCCCAGGAGGCGCTGGAGAAGGCCCCGGGAATCGCGCACGTCACCGAGTACAAGATGGTCGAGGCCAAGCTGACCACGCCCGACGGGAAGACCGTCAGCGAGGACCTGGCGGCGGCCGACTCGACGTACGCGCAGGATCTGCGCCGCGAGACCGTCGCGGGTGAGCTGTCCGCCGCCTACGACAAGGACTCCATGTCCGTCGGCGACATCTTCGCCGAGGAGCACGGCGTCAAGGTCGGGGACGAGCTGACCGTCGCGTTCAAGGGCGGCGAGAGCGCGAAGCTCAAGGTCGCGGCGATCACGTCGGACGACGTGTCGGTGGACAAGGGCGCCAAGTACCTGTCCATAGCGACCGCCGAGCGGTATCTGCCGGCCGAGAAGATGCCGAAGAACGTGATCATGTTCGCGGCGGCCGAGGACGGCAAGGAGAAGGAGGCGTACGCGGCGCTGAAGGACTCGCTCGCGGCGTACCCGCAGTACAAGGTCCAGGACCAGACGGACTTCAAGCAGGATCTGAAGGACCAGATCGGCCAACTGCTCAACATCGTCTACGGTCTGCTCGGACTCGCGATCATCGTCGCAGTGCTGGGTGTGGTGAACACCCTCGCGCTCTCGGTCGTGGAGCGGACCCGGGAGATCGGACTGCTGCGGGCCATCGGCCTGTCGCGCCGTCAACTGCGGCGGATGATCCGTCTGGAGTCGGTCGTCATCGCCCTCTTCGGAGCCCTGCTCGGACTCGGTCTGGGTATGGGCTGGGGCACGGCGGCACAGAAGCTCCTCGCCCTGGAGGGGTTGGGAGTCCTGGAGATCCCGTGGCCGACCATCATCGGGGTGTTCGTGGCCTCGGCCTTCGTGGGACTGTTCGCCGCGCTCGTCCCGGCGTTCCGGGCCGGCCGCATGAACGTCCTGAATGCGATCGCCACGGATTAGCGGTGCCCGGTGGTGCCCGGCGGTGACCGACCCGCCGCCACCGGCACGGCCTAGGTGATTTTCGGCTCCGGTGGGCGTCCTCGACGCCCATCGGAGCCGATTTTGTCTTCCCAGGTCAGAGCGGTGCTGACAACAAGCTGCGCGCGTAGATGCAACAAGCTGACACGCCCCGGCCCCCCATTTCGAGACACCCGCTGCCATGGTCGTGCCACCGGAAAGCGATCCGGTCCGACGGAACGATTCAACAGGGGGAATTGTGCTCGGTGTACCGCACTGCAACTCCAAGAAGATCATGGCCCGTTCGCGCACCGCTCGCACCGTCCGTACCGCACGAACCGCACTCGCTCTTGGTGTCTGTACGGCCGCACTGACCCTGTCCGCGGGGACCGCCTCGGCCTCCGCCCGCGTCGCCGGGCCGAGCGCGCCCGACCCGGTGACGGCGTGCCAGTCGGCCGCCGTCTTCGTCCCCGAGACGGTGGCCGGCGAGGCCCTGACGCTCTGCAAGCTTGTCAACGGCTGGGACTAGGCGTAGTCGGTGCGGTTTCAGCTCCTCGGGCCGCTCAGCATCACGGACGGTCCCGACACCGTCGTCCTCCAGCCGTCCAAGCCCACCATTCTCCTCGCCTCACTGCTCCTGCATGCCAACACGGTCGTCTCCGCCGACTACCTGCAGCGGACCATGTGGGGCGAGGAACAGCCCGCCACCTCCCGTGCCGCTCTCCAGACGTGCGTACTGCGGCTGCGCCGTCTGTTCACCAAGCACGGGGTGACCGAGACCCCCATCGAGGCCGTGCCCGGCGGATACCGGATCACGGCCGGGCCCCGGCATCTCGATCTGATCGGCTTCCGGGAAGAGGTACGGCGTGCCGCCGACGTCGCCGACCCGGAGAGTGAACTGCACGTGCTCAAAGGCGCGTTGTCGTTGTGGGAGGGCTCCGTCCTGGCCAACGTCCGCTCCGACGTACTGCACCGCGACGAAGTCCCCCGGCTCGTCGAGGAGCGGCTGCGGACCCTGGAGCGCGCCTGCGATCTCAAACTGCTGCTCGGCCGCTGCGGCGAGGCGCTGGTCGAGCTGTGGAGCGCCAGCCGGGCCCACCCCGGCCATGAGCGGTTCCGGGAACAGCTCATCGAGGCCCTGTACCGCACGGGCCGTCAGACCGAGGCGCTCGCCGAGTACCGGATGGTGAAGGAGTATCTGCACGACGAGTTGGGGGTGGACCCGTCGCCCGCGCTGCGCCGGCTGGAACTGGCCATCCTGCGCGGCGAGGACCTGGGGCCCGCCGACGACCGCCACCCCGCCGGCCCCGCGTACGTCTCCGCCGGCGGTGGCGAGCGCCGCCACACCACCGCCCCCGCCGCGCCGCCGTCGGCCGTGGTGGAACCCGTCGCGGCCGTGCACTCCTTCACCGGGCGCGCGGCCGAGACGACCGCCCTGCTGGAGCGGCTGACCGCGACCGGCCATGAACCCGTCACCCTCCTGGTGTCGGGGGCACCCGGAATCGGGAAGACCGCGCTGGCCCGGCACCTCGCCCACCAGGTCAAGGACAGCTTCCCCGCAGGGCTGTTCATGGTGCGGATGGTCGGCCCGGACGGTACGCCACGCAGCCCCGAAGACGCGGCCGCCGAGGTGGCGGCCGCCCTGCGCGACCAGGTGCGCGGCGAACGCGCCCTGCTCGTGCTGGACGACGTGGTCGACGCCGACCAGGTCAGGCCGCTGCTGCCGGCCGGCGCCGACGGCGCGGTGATCGTCACCAGCCGGCGCGGTCTCGCCGGTCTGGTCGCCACCCACGGCGGCTGGGTGCTGCGGCTCGGCACCTTCACCGAGGAGGAGTCGTACGCGCTGCTGGTCGCCGTCCTCGGCGCCGAACGCGTCGACGCGGAACCGGAGGAGGCCCGCCGCCTCGCCGAAGCCTGCGGTCACCATCCGCTCGCGCTGCGCATCATGTCGGCCCGGCTGCTCACCCGGCCGGCGCTGCGGCTGGCCGACTCGGTGAGCTGGCTGGCGGAGGACCCGCTGGCACGGCTCTCGCTCGCCGACTCGCCCGAGCTGTCGGTGCACCGGGTACTGGGCGGGGCGCTCGACCGGCTCGACCCGCGGCTCGTCGAGGCGTTCCTGAAGGTCGCCGCGCAGATCCCCGACCACTTCACGGCCGAGGACGGCGTGCGGGTGCTCGGGATGTCCCCCGTCGAGGCGGACGACGTACTGGACCGGCTCGCCGACGCCGGACTGCTGGAAGAAGGGCCGCCCGGCCCGTACCGGGTGCACGAACTGCTCCGTGTGTACGCGCGAAGAACCGCGCCGTTTCGATCCCGACCGATACAGAAGGTGTGAATCCCATGGCTGCAGAAGCGACAGCGACTCCCACGGCCGTCGCGCCTCCGGCGGCACAACAGACCGAGACGGCGTCCGCTTCGGCCTCGGATGCTTCGGCTGCCTCGGCACAGACCCCGGTGGCGCCCGCCGTGTCCGCCTTCGACTCCCTCGCGGGCACCAGACCCCGAGTCCGCCGGGACGTGCTGTTCACCGAGACGCCCGGCGGGGTCCTCTTCCACAACGCCGACGGCGGCTTCCACCTCACCGGCCGCACCGCCTACCGGTTCGCCTCGCTGATGGTGCCGCACCTCGCCGGCCACCACCGGCTCGGCGACATCTGCCAGGGCTTCGGCCCCGCCCAGCAGGCCATGGCCGCCGAACTGGTCAAGACGCTGTACGAGCGCGGCTTCGCCCGCGACATACCCGAGGACGAGACCGGCCCCGACGCCTCGGACGCGTCCGGCGCCCCTGCCCCCGACGTCCTCACCGACGCGGTCACCACCCGCTTCGCCGCCCAGATCGCGTACGCGGACCACTACGCCGACGGCGCCCTCGCCCGCTTCCGCCGCTACCGCACCACCCGTGTCGCGATCCTCGGCACCGGCCCCGTCGCCCGCTGGTGCGCGCTCAGCCTCGTCCGCAACGGCTGCGCCGGCCTCGCCGTCGAAGGCGACGCCGACAGCGACCCGACCCTGCTCGCCGAGATCGCCGAACTGGCCGCCCAGGACTGCCCGGTGACCCTCGACAGCCTCACCGCGCACCCCGGCTGGACCGCACTCGACGGCTACGACGTCGTCGTCGTGACCGGACCCGACGCCTCCGCCCGCACCCACGCCCTGCTTCTCGCGGGCGTGCCGGAGGGCACCACCCTCATCCCCGCCTGGACGTTCGGCCGCAGGTCGGTCACCGGCCCGCTCAGCAAGGCGGGTTCGACCGGCTGCTGGTCCTGCGCGGTGCTGCGCCTCGGTGGCAACACCGACGCCGGTACGGCCGCCGACATCTGGAGCGAGGTCGCGGGCGGCGCCACCGGCGGCGCCTCGGGACGGTCCGCACCGACCGGCCCCGTCGCCGCGATGTCCGGCAACCTCCTCGGCTACGAGATCTTCCGCCTCACCACCGGCGTGCTGCCCGCCGAGACCGAGGGGCAGGTCCTCGTCCAGGACCTCGAATCCCTCGACGTCATGGCCGAGCCCGTCCAGTCCCACCCGCGCTGCGCGCTGTGCGCGCCCGCCGCCGTGGCCCCGCGCCCCGCGCCGCCCGGCGGACTTACCCCGCCCGTCACGCCGACCGTGGAGAGCGCCGGCGACGCCGAGGCGCTGGTCGAGGACCTCAACCGGATCAGTACGGTGCTGGTGCGCCCCTTCACCGGTGTCTTCAGCCGGTACGACGACGAGAGCCTCACCCAGACCCCGCTCAAGATCAGCCGCGTCGAGCTGGCCGTCGGCCACGGACCGCGCAGGCGGATCGCCGCCTTCGACGTGCACCACCTGGCGGGCGCCCGGCTGCGCGCGCTGTACGCGGCGGCCGAGGCGTACGTCGAGCACGTCGTGCCCATCACCCCCGAGATCGTCGCGCCCGGCTCACCGGCACCCGACGAAGGGGTCGTCCCCGACCGTCTGACGACGGGCAGCGGCACCGGCGCGGGCGCCGGGGCGGTCGGCGCCTGGCTCACCGCGACGTCGCTGCTGACCAAGGAGTCCGTGAAGGTACCGGCCGCCGCCGTAAGGCCCTTCGGCCCGTACAACACCGAGCGTCTGCACCAGGCGACCACCGCCGGAGCGGGCGCGGGCCCCACCCCGCAGGAGGCGGCGGGCCGCGGTCTGCTGTCGGCGCTCGCCCACGGCGCGCTGCTGCGCGCGGTGCGGGGCGAGGCGCGCGGCGCGCTCGTCACCTCCCCGGCGGCCGGTGAGCCGGACGCCGACCCGGAGCTGGTGTTCCTGCTCAAGTCCGTGCCGAACGTGGGGATCCGGGCCGAACTCGTCGACCTCGGCGAGCAGGAGCACTCCGGCGCCCATGTCGTACTGGCCCGCGAGACGGGCGGCGTGGACGGGGACCGGCCCGAAGGGCTGGGACGCTGGGCCGTCGCCGCCGGGCTCTCCCGGACCGCGGCCGCGTGCTCCGCGCTGCGCGACCTCATCGGCCAGGTGCAGCTCGGCGCCGAGGACCCGGCGACCGCGGTCGACACCGGCGATCCGCTGATGGGTGAACTCGCCGCCGCGACCGTCCTGTTGACCGCCGAGCCGGTCGCCGCCGACGCGACGGCCACCACCTTCGACGCGGTTCTCGACCGGCTCCGCGAGGCCGGGCGCGACGTGCTGTACGTCGCCACCACCCCGGCCGACCTGCCCGCCGGCGGTATCAGCACGGCGCGCGTCCTGCTCACCACCGGTCCCACCACCGGTCGCGACGGCGCCGTCACCACCGGCGTGGAGGGTGCGCCCGATGCCCGTTGAGCCCTGGGCGAGGTCGGCCCTCGACCTCGCCACCCTGATGCGCCGCAGCTTCGACGCGGCCTTTGGGCCCGCGCCCGCGCTCGACGTCGCGCCGCTCGGCGTCCGCGACGCCTTCGCGGACGAGGGACCGGCCGACGGGGAGCCGGGGGACGGCGTGCCCGTGCGGTTCTACGGCCGCCACGCCGTCGTCGGACCCTTCCCGGAGCCCGGCGCGGCCACGCACCGCCCCTGCGCCCGCTGTCTCGCCCGCCGCTGGCAGGGCGTGCGCTCCGTCGCGCTGCGCGAGGCCCTGGAGCTGGGCTCCGGCACCAGGGCCGCCGGGGAGTCGCCGTACATCACCCCGTTCACCGCCGACGCCCTCGCCGGGATCGTCGCGGCCAGACTCGCCGGGAAGGGGCCGTCGACCGGCTCCTTCCCGGCGGTCCACCTCGTGGACCTCCAGACCCTTCAGGTCCGGCACTACCCGCTCGTGCCCGACCCCGAATGCCCGCGCTGCGGACGCGCCGAGGAGGACACCGCCGAGGCGGCCGTCCTCACGCTGAACCCCGCGCCCAAGCACAAGCCGGGGAGCTTCCGGCTGCGCGACATCAGCGCCTACGAGCTGCCCGTGGAGCCGTACGCCAATCCCGTCTGCGGCTCCCTCGGCCCCTCCGTCGTGCAGGACATCTCCTCCGCCTCGACCTCGGCCACCATCGGCTGCTTCTCGATGCGCAGCGGCGACTATCTGCGCGAGACGTTCTGGGGCGGGCACGCCGACACCTTCGCGCAGAGCGTGCGCATCGGTGTCCTGGAAGGGCTTGAGCGGTACGCCGGGATGCGCTCGCGCGCCAAGGTCGCGGGCGTGCACGGCTCACTCAGCGGTCTGCGGGCCGCCGGTGAACGCACGCTCGATCCGCGTGAAGTCGGCCTGTACTCCGAGGAGTTCCACCGCGCCAACCCGCGCGTCACGCCCTTCCACCCGGACCGTGAACTGCCCTGGGTCTGGGGCTACTCGCTCCGCGACCACCAGCCCGTCCTGGTGCCGGAGGTGCTGACGTACTATCACGCGCCCGGTCTGGAGAACCGGTTCGTGCAGGAGAGCTCCAACGGCTGCGCGTCCGGCGGCTGCATGGAAGAGGCCGTGTACTTCGGCCTCATGGAGGTCGTGGAACGCGACGCCTTCCTCCTCACCTGGTACGGGCGGGCCGCCCTCCCCGAGATCGACCCGCGCGCCAGTACCCGCGCCGCCACCCGGCAGATGGTCGACCGCCTGGAGATGTACGGCTACGAGGCCCGCTTCTTCGACACCCGGATCAGCTTCCCGATCCCCGTCATCACCGGTGTCGCCGTCCGCCCGGACGGCGGCAGGGGCCGGATGTGCTTCGGCGCGGGCGCCGGGCTCGACCCGGAGTCCGCGCTCTCCGGGGCGCTGTGCGAGATCGCCACCGACGCCGTCAACCTCCAGGGCCGCACCGAACGCGACGAGGTCAGGCTGCGCGCCATGGCCACCGACTACGACAAGGTCGCGGCGCTGCACGACCATCCGCTCGCCTACGGCATCCCGGAGATGGGGGACAACGCCCACTTCCTGATCGGCGAGCCCGGCGCGCCCCGGCCGCACAAGCGGTCACTGGCGCAGGCGTACGGCGACGGATCCGTACCGCCCGTCTCCGACGATCTGCGCGACGACCTCACACGGTGCGTAAGTGCCGTCACCGACAAGGGATTCGACGTGGTCGTCGTCGACCAGACCATGCCCGAACAGCGTGACCTCGGCCTGACGACGGTCTCCGTGATCGTCCCCGGCCTGCTGCCCATCGACTTCGGCTGGACCCGGCAGCGCGCGCTCGGCCTGCCCCGGTTGCGCACCGCGCTGCGCGAGGCGGGGATGCGTGAACGCGACCTGACCGACGCCGACCTGAACCTGGCGCCGCACCCCTTCCCCTGACCCGAACCCCCGAGAGGAGTCCCACCATGGGGTACGCCCATGACTACGCCGCCGCGATCATGCAGCGGGGCCGGGTCCCGATGGCACCGGCCGATTTCGTGCCGAACTGGTCCGACGGGCCCCGCAAGGCGAAGTACTACCCCGGGGCCGACAGCCTGCCGCTGCCCGTCGCCGGTTATCCGGCGGACGCGAGCCTGGACCGCGCCTTCGACGGCGGCGCGGGAGCGGCGGGCACGGCCACCGGCGACGGGGCGTTCGACCTGACGTCGCTCTCCGGCATGCTCCTCGACTCGTACGGACTGACCGGCCGCCGGCTCGGCGTCCAGGCCAACACCGATCTGAGCGCCCTGCCCTTCTACCCGCTCGCCAACTGGTCGCGCGGCTCCGCCTCCGGCGGCGGCCTCTACCCCGTGAGCGTCTACTGGGTCTCCGGGCCACGCGGCCCCGTCACGCCGGGCGTGCACTACTACTCCACCCGCCACCACACCATGCAGCGCCTGCTCACCGGCGACGTGTCCGGCGAGGTGCGCGCGTCGCTGGGCGAGCACGCCGACGACACCCTCACCGACCAGTACCTGGTCCTGGGCATCAAGTACTGGCAGAACTCGTTCAAGTACAACAGCTTCTCCTTCCACGCCGTGAGCATGGACCTCGGCGCCGCGGTGCAGACCTGGCGCATGTGGGCGGGCGCGCGGGGGCTGGCCGTCGAACCCGCGATGTGGTTCGACGAGGCGCGGCTCCAGAGGCTCCTCGGCCTACAGGGCGAGGAGGAGGGCGTGTTCGCGGTCATCCCGCTCAAGTGGGCGGGCAAGCAGGCCGGTTCGGCCCCGAGCCCCTCCGGGCCGGGCGCCGGGTCCGCCAACGCCTCCGTACAGCTCCGTGACGTCGAGCGCTCGCGCGAGGTCTTCACCTTCGACGCGCTGCTCAAGATGCAGGAGGCGACGTCAGCGCACGCCACCGAGCGCCCCGCCCCCGGCGCGCTCGCCCCGGCCGCCACGCCCCCGGCCGACCCGGATCTGCCGGTCGCGGCGCTGCCCGCCGCGCGGCCGATGCCCGCCGACGTACGGACCGTGCTGCGCCGCCGGCGCAGCAGCTTCGGCCGCTTCGACGCGAGCCGCCCCGTCACGGGCGAGCAGTTGGCCGCCTGCCTCGCCGCTTCCGCCGCGGGCTCCCGCCTCGGCGGTGACACCGGCACCGGCCGCGACGGCGACGGCGTACGGCTCACGAAGCTGTACGCGTTCGTCAACCACGTCGAGGGGATCGAGCCGGGCGCGTACGAGTACGACCCCGACGCCCGTGACCTGCGGCTGGTCAAGGCGGGCCGCCCCGGCGAATTCCTCCAGCGCAACTACTTCCTCTCCAACTACAACCTGGAGCAGGCCGGCGCCGTACTGGTGCCCACGATCCGTACCTCCGCCGTCCTCGACGCCGTCGGCGACCGCGGCTACCGCCTCGTCAACGCCACCATCGGCGCCGTCGCGCAGTCCGCCTACACGGCGTGCAGCGCACTGGAATTGGGCTGCGGTGTCGCCCTGGGCTTCGACAACGTCTCGTACATCGAGGAGTTGGGGCTCGACGCCACCGGCGAGGCCCCGCTCCTGATCATGATGATCGGCAACGAGCGCCCCGCACCCGCCGACTTCCGGTACGAGATCGCCTGAGCCTGAGCCGATGACCAACCGGATGGGGAAGCATGATGCCTGACCAGGCTTACGAATCGCGGGACCAGGACCCGAGACGCGCGTTCATGCTGCGCGTCGCCGGGCTGCCGATCGAGACCGTGCGCGCCCTGCGCTGCCCGGCGAGCCGCCGTTGGGCGGACGCCGTGCTCGCCGAGGACGAGCGGCTGCGGGCCGCGGGCGAGCGCGTCGGCGATCTGCTGCACGACCTGGTCGGCCGCACCGGCGACGGCGCGGACGCCGGGCCCGACGAGGCAGCCGACCGGCGCGCGCTGCTGAAACTGCGCCGCGAGGTGTTCAACAACCGGCTGCCGCAGCGGCCCGGCGAGGCCCTCGCGCTGGTCGCCGGGCGCGACGCGGCGACGGGCGAGGCCCTGTCGCGGTGGCTGCTCGACCGGCGGGACCTGGCCGCGCTGCGGGCCACCGGCGCGGAACTGTTCGCGGGCGAGAGCACCGAGGCGCGCGCCGCGCTGCGCGCCGTCGCGGGGGAGGAGCGGCTGCGCAAGGGGCTGCTGCTGGCCTCGCCGACGCTCGACGCGCAGATCGACGCGTTTCTGCGGCAGGGGGACGGCAAGCCCGACAAGCGCCGCAGGAAGATCGAGCGGTCGCTGCTGTCGTACCTCTACCGCACCGTCTGCAAGACCAGCCCGTTCTCGACGTTCACCGGGGTCGCGCTCGGTGAGTTCGACGACTTCCAGGAGGGTTCGGCCGCTGGCGGGTCGGGGCGCGGGAACGGCTTCGAGGTGCGGTTCGCCGAGAAGTGGACCGGGCACGCGCGGCTCAACGTCGTCGCGCTCGGCCGCCTCGCCGAGTGCGTGATCGCCGATCCCGTACGCCGTGCCGATCTGCCCGTCGCCCCCGCCTCCGGCTGGGGCAGGGACGACGACCGGGTGCGTTACGTACGCCGCTGGATCACCACCGGCGACGACGACACCGCCGTCACCTTCGACGCCGTGAAGGACCGGCTGTTCTTCCTGCGCCGCAGCGGCACCCTGGAGCGGCTGCTGGACTTCTTCGAGGAGAACCCGGCGCTGCGCTACGGCGAGCTGGCGGCATGGCTCGCCGAGGACGCCGAGGCCGGGGCGGAGGAGGTCGAGCAGTACCTCGCCGCGCTGCTGGACCTCGGCATGGTCCAAGTACCCGCGCTGCGCACGGCCGTTCACGACACCGACCCGCTGCGCGCCTTCCAGCGGTCGCTGCGCGAGCTGGACCGGCCGTGGGCCACCGAGCTGGCGGACCGGCTGACCGAGGCGGTCGCGCTGACCGACCGGTTCGCCGGGGCGGAGCCCGCCGAGCGCCGTGAGGTGCTCGCCGCGCTCCGGTCCACGATCAGCGACGTCCAGCTGGAACTGGGCGCCGAGAAGCCACGGGTGCCGCAGACCCTGCTGTACGAGGACGCGGCGGCCGGACGTGAGACGTCGATGGACCTCGGCGCCTGGCGCGAGCTGACGGCGGAGCCGCTCGGCAGGGTGGAGGGCGTACTGCCGGCCTTCGACCTGACCCTGCCCCAGCGCGTCACGT
Organism: Streptomyces sp. NPDC060366; assembly: GCF_042725135.1. NCBI lineage: Bacteria > Bacillati > Actinomycetota > Actinomycetes > Kitasatosporales > Streptomycetaceae > Streptomyces > Streptomyces sp. NPDC060366. The sequence continues at coordinate 143,074 of NZ_JBHXDC010000009.1, read as the reverse complement.
TCCGCGGCTTCTTCCTCGCGAGGTACGGACAGGGCGGGCGCTGCGACGATCTCCTCAAGCTGGTGCACGACTTCCACGAGGACTTCTTCGACCAGTACATGACGTTCACCGCGAGCCGTACGACCTTCGACGCGGACGGGCGGTACGTGCCCGAGGTGAACTGGCTCGGCCTGCCACAGCTCAAGGCCATCGACACGGCGCGCCAGATGTTCATCGACAGGATGCGCGCGCTCTGGGCCTCGGGAGCGGAGGGCGACGACGCGGACATCGACCTCGACGCCGGATTCCTCGCCGATGTCACCGCCGAAATCGCCCCGGCGGCACCGAGGTTCGCGCCGATGAGCCACCACATCCAGCTCGCCGACCGGCCGGACGACCCGCTGATCGTCCTCAACCGCTCCTACGGCGGCCTGTCCTTCCCCTTCAGCCGCTTCACCCAGTGCTTCGAAGGACTCGACACCGCCCTGCTGGCCGCCGCGGACCAAGTGCGCCCGCCCGGCGCGGTGTTCGCCGAGGTCACCGGTGGCACGGTCACCAGCAACCTCAATCTGCACGGGCAGCTCACCGAGTACGAGATCGTCTGCCCCGGCGAGAGCGGCACACTGCCCGAGGAGTACCGGATCCACCTGGACGACCTGTACATCGAGCACGACGAGACCGCGGACCGGCTGGTGCTGCGCTCGACACGGCTCGGCCGCGAGGTCATTCCCGTCTACCTCGGCTATCTCGTGCCGCTCGCCCTGCCCGAACTGCCCCGCACCCTGCTGCTCCTCTCGCCGACCTCGATGGCCCCGCTGAATGTGTGGGGCGGGGTCCCGGAGAGCGCGCCGGTGGGCGGAGTCACCCGCAGGCCGCGTGTGCGGCACGGCAGCGTCGTACTGAGCAGGCGCAGCTGGAGCGCGCCCGCCTCGGAGCTCCCGCTGCACACGCCGGGGACGTCCGACGACGAGTGGTTCCTCGGCTGGCACCGCTTCCGGCGCGCGACCGGGCTGCCGGACCGGGTCTTCGTGACCGTCTCGGACTCCGGAGCGCGCGGTGCGACGGGCGCCAAGCCGCAGTATCTGGACTTCGACAGCGCGCTCTCGCTCACCGCGTTCGAGGCGCTGCTCAAGACGGCCGGGGCACGCGTCGTGTTCCGCGAGATGCTGCCGGACGAGGACGGCCTGCACGCCGTCTCCGACCGCGGCGTCCATGTCGCCGAACTGGCCGTCGAAACAATGGCCGGCGTGCCCGAGCGTGCCCCGGCCGTCCCCGAACTCGTATCCGCCGACTCCGCACGGAAGGACGCCTCATGACCGGCCCCGGCAACTGGCAGGCCACGCATGTCTTCTACGCCGCCAACCCGCGGCCCTTCCTGCTCCAGTGCGTGCGCCCGCTCGTCGCCGAGCTGGAGTCGGAAGGTCTGATCGACAACTACTTCTTCATGAACTACTGGCTCGAAGGCCCGCACGTACGGCTGCGCCTCAAGCCCGTCAGCGAGGCGGCGGCCCCCGCCGTACGCGCCCGCACCGAGCAGGCCGTCGACACCTTCCTGGCCGAGCGCCCGGCGCTGTACGAGGTCGACTCCGGGTTCCTCAACGACTTCTACAACACGCTGTTCGAGATAGAGTTCCCCGGCAGCGAGCGCGGCCACTACATGGACGACAAGGGCCGGATGAATCTGCGCCCCAACAACTCGCGCAGCGCGGAGCCGTACGAGCCCGAGTACGGCAAGTACGGCGGCCCCGCCGGGATCGAGCTGGCCGAGTGGCACTTCAGGCACTCGAGCGATCTCGTCATCGAGGCCCTGCGCACCAAGAACCTCCATCTGCGGACCGTGCTGCTCGGCACATCGGCGCAGCTGATGATGGTCATGTCGGGGACCTTCCTGCCCGACGACCGTGAGCTGACCGACTACCTGGAGAGCTACTACGAGTTCTGGCACACGGCGTTCCCCGGCACCGGCTTCATCGGGACCTCCGAGTACGACAAGAACTACGCGGCGATGGCCCCCGGTCTCACCAGCCACTTCGCCCGTATCAGGGCCGCCGTCGGCGCCGGTGAACCCGGCCGGCTGCCCGACTTCCTGGCGGGCTGGGCCGAACACTGCGCCGAACTGAACGAGCGCGCACGGAAGTTGACGCTCGACGGTGACCTGGTGTTCCGGTCCTGGGACGGGGAGCGGGACGAGCGGGTCACCGACCCGGCGGTCGCGCTGCCGCTGCTGCTGTCCCCGTACATGCATATGACCAACAACCGGCTGCACGTGACCATCCGCGACGAGGCGTATCTGTCGCACGTACTGGGCCGGACACTGCGGGAGTCCGTCGCGCCTTCGAAGTCCGGGGCGGAGACGACCGGGGCGAAGTCCGAGACGGAGAAGGAGACGGAGGCGGAGGCGGTGGCCGCGCCATGACCGCCCCCGCGGACCGCGTCCCGACCGACCGGTACCGTCCGACTCTCCGCCCCGACGTGCTGGTCAGCGACGAGTTCCTGCTCGGCGCCAGGAGTGTGCACCTCGTCAAGAACCCGCGGAGCGGCAAGTCCTACGAGGTCGGGGTCAAGGAACACTTCCTGATGGCGCGCATGGACGGCACGCGCGGTCTGGACGAGCTGGGCGCGGAGTACGCGGCGGAGTACGGCAAACGACTCGGCGACGCCAACTGGCAGCGGCTGCTGGGCATGCTGGGGGTCCGCGGGCTGCTGGAGGGCGGTCCCGCGGCCCCACCCGCCGAGACCGCCGAGACGGCTGCCACCGCCGACGAGCCGCCGAGGCGCACCCTGCTGCGCGGCACGCTCCCGCTGGTCGCCGACGCCGACGCGACGGCCGACCGGCTCCACCGCGCCTTCGGCTTCCTGCTCGCCGCCCCCTTCATGGTCCCGCTGCTCCTGCTGATCACCGTCATGGAAGTGGTCGCGGTCGCGCGGCTCGGCGAACTCGTCGACGGAGCGTCGGCCCTCTTCACCAACCCGGTCCTGCTCGCCGGCGTCGCCGCGCTGCTCTGGTTCAGCACCGCGCTGCACGAACTGGCCCACGGGGTGGTGGCGAGACGCTACGGCGGGCAGGTGGCCGAGATCGGACTGCGCTGGCGCCTGCCCGTCGTGATCATGTACTGCACGGTCGACAACTACCTCTATCTGCGGACGCGTTGGCACCGGATCGCGACCGCCGTCGCGGGCGCGGTGATGAATCTCGTCGTGCTGCTGCCGTTCTGCGCGGTCTGGCTGTTCGTGCCGGTGGACGACGCCACCGGCGAGGCGCTGGCCGGGCTGCTGCTCCTCGGCAGTGTGCAGGCGCTGGCCATGCTCGTACCGTTCCCGCCGCTCGACGGGTACAAGATCGCCGCGCAACTGTGCGGCGCGACCGGCCTCGCCGCGTCCAGCCGGGAGTACGTGCGGCTGGCCGTGCGGCGCGACCCGGCGGCGAAGGCGTACCCGCGCCGGGCCCGTACCGCCTACCTCGGCTACACGGCGGGCTCGCTGCTCGTGTTCGCCGGGATCGTGGCGGCCGTCGTCGCGCTGGTCGTCCATCTCGTCGCCACCTGAGCCCGTATCCGCACCCCCGCACACCCGTCCCGCCCGCAAGGAGACCCGCATGACCGCCACCCCCACCGACGACTCCGCCGGCGGCTCCACCGCAGGACCCGCCGTCGTCCTCGACACGATCCACAAGCGGTACGGGGAGAAGCGGGCCGTCGACGGCATCTCGCTGACCGTCCCGCGCGGTGAGTTCTTCGGGCTCCTCGGCCCGAACGGCGCCGGCAAGACGACCCTCGTCGAGATCATGGAGGGCCTGCGCCGCCCCGACTCGGGCTCGGTCACCGTCCTCGGCCGCCACCCCTGGCCGCGCGACCCCGAACTGCTGCCCCGGCTCGGTGTCCAGACGCAGGCGTCCGCCTTCTTCGTACGGCTCACGGCCCGCGAGCATCTGGAGACGGTCGCCGCGCTCTACAAGGCCGACCGGGAGGCCGCCGAGCGCGGACTCGCCGCCGTCGACCTCACCGAACAGGCCGACGTCCGCGTCGACGACCTCTCCGGCGGCCAGCGCCAGCGGCTGGCCATCGCGTCCGCGCTCGTCCACGACCCCGAGCTGATCTTCCTCGACGAGCCGACGGCCGCGCTCGACCCGCAGGCCCGCCGCGCGCTGTGGCAGGTGCTTCGCGCGCTCAAGGGTGCCGGGCGGACCATCGTCTACACCACCCACCACCTGGACGAGGCCGAGGCGCTCTGCGACCGCGTCGCGATCGTCATCGACGGAAAGATCGTCGCGCTGGACACCCCGGGCAAGCTGGTCGCCGCCAGCAGCTCGGTCACCCGGCTGGTGGTCCCCGCCGACCGCCTCTCACTCACCGACGCGCGGGCCATCCCCGGTGTGCTGCGGGCCACCGAGGACGGCGACTCGATCGTGCTGGAGACCGAGGACTCGGGTCCGGTGCTGTCGGCGGTCGACGCGCTCGCCGGACTGCACGGCGTACAGACACGCACCGCCAGCCTGGAGGACGTGTACCTCGAACTGACCGGCAGCCCGCAGGCGTAGCCAGACGCCCCGGACCCCGACGCCCGCACTGAGAGACGGAGCACCGACACGATGAGCACCACGAGCGCCGCCGGCAACTCGCCCGGTCCCGGTACGACCACGACCACGGTGCGTCCGCGCGCCATGAGCGCCTACTCCGCGCTGAGCAAGGCCGGTTACAAGGCGTACACGCGCGACAAGACCACCCTCTTCTTCACCTTCGCCTTCCCCCTCCTCTTCCTGATCGTCTTCGGCCTGATCTTCCACGGCATGACGGTCGAGGAGAGCGGGCGTCCCTACATCAACTACATCGCCCCCGGTGTGCTGTCGTGGGGCGTCGCCAACGCCGCCGTCTTCGGCGTCGGGTTCGTCATCATGCAGTGGCGCCGCGACGACCTCCTGCGGCTGATCCGGATGACGCCGACCCCGCTGCCGACGATCCTCGGCTCGCGCTACGTGCTGGCGCTCGCCATCGGCACCGTGCAGGCCGCGATGTTCGTGCTCGTCGCGATGCTGCCGTTCTTCGGTCTCGAACCGGCCGGGAGCTGGCCGCTGGCGCTGCCGGTGCTGTTCCTCGGCATCACCGCGTTCCTCGCGATCGGCGTGATCGTCGGCTCGTTCGCGAGGACACCGGAGGCCGTCGCCGCCGTCGCCAACTGCCTGATGGTGCCGATGGCGTTCCTCTCCGGGTCGTTCTTCCCGCTCGACGCCATGCCCGGGTGGATGCAGAACGTGTCTCTGGTCCTGCCGCTGCGCTACTTCAACGACGGCATCTCCGCCGCCATCACCGGTGACGGAGGCGGCGGCGACATCCTGGTGGCCTGCGGTGGCATAACCGCCTTCGCCGTCGTCTTCGGCGCGATCGCGCTGAAGACCTTCCGCTGGAGCGACCAGTCATGACGACAGGGACCGCTACGGGAACAGTCGCGGGGGAGGAGGCGGGGGCGGCTGTGGCCCTCGCCGACGACAGCCCTCTGGAGCGCGGCCGCGCGCATCTCCAACACGCCCTGAATGTACGGTTCGAGGCCGCCGGATCCGCCGGGGGAGCCCTGCCCGCACCGCTCGTGGTGCCGCTCGGCGCCGCCGACGTCCTCGGCTTCGGGCTCCCCGACCCGTACGCCGCCGTACGCCCCCGGGCCAACGTCCAGCTCACCGCGCGCGCCGTCCTCGTCGGCCCGTGGGGCGGTGCCGACCTCATCGGGACCGCCGCCTGCGGCCAGTGCCTCGCCATCCGCTGGCAGCGGCTGCGCAGCCGCTCCGAGCGCGAGGCGCTGGAACTGGGCCACGAACCGCACGGCTCCGCCGACTGGCCGCTGCTCACCGACTACACCGTGGACGCGGTCTGGGCGGCGTATCTCGCCGTGCGTACAGGGGAGTTCACCCCGCCCGCCACCGCCGCCCCCGACCGGGAGCTGCCGCAGGTCACCCGGATCGACCTCGGCACCCTCGCCCTCGCGACGTTCCCGCTGCTGCCCGAACCGATCTGCCCGTCCTGCGTCCCCGAGCGTCCGGACACCGCCGACGCCGCGCGCATGCTGCTGACGGCGAAGCCCAAGCCGGACCCCGACGGCTACCGGCTGCACCCGCTCGGCTCGTACCCGCTGCCTACCGCCGCGCTCGCCAACCCCGTCTGCGGCGCGCTCGGCTCGGACACCTGGATCAACCCGACGTCCACCACGACCGCCCCCGTCGCGGGCACCAATTTCGTACGCGGCTACGCCGGTCTCAACGACGTCACCTGGAGCGGTCAGGCCAACAGCTACTCCACCAGCCGGACTCTGGCCTTCCTGGAGGGACTTGAGCGGTACGCGGGCACCCACCGCCGCCGTGGCACGAGCCCGGTCGTCGACTCGTACAACAATCTCGCGGCCGACGCGCTGAACCCCGCGGACCGCGGCTTCTACTCCGACGCGACGTACGAGAAGGACCACCTGGTCAGCCCGTTCGACCCCGACCGGCCGATCCCCTGGGTGTGGGGCCACTCGCTGCGCGACGAGCGCCCGATCCTGGTCCCCGCGCGTCTCGCGCACTACAGCGCGGGCGTCGAGGCCGACAACTTCGTCTTCGAGTGCTCCAACGGCTGTGCTACCGGCGGGAGTCTGGAGGAGGCGATCCTCTTCGGCCTGCTGGAGCTGATCGAACGCGACGCGTTCCTGCTCGCCTGGTACGGCCGTGCCAGGCTCACCGAGATCGACCTCGACTCGTGCGGCAGCGGCACGATCCGCACGATGCTCGACCGGGCCGCGCTGCACGGCTACGACGTGCACGCCTTCGACACCCGGATGGATCTCTCCGTGCCCGTCGTCACGGCCCTCGCCGTGCGGCGCGACGGCGGACTCGGCACGCTGTCCTTCAGTGCCGCCGCCGGCTTCGACCCGGAGGGTACGGTCGACGCCGCTCTCTCCGAAGTCCTCACCTACATACCGCACCTGCCCTACCAGGTCGCCGAACGCGAGGGCGAGCTGCGCGACATGGCGGGCGACTTCCGCAAGGTCCTGCATCTCAAGGACCACGCGCAGCTGTACGGCCTGCCGGAGATGGCGCGGCACGCGCGCGAGTACCTGGAGCCGACCGCCGTGCGCACGCTCGGCGAGACGTACGCCGACTGGGCCCCGGTCCGGCCGCGCACCGGCGATCTGCTGGACGATCTGCGGCTGCTGCGCGACGAGTTGGCGGGCGCGGGGTACGACGTGATCGCCGTGGACCAGACGACACCGGAGCAGCGGCGGATGGGGCTGCACACGGTCAGCACGATCGTGCCCGGTCTGCTGCCGCTCGACTTCGGGTGGACGCGGCAGCGCGCCCTGCTGATGCCGAGACTGCGGACGGCGCTGCGGGTGGCCGGGCGGCGTACGGACGACCTGCCGGAGTCGGAGATCAAGGCGGTTCCGCATCCGTTCCCGTAAGTTCCCGGGCGTCCTTGGGCGTTGCGGGCCGTCGGGCCCTCGGGCACGACGGCAGCCGGCCCCTCGCCCGGTGGGGGTTCCCACGGGGAAAGGGGCCGGCAGGAGCCGAAACAGACCCTGACTGCGAAGCCGGATCAGGCGGAGCAGGAGGTGGTGCTGGTGGTGCTGGAGCAGGTGGACGTCGAGGAGCACGACGTGGAACCGGCGAGGACGACCTCGGACGCGTCCGAGTAGTCCGAGATCTCGAAGGTCTCCGACTCGAGCTCCAGGATCTCGTCGGCGAGGGTGGCGAGAACGGTCTTCGGGGCCATGGGGGTCTCCTTCGGTCACCGGGGCTCCACCGGCTTGTCCGGTGCAGTTCCCTTGCGATGGCCCCATTCCACCGGTGGGCACTGTCAGTTGGGCCCGGCTTTCGCTGTCACTTCGCTGACACCTGGTGTCAGCGGAACGCATGTCGGGTGCGCGTGCTCTGACGCACCCTCGAAACCTCAAGAAATGCTCAACCACGTTCAAGCAAGGAGGTGAGCGGCGCATGACCGAAGCGCCGAACGGGGACACACTCCGAGCATCCACGCCCGCACCGGAACCGGATTCCGCGACCGCCGGCCCCGCCGCCGTCCCGCGCGAGACCCTGCGGGCCGCCCTCGGGCTCTATCTCGAACTGCACGCCCACCCGGAGCTGTCCGGCACCGAGACCAGGACCGCCGAACGCTTCGCCACCCACCTGGAGGGAGAGGGCGCCACCGTCACCCGTGGCGTCGGCGGCCACGGCGTCGTCGGCGTCCTGCGCAACGGACCGGGACCGACCATCCTGATCCGCGCCGAACTGGACGCCCTGCCGATCGGGGAACGCACCGGCCTGGCGTACGCGAGCACGGTGCCCGGCACCATGCACGCCTGCGGCCACGACCTCCATCTGGCGTCCGCCGCAGGCGCGTTCGCCCTGCTCGCGGCGGAGGCGGACACCTGGAACGGGACCCTCCTCGTCGTCGGCCAGCCCGCCGAGGAGACCCTGGAGGGGGCCGGCGCGATGCTCGCGGACGGTCTCTACGAGCGGTTCGGCACCCCCGGCACCGTCCTCGCCCAGCACACCGCGCCCCTGCCCGCCGGGACCCTCGCGCACGGCCGGGGCCCGATGATGGCGGCGAGCGCCGCGCTGGACGTCGTCATCCACGGCCGCGGCGGCCACGCCGGCACCCCGCAGCTCACCGTGGACCCCGTCGTGACGGCCGCCGCGACCGTCATGCGCCTCCAGACGGTGGTCTCCCGCGAGACGGCGCCGTCCGACCAGGTCGTCCTGACCGTCGGCTCCCTGCGCGCGGGCCGTCTGGGCAACGTTGTCCCCGACGAAGCGGAGCTGAGCATCACCGTCCGCGCGGCGAGCGACCAGGCCCTGGAACGGGCCGTGGAAGCGGCGACGCGGATCGTACGAGCCGAGTGCGCGGCCTCCGGATGCCCAGAGGACCCCGACATCACGCTCGCCTCCCGCTCCCCGGCACTGCTCCCCGACCCGGCGGCCACGGCGACCGTACGCGCCGCCCACGAGCGGGAGTTCGGCCGGCACCGGGTGTTGGACTGGCCGGGCTCGATGGCCACCGAGGACTTCCCGCGCTTCGCGGTCGACGGTGTGCGGACGGCATACTGGATGGTCGGTACGACGTCCCCGCGCCAGTGGCGCGCGGCACAGTCCGCGGCCCGGCCGGTACCGCCCAACCACTCGGCCGAGTTCGCCCCGGACGTACGGACCGCCCTGCCGGCCGGTATCGCGGCCATGGCGACGGCCGCCAGGCAACTGTTCAAGGAGACACGGTGATGATGACGGCCCAGTGGGACGTCGGGGAAACCCCCGGTTACGTAGAGGTGGTGACGGTCCGCGAGGACAGCACGGCCCCGTCCGCCGAAACGACGGTCATCCGCCTGCTCGGCCTGCTGCCCGCCCACTGGAGATGCGTACCGGAGGCCGCGGAGGACCGGATCCGCCTGTGGATCGCGCGGGACGGCGCGACGACGGACACCGACATCCACCGCGCCGTCCGCGCGGTCCTCTCGGACACGGCGCTGTGGGGCTGGGCGGAACAGAGCTGATCGCGTCGCGAGGCCCTTGGTCCGCGTTCTGTCGGCCCCCGCCGTAGTTCAGATCCAGCCCCGTTCGCGGGCCAGCAGTGCGCCCTGGGCGCGGCTCGCGGCGCCCAGGGACTGGAGGAGGTCCGCCACGTGTCTTCGGTAGGTGCGGACCGAGATGCCCAGTTCACGGGCGCCCGCCTCGTCCTTGCCCACCGTGCACATCGAGATCAGCACCTGCTGCTCGATCTCGCTGAGCCCGCCCACCGCGTCGGAGGCCTCCTTCGTGACGGTCAGAAGGTCGTCGGCCTGCGTCCAGATCTTCTCGAAGAGGGCGATGATGTTGGAGACGAGTCCGCTCTTGTGGGCCAGCAGCGCCCCGCGTGCCGTGTTCTGGGGGTCCACCGGCACCAGGGCCGTGCGGCCGTCGTACACCAGGATCCGTTCCGTGATGTTCTCCGCGACGCGGATCTGAGCCCCGCGTTTGACCAGCTCGCGCAGGTACTCGCGGGTCGGCAGGTCGTCGAGCGCGGCGGCGAGCACCACATTGCGGATGCGCACCCCGCGCCGCAGACATCGCAGGTCCAGCGGACGGGACCGCTCGATGTTCTCGGCCGAGAGTTTCGTGTACGGCTCCACGGACAGGATCTCGTCCCGCGCGAAGAACGCGAGGTCGTCGATCCGGTTCCGTATCTCCGACAGACCCTCCAACTGCTCGATGCCCTGCACCGGGGGCAGCCGCGAACCCTGTTCGGCGCGCAGGCCGTCGACGAGGTCGCGGGCCTGCATCACGCGGCGCAGCTCCTCGTGGAGCGCGTTGAGCCGCGCGTCCGTCAGCCGGGCCAGCGCCACACCGGGATCGGCGGGGGAGACGCACTCGTGGCTGCTGTCGGGGTGGAGCAGACCCAGCTCCCGCAGCCGGTCGAGACTGCGCCTGGCGTCGTCCTGTTCGGTGTGGACCAGCAGATGGATGTCGTCCGCAGATGTATCGGGATTACGGAGAAAATGCCGGTAGATCTCTTCCTCGGCCGGAGAGACGCCGAAGACGGACATCTCGTTGTCGCCCAAGACTTGGCCTCCGCTACTTGATCAATTCACGCCGAGGACGGGTGGGGGTGTCGGTGCCGGGTGGTGCGGTCCGCCGGGCTCGCCGCACGGCTCGGAGGGACCTTGGAGAGAGTAAAGGCAATGCCATGACTCTGTAACTGATCTTGCGTGGAACTGTGCCGTAGATATGGGTGAACCGTGCGTGTCGTGACTTACCGCCGTCCGCCCGGCGCGCCGGGTTGCGCGACGGTCCGGCGGACTGGTGTCCGTCTCCCCGTGTGTGGTCTTCGGGCAGTCTCCCCACGGTCTCCAGGGACTACACGGAGTGCGCGTGGAGTACGCGGGGAGCAGAGGCGCGAGATCCTCCCCCCGGAGTTTCCCCCACTTCCCGCCCCGGCGCCCCGGTTCCGCGGGGCCGGTCCCGTCCCGCGCGACGGGTGTCCGTCCGGAGTCGTACGCTGGAGGGCCCCCGGCCCGTGACACGTGTCGGGCCCTTCGCGTTGCTCACAGGGCGCGACCACCCGCAGCACCACCCCCGGAACCGGACGGAAACACCCTTCATGAGCCTGCACGGTCTGCTCGACGCCGTAGTACGAGACCCGGCGCTCGCCGAAGCGGTCGGCGCCGCCGCCGACGGGCACCGCACGCATGTCGATCTGGTCGGACCGCCCGCCGCCCGCCCCTTCGCCGTGGCGGCCCTCGCGCGGGACGCGGGCCGCCCCGTGCTCGCCGTCACCGCGACCGGCCGGGAGGCCGAGGACCTCGCCGCCGCGCTGCGCTCCCTGCTGCCCGCCGACTCCGTCGCGGAGTTCCCGTCCTGGGAGACGCTGCCGCACGAGCGCCTGTCGCCCCGCAGCGACACCGTCGGCCGCCGGCTCGCCGTGCTGCGCCGCCTCGCGCACCCCCGCGCCGACGACCCGGGCGCCGGCCCGGTCAGCGTCGTCGTCGCGCCCATCCGTTCCGTGCTCCAGCCGCAGGTGAAGGGCCTCGGCGACCTGGAGCCCGTCTCGCTGCGCGGCGGCGGCACCGCCGACCTGAACGAGGTGACCGAGGCGCTGGCCGCCGCCGCTTACTCCCGCGTCGAACTGGTGGAGAAGCGCGGCGAGTTCGCCGTACGCGGCGGCATCCTGGACGTCTTCCCGCCCACCGAGGAGCACCCGCTGCGCGTGGAGTTCTGGGGCGACGACATCGAGGAGATCCGCTACTTCAAGGTCGCCGACCAGCGGTCCCTCGAAGTCGCCCAGCACGGCCTGTGGGCGCCGCCCTGCCGCGAGCTGCTGCTCACGCCGCAGGTACGGGAGCGGGCCGCCGCCCTCGCCGAGGTGCATCCCGAGCTGAGCGAGATGCTCGGCAAGATCGCGGAGGGCATCGCGGTGGAGGGCATGGAGGCCCTGGCCCCGGTCCTCGTCGACGACATGGAGCTGCTGCTCGACGTACTGCCCAAGGGCTCGATGGCGCTGGTCTGCGACCCCGAGCGGGTCCGGACCCGGGCCGCCGACCTGGTCGCCACCAGCCAGGAGTTCCTCCAGGCGTCCTGGGCGGCTGGGGCCGGCGGCGGCGAGGCGCCCATCGACGTCGGCGCGGCGTCGCTGTGGGGCATCGCGGACGTCCGCGAGCGGGCCCGCGAGCTGGGGATGATGTGGTGGTCGGTGGCGCCGTTCGCCGCCGACGAGGAGCTCTCGCAGGACACCCTCAAGCTCGGCATGCGCGCCCCGGAGACGTACCGGGGCGACACCGCCCGCGCACTCGCCGACACCAAGGGCTGGCTCGCCGACGGCTGGCGCACCGTCTACGTCACCGAGGGCCACGGCACCGCCGCCCGTACCGTCGAGGTGCTCGGCGGCGAGGGCATCGCCGCCCGTCTCGACACCCCCGAGGCGCACGGCGGCAAGGGCCTGGGCGAGATCACCCCCTCCCTGGTGCACGTCGCGTGCGGCTCGATCGAGTACGGCTTCGTGGACCGGGAGCTGGGGCTCGCCGTCCTCACGGAGACAGACCTGTCCGGCCAGAAGGCGGCGGGCAAGGACGGCGTACGGATGCCGACCAAGCGCCGCAAGACGATCGACCCGCTGACGCTGGAGCAGGGCGACTACATCGTCCACGAACAGCACGGCGTCGGCCGGTACGTCGAGATGGTGCAGCGCACCGTCCAGGACGCGACGCGCGAGTACCTGCTCGTCGAGTACGCCCCCGCCAAGCGCGGCCAGCCAGGCGACCGTCTCTACATCCCCACCGACCAGCTCGAACAGGTCACCAAGTACGTGGGCGGCGAGGCACCCACCCTGCACCGCCTCGGCGGCGCCGACTGGACGAAGACCAAGCAGCGCGCCAAGAAGGCGGTCAAGGAGATCGCCGCCGACCTGATCAAGCTCTACTCGGCGCGGATGGCCGCCCCCGGCCACGCCTTCGGCGCGGACACGCCCTGGCAGCGGGAGCTGGAGGACGCGTTCCCGTACGTGGAGACGCCCGACCAGCTCTCCACCATCGCCGAGGTCAAGGAGGACATGGAGAAGACGGTCCCGATGGACCGTCTCGTCTGCGGCGACGTCGGCTACGGCAAGACGGAGATCGCAGTGCGCGCCGCCTTCAAGGCCGTTCAGGACGGCAAGCAGGTCGCGGTGCTCGTACCGACGACGCTCCTCGTGCAGCAGCACTTCGGCACGTTCTCCGAGCGGTACGCGCAGTTCCCCGTCGTCGTGCGGGCCCTGTCCCGCTTCCAGAGCGACGCGGAGGCGAAGGCGACCCTCGAAGGGCTGCGCGAGGGGTCGGTCGACATCGTCATCGGCACGCACCGCCTGTTCTCCTCCGAGACGAAGTTCAAGGACCTCGGCCTGGTCATCGTGGACGAGGAGCAGCGCTTCGGCGTCGAGCACAAGGAGCAGCTGAAGAAGCTGCGCGCCAACGTCGACGTACTGACGATGTCCGCGACACCGATCCCGCGCACCCTGGAGATGGCGGTGACCGGCATCCGCGAGATGTCGACCATCACCACCCCGCCGGAGGAGCGGCACCCGGTGCTGACCTTCGTCGGCCCGTACGAGGAGAAGCAGATCGGCGCGGCGATCCGCCGTGAACTGCTGCGCGAGGGCCAGGTCTTCTACATCCACAACCGCGTCGAGTCGATCGACCGCGCCACCTCGCGGCTGCGTCAGATCGTGCCCGAGGCGCGCATCGCGACCGCGCACGGCCAGATGTCCGAACAGGCCCTGGAACAAGTCGTGGTGGACTTCTGGGAGAAGAAGTTCGACGTCCTCGTCTCCACCACGATCGTGGAGTCCGGCATCGACATCGCCAACGCCAACACACTCGTGGTGGAACGCGGCGACAACTTCGGCCTGTCCCAACTCCACCAGCTGCGCGGCCGGGTGGGCCGGGGCCGGGAGCGCGGCTACGCGTACTTCCTCTACCCGCCGGAGAAGCCGCTGACCGAGACCGCGCACGAACGCCTCGCGACGATCGCCCAGCACACCGAGATGGGCGCCGGCATGTACGTCGCGATGAAGGACCTGGAGATCCGCGGCGCGGGCAACCTGCTCGGCGGCGAACAGTCCGGGCACATCGCGGGTGTCGGCTTCGACCTGTACGTACGTATGGTCGGCGAGGCCGTCGCGGACTACCGCGCGGCCGTCGACGGCACGGTGCAGGAGGAGCCGCCGCTGGAGGTCAAGATCGAGCTGCCGGTCGACGCGCACGTCCCGCACGACTACGCGCCCGGCGAGCGGCTGCGACTCCAGGCGTACCGCGCGATCGCCTCCGCCAACTCCGAGGCCGACATCACCGCCGTACGCGAGGAGCTGACGGACCGCTACGGCAAGCTCCCCGAGCCGGTGGAGAACCTGCTGCTGGTGGCGGGGCTGCGCATGCTGGCGCGGGCCTGCGGGGTCGGCGAGATCGTCCTCCAGGGGTCCAACATCCGCTTCGCGCCGGTGGAGTTGAGGGAGTCGCAGGAGCTCCGGCTCAGGCGTCTGCACCCTCGTACCGTCATCAAGCCGACGGCCCATCAGATTCTCGTACCGCGCCCGACGGCGGGCAAGATCGGCGGCAAGCCGGTGGTCGGCCGCGAACTGCTGTCGTGGACGGGGGAGTTCCTGGCGACCATCCTGGGGTCGTGACCGCTTCCAGAAGACGTACGCCCCCACGCACCGCCCGCCCGGTACTTCCGCTGCTCGTCGTCGTCCTCGCGGCCTCGCTGCTCGCGGGGTGCGACGCCATCGATGCCGCCGGGTCCGCCGGTTCTTCCGGGTCTTCCGGGTCCGGCGAAGCCGACGGCAGCGCGCCGGATGGGCGGGCGACCAGCCCGCTGAAGAACACCGACGGCACCGAGCCGGGTCTCGCGCCCCTCACCGGGGACGCGGACCTGGCGGCGGCCCGCAAGCTGATCGGGACGCTGGAGGTGAAGGGGCGCGGGCCGAGGACCGGTTACGACCGGGACGAGTTCGGCTACGCGTGGATGGACTCGGCCGACGGCGTTCCGTACGCCCGCAACGGCTGCGACACCCGCAACGACCTGCTGAAGCGCGACGGCCAGGACGTCGAGTTCCGGTCGGGCTCCACCTGCGTGATCGTCTCGATGACGCTCCACGACCCGTACACCGGCAAGGACATCGCCTGGAAGAAGCGGAAGGCGACGGCCGTCCAGATAGACCACATGGTGCCGCTCTCCTACAGCTGGCAGATGGGCGCCGCCCGCTGGAACGAGGACAAGCGGAAGCAGTTGGCTAACGACCCGCTGAACCTGCTCCCGGTCGACGGCCCCACGAACAGCGGCAAGAGGGACTCGGGCCCGGCCTCCTGGCTGCCGCCGAGCAAGCCGGTGCGCTGCGCGTACGTGGTGCGCTTCGCGCAGGTCGCCGTCAAGTACGAGATGCCGGTGACCGCGGCCGACAGGAGGACGATGCTGACGCAGTGCGGCGGCTGACACAGGTCCGCGGCCGGTTCAAAAGCAGTGGGAGCACCTGTCCGCGCGCCGATAGCGTGCCCGCATGGCTCTCACCGTCACCACCCTCGCCGAACGGCCCGAACTCGTCGGGCCGATGTGGCAGATGCTCGACACCTGGCCGGAGTTCATGCTCCACGACCCCGTGGGCTGGGCGAACATCGGCCGGATCGTCGCCGAGCTGCCCGAGTTCACACTCGTCGGCACGGACGAGGAGGGGACCGTCGTGGCGCGCGCCTTCAGCGTTCCCTTCCAGCTCCGCGCCGAGGGACGCGAGACGCTGCCGGCGACCGGCTGGGACCAGGCGCTGCTGTGGGCGTTCTCCGATCTGCGGCACGGCAGGAAGCCCGACACCGTCAGCGCCATCGAGATCACGATCGCCACCGACCGGCAGGGGCGGGGCCTGTCCGGCATCATGCTCGCCGCGATGCGGGAGAACGCCCGCAGCCGCGGCTTCGCCGAACTGGTCGCCCCGGTACGGCCCAGCGCCAAGCACCGGGAGCCGCACACCGCGATGGAGGAGTACGCCCATCGCGTACGGGACGAGGAC
Organism: Streptomyces sp. NPDC060366; assembly: GCF_042725135.1. Taxonomy (NCBI): domain Bacteria; kingdom Bacillati; phylum Actinomycetota; class Actinomycetes; order Kitasatosporales; family Streptomycetaceae; genus Streptomyces; species Streptomyces sp. NPDC060366. The sequence goes on along the minus strand of NZ_JBHXDC010000009.1, from coordinate 127,079 downwards.
GGACTGCCCTACGACCCCTGGCTCCGCGTCCACGTGCGCGCGGGCGGGGTCATCGACTCGGTCGCGCCCGCTTCCATGACGGTCACCGGATCGGTCGGCCAGTGGCGCGGGTGGACGGGGCTTCCGTTCGACATCGACGGGCCCGTCGTCGTACCGGGAGCGCTCTTGCCCGTGCACTGCGAGGCCACACGCGGATACGGTGTCTACGTCGAACCCAATGTGTGGGTGCGTCACCGGATCTGACCGATGGGACAGGTCCGGGGGCAGGGGGATCCATGGATGCGGGTTCGGCAGGTCGTGCCGCTGGATACTCTCGATACGCTTTCGCAGTCGTCCCCCCTGGCCTGTCAGGAGCAGCATGCACGGCCCCGGAATAGCGCAGCCTCCGCCGAACGGCACGTCCTCGCCGGGGATGCTCGCCTTCATAAGAGTGATCTTCGTCGGATTGCCGCTGATCAGCTGCGGTTTTCTCGCCTGGACGGCGACGCTGCGGCTCGCGATCGTGACCCGGTCCGCCCTGAACTGGTGGCTGTTCGTCGGGAACGTGGCCCTCAACATCCTGTGGGTCGTCTTCCTCGCCCAGGACAACACCGACGACTTCAGCAGCACGGCGGGCAACACCGGCATGGGCGGCATGCTGACGACCGGCGCCGCCGCCATCGCCTACTACCTGTACGCGGACTTCAAGCACTACGGGCCCCAGCGGCACATGTACGCGGGCTACTACCCGCCGCAGGTCACGCCGCAGCAGGGGTACCAGCCGCCCGCCAACACCGGTTACGGGTACGGCGGTCCCACCCGGCCCATGACAGGCCCGCCGGTGCAGAACCAGCCGCAACCCCAGCCGCAGCCGCAGAACCAGCCGCCGCGGCCCGGCCCCGCGACCACCGGCCCGGCACAGCCCAACCACACCGCGCCGCCCCGCATCGACCAGGTCCGCGCCGAACTGGACGAGCTCAGCGATCTCCTGCGCCGGGACAGCGGCGAGGACAACAAGCGGTGAACGCCCGCGTCGTCGCGGGCCGTTACGAGATGGCCACGCTCATCGGGCAGGGCGGCATGGGCCAGGTCTGGACGGCGTACGACCAGCGCCTCGGCCGCCGCGTCGCCGTGAAACTGCTGCGCCCCGACAAGATGGCCGCCGACACCGGCGCCGAGGACATGCGCCGCCGCTTCATCCGCGAATGCCGGGTCACCGCCCAGGTCAACCACCCCGGTCTGGTCACCGTGCACGACGCGGGCAGCGACGGCGACGAGCTCTACCTGATCATGCAGTACGTCGAAGGGACCGACCTCGCGGCCCACTTCACCACGCACGCGCCCTACCCGTGGCAGTGGGCGGCCTCGGTCGCCGCCCAGCTGTGCGCCGTCCTCGCCGCCGTACACGCGGTGCCCATCGTGCACCGCGACCTCAAGCCGCGGAACGTGATGGTCAAGCCCGACGGCACGGTCCTCGTACTCGACCTCGGCGTCGCCTCCGTCATCGACACCGACACCACCCGCCTCACCCACACCGGATCGGTCATCGGCAGCCCCGCCTACATGGCCCCCGAGCAGGTGATGGGAGGCGCCGTCGGCCCGTACACCGACCTCTACGCCCTCGGCGTGGTCCTGCACGAACTCCTCAGCGGCACCGTCCCGTTCCCCGGCGCGACCGCCCTCGGCGTCCTGCACCGGCATCTGTACGAGCCGCCTATGCCGGTCCGCCGGATCCGCCCGGAGATCCCCGAGACGCTGGAGGCGCTCGTCCTGCGCCTGCTCGCCAAGGACCCGCAGCACCGACCCGCCGGAGCGCAGGAGGTGTACGAGGCGCTCGCCCCACTGCTGCCCACGCGCGGCGTGGTCGGCGCGCCCGGCTCCGCGAGCACCGGCACACCTCTCGACCCGACCCGCCCCTTCCTGCGCCCGCACGCGCCCTGGCCCGACCGCGCCACCGCCCCGCCGTCCGCGCCCCTGCCGCCGCCCAGACCGGAGCACGTCCCCGCCCAGCGCCCCGACGTCGCGGCGGCCGTGGACGAGGCCAAGCGTCTCCTCGGCGAGGGCAGCATCACCCAGGCCGTGGACATCCTCGGCGGGATCCTCCCCGCCGCCGCTGCCGAGCACGGCGAACGCTCACCGGTCGTGCGGATCCTGCGCAAGCAGTACGCGACGACGCTGATGGACGACGGCCAGTACCGCCGCGCCCTGCCCGAGCTGCGCCGCCTCGCCGACGACCGCGCGGCCGAGGCCGGCCCCGGCGACCCGCAGACGCTCCAGTTCCGCTACGACGCGGCGCAGTGCCTCGAACAGCTCGGCGAGGCGGGCGCGGCACTGGAGGAGTACCGCGCGGTGCTGCCCTTCTACGAAGGCGCCGGGCAACCGGGCGGCGACCAGTCGCGCTCCTTCGACATCAGGCACCGCATCGGACATCTGTTGCTCGCGGTGGGCGACCACACGGCGGCGCAGCAGCAGTTGCAGTACCTGCTGTACGACGCGGAGCGGGTGTACGGCCCGTACCATCCGCTGCCGATCGAACTACGGCGCGGGCTCGACCGCCGGCAGCAGTTCAGGGGCGGCACCACCCGGCGCAAATAGCCCCTCCGGACCCGGCCGTTCACGACGTCGCCTCCTTACGGAGAGCGCGGCTACGCCCAGCAGCACCAGTAGCGACGCGCCTCCCACGGCCGCCCCCGAGCGCAGCCCCGGCGGCCGGAACGAGCAGTCGACCGAGGTGGTCGTGCCGTCCGGGTCCAGCGGGACGGCGACCAGGCCCAGGTAGGAGTCGGCGGGCCGCCCGGCGCAGCTCCAGCCGGCGATACGGGGCGCCGCGACGACGGCCGTTCCCGTGCTGCCGGGCGGCAGTTGGGCCCGTATGCCGTGGTCCGAGACCTGCACGGACACGGCGCCGGTCTTCTTCATCCGGTCCACGGTGGCGGCGAGCCGCGTCCGGTCCAGACAGGCCACCGTCCGCGTGCTCGGCGCCTCACGGTCGAACGTGACGCGCTCACCGGCTCGTTCGGCGATCCCGAGCGACGTCACGGCCGCGCGCCAGCGGGGCTTGTCGCCGCGCAACGTGACGGGCGGGGCGTCGCCGAGCCGGGCGGTGCCGTAGTAGTCGGGCGCCCAGAGGAAGACCTCGCGGCCCGCCGGGCAGGCGCCGGCCACGGGGGAGGAGTAGACGCGCGAGCCGAGCAGCGACTCCTGGTTGCGGAAGGGCGAGCGCCCGTAGTGCGGTCGCCCGCTCGTGGGCGGCCGTACGGTCACCAGCGGCGGCACCTCGGCGCGGCTCAGGTGCGGCGTCCCGTCCTGCGCCCGGTCCTGCGCCCCGTCCGGCGTCCCGTCCTGCGCCTCCGTACGGAGGCGCGCGCCCACCGCGAACACGGCGTCCACGACCGGGTTGTCCAGGCTCTGCACGGCCCGCCCATTCGACGTCCAGCCGGCGCCCAGCGCGCCGAGGGTGCGCGTCAGCACCTCGGGAGTGTGACTGCTGTAGTAGGAGGCGCCCTGACCGCCCAGCAGCAGCGGATCGTTGGCGGTGATCTGGGTGCGTCCCGGATCGGTGCGGTAGCGCGGCCACCCGTCCGCGTCGGCCAGCGCGGCGGCGCGCCTGTCGTGATCCCCGGCCCACGCCGGGTAGTGGTCGAGCCGCTTCAGCCGCGCTCGGTCGGCGTACGCGGTGGTCGCCGCCGCCTGCCCTACCAGCCCGCCCACGAGCAGCAGCGCGGCCACAGCCGCGTACCGCCGCCGGGACGGCACGGACGCCCCGGGCAGCCGTATCACCAGCAGCGCCGCGAGCGCCGCCGCGACCCCGCACGCGAAGAGCAGGAGGGCGCGGCGCCCGGTCAGCGCGTCGGTCGCGGCGACGAGCCCGACCGCGACCAGCACACCGGTACCGCCCAGCAGCGCGCGGCGCCCCGGCCGGCCGTACGCCAGACACCGCCAAGCCGCGATCACCAGCAGCCCCGACAGCACGAACGTCTGCCGGAACGGACTGCCGTTGGGCGTCGCGAAGGCGTGCCACACCAGATGGGTCGGCCCCCACTGGAGGGAGAGCGCGACGGCGCCCGCGAGCCCCGCCCATGCCAGCCGCTCGCGCCCGGGCACCGCGCGGTTGAACGGCAGCGCGGCGGCGAGCAGCAGCGCGCCGCCGCCCAGGAAGACGGCGGGCGTGAAGAAGTCGTACGTCGCGGGCAGCGTCCGCGCGAACACCTCGCTCCAGGTGGCCCGTTCGAACTCCGTCGTCCAGCCCGGATACGCGTGCCGCGTTCCCATCACCACCGGCACCAGCACGGGCGCGGCGAGCCCGATGCCGAGCAGCACGGTCCCCGCGCCGTGCAGCAGGACGCGCAGCCGCAGGCGCACCGGCTCCTGGGCGAGCAGGAGTTGGACGCAGAGCACGAGTGCGGCGCCGAGCGTCGCCATGTACGCGGTGTAGAAGTTGGCGACCCACACGAGGGCGACGACGAGCGGCCCGAGCACCGGCCGGCGCCCGGCCCGTACCCACTCGCCGACCAGACAGAGCAGCGGGAAGCCGATGAGCCCGTCGAGCCACATCGGGTTGTACGACGCCTCGATGACGGACCATCCGCAGAGCGCGTACGTGGCGCCGAGCACCCCGGCGCCCCACCACGGCGCGGCGAACCGCCCCGGCCCGGTGTCGCGCCGCTCCCGTACGGAGGCGAGCAGCAGCCATGCCATCGCCGCGCCCGCCGCCGCCATCTTGAGCACGGTGATCACATAGACGGCGAGGTCGATCCGGTCCCGTGGGAAGAGCCCCACCAGCAGGGCGAACGGACTCGTCAGATAGGTGCCGAGGTCCGGCAGGAACGCGGTGCCGTACCCGGACTGCCAGTTGAGCAGCAGCCCGCCGTCCCCGCGCCCGTGCAGAAGGTCCCACAGCTTGGCGTGGAAGGGGACGAACTGATTGCCCAGGTCATTGACGCTCCGGGTGCCGGAGCCGAACGGAAAGCTCCGTGCCGCGGCGTCACCCGCGCAGACGGCGGTCACGGTGATGAGGGCGGCGAACGCGGCTGCCCGGCCACGTACGGATTCCAGGGTCGGCATAGTGATCGAATATGTCAGCGTGCATCCCGACAAAGGGGCTGTTAATGCTTCAGTTCACTCGATGGCCGCTTGTAATTCACCAGGTGACTCCACCGGTGACATTCCGGTGGGATGTCGTTCTACGGTGCTGATCTCAATAGTGGTCCCGTGCTTCAACGAAGAGGAGATCGTCGACCGCTTCCACGACCGTGTGACCGGTGAACTCGCACTGCTCGAAGGGGAACTCGGGCATGAATTCGAGCTGGTCTACGTGGACGACGGAAGCCGGGACGGCACTCTGGAGCGGCTGGAGAAGATCGCCGCGGCCGACCCCCGCACCCGATACGTCTCCTTCAGCCGCAACTTCGGCAAGGAGTCGGCGATGCTCGCCGGGCTCCAGTACGCCAAGGGCGCGGCCGTCGTCATCATGGACGCGGACCTCCAGCACCCGCCGGAACTGGTCCGCCGCATGCTCGACCTGCACGAGCAGGGCTACGAGCAGGTCATCGCCCGCCGCACCCGCACCGGCGACCGCGTCACCCGCACCCTGGCCGCCCGCGCGTACTACCGGCTCATCAACCGGCTGATCGACGTCGAACTCGTCGACGGCGTCGGTGATTTCCGGCTGCTCTCGCGCCGCGCGGTGGACGCGGTGCTGGGTCTGGCCGAGTACAACCGCTTCTCCAAGGGAATCTTCGCGTGGGTCGGATTCCGCTCCACCACATTCGAGTACGAGAACGCGGTGCGTGAGCAGGGCCGTTCCAAATGGAGCTTCGGAAAGCTGCTCAACTACGGGCTCGACGGCATGCTCTCCTTCAACAACAAACCGTTGCGGGCCGCGCTCTATCTCGGACTGCTGCTGCTGTCGCTCGCCTCCGTGTACGCGGCGTGGATTGTCGGCGTCGCCATGGTGAACGGGGTCGACACCCCCGGCTATGTCACACTTCTGGTGGCCGTCACGGCACTGTCGGGCGTACAGATGGTGATGGTGGGAGTCGTCGGCGAGTACGTCGGCCGCATCTATTACGAGGTGAAGCGGCGCCCCCACTATCTGGTGGCGGCGACCGACGCGGACCGGCCGCGGCGGACTCGTCCGACGGCGGACCCGACGACGGATCAGGATCAGGAGCAGGAGCTCGTAGGCACATGACGGTGCGAGGCCAGCTGATCAGATTCGCGCTCGTCGGAGTCGTCAACACCGGTACGTACTACGCCTGTTATCTGGCGCTGCTGACCCGGCTGCCGTATGTCGCCGCGCATGTCGTCGCCTTCGTGCTCAGCATGACCGGCTCCTTCTTCCTCAACTCCCGCTTCACCTACCGGACCCGGCCGACCTGGCGGAAGTTCCTGCTGTTCCCGCTCACCAACGCGGCGAATTTCACCATCACCACCAGCGGCGTCTATCTGCTGGTGGACGTGCTCCACCTCAGCAGCAGATACGCGCCGCTGATCGCCGCCGCCGCGGCGATCCCGATCACGTTCGTCGTCTCCCGCACGATCATGCTGCGCCCCGACCGGGGCGATCCGGCGCCGGAGCCCGTCGCCGCGGCCCCGGCCCGTATCGAGGGATAACGGTGGCCGGGCCCGCCCGTCGCAAACGCGATCGTGTATTCGGCGAAGTTTTCGAAAAAACTCCGGCTGACTGGATCGGATCCGCCGCCACTGCCTAACATCGATCAACGCACGGTCGTTGTCACGATCCAGGAGGCACCCTTTGCACCGCCGCCGTCGCACAGCGCTCACCCTCACAGCCGCGCTCCTCGCAGCGGCCCCGCTCCTCACCGCCTGCGGCAACGACGCCCACCCCGGCGCCGCGGCCGTCGTCGGCGGCGAGCGCATCGAGGTGTCCGCGCTGCAGGCCCAGGTACGGGACGTACGCGACGCGCAGGAGGCGTCCCCGCAGGCGGCCGAGCTCATCAAGAACACCGGCCAGCTCGGCCAGGTCAAGCTCAACAGCATGATCTTCGACCGCATCCTCCAGAAGGCCGCGGACGACGCCGGTGTGACGGTGTCCCGCAAGGAGATCCAGACCACCCGGCAGGCGGCTGCCCAGCAGTCCGGCGGCGAGGACCAGCTCGCGGCGATGCTGCTCCAGCAGGGCGCGCTCACCGCGGACCAGATCGACACCGCGATCCGCCGCGAGGTGCTGATGTCGAAGCTGGCGGCGTCGCTCGGCGCCAACACGACGACGCCGGAGGGCCAGCAGCAGGTCCTCGGCACGCTGGTCAAGACGTCCGAGGAGCTGGGCATCGACGTCAATCCGCGGTACGGCGCCTGGGACGTGAAGCAGGTCAGGCTCGGCGAGGCGAGGACGCCGTGGCTCACCCAGGTCACGAAGGAGGCACCGCCGGAGCAGGTCCCCGCCGGAGCGTGAGCGCCCGCGCGTGAGCTGAGCGCGCCCGCGCGTGAGGGACGGCCGGCGGCCGGGGGTAGGTTGCTTCGGGTGACTGAAGAACCCGCCGTCGACCCCGGCCGTATCGTCCTGCTGACCGTCAGCCACCGGGTCGCCCCCGGTGTGCTGTCCTGGCCCGCCTGGCAGACGCTCCACGAGGCCGACCAGGTCCTGTGCGCGGACGCCGCGCACCCCCAGCTGCCGTATCTGCGCGAGGCCGGTGTCACCGTCGAACGCTCCGCGCCCACCGCCGCGGAGCTCGTCGACGCCTGCTCCGGCGGCCGTACGGTCGTGGTCCTGCCCTCCGGCGAGGGCGACCAGGCCCTCACCGACGGCCTCTCCCGCCTCGCGGGCTCCGGCAGGGTCCAGATGCCCGATCTGGAACTGCTCCCCGGCTCGTACGACCTGCCGGGCGCCCGGCTCCTCGACCTCGTCCAGGTCATGGACCGGATCCGCGCCGAGTGCCCGTGGTCGTCCACCCGGACGCACAAGGGTCTCGCCAAGTACGCCATCGAGGAGGCGTACGAACTGGTCGAGGCGATCGAGAGCGGCGACCGCGACGAGCTGCGCGAGGAGCTGGGGGACGTACTGCTCCAGGTGGTCTTCCACGCCCGTATCGCGGAGGAGGGCGGCACGCAGGAGGACGACGAACCGTTCTCCATCGACGACGTCGCCGCCACGATCGTCGAGAAGCTCATCCACCGCCATCCCCATGTCTTCGGCGACGAGACGGCCGAGACACCGGCCGACGTCAAGGCCCACTGGCTGCGCACCAAGGCGGAGGAGAAACAGCGCGACTCCGTCACGGACGGCGTCCCGCTGGGCCAGCCGGCGCTCGCCCTGGCCGCCAAACTCACCTCCCGCGTCGCCGCCGCGCCCCTGGACGTCCCGCTCCCGCGGGGCGAGGGCATCGGCTACGAACTCCTCGCCCTGGCCGCCCGCGCGGAACAGACGGGCGTCGACCCGGAGGCCGCCCTGCGCGCGGCGGCCCGCACCTACCGTGACGCGATTCTCGCGGCGGAGGCCGAAGCGGCCACCGACCGGTGACCGGGAACCCCGCCGGCGCCGGCGCACCACCCCCCGCGCCCGAACTCTTCACCTGGGAGTTCGCCACCGACCCCTACCCCGCCTACGCCTGGCTGCGCGAGCACGCGCCCGTGCACCGGACCCGGCTGCCCAGCGGCGTCGACGCGTGGCTCGTGACGCGGTACGCGGACGCCAGGCGCGCCCTCGCCGATCCCCGGCTGTCCAAGAACCCCGTGCACCACGCCGAGCAGCCGCACGCCAAGGGGAAGACGGGGATCCCGGGGGAGCGCGGCGCGGAGTTGATGACGCATCTGCTGAACATCGATCCGCCCGACCACACCCGGCTGCGGCGGCTGGTGTCGCAGGCGTTCACACCCCGGCGGGTGGCCGAATTCGCGCCACGCGTGCAGGAGTTGACGGACGGTCTCATCGACGCCTTCGCGGCGAAGGGGGAGGCCGACCTCATCCACGACTTCGCCTTCCCGCTGCCCATCTACGCGATCTGCGATCTGCTCGGCGTCCCGCGCGAGGACCAGGACGACTTCCGCGACTGGGCCGGGATGATGATCCGGCACGGCGGCGGGCCGCGCGGCGGGGTCGCGCGGTCCGTGAAGAAGATGCGCGGCTACCTCGCCGACCTCATCCACCGCAAGCGGGACGACCCCGGCGACGACCTGATCTCCGGTCTGATCCGGGCGAGCGACGACGGCGAGCACCTCACCGAGAACGAGGCCGCCGCGATGGCGTTCATCCTTCTCTTCGCCGGATTCGAGACCACCGTGAATCTGGTGGGTAACGGGACATACGCCCTGCTCCGTAACCCTGATCAGCGTGAGCGCCTCCAGCGCTCGCTCGACGCGGGCGAGAGCGCGCTGCTCGCGACCGGGATCGAGGAACTGCTGCGCCACGACGGGCCGGTGGAGATGGCCACCTGGCGCTACGCCACCGAGCCCGTCGAACTCGGCGGGCAGAGCGTCGCGGTGGGCGACCCCGTACTCGTCGTACTCGCCGCCGCCGACCGCGACCCGGAACGCTTCGCCGATCCGGACCGGCTCGACCTGTCGCGAGGTGACAACAAACACCTCGGATACGGCCACGGCATCCACTACTGCCTCGGCGCGCCGCTCGCCCGGCTGGAGGGGCAGACCGCGCTCCGTACCCTTCTGACCCGCCTGCCCGACTTGCGACTTGCGGTCGATCCATCCGATTTGCGGTGGCGTGGGGGGCTCATCATGCGTGGACTGCGCACGCTCCCGGTGCAGTTCACAGCGGTGCGTGACTGACGAAACGTCAGCACTGTGACTTTCACGTGATCTCCGCTGCATCGACTTGTGACAGACGTTCGAGTACCGCTACGTTCACGACGGTCTCAGCAGTCACGTGTTCGGAATTCACGTTTCAGCAGTCTCAAGGAAGGCAACCGCATGCGCTCCGGGAACGGCCGGCACCGTCGGCCCCGCCAAGCCCCCGCCCTCGTCGTCGCGGCAGGGGTGACAGGCTCGGCGATCGCCATCCCGCTGCTCGGCGCGACCGGCGCCAGTGCGGCCGACGCCGGCACCTGGGACCGGGTCGCCGAGTGCGAGAGCGGCGGCATGTGGAGCGCCGACCTCGGCAACGGGTACTACGGCGGACTCCAGATCTCCCAGGAGACCTGGGCCGACTTCGGCGGTACGACGTACGCCCCCACCGCCGACCAGGCCAGCCGCAGCCAGCAGATAGCCGTCGCGGAGAAGATCCTCGCCGCGCAGGGACCGGCCGCGTGGCCGACGTGCGCGCTCATCACCGGCCTCACGGCGGACGCCGATACGGACGGCGAGCCCTCCGGCGACGCCACGCAGAAGCCCGAGACGCCCGCGGAGCCCGAGCCGAGCGAGACGGCCGTCCTGCCCGCCGCTCCCGAGTCGACGCCCCCCTCGGGTCAGTTCGGCCGGGACTCCGCCTCCGGGGCCGAGAAGCCCGCCACGCGGGAGTCGAGCGCGAAGCCGAGCACCGAGGCCGGCAGCGGCCAGGGCAAGCACCGCGGTGAGGCGGCCCCCGAGAGCGGCGCGACGGCCGGTTCGGGCGAGTCGGCCGAGACCGGTACGGACGGGTCGACCGAAGCGGGCAAGCCGGGCAAGTCCGGCGAAGAACGCGAAAGTGGCCGTCATGCCTCACGGGGTGACGGTTCGGCACGCGGCGACGACGCCGCCGACGGCTCGTACACCGTCCGCTCCGGCGACAACCTGTGGGCCATCGCCGACGAGCAGAAGGTGGAGGGCGGCTGGCCCGCCCTCTACGAGGCGAACCGCGAGGTCGTGGGGTCCGACGCCGATCTGATCCTGCCGGGCCAGAGCCTCGATCTGACCGCGAAGCAGGGGTAGTTAAGCGGGCTATGTCCGCATCTGGGCAAGTGAGACAAGCGTCTCTTCGTCCCAACTGACACGGTCTGACCGGCAGCTCACCCCGGTCCCTTCCCGACCTGCGTAAACAGAGGTTTCCTCGCGGCAGGATGGGCGAATCATCCCGGATGTTCCGTCTTTGAACATCCGGGATGTCTGTGTTTACGGTCTGAACCGCTCGCACCGCGGGCACCGTCGACCGTCACGCCGAATCCTGCCGTCGGTCGGGGGGAGTACTCGTCGCGTCAAGCGCCGAAGGCAGGAGCGGGGGACCCAAAGGTAAGTGCCGGTCATCACGGCCGGCTCGGGGTGCAGCCGTGCGCAGGGGGACGTGAAGACGTTCCCGGGTCGCACGGCCGGGCAACTCACTTGGCCCGAACCCGACAGCTCACCTCGTAGGCGTCGGTGAGGAGATCTCGCATGCTGTTTTCCAGCAACTCCGGCAAGGGCAAGCACCGCCGTCCCTCCAAGACCGTCCGCTACGCCACGCTCGCCGGCATCACCGGTGCCGCTGTCGCGGCCCCGCTGATCGGCGCCACCTCCGCCTCCGCCGCCACCACCTCCGAGTGGGACGCCGTCGCCCAGTGCGAGTCCGGCGGCGACTGGTCGATCAACACCGGCAACGGCTACTACGGCGGTCTGCAGTTCTCCGCCTCGACCTGGTCCGCGTACGGCGGCAGCGCCTTCGCCTCCAGCGCCGACCAGGCCTCGAAGTCCCAGCAGATACAGGTCGCCGAGAAGGTCCTGGCGGGCCAGGGCAAGGGTGCCTGGCCGAGCTGTGGCGTGGGCCTGTCCAACGCCTCGAACGACGCCGGCTCCGCCGGCCCGGCCCCGGAGCAGTCCGCCCCGAAGGCCCAGCCGGCCCCGCAGAAGGCCGAGCCGCGCGCCGAGCAGGAGCAGCCCGCCTCGCGCGGTGAGACCCGCGGTCCGGTCAAGAAGGGCGACGGCGAGTACAAGGTCAAGGCCGGCGACACCCTCTCCAAGATCGCCGAGGCCAAGAAGGTCGAAGGCGGCTGGAAGAAGCTGTTCAAGCTGAACAAGGACATCATCGAGAAGGCCGATGTCATCTTCCCGGGTCAGCAGCTCCACCTGAGCTGACCCGTTCCCCAGAACCCGGCCCCGGCCCGGCGCGCCTCACTCCCCCCGGACGCGCCGGTCCGGGGCCGGGGCCTGTCACGGGCCCGGACCCCGTCCGCCACGTGAACCCCACGACAACGGCGTGAACCCGTGACAATCGCGCGACATTCGTCGCCCACCACGCATTCCGGACTCTTTTCGTCCCAGCGGGCGGGCATCGGCCGACCGCCGCCCGGGAGCCGGTTAGGCTCATGCCGCGGGGCCAATGAGGCCCCGCACCAACGCGTCACATCCCAGAAGGAGATGCTCGTGCCGTCCATCGACGTCGTCGTAGCCCGGGAAATCCTTGACTCCCGAGGCAACCCAACGGTCGAGGTCGAGGTCGGCCTCGACGACGGCAGCACCGGTCGTGCTGCTGTCCCCTCCGGTGCGTCCACCGGCGCGTTCGAGGCCCTCGAACTCCGCGACGGTGACCCGAACCGCTACCAGGGCAAGGGTGTCGAGAAGGCCGTCCTTGCCGTCATCGAGCAGATCGGCCCGGAGCTCGTCGGCTACGACGCCACCGAGCAGCGGCTGATCGACCAGGCGATGTTCGACCTGGACGCCACGCCCGACAAGTCCTCGCTCGGCGCCAACGCGATCCTCGGTGTCTCGCTGGCCGTGGCGCACGCCGCCTCCGAGGCCTCGGACCTGCCGCTGTTCCGCTACCTCGGCGGCCCGAACGCGCACCTGCTGCCCGTGCCGATGATGAACATCCTCAACGGCGGGTCGCACGCCGACTCCAACGTGGACATCCAGGAGTTCATGATCGCGCCGATCGGCGCCGAGTCGTTCTCCGAGGCCCTGCGCTGGGGCGCCGAGGTCTACCACACGCTGAAGAAGGTCCTGAAGGAGAAGGGGCTCTCCACGGGCCTCGGCGACGAGGGCGGCTTCGCGCCGAACCTGGAGTCCAACCGCGCCGCGCTCGACCTGATCCTCGTGGCCATCAAGGAAGCCGGCTACGCCCCGGGCAAGGACATCGCGCTCGCGCTCGACGTGGCGGCCTCCGAGTTCTACAAGGACGGCTCCTACGAGTTCGAGGGCAAGTCCCGCTCGGCCGCCGAGATGACCGAGTACTACGAGGAGCTCGTCGCCTCGTACCCGCTGGTCTCCATCGAGGACCCGCTCTTCGAGGACGACTGGGCCGGCTGGAAGGTCCTCAACGACAAGCTGGGCACCAAGGTCCAGATCGTCGGCGACGACCTCTTCGTCACCAACCCCGAGCGTCTCGCCCGCGGCATCGAGGAGGGCTCGGCCAACGCCCTGCTCGTCAAGGTCAACCAGATCGGTTCGCTGACCGAGACCCTGGACGCGGTCGAGCTGGCGCAGCGCAGCGGCTTCAAGTGCATGATGTCGCACCGCTCCGGCGAGACCGAGGACGTCACCATCGCCGACCTGGCCGTCGCCACCAACTGCGGCCAGATCAAGACCGGCGCCCCGGCCCGCTCCGAGCGCGTCGCCAAGTACAACCAGCTCCTGCGCATCGAGGAGATCCTGGACGACGCGGCCGTGTACGCGGGCCGCAGCGCGTTCCCCCGCTTCAAGGACTGATCCTCTCCAGGGCTGATCCGTCGGAGGGCTGATCCTCGAAGCACCTGATCCGGCCTCCGGCGCGGCCCGGCACAGCCAGTCGTGCGTACGTCCCCGTCCCCGGTCCCGTACCGTGTCCGGGGACGTACGCGCGTACAGAGGCAGTACGGCAGTACCAGAGGCACGAGGCCCGCTCAGACCTCTGAGGGAGGCGGGACCATGGCCGCGAACCGGGACCGGTTCTCCACCGCGACCAAGATCAGGATCCTGGGCGAGCAGACCGCCGCCCGGGTCTACCGCTCGCAGACCCGCAGGCAGGCCCGCCGCTCCCGGCTCACCGGACGCGCCGCGTTCCTCGTGCTCGTCGTCTGCTCGCTGATCGTGGCGCTCGCCTACCCGATGCGGCAGTACGTGTCGCAGCGCGGCGAGATCGCCGAGCAGCAGCGGCTGGCGCACGAGGCCCGCAAGCGGGTCGAGGAGCTGCGCGACGAGAAGGCCCGCCTCCAGGACGACGCGTACATCCAGCGCCTGGCGCGCGAGCATCTGCACTACGTGATGCCTGGGGAGACCGGCTACATCATGTCCGACCCCCGGGCGACCGAGGAGCGCCGCACCGATCAGGGCGCGGCCGACCGGCCCTGGTACTCCAATCTCCTGGACGGCGTGGACAGCGCCGACCGGACGGACAGATAGACATCAAGGAAACCGACGCAGGTATGGAAACGCCCCCTCCGCAGACCGAACGCACCGAACCCACCGAGGCGGACGTCGCGGCGTTCAGGCAACAGCTCGGCCGGCCCCCGCGCGGTCTGCGCGCCATCGCGCACCGCTGTCCCTGCGGGCAGCCCGATGTGGTGGAGACCGCCCCGCGGCTGCCCGACGGCACGCCGTTCCCGACGCTCTACTACCTGACCTGCCCGCGCGCGGCCTCGGCCATCGGCACGCTGGAGGCGAACGGCGTCATGAAGGAGATGTCCGAACGCCTGGCGTCCGACCCCGAGTTGGCCGCCGCGTACCGCAAGGCCCACGAGGACTACCTCGCGCGCCGCGACGCGATCGAGCTGCTGGCGGGCTTCCCGAGCGCGGGCGGTATGCCGGACCGCGTGAAGTGCCTGCATGTGCTCGTCGGCCACTCGCTCGCGGCGGGCCCGGGAGTCAACCCGCTGGGTGACGAGGCGCTGGCGATGCTGCCCGAGTGGTGGCGCAAGGGCCCCTGTGTGATCCCGTTCACAAACGACGAACCCGCCGACGGACCCGCAGAGGGCGAGACCGCGGCCGCCCCCGAAGGAGACACCGTATGACCAGGGTCGCGGCGATCGACTGCGGTACGAACTCCATCCGGCTACTGGTCGCCGACGCCGACCCCGCCACCGGCGAACTGGTCGAGCTGGACCGGCGCATGACGATCGTGCGGCTCGGCCAGGACGTCGACCGGACGGGCCGGCTCGCCCCCGAGGCGCTTGAGCGGACCTTCGCGGCCTGCCGCGAGTACGCGGGCGTCATCAAGGAACACGGCGTGGACCGGATCCGCTTCGTGGCCACCTCCGCCTCCCGTGACGCCGAGAACCGCGACGAGTTCGTCCGCGGTGTCCTCGACATCCTCGGTGTCGAACCCGAGGTGATCACCGGCGACCAGGAGGCGGAGTTCTCCTTCACCGGCGCCACCAGGGAGCTGACCGGCCGCACCGACCTGGAGAAGCCCTACCTGGTCGTCGACATCGGCGGCGGCTCCACCGAGTTCGTCGTCGGGGCCGACCGGGTCATCGCGGCCCGGTCGGTCGACATCGGCTGTGTACGGCTGACCGAGCGGCACCGTCCGGCCGACCCGGCCACCCTTGCCGACATCACCGCCCTGCGCGCGGACATCGCCACCGCCCTCGACCTGGCGGGGCGGGACGTCCCGTTCGGCGAGGCCCGCACCCTCGTCGGCCTCGCCGGCTCCGTCACCACGGTCGCGGCGATCGCGCTGGGTCTGACGGCGTACGACTCGGAAGTGATCCACCACTCGCGCATCCCCTTCGACATTGTCCGGGAGATCACCACGACGCTGCTGTCCTCCACCCACGCCGAACGCGAGACGATCCCGGTGATGCATCCGGGGCGGGTGGACGTGATCGGGGCGGGTGCGCTGATCCTGCTCACGATCATGGAGCGGACCGGTGCGCGGGAGGTCGTCGTGAGCGAACACGACATCCTCGACGGCATCGGCTGGTCGATCGCCTGAGCGGGTGACGGGGGGGCTGTCGCGGGGGCCTTCCAGGGCCCCCCGAGCCTCTTTACGGGGGTCTTACGGGGTCTCTGCGCCACACTCCGGAACGAAGTTCGTGAAGTTCTTCACAAGGAAAAACGCCGGGTTGGGCGCACATCACTCTCCGGGGGCCGCCGGCACCGGCCCGGCGCCTGTGCGGGGCCCGTCAACGGGCCGTACCGGCCGTGTTGCGGGCGTGTGAACCACCCGGTGGTCCACCCCCGTCAAACCTCTCAAGGGCCAGCTCACGAGGGGTGCGGAACGTCCCGCGACACCGCCTGGTTCCATCGCGGGACCATGGGGTGGATCAAGCGGGCCGCGCAGTGTAGCAGAGGTATGGGGGGTGCTTGTGAAGGGGCTCACGAGCACCCCCTCCTGGGCAGGTGGATACTCGATGGCATGAGCACCACGGAGCGTCCCAGGATCCTTGTTGTAGGCGGAGGGTACGTAGGCCTGTACGCAGCTCGTCGCATTCTGAAGAAGATGCGCTACGGGGAGGCGACGGTCACCGTTGTCGACCCTCGCTCGTACATGACGTACCAGCCCTTCCTCCCCGAAGCCGCCGCCGGAAACATCTCGCCTCGGCACGTCGTCGTACCGCTGCGACGCGTGCTGCCCAAGGCCGAGGTGCTCACCGGCCGAGTCACGACCATCGACCAGGACCGCAAGGTCGCCACGATCTCCCCGCTCGTCGGTGAGGCCTATGAGCTGCCCTTCGACTATCTGATCGTCGCGCTCGGCGCCGTCTCCCGTACCTTCCCGATCCCCGGCCTCGCCGAGCAGGGCATCGGTATGAAGGGCATCGAGGAGGCGATCGGCCTGCGGAACCACGTGCTCGAACAGCTCGACAAGGCCGACTCCACGACCGACGAGGACGTCCGCCGCAAGGCGTTGACCTTCGTCTTCGTCGGCGGCGGCTTCGCCGGCGCCGAGACCGTCGGTGAGGTCGAGGACCTGGCGCGCGACGCCGCGAAGTACTACACGAGCGTCAAGCGCGAGGACATGCGCTTCCTGCTCGTCGACGTCGCCGACAAGATCCTTCCCGAGGTCGGCCCGAAGCTGGGCTCCTGGGGCAAGGAGCACCTGGAGAGCCGCGGCGTCGAGGTCTACCTCAAGACCGGCATGGAGTCCTGCGTCGACGGCCGTGTGGTGCTGGGCAACGGACTCGAGGTCGACTCCAACACCATTGTGTGGACCGCGGGCGTCAAGCCCAACCCGGCGCTCGCCCGCTACGGTCTGCCGCTCGGGCCGCGCGGTCACGTCGACACCGACGCCAAGCTCCAGGTGCGGGGCACCGATTACATCTGGGCCGCCGGCGACAACGCCCAGGTTCCCGACATGGCCGCCCGCAAGGCCGGCGTCGAGAACGCCTGGTGCCCGCCGAACGCCCAGCACGCGCTGCGTCAGTCGAAGGTCCTCGGCGACAACGTGATCTCCGCTCTGCGTGGCTTCCCGCAGCAGGAGTACAGCCACGCGAACAAGGGCGCGGTCGCCGGTCTCGGCATGCACAAGGGTGTCGCGATGATCGTCGTCGGCAAGATGAAGATCAAGTTCCGTGGCCGGCTGGCCTGGTACATGCACCGTGGCTACCACGGCATGGCGATGCCGACCTGGAACCGCAAGATCCGTGTCTTCGCCGACTGGACGCTCTCGGCGTTCCTCAAGCGCGAGGTCGTCTCGCTCGGCGCGATGGAGACACCGCGCGAGGAGTTCTACGAGGCCGCCAAGCCCGCGCCGACGCGTCAGTCCGCCGTCGCCCCGAAGCCCGAATCCGGCTCGGAGTCGGACTCGGACTCGAAGCAGGTGAAGGCCGAGGCCGGGACGACCGTCAAGGCGTCCTGACCGCGCGCACTCCCGAACCGACCCGAAAGGGCCGCCCGCCATCCGTGGTGCGGGCGGCCCTTTCGCGTGCGCCCGGCTCGTAGATGGGTACGACATATCAGGTAAGGGTGCGCATGGGTAGAAGTCGGTATAAATTACATGGCCTGTGCAGCTATTTTTGCCCACCCATTGCGTGCCGCCGGGACTGCGACACCCCGTCGGCGGTGTTTACGTGTGAGTTGAGCATTTCTGGGATTGCCTTTCACGGAGGTGTGCGCCATGGCCGATGCCGCACTGCGGCTGACCACTCTCGCCGAGGAACTGCTGGGAGCCCCGCTCCCGGTGCGTATCCGTGCCTGGGACGGCAGCGAGTCGGGCCCGCCGGGCGCGCCGACACTCGTCGTCCGGCACCGCAGGGCCCTGCGCCGTCTGCTGTGGAAGCCGGGCGAGTTGGGACTGGCCCGCGGCTGGGTGGCCGGCGAGATCGACATCGACGGTGATCTGTACGCCGCCCTGTCACTGATCGCCGGACTCCTCTGGGAGCGCGGCGCCGACGCAAAGGACCCGGTGCACCCGCTGCGCGACCCGCGGATGCGCGCCGCGGCCAAGGGCCTCGTGGAGATCGCCGGCCCCTGGCCGCCGCCCCCGCCGCCGCCCGAGGAAGTACGGCGCAGAAGCGGCACGCTGCACACCAAGCACCGGGACCGGGCGGCCATCAGCCACCACTACGACGTGGGCAACGACTTCTACGAGATGGTCCTCGGACCGTCGATGGTCTACTCGTGCGCCTACTTCGAGGAGCCCGGCGCCGCGCTGGAGGACGCGCAGCGCGACAAGCTCGACCTCGTCTGCCGCAAGCTCGGGCTGACGGAGGGCGAGCGGCTGCTCGACGTCGGCTGCGGCTGGGGCTCCATGGCCATCCACGCGGCGCGCGAGTACGGCGTCCAGGTCACCGGGGTGACGCTCTCCCGCGAGCAGGCCACGTACGCCCGCAAGCGCATCGCGGACGAGGGTCTGACCGACCGGATCGAGATCCGGGTCCAGGACTACCGGGACGTCGGTGACGGTCCGTACGACGCCATCTCGTCCATCGGCATGGCCGAACACGTCGGCTCGGTCCGCTACCGCGAATACGCGGACGACCTCTTCGCCCTCCTCAAGCCGGGCGGCCGGCTGCTCAACCACCAGATCGCGCGCCGTCCCGAGCGGGACGAATCCGAGTACCGCATCGACGACTTCATCGACGCGTACGTCTTCCCCGACGGTGAACTGGCCCCGCTCGGGCGCACCGTCGGCACGCTGGAGGAGGCGGGCTTCGAGGTCAGGGACGTGGAATCCCTGCGCGAGCACTACGCGCTGACGCTCCGTCAGTGGGTACGGAATCTGGAGCGGCACTGGCCCGAGGCGGTCCGGATCACCTCACCCGGCCGCGCCCGCGTGTGGCGCCTCTACATGGCCGCGTCGGCGCTCTCCTTCGAGCACAACAGGATCGGCGTCAACCAGATCCTGGCGGTACGGTCCCGGGAATCGGGCGACGCGGACGTCCCGCTGCGCGCGCGGACCTGGAACTGACACGAGTCGTGCGGGCCCGTGCGCGCACGCACGGACAAGCGCCGGGCGGACCGCATACGCGGCCCGCCCGGCGCTCGACGGCACAGCCCGCACTCACTCCGTCTTGATCGCCGTCAGCATGTTCAGCTTCGCCGCGCTGCGCGCCGGCCAGAGCGCGGCCAGCACGCCCACCAGCCCCGCGAGCACCAGGAAGATCCCGATCCGCTCCCACGGCATGACCAGCACATAGCCGGGGATCGACGAGCGGATCGTCTCGCCGATGGCCCAGGCCAGGAACGTGCCGAGCCCGACACCGACCAGCGCGCCGAAGACCGAGATCACCACGGCCTCCAGCCGGATCATGCGCTTGACCCTGCGGCGGTCCAGACCGATGGCCCGCAGCATGCCGATCTCCTGCTGACGCTCGAAGACGGACATCGCGAGGGTGTTGACGACACCGAGCACCGCGATGATCAGCGCCATCCCCAGCAGCCCGTACATGATGTTCAGCGCGGTGTTGATCATGCCGCCGAACATGTTCCTGATGTCCTGCTGGTCGGAGACGCTGATCGCGGGGTTGTCGCCGAGCGCGTTCACCAGGGCCAGTTCGTTGGCCTCGGTCATGCCGCCGTCCATCGACACGTACACCTCGGGGGTGTACGGCTTCGCCTCGTGCGGCCCCACCAGATCGGTCGAGATCAGGACCGGGGAGACGAACTCGTTGGCCTCGTACGTGGCGCCGATCTTCAGCCGCGCCTTCTTGTCGTCCTGGTACTTCACCGAGACGGTGTCGCCGGTCTTCAGACCCCGCGACTTCGCGGTGTCCGAGTCCATCGCGATCGCGTCACCGCTCAGCGAGTCCAGCGAACCGCTCTCCGTTTTCAGCGCGAGAACCCGCTGGATGTCCCCGGGGGTCACGCCCGATGCGGAGGTGTCCTCGCCCTTGATCTCCAGGTACGAGGCCCGCTGCGGGGAGACCGCGCTGACGCCCGGCGCCTTCTCCAGTGCCTCGACCGCCGACTCGTCGAGACCGCCTCCGCTGGCCATCGTGACCATGTAGTCGGCCTTGATGTTGTCGGTGGTCATCTTGTCGATGGCCTGACCGAGCGTCACACCGATGACGGTCAGACCGGTGACCAGCGTGAGGCCGATCGCCAGCGCGGAGGCGGTGGCACCCGTTCGGCGCGGGTTGCGCACCGCGTTCTGCCCGGCCAGCTTGCCGGCGACGCCGTACAGACGGTTCAGCAGCGGCTGTACGAGGGCGATGACCGGGCGCGACAGCAGCGGGATCAGCACGATGATGCCGACGAGCGAGAAGAAGGCGCCGCCGCCGATCAGCAGCTTGCCGTCCTTCCCGGCCGAGGCGCCCGCGACGATCCCCGCGGCGCCGATGAGCGTGAGCACGGCGCCGATCGAGTTGCGCAGGACGAGCGACTTCACCGTGGCCACGGCGTGCACGCTGCTCATGGCGGCGACCGGCGGGATCTTCGCGGCCCGTCGGGACGGCAGCCAGGCGGCGATCAGGGTGATCACCACGCCGACACCGAAGGCGGCGGCGACGGCGACCGGCGTGATCACCAGCGGTCCGGCGGGCACCTTCGCACCGAACGAGCCCATGGCCGAGCGCAGTCCGACGGCGAGACCGATACCGAGGACGAAGCCGACGGCGGACGCGAAGAGGCCCACGACCAGCGCCTCGATCATCACCGAGCGCTTGACCTGGCGGCGCGAGGCGCCGACGGCGCGCAGCAGCGCGAGCTCCTTGGTGCGCTGGGCGACGAGCATGGTGAAGGTGTTGGAGATCAGGAAGATGCCGACGAAGAGCGCGATGGCCGCGAAGGCGAGCAGCATCTGGTTGATGCCGCTGAGCTGGCGCTCGATCTGGTCGGCCTGGTCGGCGGCCAGCTGAGTGCCGGTCTGGGCCTCGGCGTCCTTGGGCAGCAGGGGCTCGACCGCGTCGAGGATCTTCGCGTCGGAGGCGCCGGGCGCCGCCGTGACGGTGGCGTCCTGGAAGAAGCCCGGCTCCAGGTAGAGCTTCTGGGCGACCGCCGTCTCGAAGAGCACCAGGCTGCCGCCCGCGTTGACCGCGCCGTCCTCGGTGGTGAAGACACCGGAGAGGGTGTACTCCTTGACCGGCCCGTTGGTCGAGACCCGCACGGGCTTGCCGACCTCGTACTCACCGCGGGACGCGGTGGACTTGTCGAGCGCGATCTCGTCGGCCTTGGTGGGGCCCGACCCGTCGGTGAAGTCGTAGGCGGCGTCCTTGCCGTCCTGGTCCGGGGAGAAGTTGGTGCCGGTGTTGGACCAGCCGTTGCCGATCAGCTTGCCGTCCGGGTCGGCCACGCCGGCGAAGCCGTCGACCCGGCCGGTGACGGAGGCCACTCCGTCGATGGCGCCGATCTTGTCGAGGGTCTTCGGGCTGAGTCCCGGCTCCGGCTTCTTCCCGTCGGAGCCACTCTCGTTGGAGGCGTAGCTGGAGACGGAGACGGCTACGTCCTTGTAGCTCTTGGCCGACTGTTTGTTGAAGGCGTTGCCGAGGGTGTCGGTGAAGACCAGCGTGCCGGAGACGAAGGCCACGCCGAGCATCACGGCGAGCACGGTCATCAGCAGCCGGGCCTTGTGCGCGAGCACGGTGCGCAGGGCGGTACGGAACATGGTGGGAGTCCAGGTGAAGTGGGCAGGGCGAACGGACGGCGGAGCCGCGTGAGGGCAGGGCGGACCGACCGCGGTGGAGTGGCGGATCGGTCGCGGCGAAGGGCGGACGGCCGGCGTCGGCCGGCGCGGGGCGTCAGGGGTGCCGGGCGGCCGGCGTCAGCTCGTACGGCCCTTGGAGTCGAAGGCCTTCATACGGTCGAGCACGCCCTCGGCGGTGGGGTTCTGCATCTCGTCGACGATCCGGCCGTCGGCGAGGAAGATCACCCGGTCCGCGTACGAGGCGGCCACCGGGTCGTGCGTCACCATGACGACGGTCTGGCCCAGCTCCCGTACGGAGTTGCGCATGAAGCTCAGGACCTCGGCCCCGGCCCGTGAGTCCAGATTGCCGGTCGGTTCGTCGCCGAAGATGATCTCGGGCCGGGAGGCGAGCGCGCGGGCGACGGCCACGCGCTGCTGCTGGCCGCCGGAGAGCGCGGTGGGACGGTGGTGGAGCCGGTCCTTGAGGCCGATCATCGTGATCACGTTGTCCAGCCACTGCTTGTCGGGCTTACGGCCGGCGATGTCCATGGGGAGCGTGATGTTCTCCAGGGCCGTCAGCGTCGGCAGCAGGTTGAACGCCTGGAAGATGAAGCCGATCTTGTCCCGGCGGAGCTGGGTGAGCTGCTTGTCCTTGAGCGTGCCCAGCTCGGTGTCGCCGATGCGTACCGAGCCGCTGCTGAAGCTGTCGAGCCCCGCGACGCAGTGCATCAGGGTCGACTTGCCGGACCCGGAGGGGCCCATGATCGCGGTGAACTGGCCCTGCCGGAAGTCGACGGTGACCTGGTCGAGGGCCACGACCTGCGTCTCGCCCTGCCCGTAGACCTTGGACAAGGCGGAGGCGTGGGCCGCCACGGCGCTGGCGCGGAGGAGAGGCATGGTCGTCACGGGTGGGGCTCCTGTCGGGGTGCATGTGGTGGATTGACTTCATCCTCTCCGCCGTCCGGCGCCGAGTCGTCACTCCGCATGCCCGTTCCTGTGGCCCTCTCGGGTCGGACCGGGACGCCCCTCCGTCCTCCTCCGGTATGACGTCGACCCCTACTCATGTCATCCGGTCGTCGGCCTGTCACGTGAACGACGGCTCCACGCAATCCGTGTGCGGGGAGTGGCGAATAGTAGACAGAGAGCGGCGACTTTCCGTCATATCCCGAGGGTCGTATCAAGACCTTCGTCCTGCTTCCGGCATGTGCCGATGGCGTGTTACCAGGGCTGACACACCCTCAGGTGCCAATAAAATCAGACAGGATCGTCCAGGTACTCGGCTGTCCGAGGGGTCCTCCCGGATAGGCTCGTGAGCCAACGCGGAGCCGCGTACGCCCGGATGGTGGAATGCAGACACGGCGAGCTTAAACCTCGCTGCCCCAAATGGGGCGTACCGGTTCAAGTCCGGTTCCGGGCACACTCTCTGAACGTGTGCTGACCTGCGAAGATCGATTCTTCCCCGCTTTTCCTGCCTTTGGGGCACAGTACTGCTGAAACGTGCCTGCAGATCAGCCGGATCGGTCAACTCGGTTGAAGTGTAAAGCTCTTGACGAATAGTCAGCTTTGAAACGCGACGAAACCGCAGCTCAGGCCCTTGATCATCTTGTCGGGTGCGCGTCAATCCGCTGAATCCGGCGTTCCGTCCCGGTCGTCGGAGGGAGCGCTCTCCGAATGTCCCCGGGGAGTCGCGACGCGCCACCGGGCGACACTCCGGGCCGGCCCGCGGTCCCCGGCCCGGCCTCCCTCGCGTCACGATCGAGGAAAGATCCTCCTGGGGCACTAGGGTGTTCCCTTTGCTCCCGCATTACTCTTGTGCCAAGGCCGCGCAGGGTGGCCGCCATGGAGGAGTGAGATGAGGAGCAGCAACCCGGTCTTCTCGCGACGGGGCTTCAGTCGCGACAACGGCCAAGCGGGCTTCAACGCGGCGCCGCAGGCCGGGGGCCCCGCCGTAGGAACCACGCAGAACCCGTACGCGACCAACCCGTACGCCACCAACCCCTACGCCCCGCAGACCGACGGTCAGTACGGCGGCGCCGGACCGCAGGCGCCCGCACGCGCCGGGGTCATGACGATCGACGACGTCGTGACGCGCACCGCGTCGACGCTCGGCACGGTCGTCCTCACCGCCGTCCTCGCCTGGGTCCTGCTCCCGGTCGACCAGGACAACGTGGGCAAGTCGTACGGCATCGCCATCGGCGCGGCCGTCGTGGCCCTGGTCCTGGCGCTGGTCCAGTCGTTCAAGCGCAAGCCGGTCCCGGCGCTGATCCTGAGCTACGCCGCGTTCGAGGGTGTCTTCCTCGGCGTGATCAGCAGCGCGGTGAGCACGTACCTCTCGCCGGGTGTGGTCGTCCAGGCGGTGATGGGCACGATGGCGGTCTTCGCCGGTGTGCTGATCGCCTACAAGATGCGCTGGATCCGCGTCACGCGCCGCTTCTACGGCTTCGTGATGGCCGCCGCGATGGGCTTCGTCCTCCTCATGGTCGCCAACCTGCTGTTCAGCGTCTTCGGCGGCGGTGACGGCCTCGGCTTCCGCAGCGGCGGCCTCGGCATCCTCTTCGGTGTGCTCGGCATCATCCTCGGCGCGTGCTTCCTGGCCCTCGACTTCAAGCAGGTCGAGGACGGCGTCACGTACGGCGCGCCGCGCGAGGAGTCCTGGATGGCGGCCTTCGGCCTCACCATGACGCTGGTGTGGATCTACCTGGAGATGCTGCGTCTCTTCTCGATCCTGAGCGGCAACGACTAGCTGGTGCGATGACCGGATCGGTTTCACCGCGCTTACGACGGAGGGGTCCACGGGCAACAGCCCGTGGACCCCTCCGTCGTTGTGCCGGCGGTGCGTTCAGCCGAGGCGGCGCGCCGCCCGCCTCAGATCGTGCTCGTGGATGATCGCCTTCGCGTGCCCGTACGCGAGATCGTGCTCGCCGCGGAGCCAGGCGACCTTCTCGTCGAAACGGACGAGGGCGGGACCTTCGTCGACCGTGCGGAGCCAGTCGGAGATCTCGCGACCGGTGCAGTGTGGGATGCGGGACAGCAGGTTGCGATGGGTCTCTTCGGAGAAAACAAGGGACATCGGCGCCTCCGGACGCTGCTTCACGTACTGGTCCTTCACGTCACCGTGCCTGAGCGTTCGCCCGTTGGCAACAGTTCGGCAAGGGCGCGTAGGGTCGCGGCGTGCTTGATACGACGCGCCTGACCGCCGCCGTGGACCGATTCGCCGACCGGCTGCGGGCAGCCCCGCAGAGCAGGTTGCAGCGAGGGGCCGCGGCCGAAGGGCTGGCTCTGGCCAGGGAACTGTCCGCGACGGCCCAGCGCCTGGAAGCCGTGGACGGCGGCGCACCTGAGCCGCCCAGGATCATGCCGGACGTCGGTGTCTTCGTCGTCGCCGATCAACTCACCGTCGCGGCGGGTGATTTGGCCGAGGCACTGAGAACGGCCCCATCCGTGGAAGAACTGGACGAGGCCGTGCGGGCGGTGGAGCGGGCCGTGGCTAGAGCGAAGCTATGACCCGGTCGGCGAGAATGTAGATGTGGTCGTCGGCCGCGGCGCTCTCACCCGTCGCATCCATGTTCCCGGCGCTGTCGGTGTCGTCCGCGCCGGTGTTCACGCCGCAGGAGAACGTGAGGGCGTACGCCCCCGAGATACCCGAGCCGCCGAGCAGGAACGGCGTACCGCCGTCGCGCAGCGCGCCCGCGAGGCGCTCAGCGGTCTCGCGGTGGCCCGGGGTCATGCAGAGCGTCGTACCGTCCGTGAAGACGTACACGTCCAGCGTGCCCAGCGGGCCGGGGCGGACGTCGGCGAGCGCGGTACGGGCGTCGGCCAGCTCCTCGAGCCGAGCGACCGTGCGCTCGTGGTCGGTGACGACCGGGGTGCGGACCGGAACGAAGTCCGGGTGCGAGGGGTGCCTGCGGCGGGCCGCGGCCAGCTCCGGGGAGTCCTCGGCGAACTCACCGACCTCGCTGACCTCACTCACCTCGCTCAGCTCGGGCAGTCCGTCGTACTCCCCGAGGTCGTCCAGGTCGTCCAGGTCGTCGAAGCCGGCGAGACGTGCGGCGTCGGCCTGGTCGTCCAGCTCGGCTCGCTCCCGCAGCTCGGCGAGTTCCGCCAGCTCCGTGAGGTCGTCGTAGTCGTCGTCCGTGACCCGGCGGGCCCGGTCGGCGCGGTCGAGGGCGTCGAGGTCCAGCGCCTCCAGGCCCACGAAGTCGGCCTGGCGCGGCACGTAGAACGGTCCGTCGTCGGTGCCGGGGCCGGTGAGGCCGCCCAGCAGCGACGGTGCGTCGCCGGCGTCGCGGGCCTCCTGCGCGGCCCAGAAGGCGCGCGCCTCGGCCAGCTCCCGCTCGCGCTCCTCGGCCAGGGCCTCGGCCACCGCGAGCCGTATGTCCTCGGTGGACGTGGCGGCGGCCGGAGCGGCTTCGCCGGAGCGTGCGTGCGGTACGGCGGCGTGGCCGCCCGGATTGGCCAGGGACAGGTCGCCGCGCAGGGCTGTGACCTCGCGCCGCAGCCCATGAGCGGCGTGCAGGGCGGCGACGCCCACGGCCGTGGCGGCGGCCGTGGTAAGCAGCAGGGCAATAGACATGGCGCTCACTGACTTACTCCCGGTCTTCAATGGTCCCCCGACTTCCTACATCAGCTTGTCGTGGGGGCGCGCACGTCGGCAGTGCATTACGTCATGAATTGGACAGGTCTTTCGGCCTTAGGGCCGGCCCCAATACTGCCGTGACCAGCGTAAATGGGTCTCCCCCAGGAGGTAGGTCACATCCTGGGGGAGATTGAGTCACGACTGGGGCTCGACGGGGTTCGGTGCGGCTGCCCGGTGTCCGCGGCCGTGCTCGCCGCCGCGGCTCAGTCTCTGTGGTCGCGTTCGCTTCAGCTCAGCCGCTCGATGACCATCGCCATGCCCTGGCCGCCACCCACGCACATCGTCTCCAGGCCGAACTGCTTGTCGTGGAACTGGAGCCCGTTGATGAGCGTGCCCGTGATCCGCGCGCCCGTCATGCCGAAGGGATGGCCGACCGCGATCGCGCCGCCGTTGACGTTCAGCTTGTCGAGGTCGACGCCGAGGTCCCGGTAGGAGGGGATGACCTGCGCGGCGAACGCCTCGTTGATCTCCACCAGGTCGATGTCGTCGATACCCAGGCCCGCGCGGCGCAGCGCCTGCTTGCTGGCCTCGACCGGGCCGTATCCCATGATCTCGGGCGACAGGCCGGAGACGCCGGTGGAGACGATCCGGGCCAGCGGGGTCAGGCCCAGTTCGCGCGCCTTGGTGTCCGACATGATCACGAGGGCGGCGGCGCCGTCGTTGAGCGGGCAGCAGTTGCCGGCGGTGACCAGTCCGTCGGGGCGGAAGACGGGCTTGAGGCCCTGGGTGCCCTCCAGGGTGACGCCCGCGCGGGGGCCGTCGTCCTTGGCCACCACCGTGCCGTCCGGTGTGGTGACGGGGGTGATCTCGCGCTCCCAGAAGCCGTTCTTGATGGCTTCCTCGGCGAGATTCTGGGACCGCACGCCGAACTCGTCCATGTCGCGCCGGGTGATGCCCTTGAGACGGGCCAGGTTCTCGGCGGTCTGGCCCATCGCGATGTACGCGTCGGGGAGCAGACCGTCCTCGCGCGGGTCGTGCCAGTCCGCGCCCTCGGAGGCGGCGACGGTGGCCGTACGGGTCTCGGCGTCGGCGAAGACCGGGTTGTGGGTGCCGGGCATGCCGTCGCTGGAGCCGTTGGCGGAGCGGGACACCATCTCGACACCGGCGGAGATGAAGACGTCACCCTCACCGGCCTTGATGGCGTGCAGCGCCATGCGGGAGGTCTGGAGCGAGGACGAACAGTAACGGGTGATCGTGCAGCCGGGGAGGTGGTCCATCCCCATCTGTACGGCCACGATCCGGCCCAGGTTGTGACCCTGCTCGCCGCCGGGGAGCCCGCAGCCGAGCATCAGGTCGTCGATGTCGTGCGGATCGAGCTCGGGGATCTTGGCGAGCGCGGCCTGGATGATGGTGGCGGTCAGGTCGTCGGGCCGCAGCTCCTTCAGGGAGCCCTTGAAGGCCCGGCCGATGGGGGAGCGGGCGGCGGAGACGATCACGGCTTCGGGCATCACGGGCTCCAGAGGGGCGGGTGCGGTACGGCGGTAGTGCCGTCTGGTGAAGTTACCCGCACGTACGGCTCGGGTCACCGGGCCGGACGTGTGACGAGGGCCGCATCCCGGCTCCGCCCGGTTGCCCGGTCGGTCCTCAATCGCCGGAGGGGCTTGTGGGCAAACCCAGCCCGTCCGGCGATTGAGGACAGGCGCGGCCGCGCGTCATGTGCGGTTGGCGTCCTCCTTCGAGGGGGGCGGCGGCGCGGCCGGCTCCGTCTGGGTCGGCTCGGCCTCCGGCAGACGCCGGCGCCTGCGGTGCTTGAGCAGGGCCCACGGCGCCCGTGCGCCCGTGACCTCCGTGCCCGCCTCGGCCGCCGCCGCGGACGCCGCCTTCGCGACCGGCAGCATGTCCTCGTCGCGCGCGGAGTCCAGATGGTCCGTCTCCGGCCAGAGACCGAGCACCGCGCAGAGCGTCGGCAGGACGGCCATCGCCGCCGTCGCGTACCCCTCCGTCGACGGGTGGTAGTTGTCCGCGCCGAACATCTCCCGGGGATTCGCCTCGAACTCGGGCCCCAGCAGATCGCCGAGCGAGACCGTCCGGCTGCCCTGCTCGACCGCCACGATCGTCTGCGCCGCCGCGAGCTGCCTGCTCACCCGGCGGGCCAGCCAGCGCAGCGGCTGGTACACCGGCTCGATCGTCCCCAGGTCGGGACAGGTGCCGACGACGACCTCCGCGCCCGCCGTCCGCAGCCGCCGCACCGCCGTCGCGAGATACCGGACCGAGGCGGTGGCCGACATCCGGTGGGTGACGTCGTTCGCGCCGACGATGATCACGCAGACGTCCGGGGTCCGGAACGTGTCCGAGAGCAGCACCGTCACCTGGCGTTCCAGATCGTCGGACTGCGCCCCCGGCTGCGCCACGTTCCGCAGATCGACCGGGCGCTCCGCCACCGCCGCCAGGCCCGAGGCGAGAAGCGCTCCGGGTGTCTGGCCCGCCCGCCGCACGCCCTGCCCGGCCGCCGTCGAGTCACCGAGGATGCCCATCCGCAGCGGGTCCGTGTGCCCGTACGCCAGTCCGTACCAGCCGTTGCCGCGGGGCGGGATCGGCGCCGTACCGCCGCCGACCGACCGTTTCGCCAGCTGGACCTCGGCCAGGACGAGACCCACCCCCGCCGCTCCCAGCAGACCGACGCTCCCGCCGCCGAAGGCGGCACCCGCCGCGATCCGCCGTGCCACCCTCGCTCTCGACACAGTCCGGGTCACCTCCCTCTAGTCCCGCCGGTCCCTCTAGCCGTACACACGATGTAGCGGTTCGCACACCGGTGTAGGACCAGCAAGAGGTAATTGCCCCGTAACGGCCGTGGCCCAATCTCTTCCGCGTACGCATACGCTGGCCGGACCATCACGGAGACCCCGGAGACAACGGTGCAATTCCACGACTCGATGATCAGTCTGGTTGGCAATACCCCGCTGCTGAAGCTGGGCAATGTGACCTCGGGCATCCAGGCGACAGTCCTGGCCAAGGTCGAATACTTCAATCCGGGCGGTTCGGTGAAGGACCGGATCGCCCTGCGCATGATCGAGGCGGCGGAGGAGAGCGGCGAACTCCTGCCCGGTGGCACCATCGTCGAACCGACGAGCGGCAACACCGGCGTCGGACTGGCGATCGTGGCCCAACAGAAGGGCTACCACTGCATTTTCGTCTGCCCCGACAAAGTCTCCACGGACAAGATCAACGTGCTGCGGGCGTACGGCGCGGACGTCGTCGTCTGCCCCACGGCGGTCGACCCCGACCACCCCGACTCGTACTACAACGTCTCCGACCGGCTGGTACGTGAGACGCCGGGCGCCTGGAAGCCGGACCAGTACAGCAACCCGAACAACCCGCGCTCGCACTACGAGACCACCGGTCCCGAGCTGTGGGACCAGACGGACGGGCGGATCACCCACTTCGTCACCGGTATCGGCACGGGCGGCACGATCAGCGGCACCGGCCGGTATCTGAAGGAGGTCAGCGAGGGGCGCGTCACGGTCGTCGGCGCCGACCCCGAGGGATCCGTCTACTCCGGCGGCTCGGGCCGGCCGTATCTGGTCGAGGGCGTCGGCGAGGACTTCTGGCCGAGCGCGTACGACCGGACCGTCACCGACGAGATCGTCGCCGTGTCCGACAAGGACTCCTTCCAGATGACGCGCCGCCTCGCCAAGGAGGAGGGCCTGCTGGTCGGCGGCTCCTGCGGCATGGCGGTCGTGGCGGCGCTGCGGGTCGCGGAGCGGCTCGGCCCCGACGACGTCGTGGTCGTGCTGCTGCCCGACAGCGGCCGGGGCTACCTCAGCAAGATCTTCAACGACGAGTGGATGAACGACTACGGCTTCCTGGAGCAGGCCGGGGACGCCCCGCGGGTCGGTGACGTCCTGCGGTACAAGGAGGGCGGCGGCCTTCCCTCCCTCGTGCACATGCACCCCGAGGAGACGGTCGGCCAGGCGATCGAGGTCCTTCGCGAGTACGGCGTCTCCCAGATGCCGATCGTGAAGCCCGGCGCCGGCCACCCGGACGTCATGGCGGCCGAGGTCATCGGCTCCGTCGTGGAGCGCGAACTGCTCGACGCGCTCTTCACCCAGCGCGCCTCGCTCGGCGACCCGCTGGAGAAGCACATGTCGGGGCCGCTGCCGCAGGTCGGCTCCGGCGAGCCCGTGGCCGACCTGATGACCGCGCTGAGCGGTGCCAACGCCGCCGCGGCCGCGATCGTGCTGGTGGAGGGGAAGCCGACGGGTGTGGTGAGCCGTCAGGACCTGCTCGCGTTCCTCGCGAAGGACGCCAAGTAGGGGCATGCGGGCCTTCGTGAAAGTGGTACCAGCGCGACATCTACGCGCAGCACGCACTTAACACGGCTCGGCCACAGTAGTTGTTGTCGGCGTCAGTGATCTCCGGAGCGGCTCCCGGACCCACATGGACGCCAGGACACGGTGCCGGTACTGACCCGGCCCCGGGTCCCTCGCGGGGACCGCCGTCGTCCCGCCCTCCGGAAACGGGGGTGCGGCGGTCCTCGCGACCACTCCCGTCCAGCAACGGCCGGTCCGCCCGCGGACCGGCCGTTCGCGCTGCGCGACCAGGCCCTGTCCCCCCGAACAGGGCCTGCGAAGACGCGCCGTCCGTCCTAGTCCTCCCAGTCGGACGACTGCTTCGACTCCCGCGAGCGCCGGCGCGCCCAGGGCACACCGCCGGCCGCCTGCGCCACGTTCACCCCGACGATGCCGAGCCAGGCCACGCACAGACCACCGAAGTCCGCCTGCACCACGGCGATCGCGGAGAGCGGGATGGCCAGCACCAGCGAGATGATGCCGAAGCCGTACCGCGCGGCGAACGTCTCCTCGGCGCTGCGCGGGCGGGCGCCGCGGGCGACGACCATCTGCTGTTCGGCGAGCTGACGCCGGACACGGCGGTCGGTCGTGCTGTCGAGGCGCTGATCGAGCTTCTCCAGGAACGACTCGATGAGCGCGGACTCGTACTCCGGCCCCAGCTCTCGGCGGGCCTGAAGGGTGGCATCGAGCTCTTTCGTGAGCTCAGGGTCGCGGGCTTCCATGCGCACAACGGTACGAAGCCGAAGGCCCCCGGAACAGTGGGGCTATCCCCCCTCTTTACCTGCGGGGTCCCCTCAGGCCGGCGCCCCGCGCTCCTTGTCGGGACAGCTCTTGCCGGGCTGCATATCGTCATGCAGAGTTCTCGTTGACTGAATAGTTTGTCGATGCCCGGAGTCCCGAGGAGGGCGGCATACATGCCGGACGACCGTGCCGCCGTCGCCGTACACCACGCCCTCGTCGTCCTCGACGGCCAGAGCCTCCCCGTCGCCGACATCGTCCGGCTGGCCGACGGGACCGCCCGGCCCGTGCCCGGTACCGATGCCATGAAGCGCGTCGAGCAGTCCTGGCACACCGCCCGTGAACTCGCCGCCTCCGGGCGGGTCTACGGTCGCTCCACCGGCGTCGGAGCCAACCGCACCGAGACCGTCCCCTCCGACACCGCCGCCGACCACGGACTGCGACTGCTGCGCAGCCACGCGGGCGCCATCGGCCGCCCGCTGCCCGCCCGCGAGGTCCGCGCCATGCTCGCGGTACGGGCCAACCAGCTCCTCGCCGGCGGCGCCGGACTGCGACCCACCGTCGTCACCGCGCTCTGCGACGCCCTGACCTCGGGCGCGCACCCGGTCGTCAACGAGTTCGGCTCGGTCGGCACCGGCGACATCGCCGCCCTCTCCCAGTTGGGCCTCGCCCTCGTCGGCGAACACCCTTGGCAGGGCGGCCCCCCGCCCGAGTCGCAGCCCCTCGACAACAACGACGCGCTCGCCCTCATCAGCAGCAACGCGCTGACGCTCGGTCAGGCAGCCCTCGCACTGGACGAGTTGGGGCGCCTCATCGCCGCCACCGAGCTCGTCGCCGCGCTCTCGCTGCTCGCCGTCGACGGCAGCTACGAGGCGTACGCCGAACCGGTCCACGCCGCGCGCCCGCACCCCGGCTCGTACGCCGTCGCCACCCGGATGCGGCACATCCTCGGCGCCCCCGAGCGCCCCACCCCGCCGCTCGGCCGGATCCAGGACCCGTACGGCTTCCGCTGTGTCCCGCAGATCCACGGACCGGCGCGGGACGCCGCCGACGCGCTGGAGAGGGCGCTCGCCGTCGAGATCAACTCGGCCGCCGAGAACCCGCTGATCTGCCCCGGCACGGACGACGACCTCGCGCCCGCCGCGTACCACCACGGCGGTTTCTACCTTGCCCAACTCGCCCTCGCCCTGGACCACTTCAGGCTCGCGGTCGTCCAGACCGCGCGGCTGTCCACCTCCCGGCTCTCCGCGCTGAACGAACCCGGCTTCACCCGTCTGCGCCCCTTCCTCGCCGACGCCGAGCCCGCGAGCTCCGGCGTGATGATCCTGGAGTACGCGGCCGGGGCCGCCCTCGGTGACCTGCGCGCCTTCTCCGCGCCGGCCTCGCTCGGCCACGCGGTACTGTCCCGTGGCGTGGAGGAGCAGGCCAGCTTCGCCTCGCTGGCCGCGCGGCAGACACTGCGGGCGTGCGAGGCGTACCGTCTCGTTGTCGGGTGCGAACTCGTGGCCGCCGTAAGGGCGTTGCGCCAGCGTGGGCTGCGGCCCGAGGCCGAACTGCCCGTCGGCAGAGCCTTCGTCCTCGCCGAGTCCGTGCTGGAGGCGGAGGTCGCCGACCGGCCGCTGACCGACGACGTGACGGCGGCGACGCGGCTGCTGGACCAACTCGCCACCGCGGCGGACGACATGACACAGACGAGCACGGTGGGTGGCACCGGCATGACAGGCACCACAAGGGGGATCGCGTGAGCGACAGTCCGGCCGCCCGGCTCCAGCAGCTCTTCGAGGGCCACCGGCTCACCCCCACCCAGCGGCGCATCGCGCACAGCATGGTGCGCCGGGCCGCCGACGCGCCGTTCCTGTCCAGTGTCGAGCTGGCGGAACTCGCCGGTGTCAGCCAGCCCTCGGTGACGCGTTTCGCCGTCGCGCTCGGCTTCGACGGCTACCCGGCGCTGCGCAGGCATCTGCGGGAGGTCACGCCCGCCGACCAGGCGGCGGGCACCGCCGAGTACAACGAGTACCAGCAGGCCGTGCACGCCGAGTTGGAGAACCTGCGCCAGCTCGCCGATCTGCTCGCCGACCCGGGCCCGGTCGAGCGGGCCGGGCGCGTACTCGCCGCGTCCACCCCGCTGCCCGTCCTCGGTCTGCGCGCCGCGTCCGCCCAGGCCAAGGGCTTCGCCTACTTCGCCGCCAAGGTCCATCCCGACATCCGGCTCCTCGACGAGGGCGGCACGATGCTCGCCGACCGGATCGACGCGGCGCGCCGCGCCGGTGCGAGCGCCCTGCTCTGCTTCGCGCTGCCGCGCCATCCCAAGGAGGTCGTGGAGGCGCTGGACCACGCGCGCGCGGCCGGGCTGTTCGTGGTCACCGTCGCCGACTCGGCGTTCGCACCCGTCGCCGCCCACAGCGACCTGCTGATCCCGGCCGCCGTCGGCACGGGCCTCGCCTTCGACACGGCGTGCGCGCCGATGCTCCTGGGACGGGTGCTGCTGGAGGCGATGTGCGACGACCTGCCGGACGCGCAGGCGCGCCTGGAGGACTTCGACGTACGGGCCGCCGCCCGGGGCCTGTTCGTCGAATAGGGCCCGCAGGCTTCGCCGTTCTCAGGAAATGCTCAGGAAACAGCACTAATCTGCCCGCCAAAACTTCTGTGAGGTTCTGTGAAGGGGAGGCGGCCGTGGGGCGCGGAGGACAGCAGTCGCTGGCACGGGTGACGGTGATCGTGAGGGCCGGTGCGGCCCCGATGTGGTGGCTCGGGATCCTGGCCGCCGGGGCCGGAGTACTGATCCCCGGACTGACCGGCCGCCTGGTCGGGCTGTACGTCGGGGCGGCGCTGTTCGTGCTGACGGCGGCGGCCGTCGCGGCCGTACGGCGCAGGCGGTACGACGGCTGGGCGGAAGCCGCCTCGCGCGCCGGGAAGTTCGACTATCTCCAGGACCGCTCGGTGACGCTGCGGGTCTGGCGGCGGGCCCGTGTGTGGTGGCTGGCCGGCGGGTTCCTCGCGGCGGTGGCCCTCTCGTTCGCCGTACCGGTCGCGGGCGGCGCCGCCCTCGCGGGCGCCGGTGCCGGGCTGTGGCTCAAGGCCCTGCTGCTCGGCCGCCGTGAGCGCGCGGGAGCGGAACTGCTGTGGGTCCGTACCGACTGGGCCGGGCGTGGCAGCCCCGTCGGCGAGAAGGTCAAGGGCTTTTGTACGACCGGGCTCGAAGCCGGGGACGCCGCGCCCGGTGGGGCGCGGCGACCCCGCGACAAGGCGGCCAGGGGCACCAAGCCGATCAAGAGCGCCAAAGCGGCCAAGGTGACCGAGCCCGCGAAGGCCGAGCGGGAGGGGACCCCCGTCACACCTCCAGTTCGTTCTCGATCTTCTTGAGCTGGTGTCTGGCCATCGCCAGATTCGCCCGCTGCTTGTCCAGCGCCAGATAGAGGAACAGACCGTTGTTCCCCCGTCCCTTGAGCAGCCGGATCAGGTGGTACTGGCCGCCGAGGGTGATCAGGATGTCCTCGATCTCGTCCTTGAGGCCCAGCATCTCCATGGTGCGCACCTTGGCGCGCACCACATCGGTGTTCCCGGCGGCGGCGACCGTCAGATCGAGATCCTTGCCGCCGCCGACGGTGCCAAGAGCCATGCCGCTGGTGTAGTCGACGAGGGCGGCCCCGACGGCGCCTTCGATCGAGGTCGTCGCTTCTTTGAGAGCCGCTTCGGTGTTGGCCATGAACGTCGCACTTCCTTTTCGTCTCTGGGTTGTTCGGGTCTGGGTCGTTGAGGTCCGGGTCGTCCGGGCGGGTGTTCGGCTGGAGGCCATGGGTCAGGCGTTCTCCGGTCGTTCGAGGGCGCTGTCGACCAGGGCGCCGATCCGGGCGCCGGACCGGCGGGCCTCCAGATGGAGCCGGCCGACATTGATCCGCGGCTCGGCGAGCACGGTCAGGACGGCGGAGCCGCCGGCCGCGTACGTGGCCACATAGCCGCGCTCGCCCCTGATCAGCAGTTCGCGGAAGCCGCCCTGGCCCGTGCTGTCGGTCAGCCGCAGGGAGACGCCGAGCGCGGCGGCGGTCAGGGCCGCGACGCCCTCGGGCTCCGCGCCGGAGGCCCCCGCGCCCGAGTTCCCCGCGCCGGTCAGTTCCTCGGCGAGGACCAGACCGTCGGTGCTCGCGGCCAGCGCGCCCGTGAGCTGGGGGAGACGGGCCCGCAGGCGCCGCAGCTCCCCGAGGACTTCGGCCTCCGCCGTCATCAGCTGTCTCCTCTCGCTGCGCAGCCGCAGGGCGCGTCTCACAGGTTTGCCTCCAACGCGTCACGGAGCCGGCGGAGCAGGGCGATGTCCGGGTCGGCCGAGACCTCGGCGATCCAGGCGGGCAGGGCGGGGCGGGCAGGACGGCCGGTGCGGCCCGAGCGGGCCCCCGGCGGCGGATCGGGGGGCGTGTCGATCAGCCCGGCCGCCGCCAGCCGCCGCACCTCCAGCAGGGTGTGGAACGCGGGGCGGCCCAGGGCCCAGGCGATGGCCGCCGGGGTCCGTACGCCGTCGGCCAGCGCCAGCAGCGCGCGCTGCCGGCGGGTGACCGACTGGCCGGGCGCGGGCGCGCGGGGCACCACCGGCGCGGTGTCGACCGCCGGATACGGCCAGACCTGGTCGAGCAGTTCACGGCGCCGCAGCGTCTCGCGTTCGACCGCCGCCGCCGAGACGGGGCGCACCGGGCCGATCCAGTGGCCGACGCCGTAGCGGAACCGGGTGGGGCCGCTGCCCGGTGCCAGTGCGAAGAACGCGGCGTCGTACAGCGCGCCGAGATGGCAGATCTCCAGCTCACCGCCGCCGATCCGGCCGCTGTCGACGAGGAACCGCCCGACCTCGCGCCGGGCGCCCGCCTCGTCGACGGCCCGCAGCCAGCCCTCGCGCGGCAGCCGGCCGCCCGTGGTCAGCAGGATGTCGATGCCGGGCGCCGCGGGGCTCTCGGCGTGCACGACGCGTCCTTCGGCGAGATACAGGGTGCCGTGGTCGCGCAGCAGGGCGCCGGTGGCGCGCTCGTCGGCCAGCCGGACCAGCATGGGCGAGACGGGGGAGGCGTGCGGTGCGACGGGAGCCGCCGTGTCGGCGTTCATGCGAGTACCAGCCGTTCGGCGAGCTGTTGGAGCCTGAGCCGCGCGAGAGCGAGATTCCCCGCGTCCCGGTCGAGCCACAGATGGAGGAAGACGCTGCTGTCGAAGGTCGTCTCGACGAAACGCAGGACGTGGTAGCCGGTACGGCTGGTGACGATCAGGTCCTCGACCGGCGGGCCCTTGCCGTCACCCGCCGCCTCCGGTGTTCCGGGGCCGGCCGGCTCGGCGTCCGGCTCGGCCGGCGCGAACGCCGGGTACTCCGCGGCGGCCCGCGCCAGTTCGGCGGTCTCGGTCGCGGTCGTCTCGTGATCACCGTTGGGTGACTCACCCGCCGTACCGAGCGCCAGGCCGCTGGTCCAGTCGACGATCGCCGCTCCGCGGGCGCCGGGCAGGGCCATGATCTCGTGCAGACATGCGTCGATTCCGGGCACGCGGACTCCCCTCCCAGCCGGTCGTGCGTAGGCACCGTCGTGCGGCAGTGACGGCGAGATTACGCAACGTCCGCAACCTGGAAGGGATTTCGGGCAATTTCCGTTGGAACATGCCCCACGGGGATAGGGTCGGCGCACGGAGCGCCCGTGCGGCGCCCCGTGCGGTGTGCTGCCCGTCCTACTTCGTCACCTCACCGCCGGTCTTGGCGTGCTCCTCCGAACGCGCCTTGAGCACCAGCTTGTTGACCGCCCACAGCGCGATACCGATCGCGAGCAGCACACCGGCCCGGATGTAGACGTCGGCCGTGCGGTCGGCGAGCGGACTGGCCAGGATCAGCGCGGTGACCGCGCCCAGCACGGGCACGATCGTCGGCGCGCGGAAGTGCTTGTGCGACACCGGGTCGCGGCGCAGCACGAGCGCGGCGACGTTGACCACGAAGAACACGCACAGCAGCAGGAACGCCGTCGTGTCGCCGAGCCCCTGGATCTCGCCGGTCGACACCAGCCCGATGGCCAGGACGGACACGAAGACGATGCCGACGACCGGTGTACGGCGCGCGGGGAGCACCCGGCCCATGGCCTTGGGCAGGATGCGTTCGTTGGCCATCCCGTAGCAGAGCCGCGAGGCCATCATGATGTTGATCAGCGCGGAGTTGGTGACGGCGAACAGCGCGATCAGGGCGAAGAGTTTCGGTGGGAAGTCGACGCCGCCGGCCTTCACGACCTCCAGCAGCGGTCCGCTGGAGCCCTCCAGGGTCTTGTGGTCCACCAGGAGTGACGAGACGAGGGCGACCAGGACGTAGATGGTGCCGGTGACCGTGACGCCGATGAAGATGGCGCGCGGGAACGTACGGCTCGGATCCTTGGTCTCCTCGGCCATGTTGACCGAGTCCTCGAAGCCGACGAAGGCGAAGAAGGCGAGAGCCGTCGCACCGAGCACCCCGGTCATCAGGGAGAAGCCGGTGCCGCTCGCCTCGAAGTCGGTGAGCCGCGACGGCTCGCCGTCGCCGGACATGACGGCGTACGCGCCGATACCGAGGATGATCGCCAGACCGCTCAACTCGACCAGTGTGAGTACCACGTTGGTCTTCACGGACTCCGAGACGCCGCGCAGATTCAGCGCCGCGAGCGCGACGATGAACAGGATCGCGATCAGCGTGGGCGGCACCGCGTCGGTGAACTCCGCCAGATAGTCGCCGCTGAACGCGCGGGCCGCGGCGCTCGCCGACGACAGGCCCGAGCACATCACCATGAAGGCGACGATGAAGGTCAGGAACGGGACCTTGAACGCCTTCTGGGTGTAGAGCGCCGCGCCGGC
Source organism: Streptomyces sp. NPDC060366 (assembly GCF_042725135.1). Taxonomy (NCBI): domain Bacteria; kingdom Bacillati; phylum Actinomycetota; class Actinomycetes; order Kitasatosporales; family Streptomycetaceae; genus Streptomyces; species Streptomyces sp. NPDC060366. Next base: position 88,828 of record NZ_JBHXDC010000009.1, on the reverse strand, counting down.
CGCCTTCGGGTACTTGCCGACGAGCTCCACGTACGAGGCGGCCGTCAGGACCGCGACGACGAAGCCGATCGCGAACGGCACCCAGAGCGCGCCGCCGACCCGGCCGGCGACCTGGCCGGTGGTGGCGTAGATGCCGGTGCCCAGGATGTCGCCGATGACGAAGAGGATGAGCAGTTTGGGGCCGAGGGCGCGTTTGAGTTCGGGTGTGTCGCCGGCCGCTGCCGGTGCCGGTGTGTCCGACGCCGTCGGTGTTTCGGATGCGGGCATGGAATGACCTCCCCCGATCGATGGTGGGAAGTGTTCTGCCCTGTGCGGCCGGGCTGATTCCTCTCCGGTCCCGCTCCGCCCCCCATTCGCCTCATCCGGAGCCGGTGGTCAGTCCCGCACGAGCGCGTCCGGATGCCCGCCGCCCGACTCGGCGACGATCTCCGCCACGGTCTGCGGCGCCCGTACGGTGGCGAACCGCACGCCGTGCGTCGTCGTGTCCGTCCCCGGTGTCGTGAAGCCGTGGACGCCGGGCCGGGCGAGGCTGTTGTACGCGTAGTGGTTGGCGAAGTAGTACGCGCCGGTGTCCAGCGCCGCGACGAGATCGCCCTGCTCCAGCAGTGGCAGGGGCCGGTCGGTGGCCAGGACGTCGCCCGCGAAGCACGCCGGGCCCGCGATGTCCTGGGCGACGTCCGGGCCGTCCTTGGGCCGGCCCTCGGCGTCGTACGCGGCGATGCGCAGCGGCCACGACTCCGGGTTGTAGACGGTCCGGGTGGCGACCTGCACGCCCGCGTGGGTGACGGCGATGGGACGGCCGCCGGCGGACTTCGCGTACTCGACGCGGGCCAGCACCGTGCCGTGCTTGGCGAGCAGGGAGCGGCCGAACTCGGTGACGAGCCCGTAGCGGCCGTCGAACAGGCGGGGGACGGTGGACTTCAGCAGCCGGGCGTACTCGGCGTGGGTGGGGGTCTCGTCGTCGGAGGCGAAGTTGACCGGGAGGCCGCCGCCGATGTCGATGGTGTCGACCTGCTGTCGGCCGGTCGCCGCGTTGATCTCCTCGGCCAGTTCGTACACGGTCCGGACGCCCTCCGCCATCAGGGCGAGCGGGACGCCCTGGGAGCCGGAGTGGGTGTGCAGCCGGGTCAGCCAGGGCCGGTCCAGGAACGCCTGTACGACCCATGCGCGGGCGCCCTCGTCGCGCAGCGCGACGCCGAACTTCGAGGTGGCCGTCGCCGTGGACAGGGCGCCGATGGAGCCGCTGCCGGTCTGCGGGTTGACCCGCAGCCCGATCGGGGAACGGGTGGGCGCCGAGGGCAGGAGCGCGTCGAGGCGGGTGAGCTCCTGAGGGTTGTCGGCGTTGACGGCGATACCGAGCGCCAGCGCTTCGCGCAGTTCGGCGGGCGTCTTGGCGGGCGAGTCGAGGACGGTGCGGTCCGGCAGGATCCCGGCGGCGCGAGCCAGCCCCAGCTCGCCGGGGCTCGCGACCTCGGCGCCGATGCCCTCGGCGTGCAGCAGGCGCAGGACGGGGACGAGGGGCGACGCCTTCACGGCGAAGGCGTGCAGCACGCGGGTACCGGGGGCCCCGACGGCGGCGAACGCGGCGTGCAGCGCGGCGGCGGAGGCGCGGATGCCCGCCACGTCGAGGAGCGCGACGACGGGGGCGGTCTCGGTGAGGAGCCCCTGCTCCACGGCGGCTCTTACGGCGAGATCGCGCCTGCCGGCGGCTTCCACGCCCCCTCGTTCCTCGTAGTCCTTGCCTGCTTCCTCGTCCTTACGGGTGTCCTCGACCATGCGTGTCAGCCAATCATCCGGCCGCCGGTTACTCCACTGTTGACTACATCTATTCACCCGGCGAGGATGTGAATAGTTTGACCAACAGTGGAGCAGCGACGGAGGAGGCACCGCCATGTCAGGACCCCGACCCGTACGGGCACCGCGCGGTACGGAACTGAGCGCCCTGGGATGGCAGCAGGAGGCCGCCCTGCGCATGCTCCAGAACAACCTCGACCCCGAGGTCGCCGAACACCCCGACCAGCTCGTCGTCTACGGCGGCACGGGCAAGGCCGCGCGGGACTGGCGCTCGTTCGACGCGATGACGCGCACGCTGCGGACGCTGAAGCAGGACGAGACGATGCTCGTCCAGTCCGGCCGCCCGGTGGGCGTGATGCAGACCCATGAGTGGGCGCCTCGGGTGCTGATCGCCAACTCCAACCTCGTCGGCGACTGGGCCAACTGGGAGGAGTTCCGGCGGCTGGAACAGCTCGGCCTCACCATGTACGGCCAGATGACCGCCGGCTCCTGGATCTACATCGGCACGCAGGGCATCCTCCAGGGCACGTACGAGACGTTCGCCGCCGTCGCCGCCAAGAAGTTCGGCGGCACGCTCGCCGGGACGATCACGCTCACCGCCGGGCTCGGCGGGATGGGCGGCGCGCAGCCGCTGGCCGTCACCATGAACGACGGCGTCGCGATCTGTATCGACTGCGACCCGCGCGCCATCGAGCGCCGTATCGAACACGGCTTCCTCGACGTTCGGGCCGACTCACTGGAGCACGCGCTCCAGCTCGCCACCGAGGCCCGTGACGCGCGCCGGCCGCTGTCCGTCGGGCTGCTCGGCAACGCGGCGGAACTGCTGCCCCGGATGCTCGCGGAAGGCGCGCCGGTCGACATCGTCACCGACCAGACGTCGGCGCACGACCCGCTGGCCTATCTGCCGCTCGGCGTCGACTTCGACGACATGGCGTCGTACGCCGCCGAGAAGCCGGCCGACTTCACGCTGCGGGCCCGCGAGTCCATGGCGCGGCACGTGGAGGCGATGGTCGGCTTCATGGACGCGGGCGCCGAGGTCTTCGACTACGGCAACTCCATCCGGGGCGAGGCCCAACTGGCGGGATACGACCGGGCGTTCGCCTTCCCCGGATTCGTACCCGCGTACATCAGGCCGCTGTTCTGCGAAGGCCGGGGGCCGTTCCGCTGGGCGGCGCTGTCCGGTGAGGCGTCGGACATCCACAAGACCGACAAGGCGATCCTGGAGCTCTTCCCCGAGGGCGACTCCCTCCAGAACGCGTCCCTGCACCGCTGGATCAAGATGGCCGGCGAACGCGTCCACTTCCAGGGCCTGCCCGCGCGCATCTGCTGGCTCGGCCTCGGTGAGCGCGACAAGGCCGGTGAGCGCTTCAACGACATGGTCGCGAGCGGTGAACTCGCCGCTCCGGTCGTCATCGGCCGCGACCACCTGGACGCCGGATCGGTCGCGTCCCCGTACCGCGAGACCGAGGCGATGCTCGACGGCTCGGACGCGATCGCGGACTGGCCGCTGCTGAACGCCATGGTGAACGTCGCCTCCGGCGCCACCTGGGTCTCCATCCACCACGGCGGCGGCGTCGGCATGGGCCGCTCGATCCACGCCGGCCAGGTGACGGTCGCGGACGGGACGGAACTGGCCGGCGACAAGATCCGCCGCGTCCTGACGAACGACCCGGCCATGGGCGTCATCCGCCATGTCGACGCGGGCTACGACCTCGCGGAGTCGGCCGCCGCCGATCGCGGTGTCCGCATCCCGATGCGGGAGGGCGAATGACCCACCCCCCGATCTCGGACCCGAACCGGCAGGTCTCCTTCCAGGAGATGTGGCGGGAGCTGGCGCCCATCGGGCGGGACGCCGGCAGCCGGGGGTACCGGCGCTACGCCTGGAGCGGTGCGGACCTGGAGTGCCGGGAGTGGTTCCGGGGGCAGGCCGAGGTGCGCGGGCTGGTGTACGAGACCGACCGCAACGGCAACCAGTGGGGGTGGCTCGGTGACCCCCACGGCGGGGACGCCGTCGTCGTCGGGTCGCATCTGGACTCCGTGCCCGACGGCGGAGCCTTCGACGGGCCGCTCGGCGTGGTGTCCTCCTTCGCCGCGCTCGACGAACTCCGCCGCAGGGGAGCGGAGTTCACCCGGCCGGTCGCCGTCACCAACTTCGGCGACGAGGAGGGCGCCCGGTTCGGGCTCGCCTGCGTCGGCTCCCGGCTCACCGCCGGACAGCTCGGTCTCGCGCAGGCGCACGCCCTGTGCGACGGCGACGGCGTCCCGCTGCCCCGCGCCATGGAGGCGGCCGGGTACGACCCGGACGCCATCGGGCCCGACCCCGAACGCCTCGCCAGGATCGGCGCGTTCGTCGAACTGCACGTCGAGCAGGGGCGCGCGCTCGATCTGACCGGTGACCCCGTCGGTATCGCCTCCTCCATCTGGCCGCACGGCCGCTGGCGCTTCGACTTCCACGGCGAGGCCAACCACGCCGGCACCACCCGCCTGGCCGACCGCCGCGACCCGATGCTGAGCTACGCGCAGACCGTCCTCGCCGCCCGCCGCGAGGCGGAACTCGCCGGTGCCCTCGCCACCTTCGGCAAGGTCGCCGTCGAACCCAACGGCGTCAACGCCATCCCCTCCCTCGTACGCGGCTGGCTCGACTCCCGCGCCGCCGACCAGGCCACCCTGGACACCGTCGTCACCGCGATCGAGGCGGCGGCCCACGAGCACGCCGAGAGCGCGGGCATCGACCTGCGGGTCGTACGGGAGTCCTTCACGCCCGTCGTCGAATTCGCGCACGCCCTGCGCGACGAGCTCGGCAGGATCCTCGGCGGCAGGCTGCCCGTGCTCGGCACGGGGGCCGGTCACGACGCGGGTATTTTGTCCGGATCCATTCCGACCGCCATGCTGTTCGTACGGAACCCCACCGGCGTCTCGCACTCCCCGGCGGAATTCGCGGCCGAGGACGACTGCGTGGCCGGGGTCCTCGCACTCGCCGACGTACTGGAAGGGCTGGCGTGCACGTGACCACGTACTGGCTGGAGCACGCCTGGCTCGACACGCACGTCGAACCCGGCGTGACCGTGACCGTCGCCGACGGCCGGATCACCGACGTCCGCACCGGGGACGACACCCCGCCGCCCGGCGCCACGGCCCTGCGCGGGATCACGCTCCCCGGCCTGGCCAACACCCACTCGCACGCCTTCCACCGCGCGCTGCGCGGCAAGGTCCAGGTCGGCTCCGGCACCTTCTGGACCTGGCGCGAGATGATGTACCGGGCCGCGGCCAGGCTCACCCCGGACAACTACCACGCGCTCGCCCGCGCCGTGTACGCCGAGATGGCGCTGGCCGGTATCACCGCCGTCGGCGAGTTCCACTATCTGCACCACGCCCCTGGCGGAACGCCCTACGACAATCCCAACGCGATGGGCGAGGCGCTGATCGCCGCGGCCGCCGACGCGGGCATCCGGATCACCCTCCTCGACACCGCCTATCTCTCCTCCGGCATCTCCAAACGCCGCGGCGGCAAGCCCCCGGACCGGCACCAGGTCCGCTTCTCCGACGGCACCGCGCACGCCTGGGCGGAACGCGTGTCCGATCTCGCGGCCCGGTACGCCAAGGACGACGACCACGTGCGGATCGGCGCCGCCATCCACTCCGTACGCGCCGTGCCCGCCGAGCAGCTGTCCACCGTCGCCGAATGGGCCGAGGCCCGGCAGGCCCCGCTCCATGTCCATCTCTCCGAACAGACCGCCGAGAACGACGCCTGCCTCGCCACCCACGGCCGCACCCCCGCCCGTCTCCTCGCCGACCACGGGGTCCTCGGCCCGCGCACCACCGGCGTCCACAACACCCATCTCACCGACGAGGACATCGCCCTGGTGGGCTCCACCCGCACCGGCACCTGCATGTGCCCCACCACGGAACGCGACCTCGCCGACGGCATCGGCCCCGCCGCGCGCCTCCAGCTCGCCGGCTCCCCGCTGTCGCTGGGCAGCGACAGTCACGCCGTGATCGACATCCTCGAAGAGGCCCGCGCCCTGGAACTCAACGAACGCCTGCGCTCCCGCACGCGCGGCCACTGGACGGCCGCCGCGCTCGTCACCGCCGCCACGGCCGACGGCCACGCGGCCCTCGGCAGGCCCGAAGGGGGCCGGATCGAGCGCGGCGCGCTCGCCGACCTCGTCACCGTCGCCCTGGACTCCGTCAGAACAGTGGGGCAAGTGCCCCGGCTGGGCGCGGAGATCGCCGTATTCGCCGCGACAGCCGCCGACGTGCGCCACACGGTCGTGGCCGGCCGCCATCTCGTACGCGACGGTGCGCACACCCTGATCCCCGACGTGCCAGAAGCCCTCGCCCGGTCGATCGCGGCCGTACGCGGCTGAAGGAGAGCGCCCCCACGATGACATCCACGAACGCGCACACCAACAGGCCCACGAACACGCCCGCGAACACAACCACCACCGCCATCACCAACATCGCCGCACTGGTCACCAACGATCCCTCCCTCGGTGACGGATCCCGCATCGGTCTGATCCAGGACGCGGCCGTCGTCATCGGCGGCGACCGCGTCGTCTGGGTCGGTGAATCAAGCAAAGCACCCGCCACTGACAATTCGGTCGACGCGGGCGGCCGGGCCGCCGTCCCCGGCTACGTCGACTCCCACTCCCACCTCGTCTTCGCGGGCGACCGCACCCAGGAGTTCAACGCCCGCATGTCGGGCCGCCCCTACTCCGCCGGCGGCATCCGCACCACCGTCGCCGCGACCCGCGCCGCCACCGACGACGAACTGGGCGCCAACGTCGCGAAGTACCTCGCGGAAGCCCTCCACCAGGGCACCACCACCCAGGAGACCAAGTCCGGCTACGGCCTCACCGTCGCCGACGAGGCACGCGCGCTGCGCGTCGCCGCCCTGCACACGGACGAGGTCACCTACCTCGGCGCCCACATCGTCGCGCCCGAACTCGCCGACGACCCCGCCGCCTACGTCGGCCTCGTCACCGGCGAGATGCTCGACGCCTGCGCCCCGTACGCCCGTTGGGTCGACGTCTTCTGCGAGAAGGGCGCCTTCGACGGGGACCAGGCGCGCGCGATCCTCACCGCGGGCATGGCGAAGGGCCTGATCCCACGCGTCCACGCCAACCAGTTGTCGTACGGCCCCGGCGTCCAGCTCGCCGTCGAGCTGGACGCCGCGTCCGCAGACCACTGCACCCACCTCACCGACGCGGACGTCGACGCGCTCGCCCACTCGCGCACGGTCGCGACGCTGCTGCCCGGCGCCGAGTTCTCCACCCGCGCCGAGTGGCCGGACGCCCGCCGTCTCCTCGACGCGGGCGCCACGGTCGCGCTGTCCACCGACTGCAACCCCGGCTCGTCCTTCACCTCGTCGATGGCCTTCTGCATCGCCCTGGCCGTACGCGACATGGGGATGACGCCCGACGAGGCGATCTGGTCGGCCACGGCGGGCGGCGCCGCCGCGCTGCGCCGCACCGACGTCGGACGCCTCGCACCCGGCGCCCGCGCCGACCTCGTCCTGCTCGACGCCCCGAGCCATGTCCATCTCGCCTACCGGCCGGGAGTCCCGCTGACCCACGCGGTCTGGCGGGCCGGCGAACGCGTGCGCTAGGACGCCCCCGGAACGCGCGAACCCCGGTGGCGGGCAAGGGACTTGCCACGCCGCCGGGGCCGTTGGACCAGTGGTGCCGTACGGCTACGCGTTCACCGACCACTTCTGGTTGGCCGCGCCCGTGCATGTCCAGATCTGTGCCCGCGCCCCGTTGGTCGAGGTGCCGCCGGTCACGTCCATGCATTTGTTCGCCTGGATGTTCACGACATCGTTCGCGCCCGACACGGCCCAGCGCTGATTGCCACTGCCCGCGCAGTCCCAGAGCTGGAGCTGCGCGCCGTCGGCGGTGCTGTTGTCCTTCACGTCCAGGCACTTGCCGAGCGCCCGCAGCGAGTCGTTGGCGCCCCGGCTCCACTGCTGCGCGGCGGAGCCGTTGCAGTCGTAGAGCTGAACAGGCGTCCCGTTGGCCGAACTCGCCGCCGCCACGTCCAGGCACTTGCCGCCGAGACCGGTGATCGAGCCGCCCGTGCCTCCGCCGCCGTCGGTCGTGACCCGCACGTAGTCGACGGTCAGCGTGCTCGGGAAGGGGGTGCTGCTGTTGGGGTCGCCGGGCCAGTAGCCGCCCACGGCGAGGTTGAGGATCAGGAAGAACGGCTTGTTGAACACCCATTCCCGGCCGCCCAGATCGGCGGGCGTACGGGTCTGGAAGACGTTTCCGTCGACCGACCAGCGGATGGAGTTGGGCGACCAGTCGATCGCGAAGGTGTGGAAGGCGTCGGCGAACGCCTGGCCGCCGGGGAGGCTGTAGCCGGCGCCGATGCCGCCCGAGCCCGAGTAACCGGGACCGTGCAGGGTGCCGTGGACCGTGCCGGGCTCGAAGCCGACGTTCTCCATGATGTCGATCTCGCCGCTGTTGGGCCAGCCGACCTGGCCCATGTTGTTGCCGAGCATCCAGAACGCGGGCCACATGCCCTGGCCGCGCGGGATCTTCATCCGGGCCTCGACCCGGCCGTACTGCGCCGTGAACTTGCCGGCGGTGTTGAGCCGGGCGGAGGTGTACTCGCAACGGCCGTACCAGCACTGGTAGTTGCCGGGGTTGTTCTTGCGGGCGGTGATGACGAGATTGCCCTGGCCGTCGAGTGCGGCGTTGTTGTTGCCCGCCGTGTAGTACTGCCGTTCGTGGTTGTTGACGTTGTCGCCGGTCTCGATCTGCCATCTACTGCCGTTGACGGCCGATCCGGCGGGTCCGTCGAAGTTCTCGTCGAACGTCACGGCCATGGGCGCGGCGCTCGCGGCGGCGGTGCGGGGCTCGGGGGAGGGCGTCGCCGCCCCGGAGGGCACGGCGGTGGCCACGCTCGTACAGCAGAGAAGAGCCAGGGCGTACAGCGTCACACGACGCCGCAGGGGGGTTCGCACAGGTCATCACTTCACTTCTTGTGGAGGCATGAGCATGACATTCGGGGCGATTGAACGCGGGGCTGAACCCCGTTATTTCAATACTTGATTTAAGGGAGGGCGGGAGGGGCCGTCAAGGCGTTGGTATGGACCAAACTTCCTGACTGCCCGTCACCCGGCCTCCCGCGTGCGGCCTCCACCGCCCCGAGCAACTACCGCAACGTCACCGGCAGTTGCTGCACACTGTTCCCCACGAAGCTCGCGTGGCGCGGCAGCTCCCCTTCCGTGACCGCGACGTCCAGGTTCGGGAAGCGCGTGAACAGCCGCTCCAGCGCGATCGTCGCCTCCATCCGGGCCAGCGAAGAACCCAGACAGAAGTGGGCGCCGTGCCCGAGCGAGAGATGGCGCGTGGTCGGACCCGTGTACCTGGTGAGGTCGAACACGTCCGCGTCCTCGCCGTGCGCGGCCTTGTCGCGGCCCGCCGCCGAGTAGCCCGCGAGCACCGGCGTCCCCCGCGGGATCACCGTGCCGTCCACGGTCAGGTCCCGGGTCGGGTAGCGGAACGGGAAGAAGCTCACCGGGCTGTCCCAGCGCAGGGTCTCCTCGACCACGTCCGACCAGCTCGCCTTGCCGTTCTGTACCAGTTCGAGCTGATCGCGGTGGCGGCACAGCGCCCGTACCGCGTTGGTGATCAGATTCAGCGTCGTCTCGTGCCCCGCGATGATCATCAGCAGCAGGGTGCCGATGAGTTCGTGCCCGCTCAGCCGGTCGCCGTCCTCCTCGCGCGCCGCGATCAGCGCGCTCGTCAGGTCCTCGCCGGGCTTCTCGGTACGGGAGGCGGCCACCGCGCTCAGTACGGCCACGATGTCCCGGTTGGCGGCCATCGCGTCCTCGGGCGAGATGTCCGTCGCGACGATCTGGTTCGACAGATGGTGCAGCTGGTCCTGGTACTCCGCGTCCACGCCCAGCAGTTCACAGATCACGCCCATCGGCAGCGGCAGCGCGAAGTGCGCGCGGAGGTCGATCGCGTGGTGCCCACTCTCGCCGCCCGCCGCCTCCAGGGCGTCCAGCAGCTCCGCCGTCACCTCCTCCACCCGGCCGCGCAGGGCCTCCACCCGCCGCGTCGTGAACGCCTTGCTCACCAGCGAGCGCAGGCGCCGGTGGTCGTCGCCGTCCGCCGTCGTCATGCCCTGCACGGTCGCGAACGTCTTCAGCGGCCACCCGTCGGGGATCAGCCCCTCTTGCAGCGCCGTGAAGTGCGTGGCGCCCTTCGCGACATCGGGGTGCGACAGGAACTCCTTCAGCGCGTCGTGCCCGATGACCGCCATGGCCTCGACATCGCCGGGAAGTACGACGGGGGCCACCGCGCCCCGCGCGAGCAGGCGCGCGTTCGCGGCGTGCGGGCAGCCACCGGCCGGATCCATCCGGTGCGGGGCGGTGCCGGACGCGTCGGCGGACGGCGCGGACCCGTTTGTGGCAGACGTGTCCGGGGTGGTGCTCGGCTCGGGGCTCAACAGGCTCTCCTCAACTCCGCGTCGCCCGCGCGTCACGCGGCAACTGCGGCTCGGTGAAGCGGACGGGCAGGGCCGCCAGGCCCTTGCTCCAGGGCGACTTGATCCAGGCCAACTCGTGCTCCGGCACCGCCAGTTCGAGATCCGGCAGCCGGTGCCTGATCGTGTCGACCGCGGTACGCGTGATCAGCCTGGCCGGGTCCTGGGCCGGGCAGGTGTGCGGCCCGGCCCCGAACGCCAGATGGGACCGGTTGCCGACGACGGGCGTGCCGTCCTCCGGCAGGATGTCGGGGTCGGCGTTCGCCGCCGCCAGGCCGAGGATCAGCATGTCCCCGGACCGGATCTCCCGGCCGCCGAACCGCAGGTCGCGGGTGGCGTAGCGGGCGGGGAAGTTCTGCGTCGGCGGGAAGCGCCACAGCACCAGGTCCAGCGCGTCGTCGACGCTCAGATGACCGCCGCTGAGCGAGGACCGGAACGCCGGGTCGCACAGCAGGATGCGCAGGGTGGTGGCGATCCAGTTCACCGTCGTCTGGTTGCCGGCGACGAACATCACCACCAGGTTGTGCAGCACCTCCTCGTCCGTCAGCCGTGCCGGGTGGTGCAGCAGCGCGGACGTCACGTCGTTGCCGGGGCGGTGCCGCTTCTCGTCGATCAGGGCGAGCAGGATCGCGCCCATCCGCTTGCTGGCGTCGGCGGAGTCGGCGTTCGCCACGACCAGCCCCGCGATGGCCTGGACGAGTTTCTGCCCGGTCTGCTCGTCGAGCCCGAGCAGACCGGTGATCACCATCAGCGGCAGCTTGCGCGCGTAGTCGGAGACCAGATCCGCCCGCTTGCCGTCGGCGAATTCCGCGATGAGCCGCTCGGCCGTCGCCCGTACGCCGCGCCGCAGTTCGTGTCCGTTGATCCGGCCGAGCGCGTCCGACACGGCCGCCCGCATCCGGCGGTGCTGCGAGCCGTCGGCGAACAGCAGCGCCGGCCGCCAGCCGACCATCGGCAGGATCGGCGAGTCCGCGGGCACCCGGCCCTCGCGCAGCAGGCTCCAGCGGCGCGGGTCGTGCGAGAAGTCCTGCTCCTCACGGGTCAGCCGCAGCACCTCACGGTGCCCGAGCACCAGCCATGCCTCGATGCCGGGCGCGACGGTGACGGGGGCCACCGGGCCGAACTCGGCGCGCAGCCGCTCGTACAGGCGCGGCATCCCGTCACCGTCGAGCTGCTCCCCGTAGATCGGCGTCGCGGGCGAGTCCGCCGACAGCGGCATGGGCGCCGACATGGGCCCGTGCGCGGGCGTCGGTGTGGGCGTGGTCATGTGGACTCCGTGGTCATGCGGGCTCCGTCGTCATGAGGACTCGGCGGCGAGGACTAGGTGGCGTACGAGGGCGATGAGCGCCATGACCGAGGACCGCTCGTCCCGCGCGTCGCAGGACACCAGCGGTGTCTCCGGCAGCAGGTCGAGCGCCGCGCGCAGCTCACTGTCGCTGTGCAGGGGGCTGCCCGGGAAGACGTTGACGGCGACCGCGAACGGCAGCCCCAGATCCTCCAGATGGCCGAGCGCGTCGAACGACGCGGTCAGATCGCGGGTGTCCACCAGGGCGAGCGCGCCGAGCGCTCCCCGCGCCAGATCGCGCCAGGCGGGCAGGAAGCGCTGCTGCCCCGGCGTACCGAAGAGGTAGAGGACCAGCTCGCCGTCGATTGTCATACGGCCGAAGTCCAGGGCGACGGTGGTGGTGGCCTTGGCCTGGTCGACCGTCACGTCGACCGAGGCACCGGCCTGGGTCATGACGGCCTCGGTGCTGAGCGGCTTGATCTCGGAGACCGTACCGATGAACGTCGTCTTGCCGACGCCCAGCGGCCCGACGACCATGATCTTGGCCGCGCCGGCGACGCTGGACCTGACGTACTTGCCCGCGGCGGTGTCGCCCACCCCGGACGCGGCGGGCGCGGCGGACGCGGGGTCGCCGGATGTGTTCAGCGTGGACGCCTCGGCCTCAGAGGCGGCTTTCGAGGCCATGGAGGACCTTTCTCAGAATGGTCACATCGGCTCGTTCGGCCGGCGGTATGGGCGGACGGGTGACGATCAGTCCCCAGTCGATGAGGTCGGCGAGCAACACCTGTACGACGGAGGCCGGTTGACCGAGATGGGCCGACACCTCGGCCACCGACAGAAGTCCCTGACAGTGCGCCAGGATCGTTCGGTGCTCGGGCTGGAGCGTCGCCGGCGGGACCGCTTCCCTGGCCACCACGAGCGACTCCCAGGACAGCGGCTCGCCTCCGGCGTCCGCCCTTCCACCGGTGATCACGTACGGGCGAACCGCCGACGTGGTGGCCCGGTCGTCGGAACGCTCCGTCATGACGACGGGCTCACCGGATCCCGAGGCTGGCTGCTCAGGTGGCTGCCGATCTTCACGACGAGGAGCTGCATCTGCTGGGCCACCAGGCCCACATCGGCGTCGGTCTCGGTCGCGGCGCCCAACTGGGCGCCCACCCCCGCCGACGTGAAGAGGATGAAGCCGTGGTCGGACTCCAGCATCAACTGCCTCACACCCGCGCCGCTCCCGAACAGCAGCCCCGCCGTCGACCGGCCGGTCATGGTCAGCGCGGCGGACGCGGCGGAGAGCGATTCGGCCTCGGCGACGCTCAGTTCGGCCACCGGGCCCCTCAGATTGTCGGCGGACGCGTGGCCGAGCCGCAGACCGTCCTCGGAGACGACCACCGCGTGACGGACCCCGGGGATGTCGGTCAGCGGGCGGAGCATCCATCCCAGGTCGGGCAGTCGGGAGATCGTTCCGGTCACTCTTCCGGTCACTGCCGGCCTCCGTCGTGTTGGTCGGGCACTTCGGTGTCCTGGACGGCCTCCGCGCGGCCACGACGCGAGCCGGACAGCACGCTGGTGATCGACGCGCGTGCCGCTTCGGGGGTCCAGGGGCGGTCGGGCTTCGGGGGTGTCGGCTGCGACGGCTCTTCCTCCGCCCGGTCCTGACCGGCCGCGGCGGCGGAGGTCCGGCGCCGGCTGCGGCGGCGCGGCAGTCCGCCGGGTCCGTCCTCCGCGCGCACGGCGACGGCCGGCCGCTCGTGCTCACGCTCGCCGCCCACCGTGGAGTCGCCCACGGTCGAGTCGCCCACGGTCGAGTCGTCCGGCGACGAGTTCCCCGTCGACGAGCCGCCTGCCCGCGGGTCGCCCGCTTCCGGGTCGCCCGCCGTCGCGGACGCCGTCTCCCGTACCGGCACCGGCTCCGCCGGGAAGTGCGACAGCGGTTCGGTCAGCAGCCGGTGCGGTACGAAGGTGACGGCCCGCGTCCCGCCGTACGCCGACGCCCCCGTCAGCTCCACGTTGAAGCCCATCTCCCGGCTCCAGCGCCCCACGCACGCCAGCCCCAGCCGGGGTACGGCCCCGAGCCGTGTCAGGTCCAGCTCGTCCCTGAGCTGCGACATCGCCTGGTGCAGTACGTCCGGCGGCATACCCAGGCCCGCGTCGTCGATCTCCACGACGGCCCCGGCGCCCACTTCGCGGATCGTCACGATCACCTGGGTACGGGAGGGCGAGAACACGGTCGCGTTCTCCAGGAGTTCGGCGATCGCGTGCATCAGCCCCTCGACGGCCGGCGGCACCACGAACAGCGTCTGCCCGCCGTGCACCTCCACCCGCCCGAACTCCACGATCCGCGACTGCGCGCCACGCACGCAGTCGTACAGCGAGACCGGCTGCGACTCGCGCCTGGCCGGCCAGATCCCGCACATCACCAGCAGTGTCTGGGCCTTGCGGGTCATCTGGGAGGCCGCGTGGTCGGCCTTCATCACGTCCGCCATCAGGCGCGGATCGTCGATGGCGCGCTCCACGTGGTCGAGTACCTGCTGCTGCACCGTGGCCATCGCGTGCATGTTGCGGGCGACCGACTCGAAGGCCGTCTGCACCGAGTCGCGCAGACCGCGCTCGCGCCGTACCCCCTCGTCCGAGCCGAGCGCCGCGACCACCGCGGCCAGCGCCCGTGCGAAGTCCTCGCCGGTGTCGGCCTCGGGCGCGACCGGTCCGGGGACTCCGTCCAACCGCCTTCCCGCGCGGACCCGTTCGGCGATGGCGGGAACACGTACGGCGGCCAGATGGGCCACCTCGGCGCCTCGCGCGGTCGCGGTCCGCCGCTCCCGGTCCCGCTCGGCGCGCTCCGCGCCCAACTGCCGGTGCAGCACCAGGACCCAGGCCAGAAGCAGTACGGCCAGGGCCGCGCAGCCGCTCGCGAGTGCCTGTCTCCACTCCGCCGTGGACGCCAGTCCGATCAGCGCCGCGGCGACGGCGGCGGCCACGAGGGCCCCCAGCCACCACAGCGCCTGTCGGTTCCGTCTGTTCGGCCGCCGGCTCAGCACGGTGGCCCCGACATGGCAGGCGTGGATAGGGCTGACACGGGGACCGGGCCTCTTCCAGGACTCGTCGGACACGTGGGGGTGGCGAGCGGTTTATCGGCTCGCGTGATCGTGAGCACCCAGATACTACGAGCAATGAGCCTGATTAGGGCAGGAGTTGCGCAACTCCTGTCACTCGGCGGCACGGCGCGGGCACCATCCGCACACGTATGAGCCCCCGGCCGCCGGGCATATGTGCTGGCCGCGCGCCTGAACCCGTCCCGCACACCCGCATCCCCGTCCCCACCCGCCCCATGTACAGGTCGATCCGCCGTGTCGCTCGCGTTTCGTATCCGTCATGACATGGCCGACTGGCCCTGTACCGGAGTGATTTGGCCCGGTACCGTCCTTTTCGAGCGACCGGGGGGTCGAGTTGAGCGACGTACGCGTACGTGGAGGGGCCGCGGCCCGCATCCGGGTGATGCGGCCGGGGGAGCTGGACGCGGATCACATCGAACGCTGGCGGGAGTTACGGACGCTGTCCGGCGCGCCCGCCAATCCATTCATGGAGCCCGAGTTCACCCGGGCCGTCGGCCGCGTCCGACCGGGCGCGCGGGTCGCGGTCGTCGAGGGGGCGGGAGAGGCCGTCGTCGGCTTCTTCCCTTACGAGAGAGGGCCGTTGGGGCAGGGTCGCGCGATCGGGTTCGGGGTGTCCGACTGCCAGGGGCCGGTGCTGAGCCCCGAACACGGCCTCACGGCGGTGGAGTTGCTGCGCGCCTGCTCGCTCACCAGCTGGGAGTTCGACAACCTCGAAGCGGGACAGACGCTGTTCGCCCTCGACGCCACCGAGGAGTTCGACTCCCCGGTCATCGACATCGGCCAGGGATACGCGGCGTACGAGAGGGCGCTGCGCGCCGGATCGCCCAAGTTCTTCCGCACGACGACCGCCAAGGAACGCAGACTGGCCCGGCAGGCCGGCGAGGTCCGGTTCGTCTTCGACGAGCGCGATCCGGCGGCGCTGCGCACGCTGATGGAGTGGAAGTCGGCGCAGTACCGCAGGACGGGCCGCCGCGACCGCTTCGCGAAGGAGTGGATCAGCGCGCTGGTACGGCAGTTGGCGGCCGATCACACTCCCCGGAGCACGCCGGGCTGCTCGGGCGTGCTCTCCGTCCTGTACGTCGCGGACCGCCCGGTCGCCGCGCACTTCGGGCTCCGCTCGGGCACCGTCCTGTCCTGCTGGTTCCCCGCGTACGACACCGACTTCGCCAAGTACTCGCCGGGTCTGATCCTCCATCTGCGGATGGCCGAGGCGGCGGCCGGAGCCGGGATCGGCCTGCTCGACCTCGGGCGCGGCGCCGCCGAGTACAAGGACGCGCTCAAGACCGGGAACCTGCGGGTGCACGAGGGGGCCTCGGTACGGCCGGGGGCACGGGCGGCCCTGTACCGGCTCGGCCGCGAACCGTCGCGCCGCGCGCACAGCTTCGTACGGAACCGGCCGAAACTGGCCGGATACGCGCAACGCGCCCTGAACCGGGTGGGCCGGCTCCGGGACCGGTGACCGGTGAGTCGTTCTCAGTGCACACGAGCGGAGGCATGATGCCGCACACTCCGAGCACGTCCTCACGATCAACCTCAACCTCGACGCCGGCCCCGAAGCCGGGGTCGCGTTCGCCGCTTCGCGACATCGGCGTGGCAGACCTCGACCTCGACCTCGACCCGGACCTGGCCCTCGATCCAGGCCCGGGGACGAACCCGGACCGGGCCCCGGACCTCGATCCCGGCGGCGAGCCGCACGTACTGTCGCTGACCCCCGCCCCCGGCGGCCCGCCCCTGCGCGCGGGCGCCCTCTTCGCGCTCGTACGGCTCCGGGGCCGCCCCGTCGCGACCGTCCTCACCACGGTCCCGGACGGCGCCGACCCCGCCGGCGTACTCGTCACGGCCTTCCGCGCCCAGCACGGGCAGCGTGACCAACGCCACGCCGAAACAGACGAGTTGAGCGGTGCGCCACCCCGTACGACCGTCGTCGTCGCCACCCGCGAGCGCGCGGACCGGCTCGGCCGGGCGCTCGACTCCCTCCTCGCGCAGGACCATCCGGACTTCCACGTCGTGGTCGTCGACAACGCGCCCGTCACCACCGCCACGCGCGAACTGGTCGACGAGGCCTACGCGGGCCGCGTCACCTACGTCCACGAACCGGTGCCCGGACTGGCCGTCGCGCACAACCGGGGCGTCGCCGCCACCGACAGCCCCGTCGTCGCCTTCACGGACGACGACGTCGTCGCCGACCCGCGCTGGCTCTCCGCGCTCACCGCGCCGTTCGCGGCCGACCCCCGCACCGGGTGCGTCACGGGTCTGATCCTCCCCGCCCGGCTGACCACCCCCGCGCAGATTCTCCTGGAGAGCCACGGAGGCTTCGCGAAGGGCTTCGCCCCACGTCTCTACGACCCGGCCGCGCCACCCGCCGACGAGCCGCTCTTCCCGTTCACGGCGGGCAGCTTCGGCTCCGGCGCCAACATGGCGTTCCGCACCTCCGCGCTACGCGCCGTCGGCGGCTTCGACCCCGCCACCGGTACCGGCACACCCGCCAGGGGCGGCGACGACCTCTACGCGTTCGTCCGGATCCTGGCCGCCGGTCACCGCCTGCGCTACACACCCGACGCGCTCGTCTGGCACCACCACCGCGAGACCTGGCAGGACCTGCGGAACCAGGCGTACGGCTACGGCGCCGGCCTCACCGCGTACCTCACCGCCGTCCTGTGCCGTCACCCCTCCCTCCTGCCCTCGCTGCTCGCGAAGCTCCCGCGCGGACTGGCCCACGCCCGCGCCATCACCGCCCACCGGCCGGGGGAGACCGGGGCGGGGGCCGGGGCGGGTGCGCCCGGCACGCACGGCACCCACGGCACCCACGGCACCCACGGCCACCCGTGGCCGCGCTCGCTGTCCCGGCTGGAGCGCAGGGGCATGCTCTACGGCCCGCTGGGGTACGCCAGGGCGCGCTGGGGGAGACGATGATGCCGCAGGGAAACCACGCACCGCGCATCCCCGTGCTCCTCTACCACGCGGTCATGGACGACCCGCCCGCCTGGATCGCCGAATTCACCGTCACACCGAGGCAGTTCGCCGCGCATCTGGACGCGGTCGTGGCCAGTGGCCGTACCCCCGTCACCGTCGGCGCGCTCGCCGGCCGACTGACCGGCGGGACCGCGCTGCCGCCCCGCCCCGTCGTCCTCACCTTCGACGACGGGTTCGCCGATCTGCCCGGCCCGACGGCCGAAGCGCTCGCCGAACGCGCTCTGCCCGCCACCGCCTACCTCACCACCGGCGCCATCGCCCCCGGAGACGGCAGCCTGCTGCCGCCCGCGCCGATGATGACGCTCGCGCAGGTGCCGTCCCTGGAGCGGCACGGCCTGGAGGTCGGCGGACACACGGTCACGCACGCGCAGCTGGACACCCTTCGCCCGTCCCAACTGGACCGGGAGCTACGGGAGTCCAAGGCGGTGCTCGAAGACGTACTCGGCCACGAGGTCACCCATCTCGCCTACCCGCACGGCTACAACAGCCGCGCCGTACGCGGGGCTGCCCGCCGGGCCGGATACGCCTCGGCCGTCGCCGTACGCCACGCGCTCAGCTCCGAGACGGACGACTCGTACCGCATCGCCCGCCTCATCGTGCGCCGTGGCCACACGGTCGCGGACGTGGATGCGTGGATGGCGGGGGAGGGCGCCAGGGTGGCGCCGTTCCCCGACTCGGCGGCGACGGTGGGCTGGCGGCTCTACCGCAGGACCCGCGCGATGGTGAAGGGCCCGCGGTTCGCGGGCTAGGGAGTGTCGGGCGGG
This sequence comes from Streptomyces sp. NPDC060366, assembly GCF_042725135.1. Taxonomy (NCBI): domain Bacteria; kingdom Bacillati; phylum Actinomycetota; class Actinomycetes; order Kitasatosporales; family Streptomycetaceae; genus Streptomyces; species Streptomyces sp. NPDC060366. Next base: position 70,412 of record NZ_JBHXDC010000009.1, on the reverse strand, counting down.
GGAGACCGAAGGCCGGGCGCCGGGCCCCTGTTCCAGCATGCGGCAGACATGTACGAGAGACACACAAAAGCGCAGAGAGTTCCTATAATTCGCTGAAGGGGACAGCGGCGTGACGGCCGCGACCACAGGGGTGGGGGGAGTCGCACCGTGCAACCACGCGTGCCCGCGCCGGACTTCGGGCCTCGTCCGGCCGAGGCCCAGCCTCGGGCCGAGGCCCCGGTTCCGGCACACCCACCGCCGGCGCCACCTCCGCCCCGTCGCGCGCTCCCACGGCCCCGACATCTCTTACGTCCTCAACTGCTGTTCACCTGGCTCCCGTTGCTCGCAGGGGCCGCGCTCTGGATGTACTCGCTGCCGCGCGTCGGTTTCCGCTCCATGGGCGACTACGGGCTCCTCGACCGCTTTCCCGCCACGTTCTACGCCGCGCTTCTGCTCCTGACCTGCGGATTCCTGGTCGCTCTGCGCCGCGCGGGAACCGCGCCGTGGTGGCCCGCCGGCTACTGCGTCGCCCTTCTCGTCGCGCTCAAGGCACCACCCGCCGTGCTGTACGACTCCGTGCGCTACCCCTGGGCGTCGAAGCACGACGCCGTCGTCAACCAGCTCCTGCTCAATGGCGAACTGCGCCCGAACGGCGCCCTGTCGGGCAACATGTCCGCCTACGACCAGTGGCCCGGCTTCTTCACGCTCACCGGCGGGCTGGTGCGCGCCTTCGGCGTGGACAGTGCCGCCGTGTTCCTCAACTGGGCGCCGATCGTGCTCGGTGTGCTGATCACGCCGGTGCTCGTACTGCTCTACCGCACCTTCACCGAGGACTGGCGGCTGGTGTGGACGGCCGTCTGGATCTTCCAGCTCGCCAACTGGGTCGGACAGGACTATCTGGCGCCGCAGGGCTTCGCGTATCTGCTGCATCTGTCCGTGATCGCTGTCGTGCTCCGGCACTTCGTGCTGCCGGGGTCGGCGGGCAGGCTGCGCGACCGGTCGTTCCTGGACCCGGCGTCCGCCGCCGTCCCACCCCCCACCGGCACCAGGCAGCGCGCCGTCGGCGTGGCGGTACTCGCGCCGCTGATCCTCGCCGTCAACGCCTCGCACCAGCTCACGCCGGTGATGCTCTGCGTCTCGCTGTTCGCCCTCACGCTCACCCGCCGCTACCGCAACTACGGCCTGCTGGCCGTCGCCGCGCTCATCATGCTGGCCTGGGACCTGACGATGGGACGGCCGCTGTTCCTTGAGACGCTGGGCACCCTGCGTGACTCGCTCGGCGAGCTGACCCAGAACTCCCGCGCCGGGTACGCCGGTGAACTCACCGGCCCCGGCCCCGAACTCGCCGGCCGCGCAAACGTGTTGATGGTGCTCGCCGTCGCCGCGCTGGCGGGCGCGGCGCTGCTCCTGCGGCGCCGGCTGGTCCGCGCCGCGCTGCCCCTGCTGCTCGTGTCGGTGGCGCCGGTCCCGCTGTTCGTCGTGAACGACTACGGCGGCGAAATGCTTTTCCGTGTCTACCTGTTCGGGCTGCCCGGCGCCGCGTTCTTCGCGGCGGCGACCCTCGTGCCCGCCGTCGGAGGTGTGCGACGGCCGCTGCGAAGACGGGCCAGGGCACTCACCCTCCACGGTGCGCTGCCCGTCGCCCTCCTCGTACTGCTGGCCGGCTTCCTGCCCTCGTACTACGGCAAGGAGAAGATGTACTACACCCCGCCCGCCGAGACCGCGCTCGTCACCCGCACCATCGACCGGGCGCCCGAGGACGCCCTGATCCTCGCCACCACCGGCTCCTTCCCGCAGGCGCTGCACCGCTACGACCACGTCGGGCACTGGTTCTTCGCCGAGCAGGAACTCCCCGAGAACGAGCGGATGCTGGCCGACCCCGCGCGCCATCTGTCCGACGGCATCCCGCCCGGCACCGACGCGTACGTGATCCTCACCCGCACGCAGGACATCTACGCGGCCGGCGAAGGACTGCTGCCGCCGGGCGGCTTCGACATGCTGCGCTCACGGCTGGCGGCGTCGCCGCTGTTCCGGGTCGTGGAGGAGCATCCGTACGGCATCGTCCTGGAGTACCTGCCACGCACGGGCACCACCGCCCCGGGGAGCGAGCGCCCATGACCTTGGATCATTTACGGCTCCGAATACCGCTGGCCCTCGCCGGCTGGGGCGCGGTGGCGGCGACCGCGCTGCCCGGCGGTTCACCACTGCGCTGGATCCCGGTCCTGCTGTTCGTCTCCTTCGGACCCGGCCTCGCGCTCCTCCACCCGCAGCGCGGCACGCTGCGCCCGGCCGCGAGGATCGAGGCCGTCGCGCTCGCCGCGCCGCTCAGTCTCTCCCTCGCGGTCACCGTCGCCACCACGCTCTTTCTGGTGCGCGGCTTCTCGGCGACGGCCCTGCTGGTGACGCTCGCGGCCGTCACGACCGTCGCCGCAGCCCTGCCGGGACTGCCGCTGCCGGCCGCGACGCGGGGCGCGGCCGGCGGCGAGCGCGGGAGGGGACGCTGATGGCGGCCCGGCTCAGCGAGGTCGAGAAGCAGGCCTACACCGTGATCGTCCTGGTCGCCGTCGGGCTGCTCATCGCCGGGATCGGCATCTGGGCCACCGAGTCGGACGGGCCGGCGGACGACGGCTGCGCGGCGACGGACCTGCTGGAGCCGCCGTGCGGCGCGTGGTGGGGGGCGTACGTCCCGTACGCGGAGGACGGCCCGGCGGACGGCTCGCTCACCAGGGCGGTGTACGCCTTCGAGAAGAAGATCGGCCGCAGGCTCGACCTCGTCTACAACTACCACGACATGTCGAACACCGAACTCGACGGCCAACTCCTCACCCCCGACGAGCGGGAGCTGGGCGAGGACCGGATGCTGATGCTGGCCTGGGAGTCCACGATCTGGCGCGAACCGCACCACGAGAACTGGACCGAGGACCAACTGGGCTGGGCGAACGTCGCCGCCGGGCAGTACGACGAGGAGATCATCGATCCCCAGGCGCGACGCATCAAGGAGTACGGCGAGGAGCACGGCAAACGGATCTTCCTCTCCTTCGACCAGGAGGTCGACGCCCGCATCAAGGAGGGCGCGGGCACGCCGGACGAGTACGTCGCCGCGTACCGCCATCTGCGTGACCGGTTCGAGGAGTTGGGGGTGGAGAACGTGGTGTGGGTGTGGACGGTCTCCGGCTATCTGGGCAGCGCGGACGAGATGAAGGCGCTGTATCCGGGGGACGACTACGTCGACTGGATCGGCATGGACCAGTACAACTACTACCTCTGCCACGACACCACCGACTGGAAGGACTTCGACCGCAGCCAGCGCCCCACGTACGACTGGCTCCGGGAGAACATCTCCGCCGAGAAGCCCCTGATGCTGGCGGAGTTCGGCACGGTGCCGGATCCGGCGGACCGCGACCGACAGCGCGACTGGTACACACGGATCCCCGAGTCGGTGCGGACGATGCCGTCGGTGAAGGCGCTGATCCAGTGGAACAGACCGATCCCGGGCGCCGACTGCGACCTGACGGTCAACGAGGGCCCGTCCTTGAAGGGCTACCGCGAAGCGGGCAAGAACCCGTACTTCGACCAACCACTGCCGGGCAATTTCAGCCCGTCCGGCGATTGAGGACAGAACCCGGCCCCGGGCGGACCCGGTCATCCCGACCCGAACAGCACCCCGTACGCCGTGGGCACAAACGCGTCGGCCCGCCGAAACCGCCGCGAGGCCACCGCCGCCACCGCCGTCCCCGTCCCCGGACAGAACCCCAGGAACGCCTGCTGCCCGCTCGTCGCCCCGCAGTGGAAGTACGCCGGACCGTCGTCCGTCGGGTGCTGGAACCACGTCAGGGTGTGCGTGTGCGCCTTGCCGAGGCCTCGGCGCAGTACGGGGCGGCGCACCGCGTGCAGCGCGTCCGCCAGTGACGGCGTGCGCTCCGGCCGGAGATGCGCCTCCAGGAAGGTGAGCAGGTCGTGCGGCGTGGCCCGCACCGCCCCGGCCGCCGCGAAGCCGCCGATACGCAGCGGGGGCACCTCGCTCACGCCGTCCCCGGCGTACCCGACGGCATCCGTCGCGTCGACCCCCGGCCCCGCCCCGCGCGTCGTCGTGCCCGCCAGCCCCAGCGGCGCCAGCACCTGCTCCTCCATCAGCGCGTCCCAGCCCGTCCGGGTCGCCGCGCCGAGCGCGTGACCGAGCACGGAGACGGCGAAGTTGGAGTAGTGCCAGCGGGTGCCGGGCCGGTGGCGGGGCCGTGCGCCCAGGAAGGCGTCGACCACCCGGTGCGCGGGATACCCGGCGAACGGGTTGGTGGTCCAGCGCGGCAGCGCCTGCGGGTAGAAGTCGCGCGGCAGCGCGGGCAGTCCGGACGTGTGGGTGATCAGATGCCGCAGGGTGATCGGCGCGACCCGGCGCGGCGGCCGGGTCCCGAAGCAGGCCGCCGCCGAGTCGTCGTACGCCACCCGGCCGGCCCCCGCGAGCCGCGCCAGCAGCAGCCCCGCGTACGGCTTGGACGCCGACCCGATCTCGTACCGCAGCCCCTCCGCGCCCGGCGAGGCGCGGACGGTGCGGTGCCCGTGCACGGAGACCGCGAAGACGACGTCCGGGGCGTCGACCGCGCGCACCGCCGCGTCGAGGCGGTCGTGCGGCGTACCGGCGAGCGCGGCGCGGGCGACCCGGGTCACCTGGCCGGCGAGTTCGTTCTCGCTCATGACGCGACGGGGGCCGTCAGCCGCGCCATGGCGCGCGAGGTGGCCAGCACGGAGGCGAGCGCGGCGACCAGGGTCGGGTGGTAGACGATGTCGAACACGTCGTCCGCGCTCCCCTCCGGCATCTCCTGCGCCACGGGCATCGCCCCGTCGGGCTGCTGCGCGGCGGCGAAGCCGCGCCACACCCGCTCGTCCAGGGTGGGTTCGGGCAGGCAGGCGTCCACGACGAGCAGTTCGCCGAGCAGGTCCCAGCGCTTCAGGTCGAGCCAGTCGTCCAGCCAGACCGGCAGCCAGAGCGCGAGATAGTCGGCGATGTCCGCCGGCAGTCCGGCGGGTTTCCGGCCCCAGTCGGTGAGGTGGAAGACCGTGTGGGTGATGTCGTACCCGATGTGGCCCTCCACGGTCCACGGCTCGGGCGTGCGGGCGAGCCAGGTGCGCCGGGTCGCGTCCTCGACCGGTGTGCCCGGCGCCAGCCCGAAGCGCTGCTCGTACGTGGAGATGCCCAGGCGCCGCACGGGCAGCACCTCCAGGGCGGCCCAGCTGCCGAGCCGGTGGTTGAGGCGTACGGCGCGCTCGGTCTCCGGCTCCTCGTAGCCCATCTCCTTGAACGGCAGATAGACCTCGAAGGGGATGGGCGAGATCGGCTCCAGCCGCTGGCCGCGCGCCAGCATCCGTCCGCCGTCGAGGGCGTCGCGCCACAGATGGTCCATGAGCCCGCGGGCGAGGGACGCCTGCCGTGAGCCCGCCACCCCTTCCCGGAAGAGGATCTTGCAGATCATGGCTGCTTCGCCGATCGGCTTGAAGCGCTCCAGGAAGCCGACTTCGGGGTCGGCGTCGGGTTCGAGCCGGAAACCGGCGCGGTGGGTGTGCAGCCAGTCCATCGCCCGAGCGCCGACACCGTGGATGAGCTTCGTGTGAGCGGCGCCGGTGCCGGCGGTGTCGTCGGTGCTGTCCGTCGTCATGCGACGCCTTCCTGTACTGGTGCCAGGCGGGCGTCGGCCAGCGTGGCGGCGAACGCGGCCATCAGCGTGGAGTGGTAGCAGTACGCGAAGTCCCGGGGCGGCTCGTGCGGGCGCCCCGCACCGTTCTCCGGGATGCCTCCGGCCGCGTCCTGGACCTCCGCGATCCGGGCCCACGCGGCCTCGACGGTCCGGGCCGTCTCCGGACATGACGAGACGTCGGGAAGGCTCGCGGCGACGGCGAGCAGCTCACAGCCGAGATCCCACTGCTCCGCCTCCAGACACGTGTCCAGCCAGGCGGGCAGCCACGTCGCCAGATAGTCGCCGAGCTCGGGCGGCATCCGGTGCGGCGCGTTGCCCCAGTCGGTGAGGTGGAAGACGACATGCGTCAGCCCGTACCCCGCCGTCCGCTCGAACGTCCACGGTTCCGGCAGCCCGCCCAGCCAGGTGCGCGCGAGCGCGGCCGACGGCTCCCCGTGCGGCGGAAGGCCCACGCGCCGCTCGGAGTTGAGCACGCCGAGCCGCCGGTTCGGCTCCTGTTCGATCCGCTCCCAGCCGCGCGTGCGCCGTACCGTGCCCGCCAACTCCTCGAAGCCGGAGTGCCGCAGGCCCGCGGCGGCGAAGGCCGCGTAGATCTCCAGCGGATACGTCGCGAAGGGCTCGCCGCGCAGCAGGTCGAGGAAGAGCCCCCCTCGCCGGGTCTGCTCCCACGCGAAGTCCAGCAGCTCCGAGGCCCGTCGGTGCCGGTCGGAGCCGGGGTCGCTGTACGCCCTGATGGAGAGGCTGAGCTGGGCCAGCTCCCCGAGCGGCTTCAGCGTCCGGTTGACGTCGGCGCCGGGGTCCAGCACGTCGTCCGGCAGACGGAAGGAGTCGCGGTGGCCGTCCACCCACTCCAGGGCGGTCCGCGAGACGCGGGCCGCCTGTGACACCTCGGCCGGCGGCGACGTCGCCGTCACCTCGGCCGTCCTGGGCGTACTCATCCGCGGCCCCCGGCGCGGATGTGCCGCGCGGCGTGCACGTGCAGGCGGACCCGGGCGTCGCCCCGGGCCATCTGCTCCACGAATTCGAGTCCGGTGTCCAGGCCGAGCGTGCCGGGGACACCGTCGATGACGCTCAGCCAGCGTCCGGCGCCGGCCGCCTGGAGCCAGTCACGGCGCCGTACGGCGCGTACGAAGCCCCGCGCCACGTCCACGGGTCTGCGGGCAGCCGCCTGGGCGACCCCGGAATCGGCGCCGGGTACGGCGAGCGACGCCAGCAGCGACAGTTGATGGGTGAGCCGCGGCCAGTCGAGGGCGTCCAGCCACGACGCGTCGGGCCCGGACTTCGCCCCGGTGCCGGACACATCGAGCCGGTGCAGGGTCTGGGTCATCGCCCAGTGGCTCCACACCGTCGTCTCGGACGACGTGGCGCCGGGGGCGTAGGTGAGGACGGCGCGCCGGAAGACCGCCAGGTCGTCCGGGAGCGGCCGACGGCGGGTCAGGACGCTCGGCAACAGGACGTCGGCGCCCAGTACGCGCACCGCCGCCAGACTGAGCCGGTCGTCCGCGAGGGTGCCGACGGTGCCGCCCACCACAGAGGAGTGGCCCCCGTCCCGTAGGACGGAGACCACCTCTGAAGCGAGGTCATGCACCACACCCGCCAGGCGGGGAGAGGTACCTGACTGCTCCATTCGACGTCTCCCGTCAGCCCTTCTTCGGGCGGGGGGTGGGCGGCGAGAGCAGGACCGCGCCCGCGCCCGCGGCCAGCGCCAGTGCGGCGCACTCCCGGCTGTCGCGGTAGGTGCCTTCGGCCTCGCTCGGGCTCAGGATCGCGTCGATGTCGACGTCCAAGTCCTTCGTGACGTCATGGGTGTTGGTCTCGGTGGACATGCCATCATCCCCTCAGGAGAAAGCTGAATTTGACGGACATAAGTCAGTTGACCTCACATATCGGACGCACGCAAACGCTCAGCTCCGGGAGTGGGCCGCTCGGGCGGCGACACGTACCAGTACGGCGGTGACCGCCAGCGCCAGAAGCCCTGCTGACAACGGAACGGCGACCGCGGCGAAGGCGCGCTGCGCCGCCCAGCCGCACACCACGAGCACCCAGACCGCCGCCCCGACGATCCGCCCGTCCACCCGCCCCTTCGCGTACGACACGCGGAGCACGACGGCGGCCAGCCCCAGACAGAGCAGTTGAAGGACGACCGGCAGGAGCTCCAACGCCCGTGCCTGACCGGTCAGCTGCGCGAGAGCGTCGGCGACCGGCCGGTGCCAGGGGCCGGACGCAGCATCGGGCCGTACGCCGAGGAGCGGCGGCATCCCGTGCAGTGCGCCGAACAGGGTCAGCGGAGCCGCCGTCAGCAGGAGCGGACGCGACCGTACGAGCGCCAGGGCCGCACACTGGACGACGATCAGCAGGACACCGGCGCCGACGGTCAACGGCGGCAGCGTGGCGAGGAGTTGGGCACCCGAAACCCGGCCGTCCCCGATGTCGCCCGCACCCCGCAGCGGCAGCCAGAGAAGCCCGGCGGCCAGTACGAGGAGCAGCCACAGGACAGCGGCGGACGGGTGACCGTTCCCGCGCGGGTGCGAGGCAGGTGCGGGCGGCTCCACCTGTTCCGGACGGGCCCTGGGCCTCGGTTCCTGGACGGGGATCCCGAACGCCGGAGTCGCCGTGTCGTGGACCCCGTGCAGATACGACGTCTGCCGCGCCCAGGCCGCCCGGTACTCGGCCTCCTCCACCGCGTCGGCGGGCGCCCCTCCCGTACGCCGTCTGCGCTCGGCCGCCTCGCGCGCCCAGGTCGTCCCGTACGGCTTGTCCCGCTCCCCGCCCCGGCGCCAACGGTCATGGCCGCGCCCGCTCAGCGCCGACCGCAGTCCCGGCGCCGCCACCAGCGCGATCAGCGTCATGGACAGCAGCATCGCCAGCCCGGCGCCCGAGATCCCGGCGGGCCCGAGCAGCAGCACCGCGCTGCCGAGGACGGAGACGCACATGGCGCCCTGGAGGGCGGCGAGCATGCCCGTACGGCCCTGGACGCGCAGCACTCCGATGTACAGCTCCACGACGACACGCGGCAGGGCGGCGGCGGCCAGCAGGCGCAGGACCGTCGAGCCGTGCTCGGCGTAGTCGGCGCCGAAGGGCGCGAGGACCTGGGGGGCGAAGACCACCAGCACCAGTACCACGGGCACCAGCAGCACCGTCATCCGGCGCAGCGCGCCCCGTACGCCGTCGGCCAGCCGCTCGGGGGAGTGCGAGGCGTGCGCGGTCAGGGACGAGGCCATGTTGATGGCCATGAACTCCATCGTCCCGCCGACGGTGTAGGCGGTGTAGAAGAACGCGTTGTGCGCCGCGTCGAAGCGGACGGCGACCATCACCGGCAGCAGATTTATCATCGCCAGGCTGAACAGGGCGCCGACCGAGTCACCGGCCAGGAACCGCCCGATCTCGGCCGGACGCGGCGGCTCGCGGTCCCGGTCGGCGGCGGCCTGCCGGGGGATGAGGCGGCGGAACACCAGCCAGCCGAGCGGCAGTACGGACAGCGCGATGGCCGCAGCCCAGGACACGAAGACGCCGAGGACCGGCAGCGCGGTGGCGAACGCGACGAGCAGCAGCAGCTTGCCGAGGGAGAAGACGGCGTTGCCCACCGGCACCCAGATGGCCTCGCGCAGCCCGGTCAGTACCCCGTCCTGGAGGGTGAGCAGCGCCCAGGCGACGCAGGCGCCGGTGAAGACGAGCCCGGCGGTGACGCCGCTGAGCGGCGCGTACGAGGGGCCCCACAGGTCGAGCGTCAGCAGGAAGACCACGCAGGCGACGCACACGACGGCCGAACTGAGCGCGTACGCCCGCCACACGAGCGCGCCGGTCGCCCGCCCGGCCCGTGGCACGTAACGCACCACCGCGCCGATCATGGTGGTCGCGGTGAGGGACGCGAGCAGCCGCATGGCGGCGATGGCGGCGGAGCCCTGGCCGACGGCCTCCTCGGTGTAGTAGCGGGCGGCGACCAGCCAGAAGCCGAGACCGAGGGCGGCGGAGACGCCGGTGGAGAGCATCAGCGCGTACGCGTTGCGGAACATCGAGTCGCCGTCGGCGTGGCCGTCGCCGCCGTCGGCGCTGTCCTGTCCGGTGGCGGGACCGCTTTTCGTCATCGAGTCCGTGCGCGCCGTGTCAGCCACCTTCGTGCCTCGGGGGTGACGCGGGCTCGGCCCCCGACTCGTCGAGTGCGGCGATGACTTGGCGGGCCCGTAACGGGTCGGCGGGCAGCGCGTGGCGGGCGAACCAGGCGGCGGGCGCGGGGCGCGGCGACGCGTCGGTGAAGACGTCACCCGCGTACACGTCGAGCGGCGGGTCGTACAGATAGCCGGTGGTGATCCGGCGCCGGGCGAGCGCGGCGACGGCCGCGTCCCGGTCGGCGACCAGCAACGGCACCCGGAACAGCGGACGGACGGGCCCCGGCGGCGCGGGCGCCGCCCACCGGGTCGCCAACAGCCGCTCCGTTCCCGCCCGGTGGGCCGCGAGCAGCGGATCGAGCCCGGACAGCAGCCGTTCGGTACGGCCGAGGCGCAGCCGGCCCGGTGTGATGCGGTACCCGCGCATGTCCACCCGTACCCACGAGTCGAAGCCGCGGAGCCCCGGCCCTTCGGCCAGCGCCTCCTTCAGTTCGCCGGGACGCAGCTCCATCCGGATGCCCCGGCGCTCCTCGGCGCCGACCGCCCGCAGCAGCCCGCGCGCGGCCCGGACCAGCCGCAGTCCGCGTACGCCCGCCTCCGCGTACGGCCGCAGGGCGTAGGTGAGTTCGGCGGCGAGCGTGGCCGGTTCGAGGAGCGCGTCGCGGGCCGCCGCCAGCTCCGCACGGAGCGCGGGATCGGCCATGGCGAGGAACCCGCCGGTCTTGGCGCCCACATGCTTGGAGAGGCTGAAGACGGCCGCGTCCCCGAAGGTCCCGACGGCCCGGCCCGCCACCTCGCCGCCGATGGCGTGGGCCGCGTCCTCGATCAGCGGGATCCCCAACGCGTCGCAGCGGGAGCGCAGTTCGGGCGCGGGGTCGGGATTCCCGTACAGATTCGTGGTCAGTACGGCCGAGAGCCCGCGCCAGTCGGACTCCGGGACGGCCGCAGGGTCGATCGAACCGTCCCGCGCGTTCAACGGCGCCTGGACCGGGCGCAGTCCGGCGGCGAGCACCACGAACATGATCACGTCGTCGTTGACCGGCGACATCAACACCCGGCCGCCGGGCGGGCACCAGTGGCGCAGCGCCACGTAGAGCCCGAGCCGGCACGACGGCACGTACAGACACTCTCTGCCGAGACGTCGCCGCATGAGCGATTCCAGCGCGGCGTACGGCGTCGGGCAGCCCTCCCCAAGAGCCATACCGTTTCCCCCTGCCCCCGGATCAATGTGGCCTTTGGGGATGCTCCCGTCAATACGGTCGCCGCGTACGCGGCCCGTCCGGCGCGGCGCGGCGCGGCGGGGCGAGCCGCTCGGGCCCGGCGTGCCGCAGCGCTTCCGTGACGCGGTCGGTGGACCAGCCCAGGGCCTCGGCCAGCGGGCCCGCGTCGGCCGGCGCCCCCGTGTGCACCAGCGCCGCGAGCACGGTCAGCGCGTCGTCCACGGCGGAAGGACCGCCCGCCATGTCGTCGCTGAGGGTCGAGAAGAAGTGGCCCATGTGATCGAGCCGGGCACCCGCCGGGGTACTTGCGCCGACGATCCCGGCCCCCCGCCGGGCCGTGTCCGCCCAAGCGGCGGTCGTACGTGTGTCGCGCGTCCAGGCCCGCAGCCAGACGTCGTCGTCCACGACGTACCGCTCGCGCCGCCGCAGGGGATCGCGCTCGCGCCGGACCATCTCCAGACCTTCGAGGTAGCCGATGGCCTTGGAGACCGACGCGGGGCTGACCCTCAGCCGCGCGACCAGGTCGGCGGCGGTGAGGGTGCCGGAGTCGGTGAGGAACAGCCGGACGAGGACGCGCGAGGCCATGCGCGGCAGCCCGGTCTCGACCAGCATCTCGACGAACTGCTCGGCGAAGCGCCGGAGTTCCTCTTGGTCGCGGTTGTCGTGTCCGGCCTGCCCGCCGTCGCCGACGGCGCCGTCGCGGGTTGCCGCGTCCGACGGTGCGGGCCTGCGCCGCCGGGCCCGTCGCTCGGTCGCACGCAGCGCGCGGTCCGCCCGGTAGCCGTCGGTCCCGCCGTTGCGGGCCACCTCCCGGCTGACGGTCGACGTCGGCCTGCCGAGGCGTCTGGCTATCTCGGCGTACCCCAGCCCCTCGGCCAGCCCCGCGCCGATGCTCCGGCGGTCCTCGTGCGTCAGCCTGCCTCCCGGCATCCGCGCTCGCCTCCTGGTGGGGTGTCGGTGAATGGTCCGCCCAGTATGCGTTCAGCGTCATCTCATTGCAACGATTTCATCGACTCCTTTCATTGCGTTCGCCTCCACCACCATTGCAATCGGCGTTGACGACTCATGAAACGCAACGTAGCTTTCACGGTTGTTGAAACGACTGTGCAAACGACCACGGCAAGGGGATTCGATGTGACGACGAGTCGGAGAGTCGTGCTCGATGTCGAGGGACTGCGAATGCGGTACGGCACGAGAGACGTCCTGCGCGATGTGCGGTTCCGGGCCCACCACGGCGAGGTGCTGGCCCTGCTCGGGCCGAACGGGGCGGGCAAGACCACCACGATCGAGATCCTGGAGGGCTTCCGCATGCGGTCGGCGGGCCGCGTCGACGTACTCGGCTCCGACCCGGCGCACGGCGACGAACGCTGGCGGGCCAGGCTCGGCGTGGTCCTCCAGTCCTGGCGCGACCACGGCAACTGGCGGGTACGCGAACTGCTCGCCCACCTCGGCACGTACTACGCCCCCTACTCCACCGACAGCGTGCAACGCCCCTGGGACACGGACGAGTTGGTCGAGGCGGTCGGCCTGACGGCGCACGCGGGCAGCAAGATCAGGACGCTCTCGGGCGGTCAGCGGCGCAGGCTGGACGTGGCGATCGGCATCGTCGGCCGCCCCGAACTGCTCTTCCTCGACGAGCCGACCGCGGGCTTCGACCCACGGGCGCGCCACGAGTTCCACGACCTCGTCCACCGCCTCGCCGACGACCACGCCACCACGGTCCTGCTCACCACCCATGACCTGGACGAGGCCGGAAAGCTCGCCGACCGCATCGTGATCCTGGCCGGCGGCCGGATCATCGCCGACGGTTCGGCGGACGAACTGGCGCGGCAGGTGGCGGGCGAGGACGAGGTGCGCTGGACACGCGCCGGTGAGCGCTTCACACACACGACCGCCGACTCGACCGGCTACGTCCGCGACCTGTTCGCCCGGCACGGCACCGCGATAGCCGAACTGGAGGTCCACCGGGCCTCGTTGGAGGACACCTACATGGCGCTCGTACGCCAGGAGGAGGCGGCCCGGTGAACCCGGCGACCGGCGGCACCCTGCGGATCGGCTGGTCCCGCGGCCTGATCGAACTGCGGCACTCCTTCACCAACGGCGGTGAACTGCTGTCCCATCTGCTCTGGCCCACCCTGATGCTGACGGTGATGTACTTCCTGCGGGACTCGGCCTTCGGGTCCGGCGGCCTCATGCTCGGCACCCTCGCCCTGCCGAGCATCCTCGGCATGAACGTCGCGATGGGCATGGTCGCCATGAGCCAGACCCTCACCGCCGAACGCGAGGACGGCACCCTTCTGCGCGCCAAGGCGACGCCCGACGGCATGCCCGCCTATCTGATCGGCAAGGTCGTCACGGTCGGCGGCGGCCTCATCGCCGACCTCGCGATCCTGCTGATCCCCGGCCTGCTCATCATCGACGGACTCGCGGCCGGAGACGCCGGTTCCTGGCTCACCGTCGTCTGGGTACTGCTCCTCGGCATGGCGGCCACGCTCCCCATCGGCGCGATCCTCGGCTCGGTCTTCGCCGGCGCCCGCGCCCAAGGGCTCATCCAGCTGCCGGTGCTGGGCCTGATCGCGATCTCCGGCATCTTCTATCCACTCACCTCCATGCCGGAGTGGGTGCAGTGGATCGGCCAGGCGACCCCGATCTACTGGCTGGGGCTGGGCATGCGCGCCGCGCTGCTCCCGGACTCCGCGGTCGCCGTGGAAATCGCCGGGTCCTGGCGCCAGTGGGAGACGGCCGGGGTGCTCGGTCTCTGGGCGGTGCTCGGCCTGGTACTCGCCCCGGTCGTTCTGCGCCGTATGGCACGGCGCGAGTCGGGGTCGGCGGTGTCGGAGCGCCGGGAGAAGGCACTGCGCAGGGTGGGCTGAGCGGTCTGCACGGAAACGGGCGGCGTACTCCGACGCGGTGTCGGAGTACGCCGCCCCGGGGCGGGACGAGTTGCGGGAGGCGGCCCGTGCCGTCATGGCCGTTACTTCGGGTCGCGGTTGAACTTCGAGGTCGACCAGAAGTAGCCGAGCACCGCGAGACCCAGGCACCAGGCGAGGGCGAGCCAGCCGCTGTTGCCGATCTCGGTGCCGAGGAGCAGGCCGCGCAGTGTCTCGATGGCGGGGGTGAAGGGCTGGTACTCGGCGATCGGCTGGAACCAGCCCGGCATGGTCTCGACCGGGATGAAGGCACTGGAGAGGAACGGCAGCAGGATCAGCGGCGTCGCGTTGTTGCTGGCCGCTTCTGCGTTCGGGCTGGCCAGTCCCATGCCGACCGCGATCCAGGTGAGTGACATGGCGAAGAACGCGAGCAGACCGAACGCCGCGAGCCACTCCAGGACCGTGGCGTCGGTGGACCGGAAGCCGATGGCCACGCCGACCGCACCCACGAGGACCACGCTCATCACGCACTGGAGCACGCTGCCGACGACATGCCCGACAAGCACCGAGCTGCGATGGATGGCCATCGTGCGGAAGCGGGCGATGATGCCCTCGGTCATGTCCATCGAGACGGAGACCGCGGTGCCGATCGTGGTCCCGCCGATGGTCATGATCAGGATGCCGGGGACGATGTAGGCGATGTAGTCGGAGCGGTTCGCGCCGCCTCCGCCGATGCCGGCGCTCATCACGTCGCCGAAGATGTAGACGAAGAGCAGCAGCATCATGATCGGCGTGAGCAGCAGGTTCAGGGTCATGGACGGGTAGCGGCGCGCGTGCAGGAGGTTGCGCCGCAGCATCGTGTTCGAGTCGCGTACGGCGAGGGCGAGAGAGCTCATCGGGTGTTCTCCTTGGAGGACTGGCCGGGGACGCCGGCGGAGTTGGTGGCGCTGGTCAGGGCGAAGAACACGTCGTCGAGGTCGGGGGTGTGCACGGTCAGTTCGTCGGCCTCGATATCGGAGGAGTCGAGCCAGTCGAGGATGGAGCGCAGTTCGCGCTGGCTGCCGTCGCTGGGGATCTGTAGCGACAGTGCCTCGTCGTCCCTCGTGACTTCGGTCAGAGCGGAGGCGGCGCTCTGATACGCGGCCGGGTCGGTGAAGCGGAGCCGTACGTGTCCGCCGGGGATGAGCCGCTTCAGCTCCTCCGCGGTGCCTTCGGCGGCGATCTTCCCGTCGTTCAACACCGCGATGCGGTCGGCGAGTTCGTCGGCCTCGTCCAGGTACTGGGTGGTGAGCAGGACGGTGACGCCGCCGGCGACCAGGCCGCGGATGATGCCCCACATGTTGTGACGGCTGCGGGGGTCGAGGCCGGTGGTCGGCTCGTCGAGGAAGATGATCCGCGGGCTGCCGACCAGCGTCATGGCGATGTCCAGACGCCGCTTCATACCCCCGGAGTAGGTGGATGCGGGCTTCTTCGCGGCCTCGGCCAGGTCGAACCGTTCCAGGAGTTCGGCGGTCACCCGCCGCCCCTCGTCACGGGAGAGATGGTGCAGGTCCGCCATGAGGAGCATGTTCTCCTCACCGGTGATCAGACCGTCGACCGCGGAGAACTGCCCCGTGACACCGATCGCGGCCCGCACCGACTGCGGGTCCGCGGCGAGATCGTGACCACCGACACGCGCCTGCCCCCCATCCGCGGTGATCAGCGTCGAAAGGATCTTCACCGCGGTGGTCTTCCCGGCACCGTTCGGCCCCAGCAACGCGAAGACCGTACCCGCCGGGATACGCAGGTCGATCCCGTCGAGGACGAGCTTGTCCCCGTAGGACTTGCGCAGGCCGACGGCGGAGACGGCGGTGGGCGACTCCTGGCCGTTGGCGCGCTTGGACATGGGCATGACAGATGAAGGCATGGG
Organism: Streptomyces sp. NPDC060366; assembly: GCF_042725135.1. NCBI lineage: Bacteria > Bacillati > Actinomycetota > Actinomycetes > Kitasatosporales > Streptomycetaceae > Streptomyces > Streptomyces sp. NPDC060366. Next base: position 54,638 of record NZ_JBHXDC010000009.1, on the reverse strand, counting down.
CCCTCCCGTTCGAAGGCTGGAATGAAGTGAAAGGAATGAAGTGACAGGAATGGAGCGTGAGGAGAGGCGGACGCTCAGGCGCGGGCGCGGGCGCGGCGGACGTCGATGTTGCCCCAGTTGGTCCGGGCGCGGACCTTGACGGTGTCCTCGCTCTGCTCCGGGGTCTGGGAGGCGGAGAGCGTGTTGCGTACCTGCCCGCGGTTGGAGCTGACGTCCAGCCAGGCGGCGGTGCCCTCGCGGACGCCGACCTCGATGGAGCCGTTGGCGGTCTCCAACTGGACGGTGCCGGAGGCGACTTCGGCGACGCGAAGGCCGCCGTTGGTGGTGGTGCCGGTGACCGAGGACTCGGCGCGCTCGATGTCGATGGCTCCGTTGGCGCCGCTGATGCGCAGCTCGCCGATCACGGTGCCGACGGTCGTGGCGCCGTGCGAGTTCTTCAGGACGGCGGGGCCGTCGACGAGGCCGACACGCACGTTGCCGGTGCTGCTGGTGATCTCGGCCATGCCCTCGACCCGGTCCACGGTGATCGAGCCGTGCGACGCCTTGAGTTGCAGCGGGCCGGTGGTGTCGAGGCGTACGTCACCGGCCGAGGTCTTCACGTAGACCTCGCCGAGCCGGCCCTCGCCGATCAGGTTTGCCCCGGTGCCGGTCATGTCGATGCTTGAGCCGGTGGGCAGTTCGACCGTCACGTCGACGGTGCCGCCGCGCCCCAGCAGATTGGCCTTGGGCGTCCTGACGGTCAGTGAGCCGCCCGCGTAGGCGACCTCGGTCTGGTCGGCCGTCCGTACGTCCTGGTCCTTCTTCGGGTCGCGGGGCCGCACCTCGACGACGGTGTCGAGGCGGTCGCCCGCGGTGAACCAGATGGAACCGGAGTACACGTAGGCGGTAACCGAGATCGGTTCGGGGGTGTCGTAAGAAGGCATGGCTGTCCCGTCCTCTTGGGGCTTCGGATCGTCCCCGCTGGTGGGACGTGGTGTGGATGAAAGTGGTGAGGGTGAAGTGACGGGGCGGACGCGCGCTAGCGCACCCAGCCCGTGAAGCTCTGTCCGACGGTCAGGGTCTTCTCCGTCGTACGCGGCCGGCTGCCGCCGTCGACCGCGGCCGACACGGCGCGCACCAGCCACGCGTTGACCGACAGGCCCTCGCGGGTGGCGGCCTCCTCGGCGCGGGTCTTGAGGTGGGCCGGCAGGCGCAGGTTGACGCGGGCGGTGCCGCCTTCGTCGCCGTCGGCCGGGACCGGGGCCCTGAGCGGTTCGACGGGCGCGGCCGGCTCCGCGTGGGCACCGGTGTCGGTGGGCGGCAGGGTCACGACGAAGTCGGGGTCGAGTCCGCGCAGCCGTACGTCGACCGAGCCGGGGGCGAGTTCGCGGGTGATCTCGTCCATCGCGGCGGAGAGCACGTTGAGCATGGTCAGCCGGGTCGCCGACTCCAGTGGAGCGGTGAGCCTCTCGGCCAGCTCGCGGGCTTCGTCGCCGCCGGCCTCGGCGGCCACCGCGAGTTCGCGGCGGAGGTTGTCGACGTACGGGGTGAGGTCCATGACGCCATCATGGCACCATTATGGCTCCATGCGCAAGCGTCAAGGTGGCCCCTCTGGGGTGATGAGCGAGTGAACAGCTCTGAGCTGCGGAAACGTACTGGCGTCTAACTGAGTCACTGTGGTGCCACGCGTGTGCCTGTGCTTCCGGAGGCGTGAAATGGCACCGGTTGGCACCAGGTGGCACCGCAGTGACGCCGGATGGCGCCGAACCGCGCCACCCGATGCCATGCGCGTTCGCGGCGCGGGCCGGGAACGACCGTGGCCCGGCGGTCGTCAGAGACGACCGCCGGGCCACACGGAGAACTTCCCGCCGAGGGCGTGCCCGTCACTCCTCGATCGTCAGACCCTTCCGCAGCCTGACGAGCGTGCGCGACAGCAGCCGCGACACATGCATCTGTGAGATGCCGAGCTCCTCGCCTATCTCCGACTGGGTCATGTTGGCGACGAAGCGCAGGGACAGGATCGTCCGGTCGCGCGCCGGGAGGCCGGCTATCAGGGGCTTCAGCGACTCGACGTACTCGATGCCTTCGAGCCCGTGGTCCTCGTAGCCGATGCGGTCGGACAGCGCGCCCTCGGTGTCGTCCTCCTCCGGCTGGGCGTCCAGCGAACTCGCCGTGTACGCGTTGCTCGCCGCCATCCCCTCGACGACTTCTTCGTTGGTGAGGCCGAGTCGCTCGGCGAGCTCGGGGACCGTCGGTGCGCGGTCCAGCAGCTGGGACAACTCGTCGCCCGCCTTGGCCAGTTCGAGGCGGAGCTCCTGGAGCCTTCGCGGCACCCGCACCGACCACGACGTGTCGCGGAAGAAGCGCTTGATCTCGCCGACGATCGTCGGCATCGCGAAGGTGGGGAACTCGACGCCCCGGCTCAGCTCGAAACGGTCGATCGCCTTGATCAGTCCGATCGTGCCGACCTGGATGATGTCCTCCATGGGCTCGCTGCGGGAGCGGAACCGGGAGGCGGCGAACTTGACCAGGGCGAGATTCAGCTCGACCAGGGTGTTCCGTACATAAGCGTGCTCATGGGTGCCCTCTTCCAGGCCTTCGAGGCGTCCGAAGAGGGTCTTCGACAGAGACCGGGCATCCAGCGCGCCCACCTCGTCGAAGGGCGGGATCTCTGGCATGTCATCGAGGCCCGGGAAACCGGACGCGGATGTGGCGCCGGTCTCGTCAGGGTCGGACGGGATTGTCGACGGCGCGTCGTGGGTACGCGGTTCGTCGAGCCGGGGTGACATGGGTCTCCTCCATACGTTCTCGGCATATGGCTGCCGATGCCAATACGCGCTGCTGCGGTTTGCGGCGCCTCCATAGCCGGTCGCGTCGGTCAGGTTGGTTGTGTCTTCACTAGCCCTATCGGTTCAGCGTGGACACGTGCAAGTGTCATTTCGTACATATGTCCGCATTGCGTGGGAGATTGGCTACCGGAGACCGCGTGAAAGGCGTAATGTTTCGACGAACGTCAACGGCGCGTGACACGGCGCCGGGCGCGAACGGGAGCGCGATCACAGCGCCTCCGGGGACGCCATCCACAACAGCTGAGACATCTGACGACGGCGCACGACACGGCAGAAGAGGGACGGACGGGCATGGACCGCCAGACGGTCGGCAGCACGAACCGGGGCCGGCTTCGGGTCGAAGTTCGGACCGAAGGCCGAAGCGAGGTCGTGACAGCGGCGGGTGAGTTGGACCACCACACCGCCGAACTGTTGCGCGCACCCCTTGAAGAAGCGATCGACCAGGGGCGGGTACGTCTCGTGGTCGACTGCTCGCAGCTTGAGTTCTGCGACTCGACCGGGCTGAACGTGTTGCTCGGGGCCCGCCTCAAGGCCGAAGCGGCCGGCGGTGCCGTCCATCTGGCCGCGATGCTGCCGGTGGTCGCCAGGGTCTTCGAAATCACGGGCGCCGACGCGGTCTTCACCGTGCACGAGTCGCTGGAAGCGGCTCTTGCCGATTGACCCGGGAGCCGGTACGAAGGCTCCGCGTGAACCAGATGTTGCAAGTGTCACGTCACCCGCGTAGGTCTTGTGGGTGTTGTCACGATTACGCCGGGCAGAAGAGTCCCCGGGCGGCCGGTCGGGACAGGCAAGGCACTCTGCGTAACGACGCAACGACGTAACGACCTATTGGCGAACTGGTGAATCGGTGAGGTGAAGCGCTGATGAGCACCACCCGGCAGTTTCCGCCGGGCGATTTCGGCTCCGAGCCGGACGGCGCGGGTACCACCTCCGCCGGGTCCGAAAGCCGGGTACGCACCCTGGCGTTGGGCAGCGCCAGCGGCATCGTCCCGATGGCACGCGACTTCACCCGTCAGGCGCTCTACGACTGGGGCTGGCTGCCGGCCGCGACCGCGGACCGCCGCGCCGCCGCGGAAGACGTGCTGCTCGTCGTCTCCGAGCTGGTCACCAACGCGTGCCTGCACGCCGAGGGCCCCGAGGAGCTGCGGGTCTCCTCCGACACCAAGGTGCTGCGCCTCGAAGTCACCGACCGGGGTACGGGCCAGCCCGCGCCCCGCACCCCGCACCGCGCCGGGCGGCCGGGCGGACACGGGATGTTCATCGTGCAGCGGCTCTGTCTGGACTGGGGCGTCGCCCGTACGCCGGGAGCCCCCGGCAAGACGGTCTGGGCGGTCCTGGCGGCCCCCGCGTAACGCGCGGCCCCTCTCTCGGCGCTGACGCGCACCCCCGATCGCCGGGCGGGCTCGTTTCCGGGCCCGCCCGACTCAGCGGCACGTCACCGCACGTCGCCCATCAGGGCCCGCACCTTCTTGCGGTACATGAAGATCGCGAAGCCCGCCAGCGTGGCCAGCAGCGCCTCCACGGCGACCACACCCGTACGGCTCAGATCGACACCGGCGATGGAGAGCATCCCGGTCACCGAGTCGCCCGCCGTCACGGCCAGGAACCAGACGCCCATCATCTGACTGGCGTACTTGGCCGGAGCCATTTTCGTCGTCACCGACAGGCCCACCGGCGAGACGCACAACTCCCCGACGGTCTGGATCAGATAGATGCCCACCAGCCACACCGGGCTGACCAGGCTGCCGTCGGCCGCCAGGACCAGCGGGATCAGGAAGAAGAAGAACGAGACGCCGACGAAGAGCAGGCCGGCGGCGAACTTCACCACCGTGCTGGGCTCCTTGCCCTGCCGGTTCAGCCAGAGCCAGAACCAGGCGACCACCGGGGCCAGCGCCATGATGAACACGGGGTTCAGCGACTGGTACCAGGACGTCGGGAAGCCGATGCCGAAGACCTGGTCGTCGGCCTTCGTCGTACCGAACGCCTGGATCGTCGACCCGCCCTGGTCGTAGATCATCCAGAAGACCGCGGCCGCGACGAAGAACCAGATGTACCCGGACATCTTCGTCTGCTCGACCGGCGACAGATCCTTGTCGCGCTTTATCCGGATCAGCACCCCGGCCGGGATGACGATGCCCGCGAGCGTCAACGGCACCATCGCCCAGTTCAGGGTGAAGTTGCCGGTGAAGACCACGCCTCCGTAGAAGACCGAGGCGATCAGCAGCCACGTCAGACCCCTGGTCAGCCAGCTCGCACGCTCCTCGCGCGACAGCGGCGTCGGGACGACACTGCTGCGCGGCGCCAGGTGCTTCGTACCGGCCAGGAACTGGATCAGACCGATGCCCATGCCGAGGGCCGCGAGCGCGAAGCCCAGGTGCCAGCTGTACTTCTCGCCGACGGTGCCGATGATCAGCGGCGCGAAGAAGGCACCGATGTTGATGCCCATGTAGAAGACGGTGAACCCGCCGTCGCGGCGCGGGTCGTTGGGGCCGTCGTAGAGGTGGCCGACCATCGTGGAGATGTTGGACTTCAGCAGTCCCGAGCCGAGCGCCACCAGCGCCAGACCGGCGAAGAAGGAGCCCGAGCCCGGCAGGGCGAGCGTCAGATGGCCCACCATGATGGTGCAGGCCGCGATCGTCACGGTCTTGCGCGGGCCCCAGACCCGGTCGCCGAGCCAGCCGCCGGGCATGGCCAGCAGATAGACCATCGACAGATAGATCGAGTAGATCGCGGTCGTGGTGGCCAGGGTCAGTCCCAGACCGCCCTCCTGGAGCCCGTTCGAGGCGTCGGGGCCGCCGGACAGCAGATAGATCGTGAGCAGAGCCCTCATGCCGTAGAAGCTGAAGCGTTCCCACATCTCCGTCATGAAGAGCGTGGCCAGACCGCGTGGGTGGCCGAAGAACGTCTTCTCGGGGATGGTGCGGGGACCGGGGCCGTGGGGGCCGCCGGGTGGTTCGGGGGAGTCCTTGGTGAGGCTGGACGCCATGGGGGGGATCCTTGCTTGCTCGGGTTCATGAAAAGGGGACCTTCGGCTCTCAAGCCGCCAAAGGTCCCCAACCGGTCGTACGAAGAGCCAGGCCACCATACGGCACGACAGAGCGGTATTCGGGACGACAGAGAGGTATATGGAATGACTTGAGGGATGGATCACAGGTGCCCCACGGAACCACCAACCACTTTCGAAGGCAGCTGACCCAATCGCATACCGGAGCCACAGGCATCGGCGATCACTGCCCGGCCGCTCCTCCGCGCGGACTACCATCACCTCATGACCCGTGTACTGCTCGCCGAGGACGACGCGTCCATCTCTGAGCCGCTGGCCCGCGCCCTGCGCAGGGAGGGCTACGAGGTGGAGGTACGCGAAGACGGTCCCACCGCGCTCGAAGCCGGCCTCCAGGGCGGCGTGGACCTGGTCGTACTCGACCTCGGGCTGCCCGGCATGGACGGCCTCGAAGTGGCCCGGAGACTGCGCTCCGAGGGCCACTCCGTACCCCTGCTGGTGCTGACCGCCCGCGCCGACGAGGTGGACACCGTCGTCGGCCTCGACGCCGGCGCCGACGACTACGTGACCAAGCCGTTCCGGCTGGCCGAACTGCTCGCCCGGGTACGTGCCCTGCTGCGGCGCGGCGCGAGCGAACCGGCCGCCTCGCCCACCACGCACGGCGTCCGCATCGACGTCGAGTCCCACCGGGCCTGGATGGGCGAGGAGGAGCTCCAGCTCACCGCGAAGGAGTTCGACCTGCTGCGGGTCCTGGTCAGGGACGCGGGCCGGGTCGTCACCCGCGACCAGCTGATGCGCGAGGTCTGGGACACCACCTGGTGGTCGTCCACGAAGACCCTGGACATGCACATCTCCTGGCTCCGCAAGAAGCTGGGCGACGACGCGGCGAACCCGCGGTACATCGCGACGGTCCGGGGCGTCGGTTTCCGCTTCGAGAAGAGCTGAGCCGGGCCGGGCGGTCCGCTCCGCTCCGAGCCGGGCGATCCGGCGGGACCGGCCGGACCGGACCAGCCGAGCAGAGTAGGGCACAGTGCGCCGTCGTCTGATCAACTCCACGCTCGCCGTGGTGCTCGTCGTCATCGCCGTCTTCGGGGTCTCCCTCGTCATCGTCGAGACCCGCACCATCAGCACCAGCGCCCAGGAGAGCGTCGACCTGGAGGCGGTACGGCTGGTCAGCATCGTCGACAGCCGGCTGCTCGGCGGCGAACGCGTCACCGAGACGATCCTGCGGGAGCAGATCAACGGCGAGCGGTACGCCAAGGTCGAGATCCCGGGCCGCCCGACCGTCGAGATCGGCGTGCCCCCCGAGGGCGGCGTCATCCGGGGCAGCGCCGAGGGCGAGCAGGGCGAGACCGTCACGGTCGAGGAGTCCCGCGCGTCCGTCACCCGCGAACTCGGCCGCACCCTGCTGATCATCGGCGCGGTGGCGCTGCTCGCCGTCATCGCCGCCGTCCTGCTCGCCGTACGCCAGGCCAACAAGCTCGCGTCACCGCTCACCGACCTCGCCGAGACCGCCGAACGCCTCGGCTCCGGAGACCCGCGCCCCCGTCACAAGCGGTACGCCGTACCCGAACTGGACCGGGTCGCCGACGTGCTCGACGCCAGCGCGGAACGGATCGCGCGGATGCTCACCGCCGAGCGCCGGCTGGCCGCCGACGCGTCCCACCAGCTCCGTACGCCGCTCACCGCGCTCTCCATGCGCCTGGAGGAGATCTCCGCCACCGACGACCCGGACATCGTCAAGGAGGAGGCGACGATCGCGCTCACGCAGGTCGAGCGGCTGACCGACGTGGTGGAGCGGCTGCTCACCAACTCGCGTGACGCCCGGACCGGTTCGGCGATCGTCTTCGATCTCGACGACGTCGTGCAGCAGCAGATCGAGGAGTGGCGCCCCGCCTACCGCAGCGCGGGCCGCGCCATCGTCTGCTCAGGCACCCAGCACATGCGGGCCGTCGGCACCCCCGGAGCCGTCGCCCAGGTCCTCGCCGCGCTGATCGAGAACTCCCTGATGCACGGCGGCGGCACGGTCGCCCTGCGCAGCCGGATCACCGGCAACCAGGCCGTGATCGAGGTGACGGACGAGGGACCCGGCGTACCGGCGGACCTCGGGTCGCGGATCTTCGAGCGCGCGATCAGCGGGCACAACTCGACGGGCATCGGGCTCGCGGTCGCCCGCGACCTGGCGGAGGCGGACGGCGGACGGCTCGAACTGCTCCAGCAGCAGCCGCCGGTCTTCGCGCTGTTCCTGAGCCGTGAGGTACGGGTGCGCAACGAGCCGAAGAAGACCGTCAGATGACCCGGCCGGGCTGCGGCTCGCGCCGCCCGTCTCCTACGGTCGCCAGCTCCGGCTCCGGCTGAAGCCTGCGGAACACCCATGTGCGGTACGACCAGAAGCGGAACAGCGTCGCCACGCCGATACCGAGGAACTTGAACACGTTGCTCTGCAGCGGCCCGTCCCAGCCGAACCCGTACGTCGCCGTGTAGAGCACACCGTTCTCGATGACCAGCCCGACCGCGCTGAACAGCAGGAACAGCGTCAGCTCCTTCGTACGGCGGCTCTTGTCGCGGTCCCGGTAGGCGAAGTGGCGGAAGCCCACGTAGTTGCAGGCGATCGCCACGACGGTCGCCAGGATGCTGGCCCGGACCACCTGGAGCTCGGTCGTGTGCCGTACGAAGTTGAAGACCGCCAGGTTGACGAGCAGGCCCACCCCGCCGACCGCACCGAACTTGGCGATCTCACGGGTGAGCAGGGAAAGCCGCTCCCGCAGGGTCTGTCGCTGCGAAGGCGCGGGAGTCATGTGGCCGCTCAGCCCCGTCCGGTCGGTGTTCCGTCGTAGACGTCCAGGACGCCGACGACGCAGTCTCGTCGGCCGTATCCCCCGACGCCGCGACGCCACCGACCGACCCACTCTAACCACCGGACCGGCTCGGGTTGGGCGACGGATACCCTGGGTGTGTGACGTTTCCGGTAGTCGGCATGGTCGGCGGCGGTCAGCTCGCCCGTATGACCCACGAGGCGGGCATCCCCCTCGGCCTCAGATTCAAGCTCCTCAGCGAGACCCCTCAGGACTCCGCTGCGCAGGTGGTCAACGACGTGGTCGTCGGTGACCACCGCGATCTGGAGACGCTGCGCGCCTTCGCGCGCGGATGCGACGTGATCACCTTCGATCACGAGCACGTCCCGATCGAGCACCTGCGCGCCCTGGAGGCGGACGGCGTCCCCGTACGCCCCGGCCCTGACGCCCTCGTCCACGCGCAGGACAAGGGCGTGATGCGCGCACGGCTCACCGAGCTCGGCGTGCCCGCCCCGCGCCACCGCATCGTCACCGACGCCGCCGACGTCGCGGCCTTCGCCGCCGAGGTGGGCGGCTTCCCCGTCATCCTGAAAACGGTGCGCGGCGGTTACGACGGCAAGGGCGTGTGGTTCACCCGATCGGAGGACGACGCCGAGCAGCCCTTCCTTGCCGGAGTCCCCGTTCTGGCGGAGGAGAAGGTCGACTTCGTCCGGGAGCTGGCCGCCAACATCGTGCGCTCGCCGCACGGCCAGGCCGTCGCGTACCCCGTCGTGGAGTCGCGTCAGGTCGACGGTGTGTGCGACACCGTCATCGCGCCGGCGCCCGGTCTCTCCGAGGAACTGTCCGGCCAGGCGCAGCAGCTCGCGCTGCGGATCGCCGCCGAGCTGGGTGTCGTCGGTCATCTCGCCGTCGAGCTGTTCGAGACTGCCGACGGCCGGATCCTCGTCAACGAGCTGGCCATGCGCCCACACAACTCCGGCCACTGGACCCAGGACGGCGCGATCACCTCGCAGTTCGCCAACCACGTACGGGCCGTGCTCGACCTGCCGCTCGGCGATCCGCGTCCGCGCGCCCCGTGGACGGTCATGTGCAACGTGCTCGGCGGCGACTACCCCGACATGTACGCGGCGTATCTGCACTGCATGGCCCACGACCCGCAGCTCAAGATCCACATGTACGGCAAGGACGTGAAGCCCGGCCGCAAGGTGGGCCACGTCAACACCTACGGTGACGACCTGGCCGACGTGCTGGAGCGCGCCCGCCACGCCGCCGGATACCTCCGAGGAACGATCACCACATGAGCTCTCCCCTCATCGGCGTCGTCATGGGGTCGGACTCCGACTGGCCCGTCATGGAGGCCGCCGCCCAGGCGCTCGACGAGTTCGAGATCCCCTACGAGGTCGACGTCGTCTCCGCGCACCGGATGCCGCGCGAGATGATCGCGTACGGCGAGGAGGCCGCCGGACGCGGGCTCAAGGCGATCATCGCGGGCGCGGGCGGCGCTGCCCATCTGCCGGGCATGCTGGCCTCGGTCACGGCGCTGCCGGTCATCGGGGTCCCCGTACCGCTGAAGTACCTGGACGGCATGGACTCGCTGCTGTCGATCGTCCAGATGCCCGCCGGGGTGCCGGTCGCGACCGTCTCCGTAGGAGGAGCCCGTAACGCCGGTCTGCTGGCCGCGCGGATCCTCGCCGCCCACGACCCGGAGCTGCTGGCCCGTATGGAGGACTTCCAGCGACGGCTCGGCGAACAGGCCACGGACAAGGGCAAACGCCTGCGCGCGAAGGTCGCCGGTCACGACGCCTTCGGCTTCGGGAAGTGAGGGCCGCCATGGGCGCCGAGGACTATCTGGAGCAGGCACGCGAACTGCTCGAGGACTTCCCCGTGGTCGACGGGCACAACGACCTGCCGTGGGCGCTGCGCGAGCAGGTCCGCTACGACCTCGACCGCCGCGACATCGCCGACGACCAGTCGGCGCATCTGCACACCGACATCCCCCGGCTGCGGGCGGGCGGCGTCGGGGCGCAGTTCTGGTCCGTGTACGTACGCTCCGACATGGCCGGCGACACGGCGGTCAGCGCGACCCTGGAGCAGATCGACGTCGTCGGGCGCATGATCGCCCGCTACCCCGACGACCTCGCCGCCGCCCGCACCGCCGACGACATGGAGAACGCCCGCCGCACCGGCCGGATCGCCTCCCTGATGGGCGCCGAGGGCGGCCACTCCATCAACAACTCCCTCGCCACACTGCGCGCCCTGCACACCCTCGGCGTGCGCTACATGACGCTCACGCACAACGACAACCTCCCGTGGGCGGACTCGGCGACCGACGAGCCGGGCGTGGGCGGCCTGTCGCCCTTCGGTCACGAGGTCGTACGCGAGATGAACCGCACCGGCATGCTGGTCGACCTCTCGCACGTGGCCGCCACGACGATGCGCGACGCGCTCGCCACGAGCACCGCGCCCGTCCTGTTCTCGCACTCCTCCTCGCGGGCCGTCTGCGACCACCCGCGCAACGTCCCCGACGACGTACTGGCGCTGCTGGCGGCCAACGGCGGCGTGGCGATGGCCACCTTCGTACCGAAGTTCATCCTTCCCGAGGCGATCGCCTGGACGAAGGCCGCCGACGACAACATGCGCGCGCACGGCGCGCACCCGCTGGACACCACCGAGGCCGGGATGAAGATCCACCGGGCATACGAGGAGGAGCACCCGCGCCCGACGGCCACGGCGGCGACGGTCGCCGACCACCTGGACCACATGCGCGAGGTCGCGGGCATCGACCACATCGGCATCGGCGGCGACTTCGACGGCACGGCGTTCACACCGGAGGGTCTTCGGGACGTCGCGGGCTACCCGAACCTCGTAGCCGAACTCTTCGCGCGCCGCTGGTCCCCCGAGGACCTGTCGAAGCTGACCTGGCACAACGCCGTACGGGTGCTGCGCGCGGCGGAGGACGTGGCCCGCGGGCTGCAATCGGAGCGGGGCCCGTCGACGGCGACGATCGAGGAACTGGACGGCTGAGAGGCCGACCGGTTCGCCCCTGATCGGCGGACGGGCCGCACACGCGGCCCGTCCGGCGGTCGGGGACAGGCACCGCCCACGGGCGGCGAGACCCGGTCGGTTGTCCCCGGGGCCGGCACGGGCGTACCCCCGAACGCTCCGTCCGCCGCGACCCTTCCCGCACCCCGTGGCACGGTGGCCGTACTGCCTTCGCACCCCACGGAGCCTCGTCATGGCAGATCTACGGGACGACCCCCACGGCACGGACTCGACAAGCTCGGTCGGCGACCTCGACGCGCCGCCACAGCCACCCGCCGCGGAGGCGACGGCCACGGCCACCGCCCCCATGTCGTCCGCCGAGCGCGCCGACGCGCTGCTGGCCTCGCACCCCGTCATCGACGGCCACAACAGCCTCGCCCCCACCCTGCTGCGCCGCCGCGCCGCCGGGCACAGCCATGACCTCGAACAGGGCGAGAACTTCCTGGACACCGACATGCCGCGGATCCGGGCGGGCGCGCTCGGCGCGCAGTTCTGGTCCCTCCAGGTGGCCGGCGACACGGACGACGAGGGCCGGGCCGTCAGCACCACGCTGGAACTGATCGATCTCGTAAGGGACTTGATCGCGTCCTGCCCGGACAGCCTGCGCCTCGCGCTCGGCGCCGGGGACCTGGCCGACGCCCGCCACTGCGGACGCGTCGCCTCGTTCCTCGGCCCCGTCTCCGGCCGGGCGATCGGCGACTCGCTGGCCACGCTCCGCGCGTTCCACTTCCTCGGTGTGCGGGTCCTCGCCCTCGCGGGCGCGCGCTGGGCGGACAAGGGGCTCACCCGCTTCGGCCAGGAGGCCGTCCGGGAGATGAACCGACTCGGCGTCGTGGCCGACCTGTCCGGCGCGTCCGACGAGACGGCCCGCGACACCCTCGCCGTCACCAGGGCCCCGGCGATGTTCTCCCACTCCGCCGCCGGCGCCCTCACCGCGGACCCCGGCAACGCCCCGGACGAGATCCTGGCGCTGCTCGGCGCCAACGGCGGTGTCTGCATGGTGAGTTTCGCGCCCGCCCTGACCTCCCGCGACGGTCGCGCCCCCGACGTCTGTGCCGTCGCCGACCATGTCGAGCGGGTACGGGACCTGGCGGGCCCGGCGTGCGTCGGTCTCTCGGGGACGTACGGCCGCGAGGTGGACGCGCCCCGTACCGCCGGCCTCGAAGACACCTCGTGCTACCCGCGCCTGATCGCCGAACTGCTCGACCGAGGCTGGGACGACACCGCGATCACCGATCTCACCTGGGGCAACGCGGCCCGTGTGCTGCGCGACACCGAGTTCCTGGCGCGCGCCGCCCAGGGGCGCCGTTCCGCCTCGACGGCGACGATCGCGGAACTGGACGACTCCCGCCGGTAGTTGAGAGCCGGGGCCGGTACCCCCGGGGCCTCCCCGCCGGGCCCGGTCAGGCCCTCGGCCGCCCCATCGCCCGGTACGTCCAGCCCGCCCCGCGCCACACCGCCGGGTCCAGCGCGTTGCGCCCGTCGAGGATCAGCCGCCGTGTCACGGCCTCGCCGAGCTCCGCGGGGTCCAGCTCGCGGAACTCGCGCCACTCGGTCAGGTGCAGCACGACATCGGCGCCGCGCACGGCCTCCAGCGCGGACTCCGCGTATCCGAGCGTCGGGAAGATCCCGCGCGCGTTGTCCATGCCCTTGGGGTCGTACACGGTCACCTGACCGCCCTGGAGGTGGATCTGGCCCGCGACGTTCAGCGCGGGGGAGTCCCGTACGTCGTCCGAGTCCGGCTTGAACGTCGCGCCGAGGACCGCGACCCGCTTGCCGAGGAACGAGGAGTCGCCGCCGACCGCCTCGCGCGCCAGCTCCACCATGTGGCCCCGGCGCCGCATGTTGATCGAGTCGACCTCGCGCAGGAACGTCAGCGCCTGGTCCGCGCCCAGCTCACCCGCCCGCGCCATGAACGCCCGGATGTCCTTGGGCAGACAGCCGCCGCCGAAGCCGATCCCGGCCCGCAGGAACTTCTTCCCGATGCGCTCGTCGTAGCCGATGGCCTCCGCGAGCTTCACGACGTCGCCGCCGGCCGCCTCGCAGACCTCGGCCATCGCGTTGATGAAGGAGATCTTCGTGGCGAGGAAGGAGTTCGCCGCGGTCTTCACCAGCTCGGAGGTCGGGAAGTCCGTCACGACGAACGGCGATCCCTCCCCGATCGGTGTCGCGTACACCTCGCGCAGCAGCTTCTCCGCGTGGTCGCTCGCCGTGCCGACCACGATCCGGTCCGGGTGGAGCGTGTCCTGTACGGCGAAGCCCTCCCGCAGGAACTCCGGATTCCACGCCAGCTCGACGTCGACGCCCGCCGGCGCCAGCTCGGTGAGCCGCCGCGCGAGGCGCTCCGCGCTGCCGACCGGCACGGTCGACTTGCCGACCACCAGCGCCGAGCGGCCCAGCCGCGGGGCCAGCGAATCGAAGGCGCTCTCCACATAGCTCATGTCGCACGCGTACTCGCCGTGCTTCTGCGGGGTGTTCACACAGACGAAGTGGATGTCGCCGAAGGCGCCGACCTCCTCCCAGGAGGAGGTGAAGCGCAGCCGGCCGGTCGACCCCTCGAAGCCGGCGACGTGCTTGCGCAGCAGGTCTTCCAGGCCGGGCTCGTACATCGGCGCCTTGGCCGCCGTCAGCATCTCGATCTTCTCGGGGACGACATCGAGCCCGAGCACGTCGAAGCCCAGCTCCGCCATGGCCGCGGCGTGGGTGGCGCCGAGGTAGCCGGTACCGATCACAGTGATCTTGAGGGCCATGGGTGCTCCAGGGAGTGCGGTCGGGATGCGTCGCACCCGGTGCGATCGCGGCTGCGATCGCACCGCGAGTGCGGTGCCCGAGCATAGCCGCGCCGTCCGGACCCCTTTTCGGGCGCCTCGGGGCAAGGTGCGGGAGCTGTCGGGAAACTCACGTACGCCACCGCGCTCCTGGCCCCTAAAATTGGGGTTACTTAACGGTAGTTAGCATTCAGGGGAGTGGAAGACCGTGGCCGGATCAGCTGATTTCGACCTGTACCGACCGTCCGAGGAGCACGACATGCTCCGTGACGCCGTGCGCGCGCTCTCCGAGGCGAAGATCGCGCCGTTCGCCGCCGCGGTGGACGAGGAGGCCCGCTTCCCGCAGGAGGCGCTCGACGCGCTGGTCGCCGCCGATCTGCACGCCGTCCACGTCCCCGAGGAGTACGGCGGCGCCGGTGCCGACGCACTGGCCACCGTGATCGTCATCGAGGAGGTCGCCCGCGTCTGCGCGTCGTCCTCGCTGATCCCGGCCGTGAACAAGCTCGGCTCGCTGCCCGTCATACTCGCCGGCGGCGAGGACCTGAAGAAGAAGTACCTCGGCCCGCTGGCCAAGGGCGACGGGATGTTCTCCTACTGCCTCTCCGAGCCGGACGCGGGCTCGGACGCCGGCGGCATGAAGACCAAGGCCGTACGGGACGGCGACGGTTACGTACTGAACGGCGTGAAGCGCTGGATCACCAACGCCGGCGTCTCCGAGTACTACACGGTGATGGCCGTCACCGACCCCGACCTCCGTACGAAGGGCATCTCGGCGTTCGTCGTCGAGAAGGGCGACGAGGGAGTCTCCTTCGGCGCCCCCGAGAAGAAGCTCGGCATCAAGGGCTCACCGACCCGCGAGGTCTACCTCGACAACGTCCGCATCCCCGCCGACCGGCTCATCGGCGCCGAGGGCACCGGCTTCGCGACGGCCATGAAGACCCTGGACCACACCCGCATCACGATCGCGGCCCAGGCGCTCGGCATCGCCCAGGGCGCGCTCGACTACGCGACGGGCTACGTCCGGGAGCGCAAGCAGTTCGGCAAGCCGATCGGCGACTTCCAGGGCGTCCAGTTCATGCTCGCCGACATGGCGATGAAGCTGGAGGCGGCCCGCCAGCTCACCTACTCCGCGGCGGCCCGCTCGCAGCGCATCTCCGACGGCGGCGACAAGGAACACCTGACCTTCTTCGGTGCCGCGGCCAAGTGCTTCGCCTCCGACGTGGCGATGGAGGTCACGACGGACGCGGTCCAGCTCCTCGGCGGCTACGGCTACACGCGCGACTACCCGGTGGAACGGATGATGCGCGACGCCAAGATCACCCAGATCTACGAGGGCACGAACCAGATCCAGCGCATCGTGATGGCGCGCAACCTGCCGTAACGCGGAACCGAACGAACCGATCCGGACCGCCTCGACCCGCCCCCCGGCGGGCCGGGGCGCCTGTGGAAAAGCCGGGGACGCGGTCGGCGCCCCCTGCTACGTTCCCCGCATGATCAGATCCGTGCCGTACACCGGCAGCGAGAAGGACAGCCTGTACGTCGCCCTCGACCGGCACCGCGATGTGGTCCTGTGGAAGCTCGAAGGGCTCGACGACGAGGCGCTGCGGCGTCCCGTGACCCCCTCGGGCACCAATCTGCTCTCGCTCGTGAAGCATCTGGCGACCGTCGAGTACGGCTGGTTCTGCGAGACGTTCGGGCGGGAGACCGAGCCGTTCTGGTTCGACACCGAGACCGAGGACATGACCGTCGCGCCGGACGAGTCCACGGCCGACATCCTGGCCTTCTACGCCCGCGCCCGCGCCGCCGCGGACCTGGCGATCCGGGAGACCGGCCTGGAGGAGACCGGTACGTCCTGGAGCGGCAGGACGGTGACGATGCGCTGGGTCCTGATCCACATGATCGAGGAGACGGCGCGGCACGCCGGCCACATGGACATCCTGCGGGAGCTGATCGACGGGGCGACGGGCGATCACCAGGAGATTCCCGAGGGGTGACCGCCCGCCGGCTCAGTCCGAGGTGACAGTGACCTTCTCGTCGTTGTTCAGCTGGTCCACGAGCTGCTTGACCTTGGCCTTGTCCCAGACCAGGTTCCCGCCCTTGCTGCCCGAGATCGGGATGTTCATCGACGTGCCGTCGCCGCCCGTGACGCCCTTCATCGCGAAGAACATCTGGCTCAGCGACCAGAGGGACATGTCCTTGTCGACTATCAGGGTGTCCAGGCCCGCGCCCAGCGTCGGGTAGAGCTTGAACGGGTTGAGGATCGTGCCCGGCGTGGCCGTCTGGGAGGCCAGGGCCGCCAGGAACTTCTGCTGGTTCTTCGTGCGGTCCAGGTCACTGCCCGCGAACGCGTACCGGGTACGGACGTACGCCAGGGACTGCTCGCCGTCCAGCGTCTGCTTGCCCTTCTGGAAGTCGGCACCCGACTTCTTGTCCTTGAACGCCTTCGGGATGTCCAGCTCCACACCGCCGATCGCGTCCACGATGTTGGCGAAGCCCGCGAAGCCGATCTCGACGTAGTGGTCGATGTGCAGACCGGTGTTGAACTCGACCGTACGGACGAGGAGTTCGGGCCCGTCCTCCGCGTACGCCGCGTTGAGCTTCGTCTCCCGGCCCTGGTTCGGGAACATCTTCCCGGACTCCGAGCCGCGGAACGACGGGATCACCACGTTCGAGTCGCGCGGCAGCGAGACCAGCGTCGGGCCGTTCGAGCCGTCGTGCAGGATCATCATCGAGTCCGTGCGCTTGCCTTCGGCGCTGCCCGTGTGGAGGTTCTTCTTCTCCTCGTCGGACATGCCCTCGCGGCTGTCGGAACCCACGATCAGATAGTTCGTGCCGTCGCCCGACTTCGGCCGCTCGATCACCTTCGAGAGGTCGACCTCGCGCTTGAGCTTGGAGTCGGCCCAGAAGTACGTGCCTATGGAGACCGTCAGCACAACGACGAGCACGGAAATCGCGGTGATCTTGATACGGCGCCGCCAGTCCGGTGCGTGGTCCGGGGGGTAGCCCCCGCCGTTGTTGTACGAGCCCTGCGGGGGCACCCGCGGCGGTCCGCCCTGACCCCGGTCGGCCGGGGAGCCGTAGACCTGTCCGGTGTTGTAGTCACTGTTGTACGGCGGCGGGTCGTAGCCCCCGTCGTACCCCTGCGACGGCTGCTGGGGGACGGCGCGCCGCTGCACGTGCGGCATGGCGCGCGCTCCCTCGGGCTGCGCGCCCGCGCTGCCGCGTCCGTAACGGTCGCCGCCACGGTCGGCACGGTCGCCGTTCCATCCATCAGGCCAATCGTTCATGCGGACCAGTGTGCGGCTCAGAGGTGTCGCGCATACAGGGGTGGAGGAAAATCACAGCCTCCCTGTTGCCAAGCTGATGCAATGCGAGCCGTGACGGACCCCCGCATAGGGTGGAGGGCATGACAGACCAGGCCGTCCGCCCCGAGACAGATATTCCGGGTAAGCCCACCTCAGCGTCCCGCACCACGCTCAGCCACATCATGAGCGGGAGCGACACCAACCTCCTCGGCACGGTGCACGGCGGCGTGATCATGAAGCTCGTCGACGACGCCGCGGGAGCGGTCGCGGGCCGGCACTCGGGAGGGCCCGCGGTCACCGCGTCCATGGACGAGATGGTCTTCCTGGAGCCGGTACGGGTCGGTGACCTGGTCCATGTGAAGGCCCAGGTCAACTGGACGGGCCGGTCCTCCATGGAGGTCGGCGTCCGCGTACTCGCCGAGCGCTGGAACGAGTCGACCCCCGCCCAGCAGGTCGGCAGCGCCTATCTCGTCTTCGCCGCCGTCGACGCGGACGGCAGGCCCCGCCCCGTACCGCCGGTGGTCCCCGAGACGGAGCGCGACAAGCGCCGCTACCAGGAGGCGCAGATCCGGCGCACGCACCGGCTGGCCCGGCGCCGGGCGATCAAGGAACTGCGCGAGAAGCGGGCGGCGGACGGCATCGACGACTGACCGGGACCGGTCACACGCGGCCCGTCCGGCGGCCGGCCGTCCTCAACCGCCGGACGCGTCACGCGCCAGGGGGCAGGGCCGGCCCGGGAACCACGAGGACCGGTCAGGGAGCCGCGCGCCGTGTCACGGGCACACCACCTGGTCGCCGGTCACCGCCCCGAACTCGCCCTGAAGGGCGTTCTCCGCCCGTACCGGCCGCACCGTCTCGTAGTCCTTCCCCGCCATCACCCTCAGCGTCGCGCCCTGCCGGGGCACCGGCCGCAGCTCACAGCCCGGCAGGGCCGCCGCCAAGGACTTCGCCGAGCGGTCCCAGCGCGGGTCGAACAGCACCTGCGTACGCGTAGCCTCGGGTCCCGTGTGGTTCAGCGGGGCCCGCGTCGTGTCGAAGCCCGTCCCGCGCAGGGCGCCGTCGACGCGCTGGCCCAGACCGTCCTGCCGCGTCGCGTTGTAGACCTGCACCCTGATCTGCTGCGGTGACACCTCGACCATCGAGGCCGGCGGCTGCTTCGGCCCCTCCGGCCCGCGCGGTCCCTCGGGCGCCGACGGTGTGAGCGGCTTGTCCTCGCGCAGCGCCCGGAAGAGCTTCTTCGACTTCACCGGGTCCCACTTCAGCGTCGATCCGATGCCCTTGACCGGGTAGCCCCCGGTGGTGACCGGCACCGACGTGAACTCCGACGACGCCGGTGTGAAGTCGCGCATCGCCTTGCCGAGCGTGAGCATCTCCTCCGTACCGAAGCCCCTGTCCGCCCGCACCGATTCGAGCATGGTCGAGGTCACACCGCGCAACTTCACCGGGTTCAGCAGCACACCGCTGCTGGTGGCCTGCTTGACCAGCGCCGCCATGAAGCGCTGCTGGCGCTGCATCCGACCGAGGTCGGACGAGCCGTCGAGATGGCGGGACCGTACGTACTGGAGCGCCTGACCACCGTCGAGTTCGTGGGTCCCCGCCCTCAGATCGAGGCCGGTGTGCGAGTCCTTCAGCGGCTTGGCGGTGCAGATCTCCACCCCGCCGAGCGCGTCCACCGTCTTCATGAAGCTGGTGAAGTCGATCTCCAGATAATGGTTGATCTTCACGCCCGTCATGCTCTCGACGGTCCGGACCGTCAGATGCGGACCGCCCTCCGAGTACGCCGCGTTGAGCTTCACCGGATGCGGTCCGTGCTCGTCGCCGGTGGTCCCGTCGGTGTGCGACGGCAGCTCCGCGTAACTGTCGCGCGGCAGGCTCACGACACTCGCGCGCTCCCGGTCCTCCGAGATGTGGACGAGCATGATCGTGTCGGTGCAGCGGCAAGGAGCGCCACCGAGCCGGTACTTCTGCCGCTCCTCCTTGGTGATCTTGTCGCGGCCGTCGGTGCCGACGAGGAGGATGTTCATGCCGTGACCCGCGTCCGGGCGGTTCTTCATGTCCTTGAACGGGTCGACCCGGTCGATTCCCGTGTCGAGACTGGTCACCAGCGCGTGGCCGATGCCGCCGGCGCCGAGGACCAGCACGGAGAGAGTGGTCGCCATCCGCATCCCCCAGCGGGGCCGTCCGTCACGTCTGCCGCGCGCGTTCCGGGCGTTGCCTACGCTCCGCGCGTCCCGCACACCGGTCTGCGGCGGTCTCGGCCGACCGGCCGGCCGGGGCCGGGGGGAGCGGGGTGGTGTGGGCACGGGGGACACCTCCGCGGGCGACGGGGACGGCTGGACTACTGAGTGAGGGGGCGAAGGGGGACCAGGGGACGCAACGTAGGCCCATACGATCAGCAGCCTTGCGCTGAGCCCGCCCGACGCGCGTCGCAGTCCCCCATTCGCGGTAACGTGGCGTTCGGTGAACCCCTCTCCCTGACGCCCGAAGGATCACATGCCTGCCCAGCCCCCCGCCGTCTCCGTGATCATGCCGGTGCTCAACGAGGAACGGCATCTGAGGAACTCCGTCCAGCACATCCTGGAGCAGGAGTACGACGGCGAGATGGAAGTGGTCATCGCGCTCGGTCCGTCCACGGACCGCACCGACGAGATCGCGGCCGAACTCGTGCGCGAGACGGCGGACAGTGACCGCGCCCGCGTGCAGACCGTGCCCAACCCCACCGGCCGCACGCCGGCGGCGCTCAACGCGGCCATCAAGGCGTCCAAGCACCCCGTCGTCGTGCGCGTGGACGGCCACGGCATGCTCTCGCCGAACTACATCTCCACCGCCGTACGGCTCCTGGAGGAGACGGGCGCGCAGAACGTCGGCGGCATCATGCACGCCGAGGGCGAGAACGACTGGGAGCACGCCGTCGCCGCGGCGATGACCTCCAAGATCGGCGTCGGCAACGCGGCCTTCCACACGGGCGGCTCGGCGGGCCCCGCCGAGACCGTCTACCTCGGGGTCTTCCGGCGGGCCGCGCTGGAGCAACAGGGCGGCTACAACGAGGAGTTCATCCGCGCCCAGGACTGGGAACTGAACTTCCGGATCCGCGAGGCAGGCGGCCAGATCTGGTTCTCGCCCGAACTGCGCGTCCAGTACCGGCCGCGGCCGTCCGTCCGGGAGCTCGCCAAGCAGTACAAGAACTACGGCCGTTGGCGCCATGTCGTCGCCCGCTTCCACTCGGGCTCGATCAATCTGCGCTACCTCGCCCCGCCGGTCGCGGTCTGTGCCAACGTCCTGGGCGTCGTCGTCGGCCTCGCCTTCACGCCCTGGGCGCTCATCGTCCCCGGCGGCTATCTCGCCGCGATCGTCGCGGGCTCCATCCCGGCGGGCAAGGGCCTGCCCCTCAAGGCGCGGCTCCAGATCCCGCTCGCGCTCGCCACGATGCACATGTCGTGGGGAGCCGGCTTCCTGACCAGCCCGCGTTCGCTCGCCAAGAAGGTCATAGCGAGCCGCCGCCCGGCGGTCCAGCAGGGCGTCTGAGCAAGGCGGTCACGTACGCGAGGAGCCCCGAGGCGCATCGGCCTCGGGGCTCCTTCTCCATCTGCGGTCCGTACGGGTCCGGCCGGCTTCAGTAGGTGAAGCCGGGCTGGATCGCCATGCACTCGGTGTCGTCGGCGCCGTTGAGCGCCCGCGCCGTGTCCGGCGTCTTGCCCTCATCCTTCGCCGCCGACTTCGGGTACGTGTCACCCTTACGCCAGTCGGCGCCCACGACGAGCGTCACACCCGACACCTCGGTCGACTTCTTCGCCGAACTCACCGGAATGCCGAGGGACTTGGCGACCGCCTGCGCGTCGCCCTCCAAGTCCGCGCTCGGGAACAGGACCTCCGTACGCGCGGTCGCGTCGGGCGTCACGTCCGCCACGGCCTTCGTGTAGCCCTCGGCGTTGAGCAGCCCCGCGACCGCCGTGGCCCGCTGCGGCGTCGGCGCCAGCGTGTCGCTGCCCGTTCCGTTGCGTACGAGCACCCCGGTCTCGGCCGGAGCCGCCGCCGGGTCCTTGGACTCGGCCGGAGGCTTGCGCTTGGACGCCTTGCCGTCCAGCGGCACGTCGTCGCGGACCATGTCGAACAGCTGCTCGGCGTCGCCCGGCTTCGGGAACACCCGCCCGGCCTCGGTCCCCTCGCCGTACACGTTCGGCATCGTCGCCATCGTGATCCGGTTCGTGGGCACCTGCTTGAGCTCTTCCGCCAGGTCGTACAGCTTCTTGACGCCGCCCAGGTCCTTGTCGACGGTCAGCGCGTCGGTGGCCGCCTCGGCGAGGCTCATCAGCTTCCCGGGGTCGGTCAGCTTGGCGCCCTTGCGCAGCTCCCGGACCATCGAGTTCATGTACATGTGCTGGGCGTGGGTGCGGGCGAGGTCGCTGCCGTCCTCGAAGCCGTAACGCGTACGCAGCCACTGAAGCGCCTGCTCGCCCTGGATGACGTTTTCACCCGCCTTCAGCTTCAGCCCCGAGCCCTTGCCCTCGGCGTTGCGCGAGTGGACGTTCTCCTCGACGCAGACCGGTACGCCGCCTATGGCGTCCGCCATCGACACCACGCCCGCGAAGTCGATCATCATGAAGTGGTCGATGGTGATGCCGGTGAGCTCGTACCAGGTGGCCACCGTGCAGCCCGGACCCCCGCGTCCCAGACTCTCGTTGGTCTGTACGTTGCTCGTGCTCGCCGGGTAGACCTTGCCGGTTTCCGGGTCGGTGCACTTGGGCATCTTCAGCATCGTGTCGCGCGGCATGCTGACCACCGACATGTTGCTGCGATCGGCGGACACGTGGAGCAGCATCTGTACGTCGGCCAGGGGCAGGCCGCCGAAGGTCTCCTTGGCGCCGCCGAGCTTCTGGTTCGCCTCGGAGTCGCGGGCGTCGGAGCCGATGAGCAGGATGTTGAGCGGGGTCTGGCCCGCGGAGTTGGCCTTGTGGTCGGCCATCGGCTTGTCGCCGAGCGTCAGGTCTTCCTTTTTCAGCTTGCCGTCGAGATGGCGGTAGTAGAGGTATCCGGCGCCGGCCGTGCCGAGTATCAGCAGGGCGACGGCGGCGGATACCCAGCGCAGTATTCGGCGTTTGCCGCGCCGGTTGCGGGGACGCGCGCCGTTGCGGCGGGGGCCGCCCCGTCTCGCCCGGCCCGAGCCGTCACCGCTGCCGGCGGCGGCGTCGCCGGAGCCGTCGCCGGACCCCGCGCCGCCGTTCGCACCGCCGTCACCGGCGCCTGACGTGGCATCGGGCCCACCCGCGGCCCCGCCCGCACCGTCCTCGTACAGACTGTCGTCCCAGCCCAACTCACCGGCGTGCGGGACGCGTTGCCGTGTCTTCTGTCTGCGCGTGCTCTGTTCCACCCCGTGCCCCCTACCCCTGTCGCTCAAGCGCTCCGTGCGAGCCGGCGCTCCGGGCGTACCGGGGCCTGGCTCACTTGGCGCACACTTGCTTGTCGGCTTCCACCTTCTGCACGCCGTCCGGCGCCTTCGCCGGTCCGACGATGGGCACGCCCGCACCCTTGAAGTCCGCACCGAGCGTCAGGGTCATCGCCTGCAACCCCTCGGCGTCCTCCTTGCCCGGCTTCATCGCCCCGGCGGGCAGGCCCATCATGTCCGCGAGACGGCGGGCCTGGTCTGCCTGGTTCGGTGCGTACTCCAGCGACGTCTTGTCCAACTCCTCGGGCGCGTTGCCCTTGTTGGTGGACTTCGGTACGCCTTCCTCGTTCTGGAGCCAGGCGAGCGTCTCCTGGGCGGAACCCTGCGGCCCGCCGCCGTTGAACACATCGACCCTGACATCGGCGGGGGCTGCCTTGGTTCCCTTGAGGAGCGCCGCCTGCTTGCTCTTGGCGGCCTTCTCCTGCTTCTTCACCTCGGTGAGGGAGGTGTCGCTCTGCATCATGGCGAACAGCGGCTTCGCCTGCGCCTCGTTCACGACGACCGTCGCCTTCACGACCTCCGCCGGGTTGTCTATGACGGGGAGCGTGGTGAAGCTGATGTTCTTGGGATTGACCTTGGACAGCTCCGTACCGAGGTCGCGCAGCTTCTCGATGCTGCCGATCTGGGAGTCGACCGTGAGCGCGTCGGTCGCCGCCTTCGCCAGGTCCCACAGCTTCGAAGGGCTGGTCAGAGTCTCGCTGGACTTCATCTTGCGGATCATGGCGCTCAGGAACTGCTGCTGGGTCTGGATGCGGTCCAGGTCGCTCTCGTTGCCGAAGCTGTGGCGCGTACGTACGAAGGCGAGAGCCTGCTCGCCCTTGATGACGTGCTTGCCCTTGCTCAGCTTCAGATGAGAATCGGGGTCGTCGACGTCCTTGGCGACGCACACCTCGACACCGCCGACCGCGGTCGTCAGCGTCTTCACCGCGTTGAAGTCGGCCATCATGAAGTGGTCGACCGTCAGCCCGGTCAGCTCCTTGACCGTACGCATCGTGCAGCCCGGGTCCCGCTCGGACTGGCCGAGGCTGGTGTTGAAGCGGACCCCCTGCTCGCCCGGGATGATCTTCTCGCCGGATTCGGTATTCGTCTTGCAGTCCGGGATGTCGGTGATCAGGTCGCGGGGGATGGAGAGCGCGGTCGCGTTCGTCCGGTCCTTGGAGACATGGAAGAGGATCGTGGTGTCGGCGTGGCCGACGCTGTCCTTGTCGCCGTAGCCCTCGTTGCCGGACCCGGTGCGCTTGTCGGTACCGATCACCAGGATGTTGACGGCCTGGTCCTTCTTGAACCCTCCGCTGCCCGCTCCCTCGACATCGATCGTATTGATGTTGCCGTTGAGCTCCTGGTACGCGTAGTAGGCGGCGCCCGCCCCGCCGACGAGGATGAACGCCGTGATGCCGCCCGTCCAGCCGAGGATCTTCTTCTTGCGGGACTTGGGCGGCGCCTTGCGCTTGCGGCGGCCCGCGCCCGCGGCGCCCGCCGCGTCGGCGTTGTTCGCGCCGCGGCGCCCGCGCTGGGCGGGCACGTCCCGGCGGGACGTACCCGAAGTGCCGGTGGAACCGGAGGAGTTGCGGGCGCGCGGGATGCTCGCGCCCGCTTCGTCGGCCGTGCCGGCGGCGCCGGCGCCCGCGCCCGCTCCCGCGGCGCCGGGCGCTCTGCGGTCTCCGGCGGAACGCCCCTGCGGCGAACCGTCCGCGGGCGGCGCGTTTCTCGACCGGCGAGGAGCGTCGTGCCCGTTTCCCGCGTCACGGGAAGGGGCGGACGACTGCCCTTCGGAGTGGTTCAGTCGCAATTCGTAATTGCCGGTCTGCGGGTTGAGTACCCACTGGTCGGCGGGATCGATCCCGTCGCCTTGTCCACGGCCTTGCGCATCCACGGTTGCTTGAGTCCTCCGTCGGTGCCACGCGAAGCGCTTCATCCCCCAAAAGCGCTCGGTCTTTCGATCCGGCGGTGTGCGCGACCTCTGCGGTCCGATGTACCGGATCGCGTCACACTATCCGCCCAGTTCAGCGTCCAGCGACGTTGGTGACAAATTCGACTCCTCTTACAAGGGGGCAATCTGCCCAATCGTCATAGACTGCCGACTCCTACTTGGTATTGCTTTTACTCGCACAGCCCGGCGGCGGCATTTGTGCCCGGGAAAGACGGAGTCGGAGTGGCACTCGACGATCCCATGTCGTCCGGCTTTTCGTCCGTCTTCGTACTTTCTTCGTCACGTTGAGTGTCCCCTCCGTCGTTTTCGCTGTTCCGCTCCTGGCCCGCGGGGACGACCGAGACGGGCTCGTCCTTGCGCAGTTGCGTGAACAGCTCCCCCGCGGCGGGTTGCACCAGCTCGTCACGGTTCGGGTCATTGACATAAGGCTGTCGCGGTACGGTCAGGAATTGCACCTTTTCCGTCGGTACGTTCCGCAAACCGCGTGCCAGGTCGTACAGGTCCCTGAGCGTGTTCAGTCCGGGATCCGTCGTCAGCGACTTGGTCGCCGCGTCCAGCACCGGATACAGCCGGGTCGGATTGAGCAGAACGCCGTTGCTCTGCACCTTCTTGACGAGCGAACCGAGGAACTGCTGCTGGCGCTCCATGCGTTCGGTGTCGCTGCCGTCACCGATGGTCTTGCGGGCCCGTACGAATCCGAGGGCTTCCTCGCCGGTGAGGGTCTGCTTGCCCGCAGGCAGCTTCAAATGCGCGTCGCTGTCGTCGACGGGCTTCTTCAGACAGACGTCGACGCCGTTGACGGCGTCCACCATGTCCTTGAACCCGCTGAAGTCGACCACCATGTGATGGTCGACGCGGATACCGGTGAGCTTCTCGACCGTACGGACCGCACACGCCGTACCGCCGAACTGGAAGGCCCAGTTGAACTGCGCGGACTGCTTCCGCGAGCGCTTGTCGTCCGAGGTCTGGCAGCTCGGGATCTCGACCATCAGATCGCGCGGGATGGACACGGCGGTCGCGCTCTGCCGGTCGGCGGCGAGGTGCAGCAGGATCGTGGTGTCGGAGCGCTGCGAACCGCCGTCGTCGCGGCCGTACTTGCCGTTGCCTTCGCCGGAGCGGGTGTCGGAGCCGATGAGCAGGATGTTCTTCGCGTCGACGGCGATGGGCTTGGGGCGTTCCTTCTCGTACGTCCGCAGCTCGGCTTCGGCGGTGGTGTCGGTGGTGATGTTGCTGTCGAGCTTCTGGTAGAACCACCAGCCGACACCGGAGGCGGCGAGGACGACGACGGAGGTGCCGAGGGCGGTCCAGCGGAGCCAGTGGCGTTTACGCGGGGCGGCGGCGTCGGGATCTTCGGCGTCGGCGGCGGGAAGGGCGGCGGGGGCGTCCGGGACGTCCGGCGACTCGGCTTGCGCGACGGTCTGCGCGTCCGCCTTCTCGTCGGCCTTCTCGTCGGCCGTCGACTCGGCCTTGCCTTCGTCCGGTACGGCTTCGCCTTCGGCGGCTCTCTCGGCTCCGGCTTCCTTCGCTTCGGCTCCGTCCGCCGCGGTGTCGTCGCCGTCGGACCCGGGCGACGCGGTCGGCGGCTCGTCGTCGGCCCGGGGGTCCGGTTCGGGCGGCGTGCCAGCACTGTCGGTCACGGGCGAGTCCATCCTTCATGGCGTCGGCGGCGCACGGCTCCGCCGGTTTCAGGTGTAGACGGCTGAACCGCACGCTTGGTTGTGCACTGAACTGGATCTACCGACGATCATCTACCGGAGGCGGCGTTCCACGCCGGAACCCGTCGGGCCATCAGCTCACCGTGTCGCCGTCCGCCGTGCCGGTGACGCGCTCGCTCTCGATCCGCTTGGCCAGCCCCTCCGCCGACAACTGGTCCATGTTGCGGCACAGCACCACCGACGAGCCCGCGGCGAGCGGCGCGTACAGCCCGGCCGAGAGCCCGTCCCAGGAGTCGTACGGCCTGTCGGACAGTAGGCGCGCGCCGGGCGCCGTCAGACCGAGGGCCGTGGCGTCGGCGCGGGCCCGCCCGACGACCTGGGCCGCCGTCAGCTCCGTACCGCCGACGACGAGCGCGGGCGCGTCCGGGTCCACCGGAGCGAACGGGGCGAACCGGTCGCCCTGGCCGGGCACCTCGACCGCGTAGTCGGCGAACCCGTCGGGCGCCTGCGGGAAGCGGCCCCCGAGCGGACGCAGCGCGAGCGCCAGCCGCTCGCCACGGCAGGCGCGGGCGGCGGCGAGGTCCTCCGGGGCCGGACCGCTGACGACGACATCCGCGTCGGCCGGGTCGCCGCCGATCTCGACGCACACCCCGACCGAGGAACAGGCGAGCAGCCAGACGGCCGTCTGCCAGTGCGCGGGCAGCAGCAGCGCGAGCCGGTCGCCGGGCGCGGCGGCGAGGTCGCCCTGGAGGAGGTTCGCGGTCTTGGACACCCAATTGGCGAAGGTGGCCACGGACAATTCCACGCGTTCACCGGTGGCATCGTCGTAGAAGGTGACCAAGGGGCGGGCAGGATCCGTGGCGAGGGCGGATCGCAGCAGGTCGGCGGGGGTGTGGTCGCTGGCGTTCACGCGGGCAAGGGTACGCCGGGGCGGCCGGCGCGCACCGCCGTACCGGTGATGCCGTCCACCGGTTGGTCCGATGGCCCGTCAGTTTCCTTGGGTGCTCCCGGAAGGCGGCCCCGGCCGGCCGACCGCACGATCGGAACATGCGTGTATTCCTGTCATCCTCGATCGGCGTCGCGTGTGCCGCGGCTCTCGTACTCCCGCTCTCCATGCCCTCCGGGGCTGTGGCGGCTCCCCAGGACGCCCGGGCGGGCACATCCGTTCCGGGCTCCACCGAGTCGCTGCCACTCGTCCCGCTCGGGTCGGATCGGTCCTCCGGTGTCGCCACCGAGCAGGGGCTGCCCGAGCGGGACGTCCAACCCTTCTCGCTCGTCGGTGTCGTCTGGGACGACGCCGACGCCGAACTCCACGGCTCGGTCCAGGTCAGAAACCGGTCCGCCGAAACGGGCACCTGGTCCGGCTGGCAGAACCTGGAGACGCACAACGCCGAGCACGGCGCCGATCTCGGTACGTCGGAGCGCGACTCCGGCACCGTACGGGGATCGACGGCCCCCCTGTGGGTCGGGGCGTCGGACGGTGTCCAGGTGCGGGTCCGGGCGGACGACGACGACCCGGACGCGGACCCCGCCCACGCGTCGCTGCCCCGCGGGCTGAGCCTGGAACTCGTGGATCCGGGGGAGGCGCCGGAGCAACTGCCGGTGACGGGGACCGACGCCTCGCGCGGTCAGGCGGTCGCGACCGACCCGGACCTCACGGAGACCGACGACGACACCGATGACGGCGCCGTCACCGAAACCGACGACGACACCGCCACGGACACCGACGACGACACCGTCACCGAGACCGACGACGACACCGTCACCGAGACCGACGACGGCGCGGTCACGGAGACCGAGGACGGAACCGTCACGGACACCGGCGTCGCCGCCAAGCCGTACACCGCACCCCGCCCGAAGATCATCTCGCGCAAGGGATGGGGCGCCAACGAGAAGCTGCGTGAGAAGCAGTTCGGCTACACGAAGACGGTGAAGGCCGCCTTCGTCCACCACAGCGCGACCGGCAACAACTACACCTGCAAGCAGGCGCCCTCAGTCATTCGCGGTATCTACCGCTACCACGTGACGAGCAGCGGCTGGCGGGACATCGGCTACAACTTCGCCATCGACAAGTGCGGAAACATCTACGAGGGGCGCGCCGGAGGCGTGACGAAGCCGGTCATGGGCGCTCACACCCTCGGTTTCAACACGAACACCACTGGCATCGCCGTTCTCGGCTCGTACTCGAGCACCAACCCGCCCGCGGCCGTCACGAGGGCTGTCGCCAAGCTCAGCGCCTGGAAGCTCGGCCTGCACGGAATCAACCCGCGGGGCAAGGTGACACTGACGTCGGGCGGCAGCAACAAGTACAAGAAGGGCCGGAAGGTCAGCATGAACGCGGTGTCCGGTCATCGGGACGGGTTCGTGACGGACTGTCCGGGCAACAAGCTGTACAGCAAACTCGGCTCGGTCCGTGTGTCCGCCGCGAAGTACCAGGGACGCTCCTAGACTGGCCGGTCACCCCCCGGACGGGGGGACCGCCGGCCCCAGCAGGAAGCAGAGACGAACAAGGTGACTGAAGCGATCCTCCTGGTCGGCGGCAAAGGCACCCGGCTCCGGCCGCTCACGGTGCACACGCCCAAGCCGATGGTCCCGGCGGCCGGCGTCCCGTTCCTCGCACATCAGTTGGGACGGGCGCGGGCCGCCGGTGTCGAGCACATCGTTCTGGCGACGTCCTATCTGGCCGAGGTCTTCGAGCCGTACTTCGGGGACGGCTCGTCGCTCGGCCTGCGGCTGGAGTACGTCACCGAACACGAGCCGCTCGGCACCGGCGGCGCGATCCGCAACGTCGCCTCCCGGCTGGACTCCGGTCCGGACGACCCGGTGCTCATCTTCAACGGCGACATCCTGACGGGTCTGGACATCGGGGCGCTGGTCGACACCCACGCGTCGGCCGGGGCGGACGTCTCGCTGCATCTGACACGGGTCGACGACCCGAGGGCGTTCGGGCTGGTGCCGACGGACGACAGCGGCCGGGTCACGGCGTTCCTGGAGAAGCCGCAGACCCCGGAGGAGATCGTCACCGACCAGATCAACGCGGGGGCGTACGTATTCCGCCGCTCGGTGATCGACTCCATCCCGGCGGGGCGTCCGGTGTCGGTCGAACGCGAGACGTTCCCGGGCCTCTTGGAGTCGGGCGCGCATCTGCACGGCATGGTCGACTCCACGTACTGGCTGGACCTGGGCACGCCCCAGGCGTTCATCCGCGGCTCGGCGGACCTGGTCCTCGGCGTGGCACCGTCCCCGGCGGTCCCGGGCCGCTGCGGCGACCGTCTCGTCCTCCCGTCGGCCACGGTCGCCCCGGACGCGAAGCTCACGGCGGGCACGGTGATCGGCGCGGGCGCGGTGATCGCGGAGGGCGCCCGCATCTCGGGCAGCGCGATCCTGGACAACGCGGTGATCGGTCCCGGGGCGGTCATCACGGACTCACTGGTGGGCGCGGGAGCGCGGGTGGGCGCGCGTACGACACTGTCGGGCACGGTGATCGGCGACGGCGCGACGGTGGGCCCGGACAACGAGCTCCACGCGGGAGCCCGCGTCTGGTGCGACACGACGCTCCCGCCGCGCTCGATCCGCTTCTCGTCGGACGAGTAACACGTCCTTGCTTGAAGCCTGTCCGGCGATCGAGGACAAGGGCCGGCCTGTCGGGGGCCGGGGGTCCGGGGGCCCGTCCCCGGTTTCGGGAAGGGGCGGGGCAGGGGAGAGGCCCCGCTCGCGGACCGCCTACCCTCGTCACAGACCCCGACACCAAGGACCCTCCCCGTGGCAGGCCGCTTCGCCCCCCGTACCCCCGCCGTCCCCACCCCCCGAACACCCGGCGGCATCGGCCCTCGCACCGGCACCACGAGCGCCAAGACCCGGACCTGGACCCCGCCGGGCGACGCGTTCGAGCTGGGCCTCGTCCTCGGGCCCCTGCGACGCGGCCCCGCCGACCCCACCTTCCGTACCGCGCCCGACGGCTCCGCCGTCCGCGCCACCCGGACGCCCGCCGGACCCGGCACCCTGCGGGTCAGGGCGGTCGGCGACGGCACCGTGCACGCCGAGGCATGGGGCCAGGGCGCGGACTGGCTGCTGGAGCGGCTGCCCGAGATGCTCGGCGCCTCGGACGACCCCGCCGCCTTCGTCCCGCGCCACAGGCTCCTCGCCGCGTCCCAGCGCCGCCGTCCGGGCCTGCGCCTGTGCCGTACCGGCCTCGTCCTGGAGTCGCTGATCCCGTCGATCCTGGAGCAGAAGGTCACGACGATCGAGGCGAACCGCGCCTGGCGCCACCTCGTACGCAAATACGGCGAGCCCGCCCCCGGTCCCTACGGCGACTCGTCCGACGGCCGTCGCGACAGCCGGATGTACGTCATGCCCGACGCCCGCGCATGGGCCATGATCCCGTCCTGGGAGTGGCACAAGGCCGGTGTCGACGCCAAACGCTCCGACACCGTCGTACGCGCGGCCCGCGTCGCCCGCCGGCTGGAGGAGGCCGCCGGCATGGAGCCCGAACTCGCCTCCGCCCGGCTCCAGTTGATCCCCGGCATCGGGCCGTGGACCGCCGCCGAGGTCCTTCAGCGGTCCAACGGCGCTCCGGACGCCGTCACCGTCGGCGACCTCCATCTGCCGGGCATCGTCGGCTACGCGCTCGCCGGCCGCCCCGACACCGACGACGCCGGGATGCTCGAACTGCTGGAGCCGTACGCCGGCCAGCGCCACCGCGCCGTACGGCTCATCCTCCTCAGCGGCCGCACCCCACCACGCCGCGCACCACGCATGCCCGTCGGCAGAATCGCCCATCTCTAGGGGGCCTACGGACGGACCACGCGGGCTCACCGCACCTCGATGAAGTCCTCCGGCTCCCGCCCCGGCCTGCTCTTCGGGGCCGTCGCCGCGTGCCCGACCGCCACCGCGCCCATCGGGTCCCAGTTCGCGGGCAGTTCGAGCACGTCCCGTACGACGTCGCGGCAGAACATCGTGGACGACACCCACGCGGAGCCGAGCCGCTCTCCGGCCAGGGCCACCAGGAAGTTCTGCACACCGGCGCCCGTCGCGACCACGAACATCTCGCGCTCGGCCATGTCGCGCCGCGCGTCCCCGTACGTGTGCGCGCCGTCCGCCACCAGGCACGGCACCACCAGATACGGCGCGGCGCGCAGTACGTTCCCGCGCCGTACCCGCTTGGCGACCGAGTCCTCCGACTTGCCGTCGCGGCGCAGGTCCGCGATCCACGCGTCCCGCATCGCGTCGACGAGCCGCAGACGCGACTCGGGCGACTCCAGCAGGACGAACCGCCACGGCGTCGTGTGATGCGGCGCCGGAGCCGTCACGGCCGCGGCGACCGCGCGGCGGACCGCGCCCGTGTCGACCGGCTCGTCGGTGAACTCCCGGACCGTACGGCGCTGGGTGACCGCCTCCCGTACCGCCTCGGACGTCCCGAGCCGGAACATGTCGTCGGCCGCGACCCGCACCATCGCCCGCGCGCCGTCCGCCGATTCGCCCACCAGCCGCCCGAGGCCGGTCACGACCGCCACCGGCAGCCCGGCGGCCTTGCCCTTCACCAGGTCGCCCGCGGCGGCCAGTTCGTCTGCGAGAGCGACGACCGTCGCGCCCAGCGGATTGCCGTGCGCGTCCGTACCGCCGCGCAGATCGTCCAGGACCCGCACTCCCGCCGCGCCGATCGCGACGTCCGTCAGCCCGTTGCGCCACGGCCGGCCGAAGGTGTCCGTGACGATCACGCCGACGTCCACGCCCAGCGCGTCCCGCAGCCCGTCGCGGATCGCACGGGCCGAGGCGTCGGAGTCCTCGGGCAGCAACAGAACCGTCCCCGGAGGGGTGTTGGACGCGTCGACACCGGCCGCCGCCATCACCAGGCCCTGCCGGTTCTCCACGATCCGCAGCGGCCCGCGCCGCGCCACGACGCGGACGGTCTCGGCGTCGATCGCCGCCTCACGGTCCCGCGCCTCGACGATCCTGCCCTCGGCCTTGGACACGATCTTCGACGTCACGAGGAGGATGTCCCCGTCGACCAGACCGGGCCCCGCGGCGACGATGAGCTTCGCGAGATCGTCGCCCGCGCGGACCTCGGGCAGCCCGTCGAGCGCCCGGACGCCGTACGAGAGGACGCCCGCGTCAGCGCGCGTCCCCGCACCTTCGTCAGCCACTCCGCCTTCGCGCCCGTCTTCGCTTCCGCTTTCGTGGGACAACGTCACGCCCGCACCTCCTCGGCCAGCGCCAGCGCCTCACGCGCCATCGCTGTCGTCGCGTCCAGATCGGTCATCATCAGCGGTACGGCCCTGCTGCGGATCCCCGCGCCCTCGATCTCGGCGACGGCTGCCGCGTCCACGGTGTCGACCAGCCAGCCGTCCAGCAGTCCCGAGCCGTAGTGCTGCGCCACGGCGGTGGCCGTCGACTCGACGCCGATCGCCGCGAGGACCTTGTCGGCCATCCCGCGCACCGGCGCGTCCCCGACGATGGGCGAGAGCCCGACGACCGGCACCCCGGCGTCGGCGATCGCCTCGCGGATCCCCGGCACGGCCAGGATCGTGCCGATGCTGACGACGGGGTTGGACGGCGGGAAGAGGACGACGTCGGCCTGGGCGACGGCCTCCAGCACACCGGGCGCCGGCTTCGCCTGGTCGGCGCCGACGGGCACGACCGCGTGAGCCTCGACAGAGGCCCGCATCTTCACCCAGTACTCCTGGAAGTGCACGGCCTTGCGCTCGCCCGTGGGGCTGTCCGGCACATCGACGGCGACATGTGTCTCGACGCGGTCGTCGGACATGGGCAGCAGCCGGACGCCGGGCTTCCAGCGCGCGCAGAGCGCCTCGGTCACCGCGCTCAGCGGATAACCGGCACCCAGCATCTGCGTGCGGACGATGTGGGTGGCGAAGTCGCGGTCGCCGAGGCCGAACCACTCGGGCCCCACGCCGTACGCCGCGAGCTCCGCCTTGACCTGGAACGTCTCGTCGTCACGTCCCCAGCCCTGCTCTTCATTGATGCCACCCCCGAGGGTGTACATCACCGTGTCGAGGTCCGGGCAGACCTTCAGCCCGAACAGATGGATGTCGTCACCCGTGTTGCCGATCACCGTGATGTCCGCGTCCGGCGCGGCCTGTTTGAGGCCACGCAGGAAACGGGCACCACCGATACCGCCGGCCAGAACCACAATGCGCATGCTGTGCAGTTTGTCAGGCGGGTACGACATCCTGGGCCGCCGGGGCGCACCGGGCAGAGTGCATCGGCATCTCGGTCAGACCCGGGTAGTAGATGTGCAGACTCACGGCCGGTTCGAGTGAATCGTTGACCACCTCGTGGACGTATCCGGGGGCGAAGACCCGCTGTGCGCCGCCGAGGAGTGTGCGGCCCGCCGTCCGCGTACGCTCCGTCAGTTCGCCGTCGAGGACGGTCAGAACGCCGGACGAGCGGCCGTGGTCGTGCAGTCCGCTGCGCTGGCCGGGCACCCAGGAGAGCAGCCACACCTCGTAGCCGGGGCCGGTGCTCAGCCGGTGGTACCAGCGGCTGGCGGCGTCGTACTCGACGAGTGCGGTCCACCGCGCGCGGTCGGCGGCGATGGCACGGGCCAGACCGGCGAATTCGGCCACGGTGGCGGGGTGCTCGCGGGCGGGCTGGAGAAGGTGCGGCACCTCAAGGAGATCGCCTGCGATCTGAAGGTCGCTGTCGCTGTTCATGGGTGTGGAGGTTCCTCGGCAGAAGGCGTGCGTGGGGGCGCGAAGCAAGTGCGCGAAAAGAGGGTGGGGAAGGAGATGTACGGCCGGAGCTTCAGTGGCTCAACAGCACGGACAACAGGTACAGCGACAGCGGGTCTGGGCAGCACTGCGGAATCCACGGGTGTGGGTCGCGTACATCGCTGAGGTGACCGGCATGCAATCAAAGGTGGCGGGAACGGTTCCCACTTGTCAACTCAATGACCGATTTGGCGGCAATGTTTCACCTCATCCGGTTACTGAGTCAGGGGAAAGGTTTGTGCGGCCGCTGACGGGGAGACATGGCGCAGCAGTCGGGCTCGCAAACACCGTCGCGCTCTCGTGATCGGACTGTGATTCGAATCGCTTCCGTGGCTGGATCGCAACATCGACACGGCTGCTGACGTCTCCCCCGGAGAGGAGTGGATGCGGGCAGGCCAGTGGCATGTGTCAGGTTTTTGGTGATTTGAACACTTTCCGCATAGCCTTGGTTCCGCAGAGTGAATACCGGGACCAATAGCAGATCTCGGCTTGACTGGCTCGTATCCGCACACTTGTAATTTCACTCGTGTCGTTCGGCCGAAAACGGTAGCGGCCGCAAGCACGGGGACGTAAAGACAGACGAGGGGCGCACATGACCGAGCTGTTCGAACAACTGCTGGTCGAGGACGCGGACGAGGAACTCGGCTGGCAGGAGCGCGCGTTGTGCGCCCAGACCGATCCCGAGTCCTTCTTCCCCGAGAAGGGCGGCTCCACCCGGGAGGCGAAGAAGGTCTGTCTCGCCTGTGAGGTCCGCTCCGAATGCCTGGAGTACGCCCTCGCCAACGACGAGAGGTTCGGTATCTGGGGCGGTCTCTCCGAGCGTGAACGCCGGCGTCTCAAGAAGGCCGCGGTTTGAACAGTTCCAGCCATTCTCCGCACGCGCCCTGCGCGATAGCCCGCGCGAGACCTCGCGAGGCGATCTCCCAACGGTCCGTCATCTGCGTCCTCTTCGCAGGCGGCGGACCGTTGTCGTGACCGGCACGCGCGGCCCGGTCCGGCGCTGTCTCCCGCGTCGTCCGCTTTGTCCGGGCGCTCGGCGATCCGGTGCTTGTTCGTACCGTTAGTGTGGGGCCCCGTCCGAGACGCCCCAACGCCCCGTCGGGGCGACCCCCCGGCCGGAGGGCCCCTACCTCGATGTCCGCCACCACAGCCGCGTTCGATTCAGCCACCGCACCGGAGTACCCGCGGCACGTCGTCACCGCCGTGCTCGTCTCCCACGACGGTGCCCGCTGGCTCCCCGACGCCCTCACCGGGCTGATCGGCCAGGAACGCCCCGTACAGAACGTCATCGCCGCCGACACGGGCAGCGCCGACGAATCGGCCACGCTGCTCACCGAATCGCTCGGCCCCGACCGCGTCGTCCACCTCGCCCGCCGCACCAGCTTCGGTACGGCCGTCGAGGAGGCGGTCCGCACCGCCGGCGTGCAGACGCCCGACGACCTGCCGTATCTGAAACGCCCGAGCGGCTGGGACCCCGTCACCAGAACCTGGCACGACGAGGCGTACGACATGCCCGACCTGCCCCACGGCGAGCCCGTGCAGTGGCTGTGGCTGCTCCACGACGACTGCGCGCCCGACCCCGACGCACTCGCCGAACTGCTGCGCGTCGTCGATTCCGACTCGCACGCCGCGATCGTCGGTCCCAAGCTGCGCGGCTGGTACGACCGCAAGCAGCTCCTGGAGGTCGGCGTCTCCATCGCCAACAGCGGGCGCCGCTGGACCGGGCTGGACCGGCGCGAGCAGGACCAGGGCCAGCACGACCAGGTCCGCACCGTCCTCTCCGTCTCCAGCGCGGGCATGCTCATCCGCCGCGACGTGTGGGAGGAGCTCGGCGGCTTCGACCGCAGACTCCCGCTGATGCGCGACGACGTGGACCTGTGCTGGCGCGCGCACGCCGCGGGACACCGGGTGCTCGTCGCGCCCGACGCCGTCCTCAGGCACGCAGAGGCCGCCGCACGCGAGCGCCGCACCGTCGACTGCGCGGGCCGCTCCGTCGTCAACCCGCACCGGGTCGACAAGGCCGGCGCCGTCTACACGATGCTCGTCAACTCACGTAGCGCCGTCCTGCCCTACGTACTACTGCGGCTCGTCGTCGGCACACTCCTGCGCACCGTCGCCTACTTGGTGGGCAAGGCGCCGGGACAGGCCGTCGACGAGGTCATGGGACTGTCCGGCACGCTCCTGCGGCCCGGCAGAATCATCGGCGCGCGAAAACGACGCGGCAAAGGCGTCGTCGAGGCAAGTGAACTTCGCGCGCTTTTCCCGCCACCCGGCGCCACCGTCCGGGCAACGGCCGAGCAAGTAGCTGGAAGCCTCGGTGGCGGCTCTGAGACCGAAGCCGGTGGCTCACGCCACGGCGCGGTGGAGTCGGGCCCCGGCGGGGACGACGCGGACTTTCTGGAGATCGAGCAGTTCGCCCGGCTGAAGCGCCTCGCGCACAAGCCGGGCCCCGTCCTCTTCGCCGTACTGCTTATCGTCTCACTCGTCGCCTGCCGGGCACTGCTCGGCGGCGGCGCCCTCGCGGGCGGCGCTCTGCTGCCCGCGCCGCCGGACGTGGCGGGCCTGTGGTCCCGTTACGCCGACGGCTGGCACCCCATCGGCACGGGCGGCACCCAGACCGCCCCGCCCTACCTCGCGGTCCTCGCGGCCCTGTCGGCGCTGTTCCTCGGGTCGACCGGCTTCGCGCTGACCCTGCTGCTCGTCTGCTCCGTACCGCTGGCCGGAGTCACCGCGTACTTCGCCTCCCGGCCGCTCGTCGAATCGAAGCTGCTGCGGGCCTGGGCGAGCGTCGCGTACGCCTTCCTGCCCGCCGCCACCGGAGCCCTGGCCACCGGGCGGCTCGGCACGGCCGTACTGGCGGTCCTGCTGCCGCTGATCGCGCGGGCGGCCGTCGCCGCGTACGGGATCCGCGCCGAGCCGAAGGAGGGCGCCGCGAGCACCGCGCGCGGGAGCTGGCGCGCCACCTGGGCGTACACCTTCCTGCTCACCCTCGCGATGGCGTTCACCCCGATCGTCTGGCCGATGGCGCTCGTCCTCGGCCTCGCCGTCCTGGCCCTGCGCCGCGACGACATCGTGGCCTACGGGCTGCGCCTGCTGGCCGTGGTCGGCACCCCGCTGCTCGTCCTGGCCCCCTGGTCGCTCTCGCTGCTGACGTCACCGTCCAACCTCTTCCGCGAGGCGGGACTGGAGTTCGGTACGGGACAGGCCACCGCGCTCGATCTGCTCGGCATGAGCCCCGGCGGCCCCAAGGCCGCGGGCGGGGTGCTGCTGATCGGCGTCGTCCTGGCGGCACTGGCCGCGCTGCTGCGCGGCGAGCGGCAGTTCGCCGTGCGCGCGGCCTGGGTGGCCGCACTGGTGGCGCTGGTCTTCGCCGTCCTCGCGAACAACTCCGGCTGGGCCGGCCCCGCCACCCTCCTGTACGGCCTCGCGCTCATCGCGGCTGCCGTACTCGGCGCCGACGGCGCCAAGGAACGTGTCGCGAGCCAGAGCTTCGGCTGGCGCCAGCCCGTCGCCGCGCTCATCGCCGTCGCGGCCGGGGCGGCCCCGCTGCTCGCCGCGGGCGGCTGGATGCTCAGCGGCGCGACGGGCCCGCTGGAGCGGCGCGACCCCGTGCAGGTACCGGCGTTCGTCGCCGAGGAGAGCATCACCCGTGACCAGCCACGCACACTGATCCTCGGTGGTACGTCGCCCGCTGAGGTCTCGTACTCGCTCGTACGCGGCTCCGGCGGCCGGCTCGGCGACGCCGAGCTGACCGAGTCCGGCGGCAGCGACCCCGGGCTCGACAAGGTCGTCGGCCGCCTGGTCGCGGGCTCCGGCGCCGACCAGACCGACCAGCTCAGCGGTTTCGCGATCCGCTACGTCCTCGTCCGGGACGGCGCCCCGGCGCAGATGTCACGCGTTCTCGACGCCACCCCCGGCCTGAGCCGGCTCAGCCAGCTCGACGGCAGCGCGCTGTGGCGTGTCGACCGTCAGATCTCGCGGGCCACGATCGTCGAGGGCGAGAGCGACGCCGAGCCGCTGCCCGTCGGATCGTCCACGGTCGAGGCCCACACCGACATCCCGGCCGGCAAGGCCGGACGCGTGCTGCGGATCGCCGACCGGGCCGCCGAGGGCTGGCAGGCCACGCTCGACGGCCGCCTCCTTGAGAAGACGACCGTCGACGGCTGGGCGCAGGGCTTCGAGCTCCCCGCCGAGGGCGGCAGGCTCGACCTCACGTACGAGGACTCGTTCACCCACACCGCGTGGGTCTGGGCGCAGGCCGCGCTCGGCGTCGTACTCCTCGTGCTCGCCCTGCCGGGGCGGCGCAGGGAGATCGACGACGACCTGCCCGAGGAGCAGGCAGAGGTGCCCGCACAGCCCGTGTCCGGAGAGGGCCGCCGGGCACGCAGGCTGCGGGCCGCGGCGCAGGCGGAGGCGGAGACCGCGGAAGGCACCGACAGCGCCGACAGCGTGGAGACCGTGCCGCCGCCCCCGGCGGAAGCCCCGTACGTCGCCGCCGCGGCGGTTCCGCAGCAGCAGTCGTACGGAGAGTGGGACGGCCAGTCCTCCTACCAGGGCGCGGACTACGGCTCGTACACGAACGAACAGCAGTACCAGGGCGGGCAGAACGAGCAGCAGCAGTACGAAGGCGCCCCCTATCAGGGCCAGCAGCAGTACGACGGGGCGCAGCAGTACGAGGGCGCGCCCCAGTACGACGCCGACGGCTATCAGCAGTACCAGCAGTATCCGGCGGACCAGTACCAGCAGCAGGCGCCGGTCCAGTACGACCAGTACGGATACGTCGTCCAACAGCCGTACGCCGAGGGGCAGCAGCCCTACACCGCCCCCCAACAGCCGTACACCGACGGCAATGAGAACGAGCAGCGTCCCGACGGGAGCAGCAACCAGTGAACCGCACGACCCTCTCCCTCACCGCGGCCGCCACCGCACTCGCCGCGGTCACCGGGTTCGCCGCGGTCAGCGCCCCCGACAGCGCCGACACGACGGCGACGTCGAAGACGCCCGCGCGGCTCCCCGTCGAGCGCAGCAGCCTGCTCTGCCCCGCGCCCAGCACGTCGGAGCTGGCCGAGACGGTGTACACGTCCTTCACGCCCGTCGGGACCGACGGCGCGGGCACGGGCGGCACGGCCGAACTGGCGCCGTCCGCCGCGCCCTTGGACGACGCGACGGCCGCCGACGACGAGAAGAAGGACGACAAGGACGAGGAGAAGGACGAGGAGAAGACGGGCGACACGGCCGAGGACGACAGCGCGAAGAAGCCCGTGGCGGACGGAGCGGACGCCAAGGCCAAGCCGTTCATGGCCCTCAAGGAGCCCGGCAAGCCCGTCTCCGGGACCAAGAACGTCTCGGACGCCCCCGCGCTCGTCGGCACGGCCACCGGCCGTCTCGCGCCCGGCTGGACCACCCAGCAGACCACCACGGTCACGGGCGGCGACGGACGCGGACTGCTCGGTATGAGCTGCACCGCGCCCGACACCGACTTCTGGTTCCCCGGCGCGTCCACGGACAAGGCACGCCAGGACTACGTCCACCTCACCAACCCGGACGACACGGCGGCCGTCGCCGACGTCGCGCTGTACGGCAAGGAAGGCACGCTCAAGTCCGACACGGGAGAAGGCATTCCGGTCCCGGCGCGTTCCAGTGTCCCCGTCCTGCTGTCGACCCTCACCGGAGAGGCCGAGCCGAACGTCACCGTCCATGTCAGTACCCGCACGGGCCGAGTGGGCGCCGTGGTGAACGCGGCCGACGAGAAGCTCGGCGGCGACTGGCTGGCAGCCTCCGCCGATCCGGCGCCGCGCGTGGTGCTCCCCGGAATCCCGGCGGACGCCACCTCCGTACGACTGGTGGTCTTCGCGCCCGGTGAGGACGACGCCGAACTGAAGGTGCGGCTGGCCGGCGAGAGCGGCACGATCGTCCCGGCCACCGCCGCCGAGACACTCAACGTGAAGTCGGGCATGACGGCCTCGCTCGACCTGGGGGACGTCACCAAGGGCGAGGCAGGCTCGGTGCTCCTGGGCCCGGCGGAGGGCGCCGGCGAGACCCCGGTGGTCGCCGCGCTGCGCGTCGTACGGGGCAAGGGCATCAACCAGGAGGTCGCCTTCATCCCGGCGACCGGCCCGGTGACCGAGCGCGCGACGGCCGCCGACAACCGTGCCAAGGGCTCGACGCTGTCACTGGCCGCGCCGGACGGCACCGGCAAGGTGAAGGTCACGGCCTCGGCGGGCAGCGGGGGAGGCGAGCAGGTCGTCAAGACGTACACGGTCAAGGGCGGTACGACGCAGGCCGTCACGCCGCCGGTGCCGCAGGGCCTCAAGGGCTCGTACGCGCTGACGGTGGAGCCCGAGTCGGGCGGTCCGGTCCACGCGGCGC
The DNA here is from genome assembly GCF_042725135.1 of Streptomyces sp. NPDC060366. Classification (NCBI taxonomy): domain Bacteria; kingdom Bacillati; phylum Actinomycetota; class Actinomycetes; order Kitasatosporales; family Streptomycetaceae; genus Streptomyces; species Streptomyces sp. NPDC060366. The sequence continues at coordinate 13,775 of NZ_JBHXDC010000009.1, read as the reverse complement.
GCACGCTGGCGCTGACCCAGGACGGCGTACCGATGTTCACGGTGCAGACGCTGCCGGACGACCGGGGCATGGTGTCCGTACCGGCGACGAAGGAAGACCTCTCCGTACTGGAGTGAGGTCGGGGGCGGGACCGCGGGGGCCCTCGCGGTCAGTCCTGGCCGTACCGCGGATCGACGGATTCCGGCGCGAGCCCCAGCAGTTCGGCGACCTGCTCGACCACCACCTCGTGGACGAGCATGGCGCGCTCCTCGCGGTTCTTCGTACGGATCTCGACGGGCCGCCGGTAGACGACGATGCGCGCGGGACGGTCCTTGCCCTCGGGGACCGACCGGCCGAGCGGTACCGAGTCGTCCTCGATGCCGGGGACGTCGATGACGAGGAAATCGATCTCCGCCAGCTGGGGCCAGCGCCGCTCCAACCGCTCCACGGAGTCCCGTACGAGATCACGGAACGAATCCGAGCGGCTCGCCGAGATCGGGACCTGCGGCGGGGCGACGGGCCCGCGCATCCCGCGTCCGTGGCGGTCACGGCGGCGCGGTCTCGGCTCGGTCGGGTTCGGCGGTACGGGACTGTCCATCACTGACGCAGGGTAGCTCTCATGGGGACGCCGCGACGGCCCGCCGATGGGCCGCCGGACGGCATGTCGCAAATTGAGCATTCCGGCCAAGCTTGGGCTCGTTTCGCTATGTCGGCCGGATCGTGGCGCTCGCCTTCAATGACGTGATTTGCCCCAAGTGGCGACCGAATCACTGACGGTCATTGCCCGGTCACTCTTCCTCCCGTGCAGGTCAGGGCAGTTGTGCGGGTGTCGAGCAGGGTGAATCCCGTGTCACGACACGGTGGAGTGACGTGAGGGCGAGTCGTCGCGGCCCGCTCAAGAGTGCGGTACCGTCCAACATCGTGAGCCCTGTACGTCGCTGTTCGCGCACCGCGTGCGGCCGTTCCGCTGTCGCGACACTGACGTACGTCTATGCCGATTCGACCGCGGTCCTCGGCCCGCTCGCCACGCATGCCGAGCCCCACTGCTATGACCTGTGCGCCGAACACAGCGAGAGACTGACCGCTCCGCGCGGGTGGGAGGTCGTCCGGCTCACGGACGGCTCGGCACCGGCCCGGCCCAGCGGTGACGATCTCGAAGCTCTGGCGAACGCCGTACGTGAGGCGGCGCGCCCTCCGGAGAGAGCGGCCGGACCCGGCGTGAACGGGCCGCGCGGGGCGGACCAGGCGGAGGCCGGGCGCCGCGGGCATCTTCGGGTGCTGCGTTCCCCCGATTCCTGACCCCCCGGTCACCTCCGGTCGATCTTCCGCCGCACCGTCGCCTCCATCTCCGGCTTTCGGTGACGGATCCTGCACGGGCCATTGACCTTGCTTGTCGTGGACACGATCATGCCTCCCAGCCGTGAGAGATCACTTTCCGCATCGCGGAATACGGAGGCCCCCGTCGTGTTCGAACAGCAATTGGAACCTGTCGCCGATTCACTCGGCGTGTCCGCCCTCGTCGCCGCGCTTCCCCTGGTCACCGTGCTGGTGTTGCTCGGCGCCGTCCGTATGAAGGCTCATCGCGCCGGACTGACAGGTCTGGCCGTCGCCGTTCTGGTCGGCTGGCTGGCCTTCGGAATGCCGATCGGCCAGACCCTCTCCGCAGGCGCGCAGGGCGTCGTCTTCGGCCTCTTCCCGATCATGTGGATCGTCGTCAACGCCCTCTGGGTGTACCGGATGACGGTCCGTACCCAGCACTTCGACATCCTGCGCCGCTCGTTCGGGCGATTCTCCGACGACCCGCGCATCCAGGCACTCGTCGTCGCCTTCTGTTTCGGCGCGCTCCTCGAAGCGCTCGCCGGCTTCGGCGCACCCGTCGCCATCTCGGCGGTGATGCTCGTGGCGCTCGGCTTCGACCCCGTCAAGGCGGCCGTCGTCGCCCTCGTGGCCAACACCGCGCCCGTGGCCTTCGGCGCGATGGGTACGCCGGTGGTGACCCTGGCACAGGTGACCGGGCTGCCGCTGGACACCGTCGCCTCCGTCGTCGGCCGCCAGACGCCGCTGCTGGCCGTTGTCGTCCCCCTGGTGCTCGTCGGCCTCGTCGACGGCAAGCGCGGCCTGCGCGAGACCTGGGCGCCCGCCCTGGCGTGCGGACTCGCCTTCGGTGTCGCGCAGTTCGTCGCCGCCAACTTCGTCTCCGCCCAACTCGCCGACATCGGGGCCGCGCTGGTGGGTGCCGCGGCGCTGCTCGCCGTCCCGAGCGCGCGCAAGCCGGCCGACGAGGCGGTGCGAACCTCCGTACTGAAGGGCGCGCGCAGCGAGGATCTCGACGTCGAGGACGACCGCCGCGAAATCGTCCGCGCCTACGCGCCGTACGGCCTGATCGTCGTGATCTTCTCCCTCGCGCAGATCCCGCCGATCAAGGACCTGCTGGCCAGGGCGACCCAGTCCTTCGACTGGCCGTTCCTCGACGTCGCCGACTCCGAGGGGAAGCCGGTCGGGGCCAACGTCTTCTCGCTGCCGCTCATTTCGACCGGCGGCACACTCGTCCTGGTCGCGGGCTTCCTGACGGCCGTGGTGATCGGTCTCAAGGCGAAGGACGCGCTCAAGGAGTGGGCGGCCACGGTGCACGAACTGCGCTACGCCATCCTCACCGTCGTGTCGGTGCTCGCCCTCGCTTACGTCATGAACCTCTCCGGACAGGCGGCCACCATCGGCCACTTCGTCGCGGCGGCGGGCGCGGGGCTGGCGTTCCTCTCGCCCGTACTGGGCTGGTTCGGCGTCGCCGTCACGGGCTCCGACACCTCGGCCAACGCCCTCTTCGGGGCGCTCCAGGTCACGGCGGCGCGTGAATCCGGGCTGTCGCCCGAGCTGTTGGCGGCGGCGAACAGCTCCGGCGGAGTGCTCGGCAAGATGATCTCCCCGCAGAATCTGACCATCGCGTGCGCGGCGGTCGGTCTCGCGGGCAAGGAAGGGGACCTCCTGAGGAAGGTCCTGCCATGGAGCCTCGGACTGCTGTTGGTGATGTGCCTGATCGTGGTGGGGCAGAGCACCTTCGTACTGGGGTGGATGCTGCCGTAGGCGCGCCGCGGCCGGCCCGGGGCCGCGGCTTCGGGACCCCTTCCGAGGGCGGGTAGTTTGTGATGACTGTCCGCAGAGACCTCAGGAGGGGTGGCCGTGGCCGACTTGGGCCAGATCGTGAAGGCGTACGACGTACGTGGCGTGTATCCGGACCAGCTCGACGACCGGCTCGTCGAGCTCTTCGGGGCGGCCTTCGTGGAAGTCACGGGCGCCACGGCGATCGTCGTCGGTCACGACATGCGGCCCTCCTCGCCCCATCTGTCGGCGAGCTTCGCCAAGGGCGCCGTCCGGCGCGGGGCGCACGCCACGCTGATCGGGCTCTGCTCGACGGACCAGCTCTACTACGCCAGCGGGGCACTGGACCTGCCGGGCGCGATGTTCACCGCTTCGCACAATCCCGCGCGGTACAACGGCATCAAGATGTGTCGCGCGGGCGCGGCGCCGGTGGGGCAGGACACCGGCCTGGCGGAGATCCGCGCGCTGGTCGAGAGGTGGCTCGCCGACGGGCCCCCGGAGCCGGCCACGGAGCAGGGAACGATCACGCAGCGTGACACGTTGACGGATTACGCCGCACACCTGCTGTCCCTGGTCGAGCTCTCGGAGATCCGCCCGCTGAAAGTCGTGGTCGACGCGGGGAACGGCATGGGGGGCCACACCGTCCCCACGGTCTTCGCGGGGCTGCCCGTCGACCTGGTCCCGATGTACTTCGAGCTGGACGGCACGTTCCCCAACCACGAGGCCAACCCGCTCGATCCGCGGAACATCGTGGACCTCCAGGCCCGTGTGCTCTCCGAAGGCGCCGACCTGGGCCTGGCGTTCGACGGTGACGCGGACCGCTGCTTCGTCGTCGACGAGCGGGGGAGGGGCGTGTCACCGTCGGCGATCACGGCCCTGGTCGCCGAGCGTGAACTCGCCAAGCACCCCGGCGGCACGGTGATCCACAACCTCATCACCTCCTGGTCGGTCCCCGAGGTCGTCAGGGAACAGGGCGGCACCCCGGTCCGTACGCGCGTCGGCCACTCCTTCATCAAGGCGGAGATGGCCCGCACCGGCGCGATCTTCGGCGGCGAGCACTCGGCGCACTACTACTTCCGCGAGTTCTGGAACGCGGACACGGGCATGCTCGCCGCGCTCCACGTCCTGGCCGCGCTCGGCGAACAGGACGGCCCGCTGTCCGAACTCGTCGCCTCCTACGACCGGTACGCCGGGTCGGGCGAGATCAACTCCACGGTGGACGACCAGACGGCCCGCGTGGCCGCCGTACGGAAAGCCTTCACCGACCGCGAGGGTGTCACGACCGACGAACTCGACGGTCTGACGGTGACCACCGCCGACTGGTGGTTCAACCTCCGCGCCTCCAACACGGAACCGCTGCTGCGCCTCAACGTGGAGGCCCGCGACGAGCCGACGATGGCCAAGATCAGGGACGAGGCCCTGGCCCTGATCCGATCCTGACTCCGGGTCGGCTCCCGGCCGGCTCCAAGCCGGCTCGGGGCTGAATCCGGCCTGTCCGGCGGTCAAGGACAGACCGTTCTCCGCCCGCGCCGACGGCGGTCGCGGGCCCGGGGTCCGGGGGTCCGGGGCGCGCCCGCTTTCGTTGGGGAGCGGCAGGGAGAAGCGCCGCTTGTCCTGCCCGCCCCACCCCAACCCCACCCCCGGTACGAGCCCGGCCCCACCCTCCGGCGGTAGGCTGACGTGGCCCAATCCGCACCACTCCGTACGCCTCAGCTCGTTCGAAGGGACACCACCACATGCCGCTCGAAGCCGGCCTTCTGGAGATCCTCGCCTGCCCGGCCTGCCACGCGCCGCTCAGCGACCGCACCGAAGCCGACACGCCCGAGCTGATCTGCACCGGCGCGGACTGCGGCCTGGCCTACCCGGTCCGGGACGACATCCCCGTACTCCTCGTGGACGAGGCCCGCCGCCCCGCCTGACGGAACCCCGCCGCCACAGGCCCGTGCCCACGCGCCGTCCACGGCGCCCGGCGATCGGAGACACACCTCCCATGCTCGACGAGTCCTTGCTCGACGCGCCGGACGCGCTGGCTCGAGCCGACCACCGTGGGCTCCTCCTCGGCGCCGCCGAGGCCGGGGCACGTGTACGCACCGCCATCCGGCACGCCGCCGAGGCGGGCATCGGACAGCTCAACCCCGAGGGCCGCCCCCGCGCCGTGCTGTTCGCCGGCTCCGGCACCGCCGCACTCGGCGTCGCCGACCTGCTCGGCGCGCTCGCCGGTGCCGCCGCCCCCGTCACCCTGCTGCGCCCCACCGGCGTGGCACCCGCCGCGGGCGCCCTGCGCTGGGCGCTCCCCGGCTGGGCCGGCTCCGTCGACCTGCTCCTGATCGCCACCACCGACGGCGGCGAACCGGGCCTCGCCCTCCTCGCCGAGCAGGCGTACCGCCGCGGCTGCACCGTCGTCGCCGTCGCCCCGCACCCGTCCCCCCTCAGCGAGGCCGTCGGCGGTAGGCACGGACTCGCCGTGCCCATGGCGCCCACACCCCAGGAGCAGTACGAGGAGATCCAGGCGGCGAGCCCGGGAGCGCTCTGGGCGCTGTTCACCCCACTCCTCTCGCTACTCGACCGTGTCGGGCTGCTCACCGCGTCGGCCGAGACCCTTCAGCTCGTCGCCGACCGTCTCGACAGCGCGGCCGAACGCTGCGGCCCGGCCATCGCCACGTACAGCAACCCGGCCAAGACCCTCGCCGCCGAACTGGCCGACAACCTCCCGCTGATCTGGACGGAAGGCACGGTCGCCGCCCCCGCCGGGCGCCGCTTCGCAGCCGTACTGGCCGAGTTGTCCGGCCGCCCCGCGCTCGCGGCCGAGCTCCCCGGCGCCCTGCCCGCACACGGCCTCCTCCTGGGCGGCGACTTCGCCGGTGGCGCCGCCGACCCCGACGACTTCTTCCGCGACCGCGTCGAGGAGCCCCAGCCGCTGCGCGCCCGAGTCGTGCTGCTCCGCGACCGCCCCGTCGGCGGACTGACCGCGGCGCCCGCCGCCCGCGAACTCGCCATCAGCCACGAGACGGCCATCAGCGAGCTGGAGCCGCAGGAAGGCACCGAACTCGAAGCCCTCGCGGAACTCGTCGCCGTCACCGACTTCGCGGCCGTCTATCTCGCCCTGGCCTCGGGCAACCGCGAATGAGCCCGACCGGCCTGTCCGGCCGCCCCTCGCGCTGAACGCACCTCACGCACCCCGCACCCCGCACGCTCACGTCACGGAACAAGGAAGCACCCATGGACCGCCTCTCCAACACCGTGCGCCCCTACGCCTGGGGATCCACGACCGCCATCCCGGAACTGCTCGGCACCGCCCCGACCGGCGAGCCCCAGGCCGAGATGTGGATGGGCGCCCACCCGGGGGCCCCGTCCCGTGTCAACCGCACCACCACCCCCGTCGACCACCCGCTCTCCGACCTCATCGCAGCCGCCCCCGAGGCGGAACTCGGCGCCCCCACCGTCAAGAAATTCGGTCCACGTCTCCCCTTCCTCCTCAAGATCCTTGCCGCCGGCGCCCCCCTCTCCCTTCAGGTCCATCCCAACCTCGCCCAGGCGAAGGAGGGTTACGCGGCGGAGGAGCGCCAGGGCGTCCCCATCGACGCGCCGCACCGCAACTACAAGGACGCCAACCACAAGCCCGAGCTGATCTGCGCCCTCACCCCCTTCGACGGCCTGTGCGGCTTCCGAGCGCCCGCCGAGACCGCCGAACTCCTCGCCGGACTCGACGTCGACTCGCTCAAGCCCTACGTGGACCTCCTGCGCGCACACCCCGAGGAAGCCGCGCTGCGCGAGGTCCTCACCGCCGTGCTGACCGCCGACCCCGACGAGATGTCACACACAGTGCATTCCTCCGCCGAAGCCGCCGCACGCCTCGGCGGCGAGTACTCGCCATACGTGTCGATCGCGCACCACTACCCCGGCGACCCGGGCGTCATCGCGGCCATGCTGCTCAACCACGTACAACTCCAGCCCGGCGAAGCCCTCTTCCTGGGCGCCGGCGTCCCGCACGCCTATCTGCGGGGGCTGGGCGTCGAGATCATGGCCAACTCGGACAACGTCCTGCGCTGCGGCCTCACCCCCAAACACGTCGACGTACCGGAACTGCTCCGCATCGTGCGGTTCGAGTCGGCCGAGCCCGCCGTGCTCCGCCCCGAGGCGTCGGCATCGGGCGAGGAGCTGTACGAGACCCCGATCGACGAATTCCGGCTGTCCACCTACGGGTTGGCACCGGGCGCCGAGCCCCGGGAACTCACCGCCGACACCCCACAGATCCTGCTCTGCACGGCGGGCACACCGCGCGCCAACGAAATCGACCTGACTCCTGGCGATTCGGTCTTCGTCCCCGCGGGCGAGAAGACCGAACTGACCGGTACGGGAAGGGTCTTCAGGGCCACCGTCATCGCCTGAACCGGAGCTTCCCGCACGGTCCGCCTCGGCGGCTGCAACAATGTGCCGCCGTACCGCGGCGCCAGGGCCGCAGACCGATGAAGGGATCCACCGCACCCATGAGCGCGTCAGGCGGAACCAAGGCGATCGTGGCGGCGCTCGTCGCCAACCTAGCGATCGCAGTAGCCAAGTTCGTGGCGTTCCTCTTCAGTGGTTCGTCGTCGATGCTCGCCGAGAGCGTGCACTCGCTCGCCGACTCCGGCAATCAGGGGCTGCTGCTCCTCGGCGGCAAGAAGGCGAAGCGCGAAGCGACCCCGGAACACCCCTTCGGCTACGGCCGTGAGCGCTACATCTACGCGTTCCTCGTCTCCATCGTGCTCTTCTCCGTCGGTGGCATGTTCGCCATCTACGAGGGCTACGAGAAGATCAAGCACCCGCACGAGATCGAGGCCTGGTACTGGCCGGTCGGCGTCCTGGTGTTCGCGATCATCGCCGAGTCGTTCTCCTTCCGCACGGCCATCGTCGAGTCCAACCAGACGCGCGGCAAGCGCTCGTGGAAAGAGTTCATCCGGCACTCCAAGGCCCCCGAGCTCCCGGTCGTCCTGCTGGAGGACCTCGGCGCGCTCGTCGGTCTGATCCTCGCGCTCCTCGGTGTGAGCCTGGCACTCGCCACGGGCAACGGCGTCTGGGACGGCATCGGCACGCTCTGCATCGGCATCCTGCTGATCGTGATCGCGCTGGTCCTGGCGGCCGAGACGAAGTCCCTGCTGCTCGGTGAGTCCGCCGGCCGGGAAGACGTGGAGAAGATCAAGGCCGCGATCGTCGACGGCGACGTCGTCACCGGCATCATCCACATGCGTACGCTCCACCTCGGCCCCGAGGAGCTGCTGGTGGCAGCCAAGATCGCGGTCGAGCACGACGACACGGCGGCCGAGGTCGCCCAGGCGATCAACGCTGCCGAGGGCCGGATCCGTGAGGCGGTCCCGATCGCCCGCGTGATCTACCTGGAGCCGGACATCTTCAGCGCCGCCGCGGCCGCGGCGGGCACCAACCCGGCCAAGTCGCCGGGCGTCACGGAGGCCGAGCCGGCTCCCGACTCGGGTCCCGACAAGGACGACCACTGATCAGCTGCTCGCATCCGTAAGGAGGCCCCGGCGCATCTCGCGCCGGGGCCTCCTTACGGAGATGAGTCCGGTACGGCCGGCCCCCAGCCGTTCCCGGAAAGATCAACCATGAGAACGTACGGCAAAAAGCCCGTTAGGCCCGAGTTGGGACGCCTTCGGAGTCCGTCGCCGACCGGTTCCCGGCCCAGGCGCCCTTTAGGGCGCTGGGCCGATCGGTGTAGATTCGTCACCAGAGCCAGACGTCGCTGCTGATGGCGGTCGGGCGGTCTGCGGCGCGGACCGGCCGAGGGAGAGAGGGCCTCCGACGGACTGCGTTGCGTACGTCCGGGCATTCGTATGCCCGCCCGCCGCAGAGTCAGCCGTACCCACCCTCGACCCCTTTACGAGGAGCAGCTCGCTATGACCACTGTCGCCAACCGACAGGACTTCAAGGTCGCCGATCTCTCGCTTGCCGACTTCGGCCGCAAGGAGATCACCCTCGCCGAGCACGAGATGCCCGGCCTGATGTCGATCCGCAAGGAGTACGCCGAGGCGCAGCCCCTCGCCGGCTCCCGCATCACCGGCTCCCTGCACATGACCGTGCAGACCGCCGTCCTCATCGAGACGCTGGCCGCGCTCGGCGCCGACGTCCGCTGGGCCTCCTGCAACATCTTCTCCACGCAGGACCACGCCGCCGCCGCGGTGGCCGTCGGTCCGAACGGCACTCCGGACGACCCGCAGGGCGTCCCGGTCTTCGCCTGGAAGGGCGAGACGCTCGAAGAGTACTGGTGGTGCACGGAGCAGGCCCTGACCTGGCCCAACGCCTCCACCGGCGGCCCGAACATGATCCTGGACGACGGTGGCGACGCCACCCTCCTCGTCCACAAGGGCGTCGAGTTCGAGAAGGCCGGCGCGGCCCCGGACCCGGCCACGGCGGACAGCGAGGAGTACAGCTACATCCTCCGTCTGCTCAACCGCACCCTCACCGAGAACCCGCAGAAGTGGACGCTCCTGGCGTCCGAGATCCGCGGCGTCACCGAAGAGACCACGACCGGTGTCCACCGTCTCTACGAGATGCACCGCGACGGCACGCTCCTCTTCCCGGCGATCAACGTCAACGACGCCGTGACCAAGTCGAAGTTCGACAACAAGTACGGCTGCCGCCACTCCCTGATCGACGGCATCAACCGTGCCACCGACGTGCTGATCGGCGGCAAGGTCGCCGTCGTCTTCGGCTACGGCGACGTGGGCAAGGGCTGCGCGGAGTCCCTGCGCGGCCAGGGCGCCCGCGTGATCATCACCGAGATCGACCCGATCTGCGCGCTCCAGGCGGCGATGGACGGCTTCCAGGTCTCCACGCTGGACGACGTCGTCGGCATCGCCGACATCTTCGTCACCACGACGGGCAACAAGGACATCATCATGGCCGCGGACATGGCCAAGATGAAGCACCAGGCGATCGTCGGGAACATCGGCCACTTCGACAACGAGATCGACATGGCCGGCCTCGCGAAGATCCCCGGCATCGTCAAGGACGAGGTCAAGCCGCAGGTCCACACCTGGAAGTTCCCCGACGGCAAGACGCTGATCGTCCTGTCCGAGGGCCGCCTGCTGAACCTCGGCAACGCGACCGGCCACCCCTCCTTCGTGATGTCGAACTCGTTCGCGGACCAGACCCTGGCCCAGATCGAGCTCTTCACCAAGCCCGAGGAGTACCCGACCGACGTCTACGTGCTGCCCAAGCACCTCGACGAGAAGGTCGCCCGCCTCCACCTCGACGCGCTCGGAGTGAAGCTCACGACGCTCCGCCCCGAGCAGGCCGCGTACATCGGCGTGGAGGTCGAAGGCCCGTTCAAGCCCGACCACTACCGCTACTGATCCACAGGCACCGCCGCTGACACCAGCGGTACGGGCAGGCCCCCACACCCCCGTGTTGGGGGCCTGCCCCGGTCTCTGGCTCCTGATCCCCACCGGCTTCCGGTCCAGTCGGGTCCAGGCGGTCTGTGTGTACGCGGACGGCGCTCCCGTGCGCTCTCACGGCACGGGCTCCGAGGACACCGAAGGACTCCCGCACATGCCCCGTGGCCGCTACTCACTCCACGACCCGCACGACCACACCCCCCTCGGCGAAGAACACTTCCACTGCGCACCGGGCCCCTCGGGCTGGCGTTACGTCTCCCAGATCACCGCTCCGTCCGGCGAGCACTCCGGCTCCGTCGACCTCACCCTCGACGAGCTCGGTCGTCCCATCCGTCTCGAACTGCACGCCGCGAGCTGGCGGGTGCGTGCCGCCGCACTCGAAGGCGTCACCTGGGTCCGTACCGACCCCACCGGCACCGAAGCCACCGAAGGCAATGTCCCCGCCCACGCCTTCACCGGCGCTTCCCCCGCGTTCCTCGTCGCGATCACCCGCCTCCTGCGCCTCACTCCCGCTTCCCCCGCGACCCGCGTCCGCCTCGTGGCGTTCACGGATCCTGTTCTCGCCCCCCGAACTGTCGACCAGTCCTGGGCGCTACTGAGAAGTGAAGCGCATGCCACTGACAATGGCCCCCTGACCGTGGACGAGTACCAGGTCAGCGCCCTGGACACCGGTGAGCAGCACAGCGTCCACATCAGCGGCGACGTGGTGCTCGCGGCGCCGGGCATCGAGCTCGAAGACCTCGAATCCCCGCCGTCGGCTCCGTCCTGACACCGAGGCGGGCCGCCCGAGCGACAAGCCCTTAGACAGGTGGCGCGAACCCGGATGCCGGGGGATCGGCCGGACCGCGCTCACGAGTTGACGCCACCTCAGCCACCTCAGTCGCGTCGTGCCGTACGTCGTGCGGTCGCACGGCCTGCGGCTGCGCGTCCCGCTGCTGGACGTACCCCGGTTGTGCGACCTCCGAACGGTGAGTACGCGGTGGCCGGGCGGGCGGCCCGCCGACGGGAGCGGCCGCGCCGAAGGCCCGCCGCGCGTCCCGTGCCTGCCGTTCGTTCACCACGGCCGCCAGATACGCAGCCGGCGGCACGCCGTGCGGCAACGGCACACCCGTACGCGCCGCGAGATCACTTGCCAGCCGCTCCGACATCGACCAGCCGACGCCGGGGTCGAGTTGCCGCATCCGAGTCAGGTACTGCCGTACGGCCAGCCACAGGTCGTCGGGCACCGACGACAGATCCAACTCGGAGAAGCGGCCGACGAGCCACGGCGGAGGAGGCGGCGCGGCAGGAGCCCGATCCGCCGGCACCCGCTCGCGTACGACCAGCGTCCCCGCGAACAGGTCCCCGACCCGACGCCCTCGCGCCGACACCAGCGAAGCGATGGACGCGATGACGCCGAACGACATCAGCAGTTCCACCACACCGATCGCCCCACGCACGAGCGCGTGACGGAACCGGATGGGCCCGCCGTCGTCACGCACCACCCGCAGCCCACAGGCCAGCTTCCCCAACGAACGCCCGTGGCTGAGGGTTTCCACCGCGATCGGCACACCCACCGGTATCAACAGGAAACTCGCGACCGCCAGCGCCGCCACCGCTGCCGTGTCCAGCGAATCCGTCGCGATGGCGAGCACGATCGAGACGACGATGTACGCGGCCCAGACCACCACCAGGTCGATGACGACGGCCAACGCCCGGCTCGGCAGCTTCGCGGGGCGCAGCCCCAGTACGACCGCGTCGCCCGTCACAAGCTCATTCACCGGTGCCACCCTTCGCCGACCTTCTCTGCCCCCGGACCGCTCAGTCTGCCAAGCTGGCCTGCAACGTGCCGCAGTAGTACGGACCGTACGCACCCAGTGCCTGGAGCAGCAGCCGACCATGGATCTCGACGTCTTCGTGACGGCCCACCGACCCGAGTGGGACCGCCTGGACTTTCTCCTGCGCCGCGGACGTCACCTCACGGGTGCGGAGGCGGACGAACTCGTCGCCCTCTACCAACGCACAGCCACTCATCTCTCCCTGATCCAGTCCAGTGCCCCGGACCCCATGCTCATCGGGCGCCTGACCCAGCTGGTCGCGCGGGCACGCTCGGTGGTCACCGGCACCCGCCGCGCCGGCTGGCGAGATGCCGCGCGCTTCCTCTATGCCGGTTTCCCCGCCGCCGTGTACCGCTCCCGGCACTGGTGGATACCCACCGCGCTGCTCTCGGTGCTCGTCGCCGCGCTGATCGGCTGGTGGATATCGGCGCACCCCGAGGTCCAGTCGGCGATCGCGGCGCCCGAGGACCTCCGTCGGATGACCCGGCCCGGCGGTGAGTACGAGACCTACTACTCAAGCCACCCGGCGGCGTCCTTCGCGGCGCAGGTATGGACGAACAATGCCCAGGCGGCCGCCATGTGCCTCGTCCTCGGCGCCTTCCTCTGCTTCCCGGTGATCTGGATCCTCTTCCTGAACATGCTCAACCTCGGCGTAGGCATCGGCCTGATGTCGTCGGCCGGCCGTCTGGACACGTTCCTCGGCCTCGTCCTGCCCCACGGTCTGCTCGAACTCACAGCCGTGTTCGTCGCTGCGGGTACGGGCCTCCGCCTCGGCTGGACCTTGATCGACCCCGGTCCCTACACGCGTCGGACAGCGCTCGCCCAGCAGGGACGGGCGGCCGTGGGCATGGCCATCGGTCTCGCCCTGATCCTCTTCGTCTCGGGCCTGATCGAAGGCTTCGTCACCCCCTCCGGCCTGCCCACATGGGCACGCATCGCCATCGGTGTCGTGTCGGAAGCGGCCTTCCTGGCGTACGTGTACGTACTCGGCGGCCGAGCGGCCCGCGCGGGCGAGACGGGCGACGTGGAGAGCGCCGACCAGAGCGCCCAACTGCCCACGGCAGCCTGATGTGCGTCACGCGCCGCTGACCTGTTAGTCTCCTCTCCGCCCCACAAAGATCGCTGCCGATCATTGACATGGTCTGCGTGGGGAGGTAGATTTGAACGGTTGCCTCGAGGATGGACATGCTCGAGCGTGGCGTGCTTGTCTACTCGGCTCTGAGTGGGAATCGAATTTCCGCAGGGCCTTCCGATACATCATCCGAATCGAAGCGGCCGATTTAGTTCGGCCCGGATGTTTCTGATAATGTCTGGCTCAGCCGAAAGGCAAAGGGCCACTCCGAAGGCCATTGGAACTCTTAATCGAGAACCGCTTCTCCATGAGAAGCGAGACACGAAAAGGTTCTGATAGAGTCGGAAACGCAAGACAGCAAGACCGAAGGGAAAGCCCGGAGGGACCCGGAGACGGGACCGAAGGAAGCGTCCGTTCCTT